>NZ_JAXCFK010000010.1:0-303185 GCF_056150025.1 Micromonospora aridisoli | reverse complement strand
GCCCTCGATCGACGGCACCGCGACGTTCTACCAGTACTGGAGCGTCCGGCAGCAGAAGCGCAGCAGCGGCACCATCACCACCGCCAACCACTTCGACGCCTGGGCTCGCGTGGGCCTGAACCTCGGCAACCACTACTACCAGATCATGGCCACCGAGGGTTACCAGAGCCAGGGAAGCTCGGACATCACCGTCCGGGAAGGCAGCAACCCCGGCCCCACCCCGAGCAACCCGACCACCCCGCCGCCCGGTGGCGGTACCGGCCAGATGATCGTCGGTCAGCAGTCCGGCCGGTGCCTGGACGTGCCGAACTCCAGCACCACCAACGGCACCCAGATCCAGTTGTACGACTGCTGGGGCGGGTCGAACCAGCGGTTCACCCACACCTCGAGCCGGCAGCTGACGGTGAACGGCAAGTGCCTGGACGCCGCGAATCAGGGCACCAGCAACGGCACGCGGGTGACCATCTACGACTGCCACGGCGGCGCGAACCAGCAGTGGAACATCAACTCCAACGGCACGATCACCGGAGTGCAGTCAGGGTTGTGCCTCGACGCCGGTGGCAGCGGTAACGGGGCGATGATCCAGCTGTACAGCTGCTGGGGTGGAGCAAACCAGCAGTGGAGCCGCCGCAACTGATCCATCGCTACGGGGCCAGGCGCTGACGGGCCTGGCCCCGTGCCTCCTTCGAGAACCACAGCGGTGCGCGCGAGCGCTACGACTCGGCGGCGATGGCGGGCGGGCGTCCGAGGGCCGGAGACGATGCGGCTAGGCTGGGTCATTGTGCTCGTACTGGTGGTGGACAGCTCGACCCCGGCGGTGACCGCGGCGCTCGTCGAGGTCACCACGAGTGGCGTCACGACCCGGGCGCACCGGTGCACCGTCGATGCTCGGGCGCACGGCGAACTGCTCGCCCCGCAGGTCGACGCGGTGCTCGCCGACGTCGCCGCCCGGCCGGCCGACCTGCACGCGATCGTCGCCGGGGTCGGCCCCGGGCCGTTCACCGGGCTGCGGGTGGGGCTGGTCACCGCCGCCACCATGTCCCAGGTGCTCGACATTCCCGCGTACGGTGTCTGCTCGCTCGACGCGATCGGCCACCCGGCGGCGGCCGGCGAGCCGGTGCTGGCGGCGAGCGACGCGCGGCGCCGGGAGATCTACTGGGCGGTCTACGACGGCGCCGGCCAGCGCCTGGTCGGGCCGGAGGTCGGCGCACCGACGGTGGCCGCCGATCGGGCCCGGGAACTGGGCGTGACCGCTGCCGTCGGCGACGGTGCCCACCGGTACGCCGACGCCCTCGGGCTGCCGCTGCGACCCGAGCCGCGCTACCCGGACGCGACCGCGCTGGCCACCCTGGCCGCCGAGCGGATCCGCACCGGCGCGCCCGGTGAACCGTTGACGCCGCTCTACCTGCGTCGCCCGGACGCGGTGGCGGCGACCGTGCGCAAACCGGTCCTGCCGTGAGCCGCGGGCAGAGCGGTCTTGTCGTGAGCGAGGTGCGACTCGGCCGGTTCCGCTGGTGGCACATCGACGAGGTGTTGCCGATCGAGGCGGACCTCTTCGGTGCCGAGCAGTGGTCGGCACCGATGTTCTGGAACGAGTTGGCCCACGGGCATTTCTACCGGGTCGCGACCGACGGCGAGGGCGCGGTGCTCGGGTACGCCGGGCTCGCCGTCGCGCCGCCGGACGAGGCGTGGGTGCAGAACGTCGCGGTCCGGCGGGACGCGCAGCGCCGGGGGATCGGCCGGCTGCTGCTGGAGGCACTGCTCGCCGAGGCCACCCGGCTCGGCGTACGCGCCGTGCTGCTGGAGGTCGCCGCCGACAACGCGCCGGCCCAGCGGCTCTACGCGATGCACGGATTCGAGCCGATCGGGGTACGACGCGGCTACTACCAACCGAGCAACACCGACGCGCTGGTGATGCAGCGCCTCCAGGACTGAGAAATCGTATGGCTGACGAACCACTGATCCTCGGCATCGAGACCTCGTGCGACGAGACCGGCGTCGGTGTCGTACGCGGGCACACCCTGCTCGCCGACGCGCTCGCCTCCAGTGTGGACCAGCACGCGCGGTTCGGCGGCGTGGTGCCCGAGGTGGCCAGCCGGGCGCACCTGGAGGCCATCGTGCCGACCATGGAGCGGGCGCTGGCCGAGGCGGGGGTGACGCTCGCCGACGTCGACGCGATCGCGGTCACCGCCGGGCCCGGCCTGGCCGGGGCGCTGCTCGTCGGGGTGGCTGCGGCCAAGGGGTACGCGGTCGCCGCCGAGAAACCGGTCTACGGCGTCAACCATCTCGCGGCGCACGTCGCGGTGGACACGTTGGAGCACGGACCGCTCCCCGAACCGGCGATCGCGCTGCTGGTCTCCGGTGGTCATTCGTCGTTGCTCCTGATCGACGACCTGGCCCGGGGCGTGACCCCGCTCGGCGCCACCATCGACGACGCGGCCGGCGAGGCGTTCGACAAGGTGGCCCGGCTGCTCGGCCTGCCGTTTCCCGGTGGGCCGTACATCGATCGGGAGGCCCGGGCCGGTGATCCGGCGGCGATCGCCTTTCCGCGTGGCCTGACCGCCGCCAAGGATCTCGTCGCGCACCGTCACGACTTCTCCTTCTCCGGGTTGAAGACCGCGGTGGCGCGCTGGGTGGAGGCCCGCGAGCGGGCCGGCGAGCCGGTTCCGGTCGCGGACGTCGCCGCGTCCTTCCAGGAGGCGGTCTGCGACGTGCTGGTCGGCAAGGCGTTGGACGCCTGCCGGGGCCGGGGTGTGGAGACGCTGGTGATCGGCGGGGGAGTGGCGGCCAACTCGCGGCTGCGGGCGATGGCCGAGCAGCGGGCCGCCCGGCACGGCATCCGGGTCCGGGTGCCCCGGCCCGGCCTGTGCACCGACAACGGCGCGATGGTGGCGGCCCTCGGCTCGCACCTGGTCGCCTCGGGTGTCGCGCCGAGCCGGCTCGACCTGCCCGCGGATTCGGCCATGCCGCTGACCACGGTCAGCGTCTGAGGAGGACGGCGACGTGATCGTACGGATGTGGGAGGCGCGGGCGGAACCGTACGCGCTCACCGACCTGATCACCTGGGTCTGTGACACCGCGCTGCCCGACTTCGAGCACGACCCGCTGCACCTGTCCAGCGAGGTCTTCTCCTCCACCGATCACCGGGTCGTGGTGATCTCCAAGTGGCGCAGCAGCCCTCGGCCGCTGCCCGACCCGCCGGTGATGCTGCTCGCCCGCAAGCCCCATTCCTGGGACTTCACCCAGGTCGACCGCTGAAGCGCGGCACCGGGCCCGGTCAGCGGATGGTCACCGTGGTGGTGGCGGTGGAGCGGTCGATCTCGCTGATGCGGGCGCTGATCCGCAGCGTCCACTCCCCGGCCACCGGGAAGTGGATTTCTGCGCTGCCGTGGTGTGGCTCCAGCGGGAAGACGTCGACGGTGATCGGCTCGATGCCGGCCTCCGGCAGGGCCGCGGTGACCATCCACTCCGCCACCGGCAACTCCTTCGCCTGTGGCGTGTAGACGTACGCGTGCAGGCTGTTCGTGGTGCCGGCGACCGCCGGGTAGATGTCGAACTGCACGGTGAACAGGTCAGTGGTGAGCGACTGCGCGACACCCTCCCGGGTCACCCCGTCGGCCGCGGTGCCTGCGGTGCGTCCGGGTGGCGTCTGCACCAGCACCGCGGTCAGCGCCAGCACCACCGCCGTCACGACGAGTTCCGCGCCGGCCGCACGGGCGACCCACCGGGGGCGGCTCGCCGCGACCCGACGCCGGATCAGCCGGCGCTGACCGGCCGCGATGGCCAGCACCGCGGCCAGCAGCGCCGCCTTGCCCAGGAGCAGGCGACCGTACGTGCTGTCCCACAACGCCGAGGGCCGGCCCAACTCGATCGCGGCCTGCAGGACTCCGGCGGTGACGAGCCAGGCCACGGCCAGCGTGGCCCACCTCGACCAGGCCGGCAGGATCCGGGCGAGGACGCGCTCGTGGGTGCCCCGAAGCAGGAACACGGTCAGGGCGAGCAGCCCACCCAACCAGACGGCGACCCCGGCGATGTGCACGGTGGTCAGCACGACGCTCACCGGCGGCACCGGTGAGGCGATCGGATGCCCGGCCAGTGGCCAGGTGACCAGACCCGCCACGCCCGTGGCGGCCAGCGCACCGGTCCGCCAGCGACCGGCGGTGCCCCGGGTGACCGCCGGCAGCAGCGCGGCGGCGAGGCCGACCAGGATCAGGCGTACCGTCAGCACCGTCCCGACGTCGGTGTCGGCGACCGCACGCAGATCGGCGGCGGAGAGCTGACCGACCGGCGCGCCGACCACCTGCGCGGCCTGCCCGATCCAGGTCCCCACCGCAGCGGCGGCGACCAGCCCGAGCCCGACCAGTGCCATGATCGTCGCTCCGCGTCGGGACCGGCGTCTGGGCCAGAGGGTCGCGGTGAGCAGCGGCGGGCCGACCGCCAGCAGCAGGCCGAGGTAGCCGAGGTACTTCGCCAGCGGCACCAGCGTTCCGGCCGGTGTCGCGTCCGTCTCGGTCGGCAGTGGTGGGGTGGCCGACGGTGCTCCGGCGGCGAAGGTGAAGCTGCCGGCGACCGGATGGCTGTCCGCCGAGATGACGCGGTAGCTGACCAGGTAGGTGCCGAGCGGGCGGTCGGACGCCCGCAGCGCGATCCGCATGGTCCGGTCCCGGACCTCCGGCTCGCCGACGTTGATGCGTTTGCCGTCGGGCGCCAGGACCTGTACCCGGCCGGGGACCACGGCGATGTTCTCGCTGAAGGTCACCAGCACCTCGCGCGGCGCGTACCCGAGGACCTCGTCGCGTTGCGGGGTGGTGGCCACCACCACGGCGTGCGCCGCCGCTGGACCGGCGGGGCCCAGGGCGGCGCACAGCGTGACGAGGATCAGCCCGAGCAGGGCAGCGGCCCGGGTACGAGCGGTCATCGGTTCAGGTGGCGGCGGTCAGCTGCGACGGAACATGCGGTACGTGAGGAAACCGCCGGTGCCGAGGGCGCCGAGGAAGATCGCCCAGATGATGGTGTTGCTGACGCCGATCTGCGGGCCGGTGTTCGCCGACGCGGCGGCGAGCAGCCCGTCGTTGCCGGGGGCCGGCAGCGCGGCCGGCGGCAGTTCCGCCCAGCGGACCAGCCCGGTGCTCTCCAGCATGATCATGTGGTCGCCGACGAACTTGTTGGTGGCGTTCGCCAGGTCACGGACGACGGCGTTGCGGGTACTGGCCCGGACCGCGCCGACGACCGGGAAGATCTTGCCGTGGGCGACCCGCAGCCGGGTGACGAAGATCTGGTCGAAGCGGGCACCGTTGGCGTTCTTCATCTCATCAAGCCAGCCCTGCTGTTCGGCGGTCGGCTGGTTCGGGATGGTCGCACCGAGCTTGTTGGCCGCCTCGACGGTGAGCCGGTCCAGTTCCTCGTGCTGCCGGGCGATCTCCGCGCCGATCTCCCGGACCACCGGCGACTGGCCCTTCTCGGCGGCCATCTGTCCGGCCGGCATCTCCCAGAGCCCGGCCAGTCGCACCCCGTCGAGCAGGGCCTGGTCGGCGGCGGCGAGCTGCTGACCGGCGGGCGCGGCCAGCGCCACGCCGGGCAGGACGACGAGAGCTGCGGCGATGGTGGTGAGCAGCACCGCCAAGCGACGGGACCGGTTGCCCTGCCGGCGACGAGCGGAATCCAGCGGTGCCATGTCTGCGGCGCCTCCTCGGACGAGAACCGATCGGTTGAGCGACGGACGTCCGTACCCGTCGGCCGTCCGCACACTGGTACGGACCGACTGGCCGATCAGTTCACCGGTTGGCGAAACCGGTTCGCGAAATCTGGAACTGTAGGTCAGCTAACGTCGAGCGGGTCGGCCAGGAGCCGGTCGAAGGCGAGTTCGGCGGCACCGACCAGGGGAGCGTCCTCGCCGAGTTTCGGCGTACGCAGCCGGACGTGCTCCAGGCAGGCGGGCAGCCCGTTGGAGTTGAGCCGGCTGCGCACCTGGGCGGCGGCGGCCAGGTAGAGGTCGCGCATGGTGCCGCCGAAGATGACCATCTCCGGGTTGAAGATGTTGACCAGGTTGGCGACGCCGAAGCCGAGCCAGTCACCGGCCTGGCGTACCGCGATCTGGGCCTGGGCGTCACCGCGGTCGGCGGCGTCGAAGACCGCCAGCATCGCCTCCCGCCCCCGGGCGTCGGAGCGGCCGGCGGCCCGGAGCAGCCCGTGCTCGCCGATCTCGGTCTCCCAGCAACCCCGGTTGCCGCACTCGCAGCGGGCCCCGTCGCGGACCACCACCATGTGTCCCACCTCGCCGCTGTAGCCGCCGTGCCCGGTCAGCCGCCGGCCCCCGGCGATGATCCCGGCACCCACGCCGACGTCGCCGTAGAGGTAGATCACGTTCTCGCAGCCGGCCGCCGCGCCCCGGGCGTGCTCGGCGAAGGCCGCCACGTCGGCCACGTTTCCGACCGTGACCGGCACGTCGACCCCGAGTTCCGTGCCGAGCGCGGTGCCGATGGGTTCGTCCACCCAACCGGTGGTCGGGCCGAGCCGGACCAGGCCGTCGTCGCGGCGAACCATGCCGCAGACCGCGACCCCGGCGCCGACACAGACGGCACCCTCCGGCAGCGCCTGCCGCATCTCCTTGACCGCCCCGGCCAGCAGCGGCGCGGCCTCCGCCGCGGTGAGACCGCGCGGGCGGTCCAGTTCCCGACGGTCGAGCACCGCGCCGCCGAGCCCGACCCGCGCGGCCCGCAGCCGGTCCACCTCGATGCTGTACGCGTACGCGAAGACCCGGTCCGACTCGGGCCGGACGACCAACGACGGTCGTCCGGCCCGGCCGGTTTCCCTCGGCGCCCCCTCAGTCACCAGGCCGGCCGCGGCGAGGTCGGCGGTGAGCGCGCCGATGGTGCTCCGGTTCAACCCCAGCGTGGTGGTCAGTTCCGCGCGTGTGGTGGCACCGTGCACGTGCACGTAGCGCAGCAGGGCGCCGAGATTCTGTCGACGAATCTCGTCCTGGCTCGGTCCTACGCGCATCGGGTGGTGACTACCTTCAGTGGAGCGGTCAGCGGTTACCGGTGGCGGCGGCTCGTCGGCGCGACAGTGCGTCGACGCTGGCGGCCAGGAGCAGCACCACGCCGGTGACCACGTACTTCACGCCCGAGCTGTAGCCCATCAGGCCCATGCCGTTGTCGATCACCGCGACCACCGCGCCGCCGAGCACCGCGTCGAGGACGCGACCCTTGCCACCGAAGAGGCTGGTGCCACCGATCACGGCCGCGCCGACGGCGTAGAGCAGCACGTTGCTGCCGCCGGTGTTCGGGTCGACCGAGTTGGCCCGGCTGGCGGCGACGATGCCGCCGATCGCGGCCATGGTGGAGCAGATGATGAAGACCGAGATGCGGATCCGGTCCACGTTGATGCCGGCGCGGCGGGCGGCTTCCTTGTTGCCGCCGACCGCGTAGATGTGCCGGCCGTAGCTGGTGCGCTGGAGTACGAAGGTCCAAACGATGAGCAGCACGGCGATGATCGGCACCACGATCGGCACGCCCTTGAGCGAGCTGATCAGGACGTTGCGGCTGCGTTCCAGGTTCAGCACGTAGACCGCGAGGCCGAGGATCACCGCCAGCCCGCCGATGCGGGCGAGCACCACCGTGATCGGGTCGGTGATCAGGCCCCGCGCGGCACGACCGCGGTGGCGGAGCAGCTGAATGGCGGCGTAACCGGCGACGGCCACGGCGGCGAGCGTCCAGCCGAGCAGCGGCGGCAGGTTGCGGTTGGCGATCGCCACCAGCACCGGGTCGCGGACCGAGATGTTGCGGCCTTCCTCCATCAGCAGCAGCACCACGCCCTGGAAGGCCAGGAAGCCGGCCAGGGTCACCACGAAGGAGGGAATGCCGATCTTGGCGACCAGGAAGCCGAGCGTCGTACCGATCACCATGCCGGTGAGCACGGCGGCGATCACCGCGACGTACCACGGATGTCCGAGCACGGTGACCACGTTGGCCAGTACCGCCGCGCAGACGCCGCTGGCGAAGCCGGCCGACAGGTCGATCTCGCCGAGCAGCAGGACGAAGACCAGGCCCATCGCGATCAGGGTGACCGCCGCGCCCTGCGTGAACAGGTTGGCGAGGTTGCCCGCGGTGAGGAACGACGGTCGCATGATCGAGAAGACGGTGCAGAGGACGAGCAGGCCGAGAACGGCGGGCAGCGCGCCGATGTCACCACCGCGTACCCGACGCCAGTAGTCGCGGGCGTGGCTGCCGACGGTCGGTGTCGGCGCGACGCCGGCCGGCCCGTCCTGCTTGACGGCGGTGGTGCTCATGAGACGCCTCCCGTGGTGCTGTCGGCCTGCGCCGGGCCGTTGCCGTTGGTGGCCGGCTCGGCGGTGAGCCCGATCCCGCCGGAGCGACCAGCGGTGATCAGCTCGACCACCTGGGCGTGAGTGATGTCGGTGGTCTTCACCTGGGCGACCATCTGGCCGAGGTAGAGCGCGGCGATCCGGTCGGAGACGGCGAAGACGTCGTTCATGTTGTGCGAGATGAGCACGACGGCCAGGCCGTTGTCGGCCAGCCGGCGGACCAGTTCGAGCACCTGGGCGGTCTGCGCCACGCCGAGCGCGGCGGTCGGTTCGTCCAGGATCACCAGCCTGCTGTTCCAGAGCACCGCCTTGGCGATCGCCACGGTCTGGCGCTGGCCGCCGGAGAGGCTGGAGACGTGCTGACGCAGCGACTTGACGGTGCGTACGGAGAGCCCGGCGAGGGTCTCGGCCGCCATCTGCTCCATGGTCGGCTCGTCGAGGACGATGCCGCTGCGCTTCTCGCGCCCGAGGAACATGTTCTGCACGATGTCGAGGTTGTCGCAGAGCGCGAGGTCCTGATAGACGACCTCGATGCCGAGCGAGGCGGCGTCGCGCGGGCTGTTGATGTGCACCGGCTGGCCGTCGAAGACGAACTGTCCGGCGTCGGTGGGGTAGATGCCGCTGATGCACTTGACCAGGGTCGACTTGCCGGCGCCGTTGTCGCCGACGAGCGCGGTGACCTCGCCCGGGTAGGCGGCGAAGGCGACGTCGCGTAGGACCTGGACGGGACCGAAGCTCTTGTCGATCCCGCGTAGCTCCAGCAGAGGGGTCGCGGACACGGGGTTCTCCTTTGTCACGGAGGGAGATCGGGGCCCGTCCAGCGGCGGCACGCCGCCCGGCACGGGGTTACCGTGCCGGGCGGCGCCACCTAGGCGGGTGAGGTCAGCTGATGCCCGCGTCGGTGCAGAGCTTGGCGAAGTCGCCGGTGCAGACCTCTTCCTTGGTCACGAAGCCGTCGGCGATGACGTCCTTGACGTTGTCCTTGTAGATCGCCTGCGGGGTGAGCAGGACGGACGGCACGTCACGGCCGCCCTCCGGGTCCGTGACAGTCTGGCCGGTCTCCTTGCGCTCGCCCTTGGCCAGCGCGATCGCCAGCTCGGCGGCGGCGTCGGCCTCCTGCTTGACGGCCTTGTAGACGGTCATGCACTGGTCGCCGGCGAGGATGTTCTGCAGGCCCTGGGTGGTGGCGTCCTGGCCGGTCACCGGCACCTTGCCGTTGAGGTTGTTCTTCTTCAGCACGGAGATGGCGGCGTTGCCGAGGCCGTCGTTGGCGGCCAGCACACCGTCGATCTTGCCGCCGGTCTGGGTCAGCATCTGCTCGAAGATCGTGGCGGCCTGGGCGTTGTCCCAGTCCGGCACGGCCTGGTCCGGGCCCTTGGTGTACTCGTTCGCGTCGAACTTGGGCTTGAGGATCGAGTCGTAACCGTTCTTGAACAGGGTGGCGTTGTTGTCGGTCGGCGACCCGTTCAGGTAGGCCACGACCGGGTTCTTCGCGCCCTGGTCGGTCAGGCACTTGGCCAGGCCCTCGCCCTGGAGCTTGCCGACGGCCTCGTTGTCGAAGCTGACGTAGTACTCCGCCGAGCCGCCGAGGGTGAGGCGGTCGTAGTCGATGGTGGCGACGCCCTGCGACTTGGCCTTGTCGAGGACGGCCTTACCGGTGCCGGAGTCCAGGTTGACGATCATCAGCGCGGTGACGCCACTCGTGATCATCTGGTCGGCGATGGTCTGGAACGCGGTCTTGTCGCCCTGGGCGTTCTGGATGTCGTAGTCGACGCCGGCGGCCTTGAACGCCGCCTCCAGGAACTTGCGGTCGGCGCCCTCCCAGCGGGCGGAGGACTTGCTGTCCGGCAGGATCACGCCGATCTTCGGGGTCTTGTCGGACCCGGCCTGGTCGCCGCCGGAGTTGTCGCCACAGGCCGTCAGGCTGCCGAGGGCCAGCAGGCCCACGGCACCGGCGGCGAGGAAGCCCTTGCGCATGTGCAGGGTCCTTTCGAGGGTGGGGAAGGGTGTCGGTGTTTTGTTTTGTTGTGCCCGGCAACGTATTGCGCGCCACACGCCAGCACAAGGGTGTGCCGCTCACGAGTTTGTTGTCGGCGGTAACAATTCAGCAACGCCCCCGACACCGTGCCGCCACCGTCCGTGTTACGACGCCCGTGTCCGTTCAGCCCCTGCCGCCCCGGTGGATCAACCGGTGGCGTGGGTCGGGGGTGCCGTGCGGGTGGTGCCGTGCGTCCGGTGGTGCCGTGCGTCCGGTGGTGGCGAGGGTCAGGCGGTGGCGAGGAGGGCGGTGCGGGCGTCGGTCAGGGTGACCAGGTCGGCGGGGGCCAGCTCCAACTGGAGTCCTCGACGGCCGGCCGAGACGTACACGGTCGGATGATCCAGGGCGGAGACGTCGAGCACCGTGGGCAGCCGCCGCCGCTGACCGAGCGGACTGATGCCGCCGCGTACGTAACCCGTGGCCCGCTCAGCCACCACCCGCTCGGCCAGCGTAGCCCGCTTGCCGCCAACGGCCGCCGCGAGCGCCTTCAGGTCGAGATCGCCGGTGACCGGCACCACCGCGACGGTCAACGCCCCGTCGACCTCGGTGACCAGGGTCTTGAAGACCCGCTCCGGCGCCACCGCGAGCGCCGCCGCGACCAGCGCCCCGTAGTTGGCCTCGTCCGGGGAGACGTCGTACGGGTGGGTGCGATGGTCGATCCTCCGCTGCGTCAACAGCGCGGTCGCCGGGGTGCCACGTCCCGCCATGCCCGCCAAGCTAGCCCCGGCCCGATGCCCGAGCCAGAGCCTTCTCAGCCGGTGGTTCGGTCCGGGCTCGGAATCAGACCACCGGGCGGCAGACCAGCACCGTCGGGGCGGCGGCCACCCGGGTGAGCACCAGGCTGGCCGGCTGGTCGCCGGCCAGCCACAGGTCGCGCCGGAGCCGCTCGGGCTCCAGCGCGGACCCGCGCTTGAGGATCTCCACCCGGCCGACCCGCCGCTCCCGCAGCAGCGCCCGCAGCCGCTTGAGGGAGAACGGCAGCACGTCGATCACCTCCAGGCAGCGGGCGTACGGCGTGGGCTGCGCCCGGTCGGCGTAGAGGTAGGCGATGGTCGGGTCGGCCAACGTGGCGTCCAGGTCGGCGGCCAGCTCGGCCACCAGGTGGGCCCGGACCACCGCCGGATCCGGGTCGTAGACGAAGCGCCGTACCGGTCCGACCGGCGCTTCGGCCGCCCCCTCGCCGGTGAGCTGGTACGCGGCTCGGGCGCTGCCGTCGGTGCGGTGCGTCCCGCCGCCGGCCGGGTGATAAGAAGGGGCCCCTGCTCTACCGGAGGCGTTAATAAGGGGCCCTTCCTTCAGCACGGTCGCGCGGCGGGGGACCTCGGCCAGGTTGCCGCACCAGAGGGCGGCCTCGACCAGGTCGCCGTCGACGCTGACCCACTCGGCCTCGGTT
Organism: Micromonospora aridisoli; assembly: GCF_056150025.1. NCBI lineage: Bacteria > Bacillati > Actinomycetota > Actinomycetes > Micromonosporales > Micromonosporaceae > Micromonospora > Micromonospora aridisoli. Next base: position 291,431 of record NZ_JAXCFK010000010.1, on the reverse strand, counting down.
CCCGGCGGAATCAGCGCGTGGTCGAGGCCCGGCGCGACCTTCACCACCGTGCGCGGCACCCGCTCGGCCAGGCCAGTGACGAAGTCCCACGGCGGCGAGTACGAGTTGGGGTCGAAGATCCGGCGACCGGTGCCGGCCCGGCGGCGGGCCGGGTCGCAGAAAACCGCCTCGACCCGGGTCACATCGAACGCGGTCGCGTCGCCGCACTCGACGGTGAGGAGGTCGGTCAGCCCGGCGGCCCGGGCGTTCTCCTCGGCCAGCGCGGCGGTGAGCGGGTCGGCCTCCACCGCGTACACCCGGATGCCGGCGCGGGCGGCGGCGAGTGCGTCCGCGCCCAGCCCGCAGCCCAGGTCGGCCAGGCTGGTCACCCCGGCGGCGCGCAACCGCCGCGCGCGCCGGTCCGCGACCACCCGCCGGGTCGCCTGCTCCAGGCCCGGCCGGGTGAAGAACATGCCGGCCGCCGCCGGCCCGAACTTGCCCGTCGCCCGGCGGCGCAGTTCCGCCTGGGTCAGCGCCGCCGCCGCGAGCTCGGCGGGCACCCCCGCCGAGCGCAGCGCCGCCGCCGCGACCAGCGGGTCGCCACCGGCCACCCGGGCCGCCGCGTCGAGCGCGGCCGACCCCTCGGGCGTACGCAACGCGGCGAGCTGCTCCAGATCCACCCGCCCATTCTTCCGTCCCACCCGACTGCCCGAGGCGCCCGCCCGTGCGCGGCGTGATCGTCTGCACTTCAGTGAGTCGACACGCCGAGGTCCGAGTCACTGGAGGGCAGACGATCAATGTGCGGCCGACCGGGCTCGGCGGGGTGGCCGGCGGCGGGGGTGGGGATCAGTTGGTGGTGTGGTGGGTGGTGATGAAGGCGCGCCAGGCGGTCGGGGTGAAGGCGAGTACCGGGCCGGCCGGGTCCTTGCTGTCGCGTACGGCGACCACGCCGGGCAGGTTGTCGGCGACCTCGACGCAGGCGCCGCCGTTGCTGTTGCTGCGGGAGGACTTGCGCCAGGCGGCACGGGTCAGGTCCATGACTTCGCCACTTCCTCGATCAGGCGGGCGGACTGCCGGCGCGGCAGCGCCTCACCGGCCACAGTCTCCCAGCGTCGCCCCAGGGCGGCAAGGTCGTTCGGGCTGTCCACGGTGTGCCCCCGGAGCTGGTTGTCCAGGTGCGCCACCTCGGTGCCGTCGACGAGCCGGGCCAGTACGAAAGGGCCGTTGAGTCCGACGTACCACGGGGTCTCGGCCGGCACGATCCGCACCTGGACGTGCGGGCGGTCGGCGAGGCTGCGCAGGTGCTCCAACTGCTCGCGCATGGTCGCGCGCTCGCCGACCTGCCGGCGCAGCACCTGCTCGTCGAGCACCGCGACGAGCTGCGGCGGCTCCTCGCGGGCGAGCACCTCCTGGCGGGCCATCCGGGCCAGCACCCGCTTCTCGATCTGCTCGTCGGTCAGCGGCGGGCCGGCCCGCAGCATGGCCCGCGCGTACGTCTCGGTCTGGAGCAGGCCCGGCACCACGGCCGGGTCGTACCAGCGCAGCGCGACCGCCTCCCGCTCGATCTCGCCCCACGGCCGGAACCAGTCCGGCTCGGCGTGCAGCCGGATCAGCTCCAGCATCCCGACGAAGAGGCCGCCGGTTTCCAGCACCTTGTCGAAGCGGGCCAGGTAGTCGGCGCTGAGCTGGTTCGGGCCGATCTCCATCGCGCTCACCGCCGACGGTGAGTAGTTGATCATCTTGCTCAGCTCCTCCTGGCTGAGCCCGCGCACCTTGCGGGCCCGGCGCAACTGGTCGCGCAGGAACCCCAGGGTTGGTACGTCCGCCATCTGTCCGCCCTCCGTGACGTGGTCGCGCCGGAGAGTAAGGGTGGACCGGTCGGTGGGGAAGTGACTGTTGGCGTGTTGCGGCAAACCCTGGAGGAACGCTGGCGCACCGGGTCGGAAGGGTGGCGGGGCGAGGGTGGGACGGTGGTGCGCGCGGGTGCGAGAGACTGCGACACGAGGCGCCGGATTGGCACTCTCCTTGACGGAGTGCTAGCCGAGGAATAACCTGCGATTAGCACTCTCACCCTGAGGGTGCCAACGCCCGGGCCCTGGTGTCCGGGGGTTGAACGCCAGGCGGACCGGCACCCGCGACGACGGCCCCGCCCGGTGGCATGTGGCAGATTGACGCCGGTCGGCATGCCGATCGGCAACGAAACCAAGTACCCCAGGAGGGTATGCCCGTGACTACCGCGACCAAGGTTGCGATCAAGCCGCTCGAGGACCGCATCGTGGTCCAGGCGAACGAGGCCGAGACCACCACCGCCTCGGGCATCGTGATCCCCGACACCGCCAAGGAGAAGCCGCAGGAGGGCACCGTCCTCGCTGTCGGCCCGGGCCGGATCGACGACAAGGGCAACCGCGTGCCGATCGACGTCTCCGTCGGCGACACCGTCCTCTACTCGAAGTACGGCGGCACCGAGGTCAAGTACGCCGGCGAGGAGTACCTGGTGCTCTCCGCCCGCGACGTCCTCGCGGTCATCGAGAAGTAAGACAGACCGATCAGTGTCGTTGCCCCGGTCCGGCTCGCCGGGCCGGGGCAACGTCGCTTCGAAGGGACATTCATGGCGAAGATCCTGAGCTTCTCGGACGACGCCCGGCACCTGCTGGAGCACGGTGTCAACGCGCTCGCGGACGCGGTCAAGGTCACCCTCGGGCCGCGCGGGCGCAACGTCGTCCTCGACAAGAAATTCGGTGCGCCGACGATCACCAACGATGGCGTGACCATCGCCAAGGAGATCGAGCTCACCAACCCGTACGAGAACCTGGGCGCGCAGCTGGTCAAGGAGGTGGCGACCAAGACCAACGACGTCGCCGGCGACGGGACCACCACCGCGACCGTGCTGGCCCAGGCCATGGTCCGTGAGGGCCTGCGCAACGTCACCGCCGGCGCCAACCCGGCCGGCCTCAAGCGGGGCATCGACGCGGCCGCCACCAAGGTTTCCGAGGCGCTGCTCGACAAGGCCGTCGAGGTCTCCGACAAGAAGTCGGTGGCGCACGTCGCGACGATCTCCGCGCAGGACGCCACCATCGGCGAGCTGATCGCCGAGGCGATGGAGAAGGTCGGCCGTGACGGTGTGATCACCGTCGAGGAGGGCTCGGTCCTGCAGACCGAGCTGGACGTCACCGAGGGCCTCCAGTTCGACAAGGGCTTCATCTCGCCGAACTTCGTCACCGACGCGGAGGCGCAGGAGTCGGTCCTGGAGGACGCTTACGTCCTCATCACCACGCAGAAGATCTCCGCGATCGAGGAGCTGCTGCCGCTGCTGGAGAAGGTTCTCCAGAACAACAAGCCGCTGCTCATCATCGCCGAGGACGTCGAGGGTCAGGCGCTGTCCACCCTGGTGGTCAACGCCATCCGCAAGACCCTCAAGGTCTGCGCGGTCAAGGCCCCCGGCTTCGGCGACCGCCGCAAGGCGATGCTCCAGGACATGGCGATCCTCACCGGCGCCGAGCTGGTCGCCCCCGAGTTGGGCTACAAGCTCGACCAGGTCGGCCTGGAGGTGCTGGGCAGCGCCCGACGCATCGTGGTCGACAAGGAGAACACCACCATCGTCGACGGTGGTGGCCAGGCCAGCGAGGTGGCCGACCGGGTCGCCCAGATCCGCAAGGAGATCGAGGCCTCGGACTCCGAGTGGGACCGGGAGAAGCTCGCCGAGCGGCTGGCCAAGCTCTCCGGCGGTGTCGCGGTGGTCAAGGTCGGCGCGGCCACCGAGGTCGAGATGAAGGAGCGCAAGCACCGCATCGAGGATGCCATCGCCGCGACCAAGGCCGCGGTCGAGGAGGGCACGGTGCCCGGTGGCGGTGCCGCCCTGGCGCAGATCCTGCCGGTGCTCGACGACGACCTCGGCTTCACCGGCGACGAGAAGGTCGGCGTGTCGATCGTGCGCAAGGCGCTGGTCGAGCCGCTGCGCTGGATCGCCCAGAACGCCGGCCACGACGGCTACGTGGTCGTCCAGACGGTCACCGGCAAGGAGTGGGGCCACGGCCTCGACGCCGCCGTCGGTGAGTACGTCGACCTGGCCAAGTCCGGCATCATCGACCCGGTCAAGGTGACCCGCAACGCGGTCACCAACGCCGCCTCGATCGCCGGTCTGCTGCTCACCACCGAGAGCCTCGTGGTGGAGAAGCCGGCCGAGCCGGAGCCTGCCGCGGGCGGCCACGGCCACTCGCACGGCCACGGTCACAGCCACCAGCACGGCCCGGGCTTCTGAGCCTGCCGTACGCCGGAAGTGGGGCGCACCGTCGACAAGACGGCGCGCCCCACGCGCTTTGCGCCGGGTGCCCGGCGGTGTAACGGAGGGCCCGGGTACCGGTGACGCAAGGTCACGAACGCTGACGGCGACTACCGGACCGGTGGTCCGTGGGAAACACTGGGCGGGTGAGCAGTACGACACCCCGGTACGCAGCCCTGGCCGGTATCGCCGCCGCGGCGGCGGCCATCGGCAGCGCCGAGGTGGTGGCCGCTCTGACCGGCCCGCGCTCGTCGCCGCTCGTCGCGGTCGGTGGCCTCGTGGTGGACACCGCTCCCGAGCCGATCAAACGGTTCGGGATCGCGGTCTTCGGCACGTACGACAAGATCGCCCTGTTGGTCGGGACGGCGCTGCTGCTCGCCGGCTTCGCCGCCCTGCTGGGCCTGCTGGCTGTCCGCCGGCTGACGGTGGCCCTGGCCGGCATCGCCGTCTTCGGCGCGATCGGTGCCGCGGCGGCCCTGACCCGGGCCGGCGCGGACGGCGTCGACGTGCTGCCGTCGCTGGTCGGGGCGGTGGTCGGCGGGGTGGCGCTGTGGGCGTTCGTCGCCGGCCCGCTGGAGCTGAACCCCTGGCCGTGGACCTCACCGACGCCTGTCAGCCCGACCGCGTCCGGGGAGAGCGCCCAGATGCCGTCGGGGGCGGAGAGGGGCGACCCGGCTCCGACAGGAGACCGGCCTGACACGGCGGATCCGGGACGGGCGGTGGATCCGGACTCGCGACGGCGGTTCCTCACCGGTGTCGGCACCGTGCTCGGTGCGGCCGCCGTCGGGGGAGTCGCCGGACGTTGGCTGGCCGGCCGCCGGGGGGTGTCGGCGGCCCGGGAGGCGATCACCCTGCCGGCTCCGGTCTCCGCCGCGCCGCCGCTACCGGCCGGTGCCGACCTCACCGTGCCCGGATTGGCCAGCTACGTGACCCCCAACCGTGGCTTCTACCGGATCGACACGGCGCTGGTGGTGCCGCAGGTCGATCCGGAGACCTGGCGGTTGCGCATCCACGGCCGGGTCCGCAACCCGGTGACGCTGAGCTACGCCGATCTGCTCGCCCGGCCGCTGGTGGAGCGGTACGTGACCCTGGCCTGCGTCTCCAACGAGGTGGGCGGCGATCTGATCGGCAACGCCCGTTGGCTCGGTGTACCGATCCGGGAACTGCTCGACGAGGTGGCACCGCTGGACGGGGCAGACCAGGTGGTCGGGCGCTCGGTCGACGGCTGGACCTGCGGTACCCCGACCGCCGTGCTGCGTGACGGGCGGGACGCGCTGCTCGCCGTCGGGATGAACGGCGAGCCGCTGCCGGTGCAGCACGGCTTCCCGGTCCGGATGGTGGTGCCGGGACTCTACGGCTACGTGTCCGCGTGCAAGTGGATCACCGAGCTGGAGTTGACCAGCTTCGCCGACTTCGACGCGTACTGGGTGCCCCGGGGCTGGTCGGCGCAGGGGCCGGTGAAGACGCAGTCACGGATCGACACGCCGCGCCCGCGCAACCGCCCGGCGGCCGGCCCGGTCACCGTCGCCGGCGTCGCCTGGGCGCAGCACCGGGGCATCGACCGCGTCGAGGTACGCGTCGACGAGGGTCCGTGGCAGGAGGCCGAGCTGGCCCCCACGGTCTCGGTGGACACCTGGGTGCAGTGGTCGTGGCGATGGGAGGCCACCCCGGGCGAGCACATCCTCCAGGTACGCGCCACGGACAGCACCGGCGAGACCCAGACCGCCGAACGTCAGGACGTCGCCCCCGACGGCGCCACCGGCTGGCACACCGTCAAACTCACCATCACCTGATTCGCCCCCCGCCCGCACCGATACCCCCTTGGCGAACCGGTTGATCATGAAGTTGTTGTCATCGACACGCCGGACGGGGCGACAACAACCTCATGATCAACGTGGTCGGGAGGGCCGGTGAGGCGGGCACGGCGACGCCGCGTCCGGGTGGGACGCGGCGTCGGGGGATCGGTGCGGTTGGTCAGGCCACGTTGCGTTGGGTGGGCACCGTCGACCGGTGCGAGCTGCCCAGCCGGGCCTCCAGCCGGTTGACGTCGACCCGGGTCTGCCGGCGGTCGGCGACGTCCTCCCAGCCGACCGCGAGCAGCCGCAGCCGCTCGGACTCGCTGAAGCCACCCCAGACGCCGTACGGCTCGCGTACCGAAAGGGCGTGCGCGGCGCACTCGGCGCGGACCGGGCAGGTGCGGCAGACGGCCTTGGCGGAGGACTCCCGGCGCAGCCGGGACGAGCCCCGCTCGCCGTCGGGGTGGAAGAACTGGGCGCTGTCGCGGCCTCGGCAGGCACCGAGCCGCTGCCAGTCCCAGAGGTCGATGATGGGTCCGGGCAGTCTACGTACGTTCGACATCAGCACCCCTCCTCTCGCGCGGCACCGCGAGACGCTTGTGGCCGGCTGTCCGGGCGGCGGGCCGCGCAGGCGCACCGTTCCCGGCCTGGCCCCTCCCTACCCGGGCGCCTCACAACTCACACGTCTTTGATCCAGAACATCTTCGCAGCTTGCCGCATATGCCCTATCTGTCGGAAAAGTTGGGAGGATTGCCCGGAACCTCCTCCCGACCGTGGCCGCTCATGGTCTGCTCGTCTGCGGAGAGGAGATGCCTGTGCGTACCGTTCTCGTGTGCGTTCGAACGCCGCTCGCGGCGCAGCACCTGACTTCCGCCGCGGCGCGGCTGGGGTTGTCCGGCGCGGTGCGGACGGCGGTCTCTGATCCCGAGGTGATGCTGCGGTTGGCGGAGCGTCCCGCCGACGTGGTGCTCGCCGACACCGCCCTCACCCGGCCCGACAGCGCCGGCTTCGTCCGCCGGGTGCTGGCCCGTGCCCCACAGGCCGCCGTCCTGCTGCTCGGTGCGGAGGAGTCCGAGGCGGCGGCGGCGACCATCGGTGCCGGGGCACGAGGGCTGATCCAGGGTGTCGACCACGACCTGACCAGCGCCGTCGCCAAGGCGCTGCTGCTGCTGGCCGCGCCCGGCCGGGCCAACCGGCACCGGATCGCGGATCCCGCCCGGGACGCCGCGGCGGTCGGCAGCCCGGCACGACCGGCACCCGGTGGGCGTACCGGTGGCGATGCGCCCACCGCCTGGCCGGATACGGACGCCGCGGGCGGTCCGGCGGTGGTGCCGGCGCAGCGCGGCGACGACCCCGCCGAGCCGGGGACAGAACCCGAGCCGGAGAAGTCCCCGTCGCCGTCCCGAACCGACCGGTCCGCGATCGGACTCACCGAGCGGGAGCTGCAGGTGCTGCTCGGCATGGCCGAGGGCAAGAGCAACGCCGAGATCGGCCGGGAACTGTTCGTCTCCGAGGACACCGTGAAGACCCACGCCCGGCGGCTGTTCCGCAAGCTCGGGGCCCGTGACCGGGCGCACGCCGTGGCCGCCGGATTCCGGGCCGGACTGGTGGCCTGAGTTCAGTTACCGGCGCCGGGCTGGTCCTCGGTGCCCTCGCTGAGGGTGTCGTGCACACCGTCGGCGTAGCCGCGGGCGTAGTCCCAGGTGACGTAGTGGTCGGGGTCCGGGTCGTAGGCCGGCTCGTGCACGCGTGGGCGGCCGGAGCTGAGCAGGTGCCGCAGGTTGCCCTTGAGCAGGTCCCAGTCGAAGTAGTGCGGTTCTCGACAGTCCTCGCACTCGATGACGAGCCCGCGTACGCCGATCGGAGCCAGCAGCGCCTGGTAGATCTCCAGGTCGGCGAGGTCCTCCAGCACGTCCTGACGCTCGACGTCGGTCAGCGGGTCCAGCGGCGCGTCGTCGTCGGCGGGGGCGTCCAGGTCGGCCGCCGGATCGGTCGGGTCGCCGGTGAACGGGTCGATGGGATCGTCGTGCACCCCTTCACCGTAGACCTATGCCACCGCCGACGCCTGTCCCCGGTCGCGCGAGCCGGCATCGGGTTCGTGCCGCGCGGTTCAGGTCGAGAAAGCTTCAGTGGGTACGATGAGGCTGACGCACCCCTCGCCCGGCGTTCGCCGGTGCCCCCCGTGCCACCTCGCTGAAGCCCGGTTCGAGCAGCTCAGGAGAGCAATCGTGGAGAATTCGCCCCGTACCGACCTTTCCTCCGCAATCGAGGGTGGCGAGCTGGGCGGCCATCTGCCCGAGCTGCCCAGCGGTTCGGCCAGGGTGGTGCCGCTGGGGCTGACCTTCGACGACGTGCTGCTCCAGCCGGGCGAGTCCGACGTGGTGCCGAGCCGGGTGAACACGATCACCCGGCTGACCCGCAACGTCACCCTCTCCATCCCACTGGTGTCCAGCGCGATGGACACGGTCACCGAGGCCCGGATGGCGATCGCGATGGCTCGCCAGGGCGGCCTCGGCGTGCTGCACCGCAACCTGTCGGTGGAGGACCAGGCGCTCCAGGTCGACCTGGTCAAGCGCTCCGAGTCCGGCATGATCACCAATCCGGTGACCGCCAGCCCGGGCGACACCCTGCGGGAGGTCGACCAGCTCTGCGGCCGCTACCGCATCTCCGGGGTGCCGGTGGTCGACGGTGACGGCCAGCTCGTCGGCATCGTCACCAACCGGGACATGCGCTTCGTCTCCGACCCGGCAACGCCGGTCCGCGAGATCATGACCACCGCCCCGCTGGTCACCGCTCCGGTGGGCGTGAGCAAGGACGAGGCGCTCGGCCTGCTGCGCCAGCACAAGGTCGAGAAGCTGCCGATCGTCGACGGCGCCGGCAAGCTGCGCGGGCTGATCACCGTCAAGGACTTCACCAAGAGCGAGCAGTACCCGAGCGCCACCAAGGACGACGCGGGTCGGCTGCGGGTGGCGGCGGCCATCGGGGTCGGCGAGGACGCGTACAAGCGCGCCCGGGTGCTGGTCGACGCCGGGGTCGACGTCATCATCGTGGACACCGCCCACGGCCACCAGCGCGCGGTGCTGGAGATGGTCAGCCGGCTGAAGAAGGACGTCGCCATCGACATCGTCGGCGGCAACGTGGCCACCTACGCGGGCGCGAAGGCGCTGGTCGAGGCCGGTGCCGACGGCGTCAAGGTCGGCGTCGGCCCGGGTGCCATCTGCACCACCCGGATCGTGGCCGGGGTCGGCGTGCCACAGATCACCGCGATCATGGAGGCCGTGCGGGCGGCCCGCCCGGCCGGTGTGCCGGTGATCGGCGACGGCGGCATCCAGTATTCGGGCGACATCGCCAAGGCGCTGGTCGCCGGTGCGGACACGGTGATGCTCGGCAGCCTGCTGGCCGGCTGCGAGGAGAGCCCCGGAGAGCTGATCTTCGTGAACGGCAAGCAGTTCAAGGCGTACCGCGGCATGGGCTCGCTCGGTGCCATGCAGTCCCGAGGGCAGGCCAAGTCGTACTCGAAGGACCGCTACTTCCAGCAGGACGTGACCAGCGACGAGAAGCTGGTACCGGAGGGCGTGGAGGGTCAGGTGCCGTACCGTGGGCCGTTGGCCCGGGTGGCCCACCAGCTGGTCGGCGGCCTGCGGCTGGCGATGGGGTACGCGGGCGCGGAGAGTATCCCCGAGCTGCACCAGCGGGGTCAGCTCATCCGGATCACCGCCGCCGGGCTCAAGGAGAGCCACCCGCACGACATCCAGATGACCGTCGAAGCACCGAACTACCACACCCGCTGACCCCTCCCACCACCCCCGAAAAACCTGGAGTGCCCCATGCGTGACGTGGTCGAGATCGGGCTGGGCAAGACCGCGCAGCGCGGCTACCACCTGGACGACATCGCCATCGTGCCGTCTCGCCGGACCCGGGACGTCGACGACGTCTCCACCGGGTGGCAGCTCGACGCGTACCAGTTCGGCATTCCCTGCGTCGGTCACCCGTCGGACGCGACGATGAGCCCGGCCTCGGCCGTCCGGCTCGGCCAGCTCGGCGGTCTCGGCGTGCTCAACGTCGAGGGGCTGTGGACCCGCTACGAGAATCCGAGCAAGGTGTTGGAGGAGCTCGGCGGCCTGGACGAGGACGCCCGCGCCACCAAGCGGCTCCAGGAGGTGTACGCCGAGCCGATCCGGCCGGATCTGATCACCGAGCGGGTGCGTGAACTGCGCGAGGGCGGCGGCACGGTGGCGGTGCGGGTCTCCCCGCAGCACACCCTGGCGCTGGCCCCGGTCATCCTCGACGCGGGCGTCGACATCCTGGTCATCCAGGGCACCATCGTCTCGGCCGAGCACGTCTCGACCACCGACGAGCCGCTGAACCTCAAGGAGTTCATCGCCGACCTCGATCTTCCGGTCATCGTCGGCGGCTGCACCGACTACAAGACGGCCCTGCACCTGATGCGTACCGGCGCGGCCGGCGTGATCGTCGGTATCGGCGGTGACGAGTGGTCCACCACCGAGTCGGTGCTCGGCATCCGGGTGCCGATGGCCACCGCGATCGCCGACGCCGCCGCGGCCCGCCGCGACTACCTCGACGAGACCGGCGGGCGGTACGTGCACCTGATCGCCGACGGCGACATCCGTACCTCCGGTGACATCGCCAAGGCGCTCGGCTGCGGCGCGGACGCGGTGATGCTCGGCGAGCCGCTGTCGCTGTGCGAGGAGGCGCCGGCCGGCGGGGCCTGGTGGCACTCGGCGGCCAGCCACCCGTCACTGCCGCGCGGTGCCTTCGAGACCGCCGGCGACCCCCTCGGATCCATGGAGCGCCTCCTGTTCGGCCCCGCCGACGAACCCGACGGCCAACTGAACCTCTTCGGTGGCCTGCGTCGCGCCATGGCCAAGTGCGGCTACCGCGACCTCAAGGAGTTCCAGAAGGTCGGCCTGGTCCTCGACCGCTGACGCACCGGCCCTGCGGCCCTGCGGCCCGTCGATCATGCAGGTGTGGCACCCGGTTGAGTGGGTGATGCCCGGTTCGCCACGTGCCACAACTCCATGATCGACGGAGCCGGCGCAGTAGGCTCGGGCTGGTGAACAGCAGGTCTGGTGGGTGGTGGGGGGCCGGTGCGGCGGGCGTGGCCGCTGCCGTGGCGGCGGCCGTTGTGCTGGTCAGCTGCACCGGTGACCGGGACGCGGCGGAGCCGGGCGGGTTCCGGGCGGGCAGTGCGGATCTCGCCGACCCGTACGTGCCGGGCAGCGGCAACGGCGGGTACGACGTCGCCCACTACCGGCTCGGGGTGCGCTACGACCCGGCGGACGACCGGCTCAGCGGCCGCGCCGAGATCACCGCGACCGCGACCCAGGGGTTGTCCCGGTTCAACCTCGACCTGTCCGGCCTGGACGTCAGCTCGGTCACTGTGGACGGTGTCCCGGCCGAGCACCGGCGGGACGACAGCGAACTGGTCGTCACCCCGGCCCGGGGGCTCGAATCCGGTAGCCGGTTCACGGTGGAGGTCGCCTACGGCGGCGTACCCGGAGCGATCGCCGACGGTGTGCTCGGCAGCGGCGGCTTCCAGCACACCGACGACGGCGCGATCGCCCTCGGCCAGCCGCACTCGGCGGCCACCTGGTTCCCGGTCAACGACCATCCGTCGGACAAGGCCACGTACGACATCGAGGTGACCGTCCCCGACGGGCTCGCCGCCCTCAGCAACGGAGTGCCCGGGGAGCGGACCAGCGCGGACGGCTGGACCACCTGGCGTTGGGCCGAGCGCTCGCCGATGGCGAGCTACCTGACCACGCTGGTGATCGGCGACTACCGGGTCCGGACCGGCGACCACGCCGGTAGACCGATCGTCACCGCCGTGCCGGCCGGGCAGCCGGACACCGGTCCGGCGGCGACCTCCATGGCCCGGACCGGCGAGATCGCCGACTTCCTGGCCACCCGCTTCGGGCCGTACCCCTTCGAGTCGTACGGCGGCGTGGTGGTCTCCGACAGCCGGATCGGGTACGCGTTGGAGACGCAGTCCCGGCCGGTCTACGGGCCGGGCTTCTTCCGTGGCGGCGAGCCGAACTACGGCGTGGTCGCCCACGAGCTGGCTCACCAGTGGTTCGGCAACAGTGTCGCGCTGGCCCGCTGGGGCGACATCTGGCTCAACGAGGGCTTCGCGAGCTACGCCGAGTGGTTGTGGGAGGAGCACGACGGCGGGCGTAGCGCCCAGCGCAACTTCGAGATCCAGTACGGGATGACCGACTGGTCCCGCCCCACCCTCGACCCCGGCCCCGGCCGGATGTTCAGCACGGCCGTCTACAAGCGCGGGGCGCTGACCGTCCACGCGCTGCGGCGTACCGTCGGCGACGACGCCTTCTTCAAGATCCTGCAGGCCTGGACCAGCGAGCGCCGGGACGGCACCGCCGTCACCGCCGACTTCATCGCCCTGGCCGAGCGGATCTCTGGACGTGAGCTGGGCTCGTTCTTCGACACCTGGCTGACCGGCACCGCCGCACCCGGCCTGCCCTGAGGCCCGTGTCGAAGTCCCCTCAGCCGGGCACCTTCAGTTTGGGATGCTCGGCCAGGAACGCGTCGACTTTGCCGGCGCGCAGTTCGGTGAGGAAGCGACGGCCGACGGAGGTCAGTTCCTCGCCCCGGTACGCGCTGCCCCGGCCCACCGACGCTCCGGGCAGCCCGACCAGCGTGAGCGCCTGCGGCGACAGCGTGCCGAGGGCGTACGCGAAGTCCACGATCCGCCGTCCCCCCACGTACAGCAGCGCGTCACCGAGTGCCGCGACCATCTGGTCGACCCGCTCGGGCTGCCGGGCCAGGTCCTCGTCGAGGATCTTGCCGATCAGCGCGCGGATGAGCTGCTGCTGGTGGCGCTGCCGGGCGTAGTCACCACCGGGCAGGTAACGCTGGCGGGCGTAGTCGAGCGCCTGCCAGCCGTTGAGGTGCCGCTCGCCGGGCTCGTAGACCATCTGCGGCCCGACGTAACCGCCCACGCCGGGGCCCGGCTTCCGGTGTTTGCCGTCCGGTTGCCGGTGTCGCGACACGACCCGCTGGTCGACGTTGATGTCCACGCCGCCCAGGCTGTCGACGAGCTTGTCGAAGCCGCCGAAGGTGAGCACGGCGCCTGCGTCGATGCGTAGGCCGGTGTACTCGCTGACCGTGCGGCGCAGCAGTTCGTACCCCTGGGCGGGGTCCGGCTGCTTCGGCCGGTCCGGTACCCGGCTGCCGTAGCTCATCGCGTGGGTGAGTTTGGTCCGCCCACCCCGGTAGCCGGCGGGTTCGTACGCCGGGATGTCCACCACCAGGTCGCGGGGGAGGGAGAAGAGGTAGGCCCGGGACAGCCCCGCCGGCACGTGCAGCATGAGTACGGCGTCGGCGTGCGGCTCCCAGCCGGGCACGCTGACCCGGGTGTCGATGCCGACCAGCAGCAGGTTGAGCGGGCCGGTGATGTCGACCCCCGGTGGCGGGCTGGGGCTGGCGCTGGCACTGGGTGAGGCGCTCGGGCTGCCGGGGGCGGCGGTCGGCGTCCGGCGGTCGTCGCCGACCGTGCGGGCCACCACCACGCCGATCACCGCGACCACCGCCAGCGTGACCAGACCGGCCAGCGCCAGCGCCAACCGTCTCCGATCCCCTCCGAGCACCATCATCCCCCGCCTCCTCTGGACTCCGCCTCGGCTCGACCGCGAACGTCGTACCGCGTTGCACCGGTACCGGTCCAACGCGGTGAGCCGGGCTCGTGGTTGCGTCCCGGCCCGGTGTAGTTGACGCGGGTGCGGAGCATGATCGCGCGGAATCCGGTCCTGGCGCGAGATCTACTCACGAGTAATGATGCGTGCATGCGGTACGACGTGGTGGTGATCGGGTCGGGCTTCGGCGGCAGCGTCGCGGCGCTGCGTCTGGCCGAGAAGGGCTACTCGGTCGGCGTACTGGAAGCGGGCCGGCGGTTCGCCGACGACGAGTTCCCGCAGACATCGTGGCGGCTGCGCCGCTTCCTGTGGGCACCTCGGCTGGGCTGTTTCGGGCTGCAACGGATCACCCTGCTCCGGGCGGCCGGCCGCAGGGCCGGCGGCGGGGTGCTCGTGCTGTCCGGGGCCGGTGTCGGTGGCGGCTCGCTGGTGTACGCCAACACCCTCTACGAGCCGCTGGACGCCTTCTACACCGACCCGCAGTGGCGGGACCTCACCGACTGGCGGGCCGAACTGGCACCCCACTACGACCAGGCGAAGCGGATGCTCGGGGTGACCACGTACCCGGTCATCACCGGGGCGGACCGGGCGATGCGGCGGGTCGCCGAGCGGATGGGGGTGGGCCATACCTTCCACGCCACCCCGGTCGGCGTGCACATCGGACGACCGGGAGAGCGGGCCGCCGACCCGTACTTCGGCGGCGCCGGCCCGGAACGTACCGGCTGCACCCATTGCGGCGCCTGCATGACCGGCTGCCGCTTCGGGGCGAAGAACACCCTGGTCAAGAACTATCTCTGGCTGGCCGAGCGGCTCGGTGCCCGGGTGCATCCGGTGACCACGGTGACCGCGGTCCGACCGGTCGACGGTGGGTACCAGGTGCACACCGAACGCACCGGCGCCTGGCTGCGCCGCGGGCGGCAGGTGATCCACGCCGATCAGGTGGTCTTCGCCGCCGGGGCGCTGGGCACCCAGCGGCTGCTGCACGAGATGCGGGAGCGCGGCGACCTGCCCGGGCTCTCGTCCCGGCTCGGCGAGCTGACCCGGACCAACTCGGAGGCGATCCTCGGCGCCTCCGTGCCGCACCGGCGGGCCCGGGAGCGCGGGGTCGACTTCACCGAGGGGGTGGCCATCACCAGTTCGTTCCACCCGGATCCGCAGACCCACATCGAGCCGGTCCGCTACGGCCGGGGCTCGAACGCGATGGGGCTGCTCCAGTCGCTGCTGGTCGACGGTGGGCCGCACCGGCTGCGTCGCTGGCTCGGGCAGTTGCTCCGGCAGCCCCGGCTGGCCACCCGGATGCTCTCCGTCCGCGGCTGGTCGGAGCGTACGGTGATCGCCCTGGTCATGCAGTCGGCGGACAACTCGTTGACCACCCGGCTCCGGCGCGGGCCGTTCGGCCGTCGGCTGGTCGCCGGTCCGGGGCACGGCGACCCCAGTCCGACCTGGATTCCGGCCGGGAATCAGGCGGTCCGGCTGCTCGCGGAGGAGATCGACGGTACGCCCGGCGGCGCGCTGACCGAACCGTTCGACATCCCGCTGACCGCGCACCTCCTGGGCGGAGCGGTGATCGGCGCGTCACCGGCCGACGGGGTGATCGACCCGTACCACCGGGTATTCGGCCATCCCGGTCTGCACGTGGTCGACGGTGCCGCCGTCTCGGCCAACCTCGGCGTCAACCCGTCCCTGACGATCACCGCCCAGGCCGAGCGCGCGATGTCCCTCTGGCCCAACAAGGGCGACCCCGACCCTCGCCCCCCGCTCGGCACGGCGTACCGCCGCCTCGCCCCCGTCCCCCCACACCACCCCGCCGTCCCCCCAACCGCCCCCGCCGCCCTCCGCCACCCCTGACCTCCGCGAGGAAGCGTCGACGAGGGCGGTGGTCGGGGGAGGGGACGTCACGCTCGGTAGGATTGCCGGCTATGAGCCTGCCGCGTCCTGTCCTCGTGGTCGACTTCGGTGCCCAGTACGCCCAGCTGATCGCGCGCCGGGTACGCGAGGCGAAGGTCTACTCCGAGATCGTCCCGCACACCATGCCCGTGGCCGAGATGCTGGCCCGCGACCCCGCCGCGATCATCCTCTCCGGCGGCCCGGCCAGCGTCTACGAGCCGGGCGCCCCGCAGGTCGACGACGCGCTGTTCACCACGGGCGTGCCGGTCTTCGGCATCTGCTACGGGTTCCAGGCGATGGCCCGCTCCCTCGGCGGCACCGTGGCCCGCACCGGCAGCCGGGAGTACGGCGGCACCCCGCTGCGCCCCCGCCTGCTCGACCCCGGGGTACTGCTCCGCGACCTGCCGCCCGATCTGCCGGTGTGGATGAGCCACGGTGACTGCGTGACCGAGGCTCCGGAGGGTTTCACGGTGACCGCCGAGTCCGCCGGCGCGCCCGTCGCCGCCTTCGAGGACGTGGCCGGGCGACGGGCCGGCGTGCAGTTCCACCCGGAGGTGGGGCACACCGCGCACGGGCAGGAGATGCTGACACGGTTCCTCTACGAGATCGCCGGGATCGAGCCGACCTGGACGCCCGAGAACATCATCGACGAGCAGGTGGCCCGGATCCGCGAGCAGGTCGGTGCCAAGGAGGTCATCTGCGGCCTCAGCGGCGGGGTGGACTCGGCGGTCGCCGCCGCATTGGTGCACCGGGCCGTCGGTGACCAGCTGACCTGCGTCTTCGTCGACCACGGTCTGCTGCGCGCGGGCGAGGCCGAGCAGGTGGAGAAGGACTACGTCGCGGCCACCGGCATCAAGCTGAAGGTGGTCGACGCGGCCGACCGGTTCCTCGGTGCGCTGGCCGGGGTGACCGACCCGGAGCAGAAGCGCAAGATCATCGGTCGGGAGTTCATCCGCGTCTTCGAGGCCGCGGCCCGGGAGATCGCCTCACACGGCGACGTCGAGTTCCTGGTTCAGGGCACCCTCTACCCGGACGTGGTCGAGTCCGGCGGTGGTACCGGCACCGCCAACATCAAGAGTCACCACAACGTCGGCGGGCTGCCCGAGGATCTGAAGTTCGCCCTGGTCGAGCCGCTGCGCACGCTGTTCAAGGACGAGGTCCGTACGCTCGGCCTCCAGCTCGGGCTACCCGAGGCGATGGTCTGGCGACACCCGTTCCCGGGCCCCGGCCTGGCCATCCGGATCATCGGCGCGGTCGACCGGGAGCGGCTCGACGTGCTCCGCCGGGCCGACTTCATCGCCCGTCAGGAGCTCAGCGCCGCCGGCCTCGATCGGGACGTCTGGCAGTTCCCGGTGGTGCTGCTGGCCGACGTGCGCAGCGTCGGCGTGCAGGGCGACGGGCGCAGCTACGGGCATCCCGTGGTGCTGCGCCCGGTCTCCAGCGAGGACGCGATGACCGCCGACTGGTCCCGGCTGCCGTACGAGGTGATCGCCCGGATCTCCACCCGGATCACCAACGAGGTGGCCGAGGTGAACCGGGTGGTGCTGGACGTCACCAGCAAGCCGCCGGGCACCATCGAGTGGGAGTGATGCCCGGCGCCGTCGGAGCGCGGTGACCCCGCCTCACGCCGGCGGCTGAGGCGCCGGCCGCGACGTCGGCTCCGGCGTCGCCCCGACCTCGGGCGTTGCCGGCGGGTTCTCGGGTCGCACCGGCGGGGTGGCCGTCGGCGGCGAAGTGGCCGGTGCCGGAGCGGCCGGCGGTCCGGCGTTCGGCGCCGGCCCGGTCGGTCCGGGGAACGGCCAGGCGGGGTGGGGCGTCGCGGCGGGCTGCGGCGGGGTGCCGGCGGGTCCGTGCGGAGCGTTGGTCGCCGGGTGCGGCCAGGCGGGTGCGCCGGCCGGCTCCTCGGGCATCAGGAACCACATGATCGGGTACGCGAGGGCGGCGATCCCGCCGGTCGCCAGCGTGACGACGGCGAAGGCCACCCGGACCAGGGTGGGGTCGACGGCGAAGTAGCGGCCGAGGCCGCTGGCCACACCGGCGATCATCCGGTCGGTGGTCGGGCGGCGCAGTTGCCGGTACGGAGCCTGAGGCGTGGAAGTCATGTCTCCACGGTCCCCGTCGCGGAGCGTATCGACCTCGGTGACCGCCCGGATCCTTACCCTGAACCGACTCTCAGGGGCGAGTGATCAGTCAGGAATCCGACTCTTTTCCGCACCGGTAACGGGTGGCGGGGAGAATTTGGCCCCGTGACCACCATGCTGGAGCCGCTTCGCAGGATCGCGGCATACGCAGTCTGTACTGATTCCGTAGACCGAGTGTTGCTGGTCCGCGCATCGGAGCGCTCCGGCACCCCTGGCACGTGGTCCCTGCCCGGCGGGGCGGTCGACCACGGCGAGGACCCACACCACACCGTCGTCCGCGAGACCGCCGCCGAGACCGGCCTGTCGGTGGCCGTCTCCGACCTGCACGACGTGCTGGCCGACATGCGGGCACTGCCCGAGCGCGGCATCACCATCCACACCGACCGGCTGGTCTACCGGGTGTCGGTCCGGGGCGGCTCGCTCACCGACCGGGTCGACCGGCCGACCGACCTGGCCCGCTGGTTCACCCTGGACGAGGCGCGACGGTTGCCGCTGCGTTCGTTCACCGCCCGCGCCCTCGGGCTGCCCACCTCGTCGGCGGACATCGTGCCCGACGAGCCACCCGAGTTCCCGTCCTTCTACGCGGTGCCCGGTCCGGACGGGCTGCACCGGGCGCAGCGCTTCGCCGCGTACGCCGTGGTCACCGACCCGGACGGGCGGGTACTCCTGACCCGGGTCTCCGACGGCTACCCCGGGGCCGGCTGCTGGCACCTGCCGGGCGGCGGCACCGACTACGGCGAGCAGCCGGGCGCGGCGTTGATCCGGGAACTGGTCGAGGAGACCGGGCAGACCGGCCGGCTCGTCGGGCTGCTCGGCGTGGCCAGTCACCGGGACGCGGCCTCGCTCGGCCCGGAGGGCTATCCGATCGACTGGCACGGGGTGCGTGCCTTCTACCGGGTGGTGGTCGACCAGCCGGCCCCGCCCACCGTCGGTGACGTCGGCGGCTCGACCTGCGAGGCCCGCTGGTTCGCCCGCGAGGAACTCGGCGCCCTCCCCACCGACCGTCTCACCGAGGTCACCGCCGAAGCCGTCCAGGCCGCCCGCCTCACCTGACCCACCCGCAACCCCCGCGGCTTCGCGTTGATCATGAAGTTATTGTCGGGACACGCCAGGCGTGCGGCGATAACTTCATGATCGACGCGGTGGTGGCGGGGCGGGGGTGTGAACGCGGTGAAGCAGGTACGGCGGGTGGGGGCGTACGGGGTGCTGCGGGACGCCGAGCGGCGGGTGCTGCTGGTGCGCGGCGCTACGGCGGCGGACCTCCCCGGGGTGTGGTCGCTGCCCGGAGGCGGGCTGGAACATGCCGAACATCCCGCGCGGGCGGTGGTCCGTGAGGTCACCGAGGAGACCGGGCTGATGGTCGAGGTGACCGGGCTGCGCGCGGTCATCGCGGATGTGATGCCGTACCCCGGGCTCGGGGTCGCCCTGCACACCGACCGGATGGTGTTCGACGCGGTGCCGGTGGCCGGGCGGCTGCGTGCCGAGCAGGACGGCGGCATCGGCCCGGCCCGCTGGCTGACCCCCGACGAGGCGGCCGAGCTGCCGCTGCTGCCGTTCACCGCCGAGGCGCTCGGCCTGCCGGTCGTTCCGTTACCGCCCGACGCGCTGCGTCGTCGGGCGCCGTTCGCCGAACCCGCTGTCGACCGTCGCCAGCGCTTCGGCGCGTACGGGGTGGTCACCGATCCCGCCGGACGGGTGCTGCTGACGCTGATCGCCGAGGGCTATCCGGGTGCAGGGCGGTGGCATCTGCCCGGCGGTGGTACCGACCACGGCGAACAGCCCGTCACCGGGTTGCTACGGGAACTGGTCGAGGAGTCCGGCCAACTGGGCAGGGTTACCGAGCTGATCGGGGTGGACAACCTGCACGATCCGGCGGCCCTCGGTCCGGAGGGTCGGCCGCTCGACTGGCACGGCATCCGGGTCCTGTACCGGGTGGAGGTCGACATGCCGACCGAGCCGGCAGTGACCGAGCTGGCCGGCGGCTCCACCGCTCGCGCCGCCTGGTTCACCCGTTCCGACCTGCGGGATCTCCCGCTGACGGAGATCGCCGCCACGGTCCTGACGCCGCCCAGGTGACCCACGGTGGTCGGCTCTGACCGATCTCGCTGCCGGGCCAGGAGGGACAACCTCCGGTACAGTCGAGTGAGGGTCGACGGAGAAAACGGGCGTCGGTGCCCGGGATGGGAACAAGGCGGCGGTTCGCGCGGTTAAGGGAGATATAAGTACCGCCGGCAGCTATCGCCAACCCCCACCCCCCTGTGCGATGGTGTACTCCGCAAAACGGCTGCCGGGCCAGGAAAGGTCCGGCACGAGACAGCCGGACACCCGCCACCACGGCGGCCAGTTGATCCGGTGATGGAGGAAACGTGCCGAGAGCCCCATGGCGCCGGCGTCGTACGACTGACAGCCCGCGTCCCGCAGGGCGAAGCTGGACGGGCCCGCTGCGCCGCAGTGGCACCCTCGCCCGCCAGGTCCTGCTGGTTCGCGTCGGCCGCCGAGGTGCGGAACTGCACGGCGCGACCGACGTGTTGCCTGAGCCCCGGTACCAGGACCGGCCACGCCGCCGGTACGGCCTGAAGCGGTTCGACCGCGCCGGGATCGAGACGATCGCCCCGGTCAGCCCGCTGGTCGGGCCGGCCCCGGCCAATCCGGTCACGGCACCGGTGCTGGCCGAGCCGGAGGCGACCTCCGTCCCGCTGCTCCCGGGCGAGCGGACACGGGCCCGCCAGGTGAAGTTCGCCCTGGTCAACGCCTGCACCCTGGCCAGCCTGCTGCTCGGCATCAACGCGATCTTCGTCGCCATGCAGGGCGAGGTTCGACTGGCCGCGCTTCTGCTGATCGCCTGCGTCGCCTTCGACGGACTCGACGGTGCCCTGGCCCGCAAGCTCGGGGTGTCCAGCCCGTTCGGTGCCCAGATGGACTCCCTGGCCGACATGTGCTCCTTCGGCCTCGCCGCACCCGTGGTGGTCTACGCGTCACTGGCCGGCTCCGCACCGACGGCCGCCGCCGCGGTGGCCGCAGCGCTGGTCGCCGCCTGCGCCGCCATCCGCCTGGCCCGGTTCAACGTCTCGCCCAAGGACGGGCGGTTCTTCTCCGGGGTACCCACCACGATGGCCGCCGCCGTGCTGGCCCTCATGGTGGTGATCGGCATGCCGGTGCCGGGCGCGGTGCAGATCGCCGGGGTGGCGCTGCTCGCCTTCACCATGGTGAGCAGCTTCCCGTACGCCAAGCTCGCCCGCCTGGTCAAGCTGCCGCCGTGGGTCTGGCTCGCTCCGGTGGTCGGCGCCCTGATCGACGTCCGGCTCACCTTCGGGCTGATCGTGGTCGGATACCTGATCAGCGGTCCGGTGCTCTGGCTGCGGCAGCGCCGCACCATCGTCTGATCCCCAGCCATGGAAAGGGGCGTCGCGGCCAGCCCGCGACGCCCCTTTCCATACCGCCGTGTCCGCGCGTTCAGCGCCAGCGGGCGATCACGCTCGATCCGCCGATCACCTTGTCGCCCGGCCCGACCAGCGGCTCCGCGGCGTCCGCCGGCAGGTAGACGTCGGTACGCGAGCCGAAGCGGATCAGCCCGAAGCGCTCGCCACGGGCCAGCAGGGCACCGACCGGAGCGCGCTGCACGATCCGGCGGGCGATCAGGCCCGTCCGCTGCGCCACCACCACCGTGCCGTGCGTGGTGTCCAGCACCGTGTAAGCAGCCACGTTGTGCTCCGCGTCCGGCTTCATCGCGTTCACGAACCCACCGTCGGCGACGAAGTAGTCGACCACCTTCCCGGCCACCGGGGCGCGGTTGACGTGCACGTCGAGCACCGACAGGAAGACCGCGATCCGCAGGAACTCACTGTCGCCGAAGCGCTCGTCGGTCAGGCGCTGCACCGACAGCACCTGACCGTCGGCGGCGGCCACCACGGCCGACGGGTCCTCCGGCACATCCCGCTCCGGGTCCCGGAAGAAGGCGGCCACCGGGGCGGCGGCCAGCGCGGGCAGCAGCCAGAGCTTCGACTTCGGCCGGGCCAGCCGGGTGAACGCGGCCAGCCCGAGTGCGATACCGGCGGCGGCGACCCCGTTGGAATCGATGTGCATGTCGCGGGTGAGCGGCACGCTCGACGGCCGGTACGCGGGCGCGAGCTGCTCGGCCACCGCAGCGTCCGCCGGGGTGAAGCGGAGCCGGTACACGCGTACCGGCGGGTTGTTGCGCAGCACCAGGTCCTCGCCGACGCCGTGCAGCGCACCCTGCCGGTCCAGCTCGGCGGCGGCACCGGCGGTCCGGGCGACGGGAGCGGCCACGCTGAGCACCGCGCCGTCGGTCAGGTACTTGGTGACCGCCTCGATGGCGGTGCGGGCCTCGTCAGCGGTGCCGGCGAACGGCTCGGCGACGATGACCACCGCGGCGGGCTCCGCCTCGGCGAGGCTCTCCACGACCTTGACCCGGTCGGCGACCCAGCGGCCCTGGGCGGTGACGTGCTCCCGCAGCGCCGTGGCGCTGACCCGCTCGGCGGGTACCACGGTGAGGGTGTCGCCGGGAAGCATCGCTTCGATCGCCGCGGCCAGCACCGCGGACTCCGGGGCCGCGCCGACCAGCAGGGCGGCCTTCGGGTCGTTGATCCGGGCAAGCTCGGAGACGAGGGTACGGGCGGCGCGCTCGCCGAGGCGGACCGGACCGGATCGGTCTGACGTACGCACGGCGGGGGACTGGGTCATGTCGAACGGGCTCCTGACGGGTAGAGGCGACTGACGCTGAGGTCACCGCCGGCGGGGAGGTCGGCCTGGCCAGGGACGGCCCGCGCAAGCTGACGAACCGCGGGGATGCCCTGCGGGCGCGGGCCGGCCGGCGCTGGCGGGAGCACACCGGCCAGCATAGGCGGCGGGCGACCGCCGCCGCACGGTCAGGCGTCGCGGCGCGGCTGTCCGGGCGGTGGCGTCTCGTCCCCGCCGAACAGATCGAGCGTACGGTCCTCCTGCGGCTCGGTGTCGTCCGTCGCCTCCGAGGCCGGCGGACTGGACAACGTCGGGATGTCGGAATCGGCCGGCTCCGGGAGAGTGTCGGTGGCGTCCCCGTCGCCCGCCCCCGAGGCGTCACCGTCGGTGTCGGCAGGCGCCGGTCGGCTGTTGTGCCGGCTGGAGCGCAGGGCGCCGATCAGGCCGAGCCCGCCGACGAGGATCAGCCCGCCGGCCAGGAACCAGCCGACCGGTGGCAGGACGAGACCGAGCACCTGGGCCAGCAGCCACCAGGCTGCGAGGGCGAGGAAGAGCAGCCCGAAGGCGAACGACACCAGGTCGGTACGGTGGGCCCTCACCGGGTCACCTCCATGTGTCCGGCGTTGACGTGCAGGTTCAGGCGCAGTTTCCCGCCCCCGGCGCCGTCCGGGCCGAGATCGACAACCTCCGCGAGGCGGTTGTCCATGCCTCGGGCCCGCTGGCCGAGGATGTTCGCGTCACCGGCAGTCACCTGCGTCGTCGCCGTCACGTCCACGTTCGGTGGCACCACCACGGTGGCCTCGCCGAAATTGATGACGACGGTGATCTCCGTCTCCTTCTGGTTGAAGTCGATCGCCCGCAGGTCGAGTACCGCGTCGGCGAAGCTCTGCTCGTACCGGACGGCCAGGTCGCGGTGATCCGTCGGCGCCCAGGTGACGGCGCCGTCCACCCCGCGGACCCGGTCGTAGGACTCGACGACGGTGACCACGGCCAAGGCCGCGGCGGTCACCAGACCCAGCGCGATCAGCCAACGGGCCCGCCCGAACCAGGTGCCCGCGAGCAGGCCGAGGCCGATCACCGCCAGTGCGGCGGCGAAGTAGGCCGAGGCGCCGATGCCGAAGACGTCCAGCAGGTCGAGGATCCCGACCAGCCCCAGCGCAACGAAGATCAGCGAGAAGGTCACCGCGCCGAGAGCCGATCGTTCCCGGGGCTTGCGTGGCGGCTTGGTCTTGGCCGGTGGTGGTGGCGCCACCTTCGGCGGCCCGGCGTAGGGGCCGTGCGGGGCGAAGGGTGGACGGTAGGTCGGCGGGGCGACCGGTGGACCCGACGCGGCGGCGCTCGTCGGCCACACCGGTGCCGGTGGCACCTGCATGGTCGCCTCCGGCCCGCCGGGCCCCGGCGGCCCGGGCGGTGGTGCAGAGGGAACGCCGGAGACCGGCCCGGGCGGGTGGAACGCGGGTGGCGCGACCGTCGCGGTGCGGCCGAAGCCCGGGTACGCGGCCGGGTAGGCGGCCGGCCCGGGATAACTGACCGGCGGCACCGGTCCCGGTGGCGGGGGTGGGCTCGGTGCGGCACCCGCGCCGGGCATGCCGAACGCGGTCGCCGTCGGCTCGGGTCGGGACTCGCGCTGCTGGCGGTTGAGCAGCAGCGCTCCACCGACCAGGATGGCCGCGCCGAGCAGCACGGCGCGGAACGCGTCGGTGACGACGAAGCCGAAGCCCACCGCGACCACCACGCTGAGCACGATCACGGTGACCGGGGACATGCTGGAGCGCCCGCGACCGAGCATGGATTCGACGGGCGAGGCGCTGTCGCCCTCACCCGGGATGATCAACCACGCGGCGACGTAGACCAGGATGCCGACGCCGCCGAAGAAGCCGAGGACCGCCAGCAGTACCCGCCAGAGCACCGGGTCGGTGTTGGTGGCCCGGCCGACGGCAGCGCAGACGCCCGCCAGGTAACGACCCTCGCGGGGCCGGACCAGCCCGTACCGTGAGGTGAAGCCGGCACCGCCGAAGGGCGCACCCGGCCCACCCCCCGGTGGCGGTCCGCCGCCCGGCCCGCCAGCCCCGGCTGGCCCGCCCGGTCCGCCGTGCCGGCCCGGCCCGCCCGGTTCGCCTGATCCGCCCGGCCCCCCCGGCCCGGCGGATGCTGACCCGGCGGTGTCGCCCCACACCGTTCCGCCGGTCGGCGGTGGTGCGGCGGTGTCGTCCCACGCCGTCCCGCCGGTCGGCGCTGGCCCGGCGGCGGGTGGCGGTGCGCCGTCCCACGCCGTCTCACCGGTGGGTGCCCGCCCACCGGCCGGTGCGGGCGCGGCGTCCGTCCCGGCACCGGAGGCTTCGGGTGCGGCCGGCCCGGCGGACCCCGGAGACGCGGGCTCCGGATCCGTCGGCCCCGGCCGGTGCGGCTGGGCAGCATCATCGGTCATGCCTTCGATCCTGCTGCGCCCGACGCCCGAGCGACCTCCGGAGACGACCCTGACCCCACCCTGAGAAACGGTCGGTCCGAATGTCGGGGGCGTCCCCGTGGTCGGGCGACCACGCCACGTGTGACGATCGGATCGGCGCCGGAAACCCTCGCGTCTCGTCCGGCCCGACCCGTCCTGACCAGGGAGCCCGCGATCAGCACCGTCAGCCAACCACCCCGCCTCTACCGCGCTCCGGAGCACCGGATGGCCGCCGGGGTGGCCGCCGGCATCGCCGAGCATCTCGGCGTACCGGTGGTCCGGGTCCGGATCGCCTTCATGGTGCTGCTCGGGCTGAGCGGGCTCGGTCTGCTGCTCTACGCGGCCTTCTGGGCGGTGGTGCCGCTACGACCCGGTGACACCGCCGTACCGCCTCGCCGCGACGTCGGGCAGTTGCTGCCGTTCGTGGCTATCGGGCTCGGCGTGCTGCTGATCCAGGTGATGGTCTTCGACTCGGTCGGTGCGACCGGCACGGCGGGCTGGCTGGTCGCCATCATCGCGGTCGGCGCCGGCGTGATCTGGCACCAGTCCACGCCCGAGCGGCGGCGGCAGTGGGGCGAGTCGATGCCCGTGCCCTGGCTGGGCGCGGTGATAGAGGAGAGTGACCGGCGGGCGTTCGTGCTCCGCTTCGTCGGCGGTGGGGTGCTGGTCGCGGTCGGCATCATCGGTGTGGCCGCGGTCTACTCCCCGGCGCAGAACCTCGACGCCGTGATCAACGGAGTGATCTTCGCGTTGGTCGGGCTCGCCGGTGTCGGGGTGGTGGCCGCGCCGGTGCTCTGGCGCACCTGGAACCAGCTCCGCTCGGAGCGCGAGGGGCGCATCCGTGAACAGGAGCGGGCCGAACTGGCGGCCATGGTGCACGACCAGGTGCTGCACACCCTCGCACTGATCCAGCGCAACGCCAGCGACGTCAAGACCGTGCAGCGGCTCGCCCGGGGTCAGGAGCGTTCGCTGCGCAACTGGCTCTACAAGCCCACCGCGTCACCCACCGAACGCTTCGCGGCCGCGCTCGAACAGGCCGCGGCCGAGGTCGAGGACACCTTCGCGATGACGGTGGAGGCGGTCGTGGTCGGCGACCGGGAAACCGACGAGCGGGTCGGCGCGCTGGTGGCCGCGGCACGTGAGGCGCTGGTGAACGCCGCCCGACATGCCGGGGTGCAGACCGTCTCGCTCTACGCGGAGGTCGAGCCCGAACAGGTCAGTGTCTTCGTACGGGACCGGGGTGTCGGGTTCGACCCGGATACCGTGGAGGACCATCGGCACGGTGTCCGAGGCTCGATCGTCGGGCGGATGAAGCGGCACGGTGGCCGGGCGGAGATCCGCTCCCGGCCTGGAGAGGGGACCGAGGTCCGGTTGATCCTGCCGATCTCCCGGGACTCGGCCACGGCGGAAAGGGACAGATGATGGCCGAGCAGTCGACGCGACCGGTCGAACCGGAAGGCACCGGGCCCGGACCGCTGCGGGTGTTCCTGGTCGACGACCACGCCATGTTCCGGGCGGGGGTACGCGCCGAACTCGGCGCGCACGTCGAGGTGGTGGGCGAGGCGAGCACGGTGGCCGAGGCGGTCAGCCGGATCGCGGCCACCGGACCGGACGTGGTGCTGCTCGACGTGCACATGCCCGACGGTGGCGGCCGGGCCGTGCTGGAGGCGATGCGACGTACCCATCCCCAGGTGCGTTTCCTGGCGCTCAGCGTTTCCGACGCCGCCGAGGACGTGATCGGGTTGATCCGGGCTGGTGCCCGGGGCTACGTGACCAAGACCATCTCGCCGGACGAACTGGCCGCGGCGATCCGGCGGGTGGCCGACGGGGACGCGGTGTTCAGCCCGCGGCTGGCCGGTTTCGTGCTGGACGCCTTCGCGGCCCGCCCGGACGCGCCGGTCGCCGATCCCGAGCTGGACCAGCTGACCAACCGGGAACGCGAGGTGCTGCGGCTGCTTGCCCGGGGGTACGCGTACAAGGAGATCGCCCGGGAGCTGTACATCTCGATCAAGACGGTCGAGACCCACGTCTCCAACGTGCTGCGCAAGCTCCAGATGTCCAACCGGTACGAGTTGTCCCGGTGGGCGGCGGACCGGCGACTGGTGTAACCGAAATTCCGGCATATGCGGCCGATCAGGTCGTAGGGCGTGACAAATGATCTAGTGCCGGTCGATAATGCCTCTCGCCTTCCCGCGCGCGGATGCCGCTCATCCCGCGGGAAGGGCGACTCCGGCCGCCCGCGCGTACGCGGGTCACTTCCTGCCCGAGAGGTGCACGAAACTCATGATCGGACAACGAGGACGGCGCTGGGCGCGGA
The DNA here is from genome assembly GCF_056150025.1 of Micromonospora aridisoli. Classification (NCBI taxonomy): domain Bacteria; kingdom Bacillati; phylum Actinomycetota; class Actinomycetes; order Micromonosporales; family Micromonosporaceae; genus Micromonospora; species Micromonospora aridisoli. Next base: position 264,215 of record NZ_JAXCFK010000010.1, on the reverse strand, counting down.
TCGCGCTCGCCGCCGTCACCGGGGGCGCGCTCGCGCTCGGTGCCGCCGCCCCCGCAGCCGCCGACGACCCGGCCACCGGTGTGGCGAAGGCGGTGCCGGGTAGCAGCGTCAAGCTGCTGCTCGACGGCAAGGTCAAGCGGACGTCGGCACTGGCCATCGAGATCGACGGCAAGCGCGTCCCGGCCTTCTGCATCGACTACCACACCAGCGTCGCCATCGATGGCACCTACCAGGAGGGCACCTGGGACGAGTCCCAGGTGAAGAACCTCGCGAAGGTCCAGTGGGTGCTCACCCACGGTCACCCCAACGCCGACCCGGCCGCGTTGCTGGCCGCCGCCGGTGCCACCATGCCCGCCGGCACGAACGAGCAGGAGAGTCGTAACCTGCTCTACTTCGGCACCCAGACGGCCGTGTGGCACTTCAGCGACGGCATCGTGCTCGGTGACTGGGCCGCTGGACGTGACCTGATCAGCAAGCCGAAGTACGACGTGATCAAGAAGGTCCACGACTACCTGATCGCGAACGCCACCGACCAGCCCGAGCCGAAGGCCGAGCTGAGCATCGATCCGACCACGGCCACCGCGACGGTCGGCGAGAAGGCCGGCCCCTTCACGGTCAAGGGGCCGGCGGGTGAGATCACCCTGGCGGTGACCGGCGGGTCGGCCGTCGACGCCGAGGGTGCGCCGGTGACCACGACCAGCAACGGGAGCCAGTTCTGGCTCACCACCGAGGAGGCCGGCGAGGTCGGTGTCACCGCCTCCGCCGCCGACTCGGTCTCCTTCGGCCGGGTGTTCCTCTACACCGGGCGCAAGGCGGCGCAGAAGCTGATCCTGGGCGGTAGCACCGGTTCCACGGTGACCGCCAAGGCGGCCGCCACCTTCACCGAGGCGCCGACGCCGACGGCGACCCCGAGCAACCCCGCGCCGACGACCCCGCAGCCGACGCCGTCCACCCCGGGGGAGTCCCCGTCGCCGGAACCGACCCCGAGCACTCCCGAGGAGTCGCCGTCGAGCCCCGCCCCCTCCACCTCGCCGGCCTCCAATGACGGGGGCCTGCCGCTGACCGGTGCGCCGATCGTCACCGCGATCGCCGCCGGACTGGTGCTGCTCCTCGCCGGCGCGGTCACCGTCCTGGTGCTGCGGCGCCGGAGGGTTCACTTCACGGCCTGATCGACCACGCCCCGAGTCCGGCCCCGGATCCCATCAACGCGGATCCGGGGTCGGAGGCTTTCGGGGTCATCGAATCGTCGCTCGGTGTCGCGCTGATCGGCTGCTGGTCTGGAATCAGGCTCATACTTTCGGGTAGCATCCGGACAGGAGTGGCGAGATTCACGTCGATGCACCGCCGGGTTCGCGGGGTCGTCGACCCGACGTCATGCGGCGGTCGGCTGAGCGTGGAAACGTGGTTGACGAGCAGCTCATACCATGCCTGCGGCGTGGCGCAAAGGCGCCTCGGAGTCGATGTCGGCACCGTCCCGGGCGGGTATCGGGTTGATAACACGCCTTCCCGCCTGGGCGCATCGGGTGTCACAGTTGCAGGCACCTCACAACCCCCTCGTGAGCCGAGCGCCCTGAGGAGGCACTCCCATGCGCGGGAAATTCCTGAAGGTGGCGGTCGCGGCGACCGCCACCGCTATGTTGGCCAGCGCCTGTGGCGGCGGTGGCGACGACAACGAGTCGGCCGGTCAGGCCGGCGGCACGCTGCGCGTCTACGCGTCGGAGCCGGCGTTCCTGACGCCGTCCGGTGGTGACGACGAGCCGTCGCTGTACGTGATCCGCCAGCTCTTCCGCGGTCTGGTCAAGTACAACGCCGAGACCTCCGCCGTCGAGATGGACCTGGCCGAGTCGGTCGAGTCGGACGACCAGAAGCTCTGGACGATCAAGCTCAAGAGCGGCTACGTCTTCGACAACGGTGAGCCGGTGAACGCCGACGCGTTCATCCGGTCGTGGAACTTCGCGGCCTACTCGCCGAACGCCCAGAACAACGGCTACTTCATGAAGCGGATCGCCGGCATCAAGGACGTCCAGTCCGAGGACCCGGACGGCGACGGCCCGAAGAAGGCCCCGGAGCCGGCCGCCAAGGAGCTGTCCGGCCTGAAGAAGGTCGACGACCTGACCTTCACCGTCGAGCTCGAGTCGGCGTTCTCCGGCTTCCCGACCACGATCGGCTACCCGGGCTTCTTCCCGATGGCTCAGGCGTGTGTCGACGACATCGCGGCGTGCAACGAGAAGCCGATCGGCAACGGTCCCTACAAGATGGACGGTAGCTGGCAGCACAACGTCGGGATCAACGTCGTCCGCAGCGACAGCTGGAAGGGCGAGCCCGGCAAGCCGGACCGCATCGAGTACAAGATCTTCGCCGACGTCGACGCCGGCTACTCCGCCTTCCAGGCGGGCGAGCTGGACGTGATGTACACGCTGCCTCCGGCCCGCTACAAGGAGGCCAAGGCGCAGTACGGCGACCGGATGTACGAGCAGCCGGGTGACAGCTTCACCTACGTCGGCATGCCGCTCTACGACGACGCCTTCAAGGACAAGCGGGTCCGGCAGGCCCTGTCGCTGTCGCTCGACCGCCAGTCGATCATCGACGCGGTCTTCGACGGCCGGTTCACCCCGGCCACCGGGTTCGTCGCCCCGACCTTCGAGGGTGCCCGCGAGGGCGTCTGCAAGTACTGCACCAAGGACGTCGAGCGCGCCAAGCAGCTGCTCGCCGAGGCTGGCGGCTGGCCGGCCGGCAAGAAGCTGACCCTCTGGGCCAACGCCGGTGCCGGTCACGACCTGTGGCTGCAGGCGGTCGGTGACCAGATCAAGGAGGCCCTGGGCATCGACTACGAGCTGAAGGTGAACCTCCAGTTCCCGGAGTACCTCGACACCGCGGACAAGAAGAAGTTCACCGGTCCGTTCCGCCTCGGCTGGGGCCCGGACTACCCGTTCATGGAGACCTACCTGTACCCGCTGTACGGCACCGGTGCCGGCAGCAACAACTCCACCTACAGCAACGCCGACTTCGACGCTCTGATGAAGGAGGGTGACGCGGCCGACTCGATCCAGGACGCCATCCCGGCCTACCAGAAGGGTGAGGACTTCCTCGGCGAAGACCTGCCGGTCATCCCGATGTGGTGGAGCAAGGTGGCGGCGGTCTACAGCGACAACGTGGACCAGTTCGTCTGGAACGCTGTCTCGGACGCCGACTACGGTGCGACCTCGCTGAAGCAGAACTGAGCTTCAACCGCCTGATCCCGCCGTAATAGACGTGGCGGCAACGGTCTCCCCACCAGGGTGATCGTTGCCGCCACGTCAGCGCCGAGAGGAGACCCCGACATGGGGCGCTACGTCATCCGACGGTTGCTCCAGTTCATCCCCACCGTGCTGGGCACCATGTTCCTGCTCCACTACCTGACCTCGCTGGCGATCCAGTTCAGCGGAAACCCGGCCCGGGCGCTGTTCGGCGACCGGACGCCGCCGCCCGCACTGCTCCAGGCGATCACCGAGCGGCTCGGTTACGACGACCCCTGCCTCGGTCAGCGGGGCAACCCCTGCTTCGGGCTCTTCGCCGACCGGCTGCAGAACATCTTCCTGACCTATCCGCCGGACTTCGGCATCAACCTGCGCCAGCGCCCCGTCACCGAGCTGGTGGCGGACGCCCTGCCGTTCACCCTCAAGCTGCTGGTCATCGCGATCCTCTTCGAGGCGATCGTCGGTATCGCGGCCGGCGTGCTCGCCGGGCTGCGCAGCGGCAGCTTCGTCGACTACCTGGTGAAGATCAGCACGGTTTTCGTGATCTCGGTGCCGATCTTCGTGCTCGGCCTCGTGGTGCGCGAGTTCGTCGGAGTCAAGTTCGGCAACGTGCTGCGCGGCCAGGACTGGATCCCCGACCTGATCTCGGTCGGCGTCTTCACCCCCGGCTTCAAGCCGGACTATCCCTGGGCCAGCCTGATCATCCCGGGCATGGTGCTCGGTGCGACGTCGCTGGCGGTCACCGCCCGGCTGACCCGGACCAGCATCATGGAGAACATCCGGGCCGACTACGTCCGTACCGCCAAGGCCAAGGGCCTGGCCACCAAGCGCGTCATCGGTGTGCACACGCTGCGTAACTCGCTGATCCCGGTGATCACCTTCCTGGGTGTCGACATCGGCGCCGCGATGGCGGGCGCGGTGGTCACCGAGACCATCTTCAACGTGCCGGGCATCGGTCGACTGGTCACGCTGGCGGCGCGCACCGGGGAATCGTCGGTGGTCATCGGCGTGGTGACCATGCTGGTGCTGGTCGTGCTGCTGGCCAACCTGCTGGTCGACCTGTTGTACGCCGTGCTCGACCCGAGGATCCGCTATGAGTGACGCAACCGAGGTGGCGATGCGGACGCAGGGTCTCCCCAACCGGTCCCGGTGGCCGGGTGGAGCGAAACGAGGTGTGGACATGAGCGAGCGGATCATCAGGCTCAGCGCGGTGGTGCCTCATGGCGGCACGGAGCGGTGCGGGGTGTCGGCATGAGCGATTTGACGAGCGCCGGCACCGCCGTCGGCGGCGCGCCGGTTGCCGGTGACGGCCCCACGGCGGACGGGCCGGGCGGCAAGGAGCGCAACGCCAGCCTGTGGGCGGACGCCCGGCGGCAGCTGCTGCGGGACCCGATCTTCGTGATCGCCAGCCTGTACGTGCTGGTGGTCGGTTCGATGGCGGCCTTCCCGCGGCTGTGGACCAGCCAGGATCCCCGGGCGTGCAGCACCACCCGGTCCCGGATCTCCCCGAGTTGGGAACACCCCTTCGGCTTCGACGTCCTGGGCTGTGACTACTACGCGCACGCGATCTACGGTGCGCGGCCGTCGATGGTGATCGCGGTGATGGCGACCAGCGGCATCGTGCTGTTCGGCGGAACCCTCGGCCTGCTCGCCGGCTACTACGGCGGCTGGGTCGACGGGATCATCTCCCGGGTGATGGACATCGTTCTGTCGCTGCCGTTCCTGCTCGGCGCGATCGTGTTCCTCACCGTCATCAAGAAGCAGAACATCTGGACGCTCACGCTGGTGCTGTTCCTGCTGGCCTGGCCGACCATCGCCCGGATCACCCGGGGCAGCGTCATCTCCTCCAAGGACCTGGACTACGTGCACGCGGCGAAGGCGGTCGGAGCCCGCAACTCGCGGTTGATGTTCCGGCACATCCTGCCGAACGCGATCGCGCCGATGCTGGTCTACGCCACCATCGTGCTCGGCTCGTTCGTCGCCGCGGAGGCCACGCTGACCTTCCTCGGCGTCGGGCTCCAGCCGCCCACGCAGTCCTGGGGCATCATGATCAGCCAGCACCAGGTCTATTTCCTGGAGGACCCGTGGCTGCTGCTCTTCCCCTGCGGTCTGCTGGTCGGCACGGTGCTGTCCTTCATCCTCATGGGTGACGCCCTGCGTGACGCCCTCGACCCGAAGTTCCGGTGAGTCCGATGAGCGAGTCTCAGCGAGCGAGTCATCAGCACAGGTGGTCGTGCCTCATGGCGGCACGGAGTGGAGCGAGGTGCCGGCATGAGCACTGATGTGAACGTCAAGATGGACGCGCTGGCGGGTGTCGACCCGAACGCGCTGCCGTTGCAGGTCAAGGATCTGCACGTGGAGTTCCGCACTCGTAACGGCATCGCACACGCCGTCAACGGGGTGAGCTTCGACCTGCGGGCCGGCGAGACCCGGGCGATCCTCGGTGAGTCCGGCTGCGGCAAGAGCGTGACCGCTCAGGCGATCATGGGCATCCTGGACACCCCGCCCGGCTTCGTCACTGGCGGGCAGGTCCTCTACCGGGGTGTGGACCTGCTCAAGCTGCCGGAGTCGGAGCGCCGCAAGGTGCGGGCGAACCGGATCGCGATGATCTTCCAGGACGCGCTCTCCGCGCTGAACCCGGTCTTCACCGTCGGGTTCCAGCTCGCCGAGCTGTTCCGTAAGCATCGGGGCATGTCCCGCCAGGACGCCAAGGCTCGCGCCGTCGAGCTGCTGGACCTGGTCAAGATCCCGGCAGCCAAGCAGCGGGTCAACGACTATCCGCACCAGTTCTCGGGCGGTATGCGGCAGCGCGTCATGATCGCCATGGCGTTGGCGCTCGACCCCGAGGTGCTGATCGCGGACGAGCCGACCACCGCGCTGGACGTGACCGTGCAGGCGCAGATCATGACGCTGCTGGCGGAGTTGCAGCGCGAGCGGAACATGGGCCTGGTGCTGATCACCCACGACATGGGTGTGGTGGCCGACGTCGCGGACCGCATCTCGGTCATGTACGCCGGCCGGGTCATCGAGGAAGCCGGTGTGGAGGACATCTACGCCACCCCGGCCCACCCGTACACCAAGGGCCTGCTGGAGTCGATTCCGCGCCTGGACCTCAAGGGCCAGGAGCTGAGCGCCATCAAGGGGTTGCCGCCGGCGCTGACGAACATCCCGCCGGGTTGCGCCTTCAACCCCCGGTGCCGGTACGCGCAGGAGGTCTGCCGGAAGGATCCGGCGCCGCCGCTGTACCAGGTGTCGCCGAGCCGGACGGCTGCCTGCCACTTCTGGAAGGAGGTCAAGGGCGATGAGTGACGTGGTGCTCGAGACCCGGGACCTGGTCAAGCACTTCCCGCTGACCCGGGGCATCGTCTTCAAGAAGCAGTACGGTGCGGTCCAGGCGGTCGACGGAGTCAGCCTGCAGCTGCGTCGCGGTGAGACGCTCGGCGTCGTCGGTGAGTCCGGCTGCGGCAAGTCGACCCTGGCCCGGCTGCTGGTCGGGCTGGAGACGCCGACCTCCGGCGACCTGTTCGTCCAGGGCCGGAACATGTCCGAGGTCGGCGCCGAGGAACGGCGTCGGGGCCGGCGCAACATCCAGCTGGTGATGCAGGACCCGTACACCTCCCTCAACCCTCGGATGACCGTCGGTGACATCATCGGCGAGCCGTTCGAGGTGCACCCGGACGTGGTGCCCAAGGGCGGCCGGCGGGGCAAGGTGCAGGAACTCCTGGAACTGGTCGGTCTCAACCCGGACCACATCAACCGCTATCCGCACCAGTTCTCCGGTGGCCAGCGGCAGCGCATCGGCATCGCCCGGGCGCTGGCGCTCAATCCGGAGATCATCCTCTGCGACGAGCCGGTCTCGGCGCTGGACGTCTCCATCCAGGCGCAGGTCATCAACCTGCTGGAGAAGCTCCAGAACGAGCTGGGTCTGTCGTACATCTTCATCGCCCACGACCTGTCGGTGGTCCGGCACATCGCCGACCGGGTCGCGGTGATGTACCTCGGCAAGATCATTGAGATCGGCACCGAGGACGAGATCTACGACAAGCCGACGCACCCGTACACCCAGGCGCTGCTGTCGGCGGTGCCGGTGCCGGACCCGAAGCTGCGCGGGCACCGGGACCAGATCGTGCTGACCGGCGACGTGCCGTCGCCGGCCAACCCGCCGTCGGGCTGCCGGTTCCGCACCCGCTGCTGGAAGGCCCAGGACATCTGCGCCGAGCAGGAGCCGCTGCTGCAGATCCGCGACAAGTCGGGCCACCCGAGCGCCTGCCACTTCGCCGAGGTACGCGACGTGGTGCACGCGACGGAGTAGCCCCAGAGACGCCGTCGGCTCCCGACCATCCGTACCGGGAGCGGCGGTGAAGGTAGTGCCTCCTCAGTGACTCGGGGCGTCGGCCGTCACCAGCAGCCGGCGCCCCGGTCCACATCCCGTCCCCCCGGCGGACCCCCGTCGAGCGGGCGGTCGGCGTGACCGGCGCGTTCGCCCGCCGCCCGACCCGTGCGCGCGGGCGTGCCGGCGGTCAGAGTGGACCGCGACCGGCCCGCAGCAGCAGCAGGGCGAGCTGGGTTCCGTCGGCGCCGAGGGCCGCCCGGAAACGCTCCAGGATCTCCTGCTCGCGGGAGAGGACCAGCCGGGTACCGCCCGACGCCATCCGGGTCGCACCGACCTCCCGCGAGAGCGCGGCCCGTTCCTGCCACAGCTCGACCAGCGTCCGGTCGATCTCGTCGATCCGTACCCGGATCTCGGCGATTCGGGCGGCGGCGTCCGGCTCGGCGGTGCCGGTCGCCGGGGTGCCTGCTGCGGGCCCGGTCGGACCGGCGCCGTTCGAGATCGTGCCGGACCTGTCGGCGCCGCCGTTCTGCTCCATCACGTCTGTCATCTTCGGGTACCTCTCGCGATGTGGTGCCCGGTGCCCGGATCCCGGGACACGAAAAGCCCCGGGCTCCGAGAGCCCGGGGCTTTTCGTAGGTCTGATCGATCAGGCGCGACCTACGGCTGCCGGACTCCCGGTGCCGTAGTAAAAGTAGAAGCGCTGGTCGAACACGCTGTCGAGTATGCCGCCCCGCCGGTTGGTGCGCAAGGAAAGGCGTTAACAAGGGGCCCTTCCTCTACCGCAGGCGTTAACAAGGGGCCCTTCCTTACATCCGGGCGGTGGGTGCCGTGGTCCGGTCCTGTCCGGCCGGCGGCATAGACTCGCCGTGCGATGCATCCTCTCTTCGACATCCCCGCGTCCCCGCCCGATCCCGAGCCTGCCCGGGCGCTGCCGCCCCATCGGCCCGTGCCCGGCCGTCTCGACCCGGCGCAGCTGGTGGAGGGGCTCAACGGTCCCCAGCGGGACGCGGTCACCCATGCGGGCTCGCCGCTGCTGATCGTGGCTGGCGCCGGCTCCGGCAAGACCCGGGTGCTGACCCACCGGATCGCGTACCTGCTCGCCGCGCGGGACGTGCACCCCGGCGAGATCATCGCGATCACCTTCACCAACAAGGCCGCCGGCGAGATGAAGGACCGGGTGACCGCGCTGGTCGGTCCGCGGGCCCGGCTGATGTGGGTCTCCACGTTCCACTCCGCCTGTGTGCGGATCCTGCGTGCCGAGCACGAGCACGCCGGCCTGAAGTCCACCTTCTCGATCTACGATGCCGACGACTCCCGCCGGCTCATGCAGCTCGTCGCCCGCGAGCTGGACCTCGATCCGAAGCGTTATCCGGCACGCGGCCTGGCCGCCCAGGTCTCGAATCTGAAGAACGAGCTGGTCGACCCGGAGACCTTCGCCGGACGGGCGAACGGCCCCAACGAGCGCGCCCTCGCCGAGGCGTACGCCCTCTATCAGCGGCGGCTACGCGAGGCACACGCACTCGACTTCGATGATCTGATCATGACGACGGTGCACCTGTTCCAGTCGCATCCGCACGTCGCGGAGAGCTACCGTCGCCGGTTCCGGCACGTCCTGGTCGACGAGTACCAGGACACCAACCACGCGCAGTACGTCCTGATCAAGGAGTTGGTCTCCGGCACCGACGGCCTCGATCCGGCGGAGCTGTGCGTGGTCGGCGACGCGGACCAGTCCATCTACGCCTTCCGGGGCGCGACGATCCGCAACATCCTGGAGTTCGAGCGCGACTTCACCGACGCCCGCACCATCCTGCTGGAGCAGAACTACCGCTCCACCCAGACCATCCTGAACGCCGCGAACGCGGTGATCGACCGCAACACCTCCCGTAAGCCGAAGCGACTGTGGAGCGACGCCGGTGCGGGTGAGCCGATCGTCGCGTACGTCGCCGACACCGAGCACGCCGAGGCGGACTGGGTGGCTCGGGAGATCGACCGTCTGGTCGACGCCGGTGACACCCGTCCCGGCGACGTGGCGGTCTTTTACCGCACCAACGCCCAGTCCCGGGTCTTCGAGGAGGTGTTCATCCGCGTCGGCCTGCCGTACAAGGTCGTCGGCGGGGTGCGCTTCTACGAGCGCAAGGAGGTCCGGGACGCGCTGGCCTACCTGCGTTCGGTGGTCAACGACGACGACACGGTCAGCCTGCGCCGGATCCTCAACACCCCACGCCGGGGCATCGGCGACCGTGCCGAGGCGTGCGTGGAGGCGTTGGCGAGCCGGGACCGGATCTCCTTCGGCGCCGCGCTGCGGCGGGCCGGCGACGCTCCGGGCATCTCGACGCGGGCTGCGAACGGCATCGCCGAGTTCGTCGCGCTGCTCGACTCCGCCCGTGAGCTGGCCGTCGACGGCACTCCCGAGGAGGTGCTGGAGGCGGTGCTGACCCGCTCCGGCTATCTGACCGAGCTGGAGGAGAGCCTCGACCCGCAGGACGCGGGGCGCGTCGACAACCTCCAGGAGCTGGTCAGCGTCGCCCGCGAGTACACCGAGCGGATCGAGGCGACCGGTGCGGAGGGGGAGCGGGCCACTCTCGCCGGTTTCCTGGAGCAGGTCGCGCTCGTCGCCGACGCCGATCAGGTGCCCACCGATGACCCCGAGCACCAGGGCGTGGTCACCCTGATGACGCTGCACACGGCCAAGGGCCTGGAGTTCCCGGTGGTGTTCCTGACCGGTCTGGAGGACGGGGTCTTCCCACACCTGCGCTCGCTGGGTGACACCCGGGAGCTGGAGGAGGAGCGGCGGCTGGCCTACGTCGGCATCACCCGGGCCCGGCAGCGGCTCTACCTCTCGCGGGCGGTGACCCGTTCGGCGTGGGGCCAGCCGTCCTACAACCCCCCGTCGCGGTTCGTCGAGGAGCTGCCGCCCGAGCTGGTCCGCTGGGAGCGGACCGAAGGCTCGTACACCTCGTGGGGCGGCGGTGGTGGCGGCGTGGGCGGCCGCGCGGAGCGGGCCACCGGCGGGCGCGGCGGCTTCGCCGGCGGCACCCCCCGGGCGCAGCAGCTGGCCCGCAGGCTCGGAGTGGACGGCAGCCGGCTGGCCACCGCGAGCGAGCTACCGCAGGGGCCGAAGGTCACCGCCGGGGACCGGGTCAACCACCAGCGGTACGGCCTCGGCCGGGTGGTGGCCGTGGAGGGGCACGGCCCGGGTGCCCGGGCACAGATCGACTTCGGCGACCAGACGCTGTGGCTGGTGCTGCGGCACGCCCCCATCGAGAAGATCTGACCGCTGCCGGCCCGGCGCATCCCCGATGCGCCGGGCCGCATGCACACGGGTCAGCAGGCCACGTCGATGCCCCGGGCGCGCAGGAACGGCGCGGGGTCGATCTGGTTCCACATCTGGCCCTGGTGCACCTCGAAGTGCAGGTGCGGGCCCGTGGAGTCACCGGTGGAGCCCTCCAGGCCGATGGTCTGCCCGGTGTCGACCTTCTCGCCGACGCCCACCCTGGCCGTGCTCAGGTGCGCGTAGTGGGTGAGGTAGCCGTTGCCGTGGTCGATGACCACGGAGATGCCGTACCCGTCGCCGACGTCGCCGGCCTTCGTCACCGTGCCACCGAAGGCGGCGCGGACCGGAGTACCGGCGGGCATGGCGAAGTCGATGCCGGCGTGCAGGGTGCCCCACCGGGGTCCGTAGCACGAGGTGATGGCGGCGCCGGCCATCGGGATCACCCAGGACGGCTTCGGCTTCGCGCTCTTCGTCGGCTTCGCCGTCGCGGTGGCGGTCCGGCTGGCCTTCGGCTTCGGGCTGGGCTTCGCTGTGGGGCTCACGGTCGGAGTCGGGCTCGCCGACGGACCAGGTGTCGCGCTGTCCAGCGTGGCGGGTTCCCGGGCCGACCGGTCGGCCCGCTCGGCGGCTTCGGCCCGGGCCTGGGCGTCCAGGGCGACCGGGCTGGTGGTCGGCTGGTCGTCGCGGTCGGTCACCACGGCACCCGCGACGGCTACCCCCACCATGACGACCGCTCCGACGGCCAGGAGACGGGAGCGCCGGCCGAGGCGTCGCCGGTGGCGGGCCGGGGCGTGGGGGATCCTGCGGGTCGGGGTGGGGCTGTCGTCCTGCACGGGTACGGACCTCACTGGTTCGAGTGGTACGTGACCTCGAAATCCTGGTGTCGGTCCGGACGACGCCGGGTACCGGGGGTGTGAGCGGACGGCGGGAGCACGGGCCCCGCTGTCAGGTTCTGTGCGTCGCTGTCCCCGGCTGCCCGTTGGAGATCCGGTCGAGAGCTGTGTCGCCGGTCACAATCTGCGCTGTGGGCTGGGACACTTCGATCCGCAGCCCTGGACATGAAACCGCCCGGATCGATCGATCCGGGCGGTCAACGGGCGTCACGGCCGGTCAGGACGCGGCTACCTCGCTGTAGATTGCCTCGACTTGTAGCTTGATGTCCACTCCGCGCTCCTGCAGCCACGGCACCGGGTCGAGTGGCTCGCCCTTGACATGGATCTCCAGGTGCAGGTGGGAGCCGTAGGAGTGGCCGGTGTTGCCGACCAGGCCGAGCTGGTCACCGGCCTTGACCTGCTGCCCCTCGCGGACGCTGAGCGCGGAGGAGTGGCCGTAGATGGCCTCGCTACCGTCGGCGTGCTGGACGATGACCGCGTTTCCGTAGCCGCCGAACCAGCCGGCCTTGGTGACGGTTCCCTCGTGGATGGCGACGTACGGGGTTCCCTCGGGTGCCACCAGGTCGACGCCGGTGTGCAGCTTGCCCCACCGCATGCCGTACGGGGAATTGAAGTCGTAGCCCTGCAGGGGGAGCAGCCACACGCCGGAGTCGGCGGCGCTCTCGGCGGGGGCGTCGCGGCCGTCCCGGGAGGCGCGCTCGGCGGCGTCGGCGCGCTCCGCCACGCCCTGGCTGCTGATCGACGCCTGCTTCAGCTCGTCGAGCACCGACGGGCTGACGTCCTTGGCGTCCGGCATCGCGCTGGCGCCCAGCGCCACCATTCCGGCACCGACGAAGGCGGTGGTGACTACCGCTGCGTAGCGGCTGCGTGGGGGGGTGGGTACGCGGCGGCGGCCGCGATATCGATCGGGCTCAGACGACAGGCGCTGGCGCACGCATACCCTCCGTTGTCGGGGTTCCGATGCGGATCAGCCGTCGTCCGGATCTGGCGACCGTGCGTCGACTGTTCGCGTCGTCACCCGTCCGTAGACCTGATGACAACCGTGGACACGGTAGCCAACCGTCAGGCCTGTCACAAGCCGGAGCGCCGAATTAGTTGCAACGTTCTGTCCCTTTCCGTCCGAGATTGTCACGGCTCTAGGGTGCGACGGCCTGTCCCCGTTATCGTCCGTTCGTCGCAGACCGTGACCGAACGGCGGAGTCGTCCCGCTTGACGCCCGCTACGTCGGTCGTGCCTCTGCGTGAGGTCGCGGTCGCGGCCCGGTGAGATGGCAGGGCTGGCCGGGTGGCGCGTCGGGGACACCCGCCCGGAGCAGCGACCCGGCACGGTCGCCGCGCCACCTGGGCGGCCCCGGTTTCCCGGTCCCGTCCGGGCGGGTTACCGTTCGTTCAGGTGATTGCCGCGGAGCCGGTGAAAGGGATGCCCAGATGAGCTCTCGTGTTCGGGTCGTCGTCGCCAAGCCGGGCCTGGACGGCCACGACCGTGGCGCCAAGGTGGTGGCGCGCGCCCTTCGTGACGCCGGCATGGAGGTCATCTACACCGGCCTGCACCAGACTCCCGAGCAGATCGTGGAGACCGCGATCCAGGAGGACGCCGACGCCGTGGGTCTCTCGGTGCTCTCCGGGGCGCACATGACGTTGTTCCGGCGGGTTCTCGAACTGCTCGACGAGCGGGAGGCCCGGGACATCGTGGTCTTCGGCGGCGGCATCATCCCGGAGGCCGACCTGCCGGAACTGGAGCGGCTCGGCGTGGCCAAGATCTTCACCCCGGGCGCCACCACCCAGTCCATCGTGGAGTGGGTTCGGGAGAACGTCGCCCAGCCGGTGGCCTGAGCACAGGGGAGGGGCCGGACGCACCCCTCACACGTCCGGCCCCTCTATGCACGATGCCCCGCCGCCACCCCTCGACCGACAGGGCATCGGCCGTTTCCGTCCTCGCGCTTTCCAGCGCTCCGACACCTGACTCAACGACGTCCCTGCGGTCCGGTTACGCGGGACGGCCGAGATGCGTGGACGCCCAGGCAAGATCGCTCGAACGGGTGACGTCCGTGGCCCACCGACGCCGTGACGTGCCCGTCGGTGACGCGGTGTCGGTCCGGGCTGTGCATTACCGCACACCGCGCACCCGCTCGGTTGCCGGACGTGCCGGCATCGCTAGGCTGCGCCCAATGAACCCTTTCCGACATCTCCTGGCGGTCCGGGGGACCACCAGGCCGGCTGCGGTGTGCGGTCGCGGCGGAGAGGGTTCGACGGCCTGAGTCAACTTCAACTGATGTCGGGCATCACACTGTTTTCTTTCCATACGCTGGTGGCGGCGCGACGGTGCGCCGCGGAGACGGGACGGGACGCGCAATCGTGGACCTGTACGAGTACCAGGGGCGGGACCTGTTCGAGCGGCACGGGCTTCCCGTGCTCGCCGGCGGCGTCGCCACGACCCCGGAGGAGGCCCGCGCGATCGCCGAACGCCTCGGCGGCCGGGTGGTCGTCAAGGCGCAGGTGAAGGTCGGCGGACGAGGCAAGGCGGGCGGCGTCAAGCTGGCCGAGGGCGCGGAGGAGACGGTGGCCCGCGCCACCGACATCCTCGGCATGGACATCAAGGGTCACACGGTCCACAAGGTCATGATCACGGTGACCGCGGACGTGGCCGAGGAGTACTACTTCTCGTACCTGCTCGACCGGGCGAACCGCACGTTCCTCTGCATCGCCAGCGTCGCCGGCGGTATGGACATCGAGCAGGTCGCCGCCGAGACCCCGGAGAAGGTCGTCAAGGCTCCGATCGACGCCGTCGAGGGCGTGGACGAGGCGAAGGCGCGGGAGATCGTCGAGGCGGCCGGGTTCCCGGCCGAGGTCGCCGACCAGGTCGTCGACGTAGCGGTGGGCCTGTGGCGGGCGTTCGTCGCCGAGGACGCCACCCTGGTCGAGGTGAACCCGCTGGCCAAGACCGCCGAGGGCAAGCTGCTGCTGCTGGACGCGAAGGTCTCGCTGGACGAGAACGCCGGCTTCCGGCACCCCGACCACGAGGCGCTGGTCGACCAGGCGACGGTGGACCCCCTGGAGCAGGCCGCCAAGGAGAAGGACCTCAACTACGTCAAGCTCGACGGTGAGGTGGGCATCATCGGCAACGGCGCGGGCCTGGTCATGTCCACGCTCGACGTGGTCGCCTACGCCGGCGAGCGGCACGGCAACGTGAAGCCCGCCAACTTCCTCGACATCGGTGGTGGCGCGAGCGCCGCCGTCATGGCGAACGGTCTGGAGATCGTGCTCTCCGACCCGTCGGTCAAGAGCGTCTTCGTCAACGTCTTCGGCGGCATCACCGCCTGCGACGCCGTGGCCAACGGCATCGTGCAGGCGCTGGAGCTGCTGGAGCAGCGGGGCGAGCGGGTCACCAAGCCGCTGGTCGTCCGGCTGGACGGCAACAACGCCGAGGCCGGGCGGGCGATCCTGGACGGCGCCAACAACCCGCTGATCGAGCGGGTCGACACCATGGACGGCGCGGCCGAGCGGGCCGCCGAGCTGGCGGCTGCGGGGGTCTGACACATGGCTATCTGGCTGACCAAGGACTCGAAGGTCATCGTCCAGGGGATGACCGGTTCCGAGGGTTCCAAGCACACCCGGCGGATGCTCGCCGCCGGCACCACCGTCGTCGGTGGGGTCAACCCGCGCAAGGCGGGCACCACCGTCGACTTCGACGGCGCCGAGCTGCCGGTCTTCGCGAGCGTCGCCGACGCGATGAAGGACACCGGCGCGGACGTGACCGTCATCTTCGTGCCGCCGCAGTTCACCAAGGGCGCGGTCATCGAGGCGATCGACGCCGGAATCCCGCTGGCCGTGGTGATCACCGAGGGCGTGCCGGTGCACGACACCGCCGCCTTCTGGGCGTACAACGTGGCCAAGGGTGAGCGGACCCGGATCATCGGGCCGAACTGCCCCGGCATCGCCTCCCCGGGTGCCTCCAACGCCGGCATCATCCCGGCCGACATCACCGGCACCGGCCGGATCGGCCTGGTCAGCAAGAGCGGCACGCTGACCTACCAGATGATGTACGAGCTGCGCGACATCGGCTTCTCGACCTGCGTGGGCATCGGCGGCGACCCGATCATCGGGACGACCCACATCGACGCCCTGGCCGCGTTCGAAGCCGACCCGGACACCGACGCCATCGTCATGATCGGTGAAATCGGCGGCGACGCCGAGGAGCGGGCCGCGGAGTTCATCAAGGCCAACGTCAGCAAGCCGGTGGTCGGGTACATCGCCGGTTTCACCGCTCCGCCCGGCAAGACCATGGGGCACGCCGGTGCGATCATCTCCGGGTCGGCGGGCACCGCCGACGCGAAGAAGGCGGCCCTGGAGGCCGTCGGAGTCAAGGTCGGCAAGACGCCGACCGAGACGGCCAAGCTCATGCGGGAGATCATGTCCGCCGGCTGAGCCGAAGACGCGCCAGAGACCGTCCGTACGGTCGCTGAGGGGCCGACCGAAAGGTCGGCCCCTCAGCGGTTCCAGTACGGGTAGTTCCCGGTCGCCCGGAGGATCAGGCTGACCACGATGTTCAGCACGCCCAGCGCGATGGCCACGTAACCGAGCACCGGCGACTGCCGGTACCGTCGCGCGTCGCGGATCGACAACCAGCCGAAGACGATACCCAGGATGCCGCAGCAGAGCACACCGGTCACGATGCCCAGCACGCCCCAGAGGGTCGTCCGGTCCCGGCCGGCGGGCGGCGGCGGGGGCGGTGGATACGGAGCGTTCACGACTCCCCTTCCAGTCACATGCTGCCGCGAGTTGGGTCACGGCCCCTGTGCCGAGGCTAGAGGAGCGGTTGCTCGCCCACACCGGATCAGGCGAACTGGTGCCGTCTCGAGGGCGTTTCACGGTATCGAACGGCGGGGCCGGGGCGGGTGTCGGGCAGCCGACGTCGGCACGGCATGCCAGAGTAGAGCCGATGTCCTTTGTCACCCCTGACCAGCCTCGCCGGGCCACCGAGCCCCGTGGAGCCGGCGCCCGGCCGCCGGGTCGAGCCGGCCCTCCGCGCCGGGTGCCCGCTGCGCGGGCGGCACCACCGGGCCGCAGCCGTGCGCCACTCGCGGTAGCCGCACTGGTGGCTGCCGGCTGGGCCGCCGTCACGTCCTGGCTCCCGGTGGCGCTGGTGCTCTGGTTGTTCCAGCTTAGCGAGGGTGCCGGCAGCCTGCTCGACGCCGTGCGGGCGGGGGCGGCGGGCTGGCTGCTCGGGCACGGGGTGCCGCTGACCACGGCCAACGGTCCGCTGGGGCTGGCTCCGCTCGCGGTCACCGCGCTGACGGTGTGGCGGCTCACCCGGGCCGGGGTGCATGTGAGTCGCGCGATCGGTGCCCGTGGCAGCCGGTCGCCGGGCCCTACGCTCGCCGCCGCGACGGCTGTCGGTGTCGCGTACGCGTTGCTGGGCGCGCTCGCCGCGGTGCTGGTGAAAGCCGGCGGGCCGGGCGTGTCGCCGGTGCGTGCCGGGCTGACCCTGTTGGCGATCGGCGCTCTCGCGGCCGGGGTGGGAGCCGCCCGGACCACCGGGATGGCCGAGGTTCTCGCCCTGCAGGCGCCGGTGCCGCTGCGTGAGGGCGTGCGCGCCGGCCTGGTGGCAGCCCTGGTGCTCCTCGGTGCGGGGGCCGCGGTGGCGGGCCTGGCCGTGGCGACCGGTGGTGGTGACGCGGCTGACCTGATCGGCGCCTACCGCACCGGCGTGGCCGGACAGGCCGGCATCACCCTGGTGAGCCTCGCGTACGCGCCCAACGTCAGCGTCTGGTCGACCAGCTATCTGCTCGGCCCCGGCTTCGCGGTCGGCACCGACACGGCGGTACGCACCAGCGAGGTCTCGGTCGGTGCGCTACCGGCCTTGCCCCTGTTCGCCGGCCTGCCCGGCGGGCCGGTCGACGGGCTCGGCGCGGTCACCGTGCTCGCGCTGCCCGTCCTGGTGGGGATGGCCACCGGCTGGTTGCTCGCGCGTCGGCTGCTGCGGCTGGCCGTCGCCGAGCGGGCGGCACTGCCGTGGCGGCGGCTGCTCGTGCCGGCCGCGCTCACCGGCCCGGTGGCCGGCCTGTTGCTGGGCATCGCCGCGGAGGCTTCCGGCGGGCCGCTCGGCGCCGGCCGGCTGGCGGAGGTCGGACCGGTCGGCTGGCAGGTGGCCCTGGCGGCGTTCCTGGTCACCAGCGGCGGCGCGCTGCTCGGCGCCGCCGCCACCCGCTGGCTGACCCGCCTCGCAACCTGAGGTTCCCTCCTTCGCAGCCGCCCCCGCCTCTCGCTCCCGAGCGAGACCGCATTGCCGTCCTCCCCGCCCGCCGGAGCGGCAGCTGTCGCCGCTGCCTCGCACATCCCCGAGCGAGGCCGCAACTTCCCTGTTGTTGTCGTGTCGGCGCGTCCGGAGGGGACAACTTCCCTGTAGTTGCGGTCTCCGCGCGTCCCGGCGGCAGCTTTCGTCCCTGCCTCGCGTTTCGCCGAGCGAGGCTGCAACTTCCCTGTTGTTGTCGTCTCGGGGCGTCGGGAGGGGACAACTTCCCTGTTGTTGCGGTCTCCGCGCGTTGGGGCGCCCGAGGGGGCGGACTTCGGCAGGCGGGGCCGTGCTTGGCGATTGACCGGCCTCGGAGGAGCGAGGGGCGTCCCGGAAGCTCCGGGACGCCCCTCGACGTGGGTGGGCTGATCAGGAATAGAGGGAGCCGAAGTTCACCGCCAGCCCCACCAGTTGGAGCAGACCCAGCACCACCCCGACCGCGCCGCAGATCAGGCCGGCGAGTGCCTGCCCGGAGTTGCCGGCCAATCCCTGGTCGGCCTTCTGCTTACCCAGCCAGCCGGTGACGAGCGCGGCCAGCCCCAGTGGGATGCCGAGGTAGCAGCAACTCAGCGGGATGGACGCGATACCGAGGATCATCGCGACCAGGCCGAGGGTGTTCTGCTGTCCCTGCATACCGGTGAAGCCCGCGTTCGGGTACATCGGCGTGCCGCCGTACGGCTGAGGGGCGTACGGGTCGGCGTAGCCCTGCCCGTAGCCCGGCTGCCCGTAGCCCGGCTGCCCGTACGCCGGCTGCCCGTAGGCAGGCTGTCCGTAGGCCGGTTGCCCGTAGGCAGGCGGCTGCCCGGTGGCCGGCGGCCCGGCCGGGGGCGCGTACGGGTCGTAGGGCGCGGGCGAGGCCGGCGGCTGACCCGGAGCCGGGGGCTGCTGGCCGTACGGGTCGACCGGGGGCTGCTGACCGTAGGGGTCGGCCGGAGGTTGCTGACCGTACGGGTCGGCCGGCGGGGCGTACGGGTTGGCCGGTGGCGGCGCGTACGGATTGGCCGGTGGCGGGGCGTACGGATTGGCTGGCGGCGGTGCGGTCGGGTCCCCGGACGGCGGCTGCTGGCCGTACGGGTCCTGACCGGGGTGACCGGGCTGCATCCGACGCTCAGTAACCGCTGGCGTTGTTGCCGTTCAGCGCGCCCAGCAGGCCGCCGCCCAGGCAGCACACCAGGACGATCGCGAGCCAGGCGATGCCGACGATCAGGGCCCACTTGGACCACTTCTTCGACTCGGCCGCCGCGGCCTGGGCGCCGGCGTAGTCACCCTGCTGGAGCAGCGGGTTGACCTTCGAGGCGTTGATGATCGCCGGAATGGCCAGCGGCCAGAACAGGAAGATGGCGACGATCGACATTGTCATGTTGTTGTCGACCGGCTGCTGCGGCTGCGACGGGTATTCGGGCTGCATGACGACGTGCTCCTCACGGTTGTTCGCTGACGGGTGTGGGCCGGACACGCGCCGGTCCCAAGCGACCGGCAGCGTACCCGGTCCGGGCCAGTACGACAGTCATGCGACACCGTGCCGCCCAGCGGATGGGCGCCGGCCGGCGGCCGGATAGGGTGTGCCGGTGACCCAGCCCGCCCGCCTCGTCGTGCTCGTCTCCGGTTCCGGGAGCAACCTGCAGGCCCTGCTGGACGCGACCGCTGATCCGGCGTACGGGGCGCGGGTGGTCGCCGTGGGGGCGGACCGCGACGGGATCGCGGGCCTGGACCGGGCCGTGGCCGCGGGTGTGCCGACCTTCGTCGAGCGGGTCAAGGATCACCCCGATCGCGAGCGGTGGGACGCGGCGCTCACCGCACGGGTGGCCGAACATCGACCCGACCTGGTCATCTCGGCCGGGTTCCTGAAACTGGTCGGCCCCGCCTTCCTCGCCGCCTTCGGCGACCGCTACCTGAACACGCACAACACCCTGTTGCCGGCGTTTCCCGGCATCCACGGCCCGCGCGACGCCCTCGCCTACGGGGTCAAGGTGACCGGCGCGACGCTCTTCTTCGTCGACGCCGGGATGGACACCGGCCCGATCGTGGCGCAGGTGGCGGTGCCGGTACGCGACGATGACGACGTCGACACGCTCACCGAGCGCATCAAGGAAGCCGAGCGGAGCCAACTCGTCGAGCAGGTGGGTCGGCTGGTCCGTGAAGGTTGGACGATCACCGGAAGAAAGGTCACGGTTCCGTGAGTTCCATCCAGGACGGGCTCCGCCCGATCCGGCGGGCACTGGTCAGCGTCTACGACAAGACCGGCCTGGCCGAGCTGGCCAAGGCGTTGCACGCCGCCGGTGTGGAGATCGTCTCCACCGGCAGCACGGCGTCGACGATCTCCGCCGCCGGGGTGCCGGTGACCCCGGTGGAGCAGGTGACCGGCTTCCCGGAGATCCTCGACGGACGGGTGAAGACGCTGCACCCGGCCATCCACGGCGGGCTCCTGGCCGACCTGCGCAAGGACGCGCACACCGCCCAGCTCGACGAGCACCGCATCGCGGGGATCGACCTGCTGGTGTCCAACCTGTACCCGTTCCAGGACACCGTGGCCTCCGGGGCGAGCCAGGACGAGTGCGTCGAGCAGATCGACATCGGTGGCCCGGCGATGGTCCGGGCGGCCGCCAAGAACCACGCCTCGGTGGCGGTGGTGACCGATCCGGGCGCGTACCCGATGCTGTTGGCCGCCCTCGACGGTGGCGGCTTCACCCTGGCGCAGCGTCGGGCGCTGGCGGCCCGCGCGTTCGCCGACATCGCCGAGTACGACGTGGCCGTCGCCGAATGGTTCGCCGCGTCGGTCGCGCCGGACGCCGACGGCTGGCCCGCGTTCGCCGGCCTGGCGTTGCGACGGCAGTCGGTGCTTCGCTACGGCGAGAACCCGCACCAGGCGGCCGCCCTCTACACCGACCCGGCGGGGCCGGCCGGGCTGGCACAGGCGGAGCAGCTGCACGGCAAGGAGATGTCCTACAACAACTACGTCGACGCGGACGCCGCCTGGCGGGCCGCGAACGACTTCGCCGACCAGCCGGCGGTGGCCATCATCAAGCACGCCAACCCGTGCGGCATCGCGGTCGGCGCGGACGTGGCGGAGGCGCACCGCAAGGCGCACGCCTGCGACCCGGTCTCCGCTTTCGGCGGGGTCATCGCCGTCAACCGGCCGGTCTCGGTCGAGCTGGCCGGGCAGATCGCCGAGATCTTCACCGAGGTCGTGGTGGCCCCCGGTTACGAGCCCGGCGCGGCGGAGGTGCTCCAGGCCAAGAAGAACATCCGGCTGCTGCGCGCGCCCGGCTTCCGGCCGCGCCCGGCCGAGTGGCGGCAGGTCACCGGCGGCGTACTGGTGCAGTTGCGCGACGCGATCGACGCCGAGGGCGACGACCCGACCACCTGGCGGCTGGCCACCGGCGAGGCGGCCGACCCGGCGACCCTGGCCGACCTGGCCTTCGCCTGGCGGGCGGTACGCGCGGTGAAGAGCAACGCGATCCTGCTCGCCCACGACGGCGCGACCGTCGGCGTCGGGATGGGGCAGGTCAACCGGGTCGACTCGGCCCGCCTCGCGGTGAGCCGGGCCGGCGCCGACCGGGCGCGGGGTGCGGTGGCCGCCTCGGACGCGTTCTTCCCGTTCGCCGACGGACCGCAGATCCTCATCGACGCCGGTGTCCGGGCGATCGTGCAGCCCGGCGGCTCGATCCGCGACGAGGAAGTGATCGCCGCCTGCAAGCAGGCCGGCGTCACCATGTACCTCACCGGCACCCGCCACTTCTTCCACTAGACCGCCTGGGAGAGGTCCGGCACGGTGCAGCGAGACGCGGGCCAGTGCCCCTTCCTCAAGCTTCGATATGGAAACCCTCAATGTGAGGATTCGGCCGGGTGCCCTGACGGATCCAGGCAAGGCTGATGCGTAAACGGGCGGGCAGCACCCGGGATCCGTTGTGTCCGCCCCTCGCCCCTCCCGCCCAGTGAGCACCTGTTCAAAGGCTGAGATGGGGATGCGAGATCTTGGACAATTTCCGTTCCTCGCTAACGGGAACTGTCCAAGATCTGGATCGAATGCCCAGGCAGGGTCGGCCTGCCGGGTCGTACCAGGTCATCCCCTTCAGCTAACGGCCGTGTCGCCACCAGGCTCTCCCAGGTCCCGCAGGATCATCGCGAGGTTGTTGAGCCCGATGGCGATGTGCGGGTGGTCTGGTCCGTGTACGGCTTCGTGGATGGTGAGTGCTCGTTCGGCTAGTGGTCGTGCCGCCGCCGGGTCCCCAAGGTCCCGCAGGATCATCGCGAGGTTGTTCAGACCGATGGCGACGGTCGGGTGGTCGGGTCCGTGGGCTGCTTCGTCGATGGTGAGTGCTCGTTCGGCTAGTGGTCGTGCCGCCGCCGGGTCTCCGAGGTCCTGCAGGATCATCGCGAGGTTGTTCAGATCGATCGCGACGGTCGGGTGGTCGGGTCCGTGGGCTGCTTCGTCGATGGTGAGTGCTCGTTCGGCCAGTGGTCGTGCCGCCGCCGGGTCTCCGAGGGCCTGCAGGATCAGTGCGAGGTTGTTCAGCCGGCTGGCGGTGGTTGGGTGGTCGGGTCCGTGGACGGCTTCGTCGATGGTCAGCGCCCGCTCGAACAGCGGTCGGGCCTCGACGTAGCGGCCCTGGGCCTGCAGGAACGTCGCGGCGCGATCCAGGAGGAAGGAGCAGCTCCGCGCCATATCAGGATCGCTACCACCGCCATGAGGCACATGGTCGACGGCAGTCAGCACGTGCGGCAGCAGAATCGACCAGCGAGGCCAGCTTCCCGGCGACGCTAGAACATCGCCGCCCGGCGCATAGTCCTCCAACAGGCTCAACGCCACCGCCAACGGATCAACCACCGACACCCCCATCGATCAATCCACTCGCCCACCAACCGTCGCCAGTGTTGGGAATCCGACCACTAAGCGAGGGTAGTGATAATCAGGCCGACTCCGTAGGCAGTAATTCCGCAGTGGATTGCGATCCAGAGGTCGTGCAACCGCACTCGGTGCAGGCGGGGGTGTTGCTGGTAGTGCGCTTCCCGGTATTCCCGTATCAGGTCGTCGCTGTCTGCCAGCGCGCCGCGGTCCTTGAGCGCCCGGGTCAGGGCACGCGCCTGCTGGAGGTGGTATTCGGCCCGCTCGTGGTACTTGGCGGCCGCTACCGCGCCGAACAGACCCGACAGCGCGATGAGAATCGACAGGGGCAGGGTCGTGATGGCGAACTTCTGTTGCGCGATGAGACCGCTGAGTGCGGCCGTGATGGCCAGCAGGTAGTTCGTGAGGATCGCACGCTGATTCTCGGACTGCCGCAACTGCTCGCGATGCTCGCTCCAGTAGGCGAGGGTAGCGGTGTCGGGTGGGTTCACCGGTCCGTCTCCTCCGAGCGCCGTCGATTAGGACCTGCTCCATGGTGGATGGTGAGTGCTCGTTCGGCCAGTGGTCGTGCCGCCTCCGAGTCTCCGAGGTCCTGCAGGATCTGTGCGAGGTTGTTCAGATCGATGGCGACGGTCGGGTGGTCGGGTTCGTATACCGCTTCGTCGATGGTGAGTGCTCGTTCGGCCAGTGGTCGTGCCGCTGCCGGGTCGCCGAGGTCCTGCAGGATCAGTGCGAGGTTGTTGAGCCGGATGGCGACGGTCGGGTGGTCGGGTCCGTATACGGCTTCGCCGATGGTGAGTGCTCGTTCGGCCAGTGGTCGTGCTGCCTCCGACTCTCCGAGGTCCCGGAGGATCAGTGCGAGGTTGTTCAGATTGGTGGCGACCGTCGGGTGGTCGGGTCCGTGGGCTGTCTCGTGGATGGTGAGTGCTCGTTCGGCCAGTGGTCGTGCCGCCTCCGACTCTCCGAGGTCCCGGAGGATCAGTGCGAGGTTGTTCAGATTGGTGGCGACGGTCGGGTGGTCGGGTCCGTGTACGGCTTCGTCGATGGTGAGTGCTCGTTCGGCCAGTGGTCGTGCCGCTGCCGGGTCTCCGAGGGCCTGCAGGATCAGTGCGAGGTTGTTCAGATAGGTGGCGACGGTCGGGTGGTCGGGTCCTTGTACGGCTTCGCCGATGGTCAGGGCCCGCTCGAACAGCGGTCGGGCATCCACGTAGCGGCCCTGGGCTTGCAGGAACGTCGCGGCGCGATCCAGGAGAAAAGAGCAGATCCGCGCCATATCGGGATCGTCACCGCCGTCATAGGGCAGATGGTCGACGGCGGTCAGCACGTGCGGCAGCAGAATCGACCAGCGAGGCCAGCTTTCCGGCGACGCTAGAACATCGCCGCCGGGCGCATAGTCCTCCAGCAGGCTCAACGCCACCGCCAACGGATCAACCACCGACACCTCCATCAGCCGTTCACTTCCTCGGTGTCGGGCGCGTGCCGCCCGTGCCTGCGCCGTAATGCCGCCTGCACCAGGCGGTGCAGTTGCAAACCCGACTCGGTGCGCTTTGCCAACGAGTAGTCCACCACTGCGGCGACGGCGTCGTTGAAGCGCAGGGGATCCCGGGCGGTGGTTGCCAACGGCTCCGGCAGTCGATCGTGGTGGCCGGTGAACATGTCCAGCGGGATCGGCTCCGGTGCCAGGTAGGCACACACGTCCAGTAGCTGGACGGAAGACGGGCTGTCGGCCGTCAGTCGTTCCAGGCTCAACTCCCACACGGTGGCCACCGTCTCCGGCCGGTGCACGGACCTGCCCCGGCTGTACAGCTCCGGCGCTCTGGTCCGCAGCAGGTGCAGATAGTCCGTGGGCGACATGCCGGTCTGATCGAGGTAGGCGGCGGCCTGCTCCAACGCCAATGGCAACCGCCCCAACTCCGTGGCGATCTGCAGCGCCACCTCATCCGGAAGAGTCGGTACCCGTGCTCGCATCAGCTCCACCGCCTCACCCGGCTCCAACACGTCCAGGTCGTGCACGCGCCCGAGCGCCGAGAAGCCACGTCGGCGGGTGGTCACCAGGACATGACCGGGGATCCCCGGCGGCAGCGGAAGGGCGGGCAGCCATGGGCGCACCTGCTCGACCTCGTCGGCGTTGTCGAAGACGAGCAACCATCCGGGGACCTCCCGCAACGCTTCATGCACCGCCACCCGCAACGTCTCCGGATCCGTGTCCGTCTCCATTCCCAACTGCTGTGCCAGGCGGGCGAACTGGTCAGGAACCGCCGTCGGTTCTTCCGCCGCCACCCACCACACCAGGTCGTAGTGGCCCATCTGCCGGTACGCGTACTCCACGGCGAGCTGCGTCTTGCCGACTCCGCCTAGCCCACGTATCGAATGCACGGTGAGCGGCGAGCCCGCCGCCAACCCATCTGCCAGCGCCTTCAGATCCCGATCACGTCCGGTGAAATGTGGGTTGCGGGCCGGGACGTTCCACACCGTGGGTAGGGCTCCGGGGAACCGTGTCTCTCGGGGTATTGCCCGTCCGCCAGGGAAGGCGGGCGGGCTCGGTGGCTTGGCGCGCCCCGCCAGGGCTCGCGTCACCATGGTCCGCAACCGGGCCTTCGCCTTCGCCTCGGGTACACCATGGATGTCGATGCCCACCACGTTGGCCAACAGGCCCGGCCGCTCACACTCCTTCACCCGCACCGTGAGCAGCTTGCGGTCACGGCCGGCCGGATCCGCCGCCCATGCCGCCTGCCACTCCGCACTCCCGTAGACGGACGTCAGATAATCCGGCGACAGCACGGCGATCGTCCGCGCTGCGCGGGTCGTTCCGTCCTGCATTCCCTGGACCCAGTGAGTGCCCGGCACGAAATCCCAGGCTTGCACCAACACGTGATGGCCGTCCTCCTCCAACAGCCACGCGATCCACTCTGCCCACGACCGGTCCGCCTGCGTGTACGAGATGAAGAAATCCCAGCCCGTCAGCTCACTGTCACCCTTGGTCACCCAGCCAGGCTGGCACATCTGCCATCCCGTGCAAATCAGCCCGCCAGTCCCGTTCAGGTTGGCGGTTGGACGGTTGCCACGGTCCGCTGCCGGGCCAGCAGGCCGGAGATGCCGTCGGCGGTCATCGGCCGGGCCAGGTGATAACCCTGGCCATGGGTGTAGCCGAGGTCGCGGAGCACGGCGACCTGCTCGACGTTCTCCACGCCCTCGGCGACGGTCTCCAGGCCGAGGGCGTGGGCGAGCTGGATCACCGCCCGGGCCACCGCCTGCCGGGCGTCGGCCGCCGCGGCCTGGCCGTCGTCGATCTCGATCCCGTCGACGAAGGACTTGTCGAGTTTCACGATCGAGGCGGGGAAGGCCCGTAGCAGGCTCAGCGACGATTCGCCGGTGCCGAAGTCGTCCAGCGAGAGGCGGATCCCCATCCGGTCCAGTTCGAAGAGGGTGCGGGAGACCTGCTGACCGCGTAGCACCGCGGACTCGGTCACCTCCAGCACCAGCCGGTCGCAGGGCAGTCCGCTCTCGACGAGCGCGGCCGTCACGTCGGAGACGAAGTCGGGGTCGTGCAGTTGCCGCGCGGAGACGTTCAGGCCCGCCTCCCGGAGTGCGTCCGGCCCGAACTCCAGTGACCATGCCGCCGCCTGGCGGCACGTCTCGCGCAGCACGAACCGGCCCAGCGGCACGATCAGACCGGTCCGCTCGGCGGCCGGGATGAACTCGGCCGGGCTGACCACGCCGCGGCTCGGATGGTGCCAGCGGACCAGCGCCTCGACGCCGACCAACCGGTAGTCGTCGAGCCGCAGGATCGGCTGGTAGACGACCCGCAGTTCGTTGTCGTCCAAGGCCCGCCGCAGTTCGCCGCCGAGCTGCATGTGCGCCAGTACCGGCTCGCCCATGCCGTCCACGTAGCGTACGAAGCTCGCCTTTCCGCGCTGCTTGGCCGTGTACATGGCGACGTCGGCGTCCCGCAGCACCGAGTCGACGGTGGCCCCGGGCGTGGCGTCGGCGATGCCGATGCTGGCCTGCACCAGCAGCCGGTGCTGGCTGATCGGGTGGTCGAGCGCGGCCAGCAGCCGGCCGGCCAGTTCCTCCGGGTCGGCGTCCGCGCCGGTGAGCAGGACGGCGAACTCGTCACCGGCGACCCGTACCGGCAGGCCGTCGTCGCCGACCTCGGCGCGCAGCAACTGGGCGACCGAGACGAGCAGCCGGTCACCGACGCCGTGCCCGAGCAGGTCGTTGACGGTCTTGAAATCGTCCAGGTCGACCAGGAGCACCGAGGCTGGTGTCGTCGCGGTGAGCGCGGCCGCGAGTCGGTCCCGGAAGAGTTCCCGGTTGGCCAGCCCGGTGAGGCCGTCGTGGCTGACCTCGTACTGGAGGCGCTCCTCCTGGACGCGGGTGTTCCGCAGCAGCCGGGCGTTCTCCCGGTAGGCGATGAACTGCCGGGCGCTGACCAGCGCGGTCACCACCACGGCGGCGATCAGGACCACCCGGACGGGCCAGGTCAGGGGGGCGCCGAACGCGACCGCGAGCAACGGCACGTCGACCGCCACCACGGCCAGGTACGGCAGCAGCATGCCGTTGCGGGCCTGATCGCGCCGGATGCCGAGTTCGGCCCGCCACTGCGCCGTGACGCCGAGGGTGAAGAACACCGGGGTCAGCGGCATCACGACCGCCTGGGAGGGAATGGCGGCGACGTACCCGTACCGGACCGCGAGCACGGCGACGATCCCGGCGGTGACACCGCCGCTGGCCGCGACGAATCGGAGGGCGACGCGATCCACCGGGCCACCGGCGACGAAGGACACCTTGGTCGCGGCACCGACCGCGACCAGGAACGCGAGCCCGACCAGCGCCATCGCCTGCGGGCTCCACGCCTCGTCGGCGGTCAGCATCGGGGCCAGCCCGACGTAGCAGAGCAGCGCCGCGCAGCCGAGGAACGCGATCATGCGGTCGAGCAGGATGCGCCATCGCTCGACCCCGCCGGCCTCGACGACGGGCACCCGGGCGACCGCCCAGATGGCGACGACGAATCCGAACGCCACGCAGGCCGCCGCCGGCAACGGCATGCTTCGGGTACGGGCCTCGGTGGCGTGCGTCAGCATGTCCAGCGCCAGCCAGCCGTACCCGATGGTGATGGTGACCGCCGCGACGAGGAGCGCGCGCCAGAAGCGCCGGGTGACCGGGTCGAGGTCGGCGCGGCGGAGCAGGTGTACGACGGACCCGGCGGCGAGGACCCCGCCGACGGGAACGAAGGTGTACGCGAGCGCCTCGGTGCCGGCGCCGACCGTGAAGTTCGCGACGCACCAGGCGGTGCCGAGGGCGGCGACCGCGACGGTGGCCCGCACGTACCGCACGGTGATCCGGCTGTTCCTCGCGGCGACCCCGACCGTGGGGCCCGTCGTCGGCCGAAGCGCCACCTGCGTCACGGCTGTAGACCCTAGTGAGTGGGCAGGGGCGCAACATCCTTCATCGGGTGCTTCTTCTACAAAGGATCGGCGCGGTGCGATCCACTAGGGAGGGAGTGCGTTCTTCACACCCCCGGGCGTAGCTCGGCGAAGTGGCAGGCCGACGGGTGGGGGTCGGCGGCCCGCAGCACCGCCTGCGGGTCCTGAAGGGCGCAGATCTCCTGCGCCTTCCAGCACCTGGTGCGGAAGTGGCAACCGCTCGGCGGATCCGCCGGGCTCGGCACGTCCCCCCGCAGCCGGATGACGCTGCGGTGCTCCCGAGCGTCCGGGTCCGGCACGGGTGCCGCGGAGAGCAGCGCCTGGGTGTACGGGTGGGTGGCGCGCTCGTAGATCTCGTTCTCGGTGCCGATCTCCACGATCCGGCCGAGGTACATCACCGCGATCCGGTCGGAGATGTGCCGGACCACCGACAGGTCGTGGGCGATGAAGATGTACGACAGGCCCAGCTCGTCCTGGAGCTTCTCCAGCAGGTTGATGACCTGCGCCTGGATGGAGACGTCCAGCGCGGAGACCGGCTCGTCGCAGACGATCACCTCGGGCCGGAGCGCCAGCGCCCGGGCGATGCCGATGCGCTGCCGCTGGCCGCCGGAGAACTGGTGCGGATAGCGGTTGATGTGCTCCGGGTTCAACCCGACGACGTCGAGCAGTTCCTGGACGCGACGTTGGCGGCTGCCCTTCGGAGCCGCCTCCGGGTGGATCTCGAACGGCTCGCCGATGATGTCGCCGACGGTCATCCGCGGGTTCAGCGAGGTGTACGGATCCTGCATGACCATCTGCATGTTGCGCCGGATCCGACGCAACTCGCCGCCGGAGGCGGCGAACAGGTCCTGGCCGGCCAGGGTGGCGCGACCGGCGGTCGGCTTCTCCAGCCGCATCAGCAGCCGGGCCAGGGTGGACTTGCCGCAGCCCGACTCGCCGACGATGCCCAGGGTCTCGCCCCGGCGCAGTTGGAAGCTCACCCCGTCGACGGCCTTGACCGCACCGGTCTTCTTCTTGAACAGCACGCCCTGCGTGATCGGGAAGTGCTTGACCACGTGGTTGACGTCGAGGAGCGTCTCGCCGCGGACCGTGGTCGGGCTAGCCGGCGCGGTCATCACGTACCTCCTGGGCGAAATGGCACGCGCTGGTCCGGCCGTCGCCGAGGACCAGGTCGTGCGGCACCACGTCCACGCAGACCTGCTGCACGTACGGGCACCGGGGGTGGAAGGGACAACCGCTGGGGATGCGCATGAGGTTGGGTGGCAGACCACGGATCGTGGACAGCTTCCCGCCCCGCTGGTCCAGGCGCGGGATCGAGTTCAACAACCCCTTGGTGTACGGGTGGGCGGGTGCCCGGTACAGCGACCGGACGTCGGCGTGCTCGACGATCCGACCCGCGTACATGACCGCGATCCGGTCCGCGACGTCGGCCACCACGCCGAGGTCGTGAGTGATCAGGATCATCGCCATGTCCAGGTCCCGCCGCAGGTCGGCGAGGAGGTCCATGATCTGGGCCTGCACGGTGACGTCCAGCGCGGTGGTGGGCTCGTCGGCGATGAGCACCTTCGGCTCCATCGCCAGCGCCATCGCGATCATCACCCGCTGCCGCATGCCGCCGGAGAACTGGTGCGGGTAGTCACCGAGACGCCGCGCCGCGCCGGGGATCTGCACCAGGTCCATCAGTTCCACCGAACGGCGGCGGGCGTCGGCGCGGGACATGCCGAGCCGCTGGCGCAGCGTCTCGCCGATCTGCCAGCCGACCGGGAAGACCGGGTTCAACGCGGAGAGGGCGTCCTGGAAGATCATGGCGATCTCCTTGCCCCGGATCTGCCGGCGCTGCTCCTCCGGCAGGCCCAGCAGGTCCCGGCCCTGGTAGCGGATCTCGCCGGCGCTGACGTGTGCCGGGGGCGTGTCCAGGATCCCCATGATGGCCTGGGCGGTGACCGACTTGCCGGAGCCGGACTCGCCCAGCACGGCGAGCGTCTCGCCCGGGTCCAGGTGGTAGCTGACCCCGTTGATCACCTTGGCCACACCCTCGCCGGTGCGGAACTCGACGTGCAGGTCACGTACCTCCAGCAGGTGCCCGCCCGGCGGGGTGGGCGAGGCCGGCGTCGGCCGGACGGCGTTCTCACTCATGAGGGGGTCACCGGAGCTTCGGGTCGAAGGCGTCGCGGATCGCGTCGCCGAGCATGATGAAGGCCAGTACGGTCAGCGCCAGGAAGGTCGACGGAACCACCAGCGGGGTCGCCGACTCCCGCATGTGCACCCGGCCGTTGTTGATGTCGATGCCCCACGAGATGGTCGGCTCCCTCAGCCCGATGCCGAGGAACGACAGCGTCGCCTCCGCGGCGATGAACGAGCCGAGGGCGATGGTCAGCACCACGATCGCCGGGGCCAGCGCGTTCGGCAGGATGTGCCGCCACATGATGCGGCCGTTGCCGGCACCCAGCATCCGGGCCGCGGCCACGTAGTCCTGTTCGCGGGCGGTGATCACCGAGGAGCGCACCACCCGGGCCGCGGTGGTCCAACCGAGCACCGCCAGCACGAAGATGACCGCGCCGATGCGTACCGTGGCGCTGTCGCTGCCGACGCGCTTGAGCAGGACGATCGCGGCCAGCAGCAGCGGGATGCCGAGCACGATGTCGATCACCCGGGAGAGCACCGCGTCGACCCAGCCGCCGAAGTACCCGGCGAGCATCCCCACCACCAGCGCGATCAGGCCGGTCAGCAGGGCCGACAGCGCGCCCACCAGCAGCGAGGCGCGGGCGCCGTAGACCGCGCGGGCGTACGTGTCGCAGCCCTGGAAGTCGTACCCGAAGATGGCCCCGCCGGAGGGCGCGGCGTGCTGCCGGGCCAGTACGCAGTCGGTGGGATCGTTGCTGGTGAACAGCCCCGGCACCGCGGCCATCGCGGTGACCAGCAGCACCAGGATCAGGCTGATCCAGAAGATCGGCTTGCGGCGCAGGTCGCGCCAGGCGTCACCGGCCAGGCTGCGCGGCTTGCGGGGCTGACCCACCTGGTTCGGTGTGCCCGGTTCCCCCGACGGCCCGCGCCGGGCGGCCTGGTTCTCCGACGCCGCCACCGTCTCGAAGTCGCTCATCGCCACCCCTCGGTCCGGTCGCTGAGGGTGCGGGTTCGGCGGTCACTCATAGCGGATCCTTGGGTCCAGGACGGCGTACAGGACGTCCACCACCAGGTTGGAGACGAGGTAGACCACGACGAGGACGCTGACGATGCCCACCACCAGCGGGCCGTCCTCGGTGCGGATGCCACGGAAGAGGTTGAAGCCGACGCCCGGGATGTTGAACACGCCCTCGGTGATGATCGCCCCGCTCATCAGGTTGCCGACCTCGACGCCCAGGAACGTGATCACGGGGATGAGCGAGTTGCGCAGCACGTGCACGCTGACCACCCGCCGGGTCGGCAGCCCCTTGGACCGGGCGGTACGCACGTAGTCGGCGCGCAGGTTCTCGGCCACCGAGGTACGGGTCAGCCGGAGCGCGGTGGCCAGGGAGAGCGAGCCGAGCACGATGCCCGGCAGCAGCAAGGCGCGGAAGTCGGGGTCGGCACCGGCGGTGGGCGGGAAGAGCTGCCACTTCACGCCGAGGAAGTACTGCGCGAGCGGGGCGAGCACGATGGTCGGGATGCCGAGCACCAGGAGGGTCAGCAGCAGCGTGGCGTTGTCGAAGATGCTGGCCCGTCGGATGCCGGCGAGCACGCCCGCGGTGACCCCGAAGATGACGGCGACCGCGATGGCGATCAGGGCCAGCTTGATCGTGACGGGCCAGGCGGTGGCGAGGATGTCGCCGATCGACCGCCCGGTGAGCGACTCGCCCAGGTCTCCGCGGAGCAGGTTGGAGATGTAGTCGAAGTACCGGTAGAAGAAGCCGCCGACGCCGGTGGCGTCGAGGTGGTATTTCTCCGTGAGGTACGCCCGCTGTGCGGCGGTGACCGGGCGTTCACCGGCGAGAGCCTGGATCGGGTCGCCCTGGCCGGCGAACATCAGGGCGTAGACGATCAGCGTGGTTCCGAAGAAGGCCAGGAACATCTGGAGCAGACGCCGCACGATGAAGCGGAACATACTTGGCAGTCTCTCTGAAAAGGGGCGAACCGCGTGGCGGGTCGGGTCACCTCGCGATGACCCGACCCGCCTGCGTCGCTGTTACTTCACGGCCTCGATCTTGATCAGGTCGATCCGGTCGAAGAGGTCCATCTCGACGTTCTTGACCTTGGTCGAGTGGCCGAAGTTGTTCTGGCCGAACCGCAGCGGCACGACCGGCAGGTCCTCGGCCAACAGGTCCTCGGCCTGCTGGTACTTCTTGATCGCCTCCTCCTCGCTGGGCGCGCTGGCGCCCTCGGCGAGCAGGCGGTCGAAGTCCGGGTTGCTGTAGCCGTAGTAGTTCGAGGAACCGTTGCTGCTGTACAGCGGGCCCAGGTAGTTCTCCATGGACGGGTAGTCCATGACCCAGCCCATCCGGAACAGGCCGACCGGCTGCTTGGCCTTGACCTTGGTCAGCAGGTCGGCGAACTTCGGCTCGGCGCTGCCCACGCAGTCCACGCCCAGGTTGGCCTTGAGCTGGTTGCAGGTTGCGTCGATCCAGTCCTTGTGGCCGCCGTCGCCGTTGTAGGACAGGGTGATCTTCGACGGGCCGCCCGCGGCCTGGTAGAGCGCCTTGGCCTTGGCCGGGTCGAACTCGCCCGCGGCGCCGACCGTGTTCTCCCGGTAGCCGGCGACGGCGGGGGAGACGAACGAGCGGGCCGGCTGCTGCGAGTCCTTGAAGATCGACCGGGTGATCTCCTCACGGTCGATCGCCATGGAGATGGCCTTGCGCACGTCCGGGTTGCTGAACTCCTCCTGGAAGGTGGGGAACGCCAGGAAGTGCAGCGACGACGCCGGGCTCTGCAGGAAACGGTCGCCCAGGTCGGTGCCGGCGGTGGAGAGGTTCTCCGTCGGGATGGTCTTGATCACGTCGAGGTTGTCCGACAGCACGTCCGCGTACGCCGCGGTCAGCTGCTGGTAGATCCGGAACTCGACGCCGGCCACCTTCGGCTGCTCGCCGGGGAAGGCGTCGTACCGCTCGACCTCGACCTTGGCGTCGTGCTGCCAGGTGCCCTTCATCTTGAACGGGCCCTGACCGATCGGCGCCTGCTCGTAGCCCTCGGCCAGCTCACCGGGCGCGGAGAAGGCGGCCTCCGGCAGCGGGTAGAAGGCGGTGTAGCCGAGCATCGACTTGAACTCGCTGTACGGCTGCGACAGCGTGACGGTGAAGGTCAGGTCGTCGACCTTCTTCAGCCCGCTGAGCGTCTTGGCCTTCGGGCTCTCGCCCTGCAGGTCGTCGTAGCCGGCGATCTTCTCGAAGAAGTAGCTGGAGTTCTGGCCGTTCGGGGCGTACGCGCCGTAGTTCCAGGCGTCGAGGTAGTTGTCGGCGGTGACCGCCTCGCCGTTGTGGAAGGTGTAGCCGTCCTTGAGCTTGACCGTCCAGGTGGTGTTGTCCTCGGACGTGATCGACTCGGCCGCGACCTCGTACGGCCGGTGGGCCTCGTCGTAGTCGACCAGCGGGCTGAACAGGGCGGCGAGCACCTGGGAGCCACTGGTCTCGTTGGTGTTGGTCGGCACCAGGTGCTGCGGCTCGGCGATCTCGATCCGCACGGCCGCGTTGGGGTCGCTCTCGCCGGATCCGCCATCGCCGCCCGAGCCGCAGGCCACCAGGCCCAGGGTCACCGCGAGCGGGAGGGCGGTCCAGGCAGCGAGCCTACGAACACGCATCTAGCCTCCTCATCTCAATCACTCTGCGCAATCGGGCCCGGCATTGGGTGACGCTGCGCAACGATCGGCAACGGTAGGTCGTGTGCCGCGACTCGGCAACGTAGCGGTTGCGAACGTGTAACAGAACGCCACCCCCTGCCTTGTCGGGCCACCGCCCGCGTGCTATGTCAGAACCGCTCAAGCGGGCCGGGAAGTGCGAAGATATTGCTCGGTTGGGGCGGCCCCGGATGTGCTGTGGGGTGACTGGTGACGCTTGGTCATGATCGCCGAATTGTGCGGCTTCATCCCCGGTAATCCGGAGCGGCTGTGGCGCGCCCCACAGCTGGTAACGCTGGGTGACTAATAACACCTCACTCAAAGTAATCTGCCTGGTTGGTCGGGCCGGTCGTCCAGGACCGACGCCGCCGGCCGTCGTCTGGGCCCGCCGCAGGCCGGCCAGGGACTTCGACGCAGGTCCGAGGTCGCCGGAGCCGGCGGCGTCGGGCGTGAGACGATCTGGTCGTGACGGCGAGGCTTCTGGACGGCAAGGCGACCGCGGCCGAGATCAAGGACGAGCTGCGCGCGCGGGTCAAGGCGCTGGCGGAACGGGGCACCGTGCCGGGGCTCGGTACGGTGCTGGTCGGGGCCGATCCGGGCTCGCAGGCGTACGTCAACGGCAAGCACCGGGACTGCGCCGAGGTCGGCATCGCCTCGATCCGCCGGGAACTGCCGGCCGACGCCACCCAGGAGCAGGTCGACCAGGTCCTCGCCGAGCTCAACGCCGACCCGGCCTGTCACGGCTACATCGTCCAGCTGCCGTTGCCGGCGCACCTGGACACGCAGCGGGTGCTGGAGCTGATCGACCCGGACAAGGACGCCGACGGTCTGCACCCGGTCAACCTGGGCCGGCTGGTGCTCGGCTACGACGCGCCGCTGCCCTGCACCCCGCGCGGCATCGTGGAACTGCTCCGTCGGCACGAGGTGCCGCTGCGCGGCGCCAACGTGGCGGTGGTGGGCCGGGGCAACACCGTCGGACGCCCGTTGGGGCTGCTGTTGACCCGGCGCAGCGAGAACGCCACGGTCACCCTCTGCCACACCGGCACCCTCGACCTGGCCGCGCACACCCGTGCCGCCGACATCGTCATCGTCGCGGCCGGCGTGCCCGGACTGCTCACCGCGGACATGGTCACCCCCGGTGCCGTCGTGGTCGACGTGGGCATCACCCGGGTGATCGGACCGGACGGCAAGGGCCGCTACACCGGCGATGTGGACCCGCAGGTCGCCGAGGTGGCCGGCAAGCTGGTGCCGATGCCGGGTGGGGTGGGCCCGATGACCCGCGCCATGTTGCTCACCAACGTCGTGGAGCGGGCCGAGCGCGGCTGAGGCGTGAGCCGCGTGCCCTGCACCGTGGGTACGAAAACCCCGGAGTGGTCATAACCGTCCGCCCCTGGCCCGCTCGGTGCCAGGATGGCTGATACGGTCCGGAAAACCGACTGGTATCAGGGAGTGGGACGACCATGGGTAAGAAGGTCACTGTCGTCGGGGCCGGCTTCTACGGCTCCACCACCGCGCAGCGCCTGGCCGAGTACGACGTCTTCGACACCGTCGTGATCACCGACATCATCGAGGGCAAGCCCGCGGGCATCGCCCTGGACCTCAACCAGTCGCGTGCCGTGGAGGGCTTCGAGACCAAGGTCGTGGGCATCACGACCGGTCCGAACGGTGAGGGCTACGAGGGCATCGAGGGCTCCGACGTCGTGGTCATCACCGCCGGCCTGCCGCGCAAGCCCGGGATGAGCCGGATGGACCTGCTGGAGACCAACGCGAAGATCGTCCGCCAGGTCGCCGAGAACGTCGCCAAGTACGCGCCGAACGCCGTCGTCATCGTGGTCTCCAACCCGCTCGACGAGATGACCGCGCTGGCTCAGATCGCGACCCAGTTCCCCCGCAACCGGGTGCTCGGCCAGGCCGGCATGCTGGACACCGCACGGTTCACCAACTTCGTCGCCGAGGCGCTGGAGGTACCGGTGAAGTCGGTACGGACCCTGACCCTCGGTTCGCACGGCGACACCATGGTCCCGGTTCCGTCCAAGAGCACCGTCGACGGCAAGCCCCTGCGTGAGGTCATGCCGGCCGAGCAGATCGAGGACCTGGTCGTCCGTACCCGCAATGGTGGCGCCGAGGTGGTGGCGCTGCTCAAGACGGGCTCGGCGTACTACGCCCCGTCGGCGGCCGCGGCCCGGATGGCCAAGGCCGTCGCGGAGGACTCCGGCGAGGTCATGCCGGTCTGCGCCTGGGTCGACGGCGAGTACGGCATCTCCGGGGTCTACCTCGGTGTGGAGGCCGAGATCGGTGCCCAGGGCGTCAAGCGCGTGGTGGAGACCGACCTCGACGCCGACGAGCTGGCCGCCCTCAAGGAGGCCGCCGAGGCCGTCCGCGCCAAGCAGTCCGACATCGCCTCCATGTGACCCCCCGCCTGCCTCGCCACGTCGATCAAGAGGTTTGCGTCACGATGAAGGCCACTTCCGGACGCGAACCTCTTGGTCAACTGGGTCTCGGGTCAGCTGGCGTCGGGGTGAGTGGGGGGTGGCAGGTGGTTTGCAGTACGCTCGTACTGCTTGAGGATGTCCCCTGAGAGGAGCGCCGGCCGATGGCGAAGATCAAGGTAAACAACCCGGTCGTAGAGCTCGACGGCGACGAGATGACCCGGATCATCTGGAAGCAGATCCGGGAGCAGCTGATCCTGCCCTACCTCGACGTCGACCTGCACTACTACGACCTGTCGATCCAGCACCGTGACGCCACCGACGACCAGGTGACCGTCGACGCCGCCAACGCCATCAAGGAGCACGGCGTCGGTGTCAAGTGCGCCACCATCACTCCGGACGAGGCCCGGGTCGAGGAGTTCGGCCTGAAGAAGATGTGGCGGTCGCCGAACGGCACCATCCGCAACATCCTCGGCGGCGTCGTCTTCCGTGAGCCGATCATCATGTCCAACGTGCCGCGGCTCGTCCCCGGCTGGACCAAGCCGATCATCATCGGCCGGCACGCCCGCGGCGACCAGTACCGGGCCACCGACTTCGTCGTCCCCGGCCCGGGCACGGTGACCATCACCTACACCCCGGCCGACGGTTCGCAGCCGGTCGAGATGGAGGTCGCCAACTTCCCCGGCGGCGGCATCGCCATGGGCATGTACAACTACGACGACTCGATCCGGGACTTCGCCCGCGCCTCGTTCCGCTACGGGCTGGACCGCGGCTACCCCGTCTACATGTCCACCAAGAACACGATCCTCAAGGCGTACGACGGCCGGTTCAAGGACATCTTCGCCGAGGTGTTCGAGAACGAGTTCAAGGCGGAGTTCGACGCCGCCGGGCTCACCTACGAGCACCGGCTCATCGACGACATGGTCGCCGCCGCGCTCAAGTGGGAGGGCGGATACGTCTGGGCGTGCAAGAACTACGACGGTGACGTGCAGTCCGACACCGTCGCGCAGGGCTTCGGGTCGCTGGGCCTGATGACCTCGGTCCTGCTCTCGCCCGACGGCCGCACCGTCGAGGCCGAGGCCGCCCACGGCACCGTCACCCGGCACTACCGGCAGTGGCAGAAGGGCGAGAAGACCTCGACCAACCCGATCGCCTCGATCTACGCCTGGACCCGTGGCCTGGCCCACCGGGGCAAGCTCGACGGCACCCCGGCGGTAACCGAGTTCGCCAACACTCTGGAGCAGGTCATCGTCGACACCGTCGAGAGCGGCCAGATGACCAAGGACCTGGCGCTGCTCATCTCGCGGGACGCTCCCTGGCAGACCACCGACGAATTCATGAACACGCTCGACGAGAACCTGGCGCGCCGCCTGGCCGCCTGACCGGTACCGGCAGTGGGGCGGTGACGCCGCAGCCCCGCCGGTCCCGCGGAACCTCCGCATTCACCGGGCCCGCCGGCCACAGTGCCGGCGGGCCCGGCGCGTCCGGTGCCCAGCCGGCGTGTCGTCGCGGGACGCGCCAGCCGGCGTCACTCCGCCCGGCGCGCCTCGTTGACCTGAGTGGACGAGATGCCAGTCCCGTCCAGGAAGGTTGACCGTCGCCACCGCGCGACGCGCGTGCCCAGCAGCCAGCCTTCCCGGCTGTCGAGTACAGCCAGCCGTCCCTTCCCTGCGGGGGGCCCTGTCCCGGGCCCCCCGCGCCCTGTGCCCGGCGGGTAAGGGCCGACGACCGGTGGGCCGGCTCGTCACACCGCGCGCAACAGCTCGGCGGCCCGTTCCGGAGCGATGTCGTTGATGAAGACACCCATCGCCGATTCGGAGCCGGCCAGGTACTTCAGCTTGTCCGCCGCCCGCCGGACGCTGAACAGTTGCAGGTGCAGATGCCCCAGCTCGCGCTCGACGCGTACCGGTGCCTGGTGCCAGG
The DNA here is from genome assembly GCF_056150025.1 of Micromonospora aridisoli. Classification (NCBI taxonomy): domain Bacteria; kingdom Bacillati; phylum Actinomycetota; class Actinomycetes; order Micromonosporales; family Micromonosporaceae; genus Micromonospora; species Micromonospora aridisoli. The sequence goes on along the minus strand of NZ_JAXCFK010000010.1, from coordinate 225,761 downwards.
CGGCGATGTAGGGCATGGGCGCGTCGAACAACCCGTCGAAGCGGCGCAGCAGGTCCAGGTAGAGCGGCCCGAAGGCGTCACGTTCCGGGTCGCTCAGGGCCGGGATGTCGGGCACCGCCCGGTGCGGCGCCACGTGCACCTCGAAGGGCCACCGGGCGGCCGCCGGGACGTACGCCGTCCAGTGCTCGTTCGTCGCCACCACCCGTTCGCCGGCGGCGCGCTCGGCGGCGAGCACGTCGGCGTAGAGATTGCCACCGCCGGTGCGCTCGGCGTGCCGGCGGGCCGCGCCCAGCAGCGACCGGGTCCGCGGGGTCACGAACGGGTACGCGTAGATCTGGCCGTGCGGGTGATGCAGCGTCACTCCGATCTCCACGCCCCGGTTCTCGAAGCAGAACACCTGCTCGACGCCGGGAAGCCCGCCGAGCACCGCGGTCCGGTCGGCCAGCGCGTCCAGCACGGTGCGTACCCGGCGGGGCGGCAGCGCGGCGAACGAGGCGTCATGGTCGTCGGTGAAGCAGACCACCTCGCAGCGCCCCTGTCCCGGTCGGGCGGCGGTGAACGGCGTGATCGCGGCCGGTTCCGCGACCACCCGCCCGCTCAGTGCCGGGAACCGGTTCTCGAAGACCGCGACCGCGTAGTCCGGGGCCGGGATCTCGCTGAGCCGGTCCACGGTCGAGGGGCAGAGCGGGCATTCGTTGGCCGGAGGCAGAAACGTCCGCGTCTGTCGGTGCACCGCGAGCGCCACCCACTCGTCGGTCAACGGGTCGTAGCGCAACTGGGAGGCCGGCGGCGGAGGCGGCAGCGGGCGTCGGTCCGGCTGGTCCCGTACGGCGTCGTCACGCTCGTCGAAGTAGATCAGTTCGCGGCCGTCGGCAAGGCTGATCGCCGTACGCTTCATCGCGCCGTCCCGCCCCGGGGGACCGGCACGACGACCAGTTCGCCGACCCGGTCGCCGAGCAGCCGGCGCGCCTCCGGCGCCAACCGGTCGTCGGTGACCAGCACGTCCGCCTCGGCCAGCGCGGCGATGGCGGAGATGCCCACGGTTCCCCACTTGGTGTGGTCGGCGAGCACCACCAACCGGTCCGCCGCCGCGACCAGGGACCGGTTCGTCTCGGCCTCGGTCAGGTTGGGCGTGGTGAAACCGGTCCGCTCGGTTATCCCGTGCACGCCGAGGAAGAGCAGATCCAGGTGCAGGGTACGCACCGCGCCGACGGCCACTGGCCCCACCAGCGCGTCGGAGGGGGTCCGTACCCCGCCGGTCAGCACCACCGTCTGGTCGTCGCGACCCCGTTCGTGCAGGATGTCGGCCACCGGCAGCGAGTTGGTCACCACCGTCAGGGCCGGCACGTCGACCAGACGTCGGGCCAGTTCGGCGGTGGTGGTGCCGGCGGAGAGCGCGATCGCGGCCCCGGGCCGGACCAGTCGCGCGGCATGCGCCGCGATGGCCGCCTTCTCGGCCTGCTGACGCACGGATTTCGCCTGGAACCCCGGCTCGTCGGTGGCCCCGGCGACGGTGGCGCCACCGTGCACCTTGGCCAGCAGACCACGTTCGTGCAGCACGTCCAGGTCACGACGGATGGTCATGTCGGAGACGCCGAACTCGGCGGCCAGCTCACCGACGCGTACGCCGCCGCTGGCGCGGACCCGGTCGAGGATCGCCGCATGGCGTTGCTGCGCGAGCATCGGCCTCTCTTCACGCCTCACGTGAACGAACATCTCCGAACAGAGACAAACACTAGCGTCCAGGGTCGGTCACCGGAAGGGGGCGGTGCCGTGGTCAGACGGCCGGCAGGCGGGGCTCCACCCACCCGGTCTCGGTCAGGTGGTGCAGGACCCGCTGCACCGCCTCGTCCACGGTCAGCTCGGTGGTGTCCAGCACCAGATCCGCGTCGGTCGGCTCCTCGTACGGGTCGTCGATGCCGGTCATCCCGGTGAGCAGGCCGGCCCGGGCCCGCGCGTACAGGCCCTTGCGGTCGCGTCGCTCGCAGACCTCCAGCGGGGTGGCGACGTGCACCAGCACGAACCCCGCGCCCGCCGCCACGGCCATCTCCCGGGCCGTCGCCCGTGCCTGGGCGTACGGGGCGATCGGGCAGCAGATGCCGATGCCCCGGTGCCGGGCGATCTCGGCGGCAACCCATCCGATCCGACGCACGTTGGTGTCCCGGTCGGCCTTGCTGAAGCCCAGCCCCGCGGTCAGCTCGCGTCGCACCACGTCACCGTCGAGCAGCGTGACCGTACGCTCGCCCTCCTCGCGCAGCGCGTCGGCGAGTCCACGGGCGACGGTCGACTTGCCGGAACCGGAGAGGCCGGTCAGGAACACCACCAGGCCGCGGTGCCGACGGGGCGGCCGGGCCCGGCTCAGTTCCTTCGCCACGGCCGGTGGGGTGTGCCACTCGGGCAGCGGGAAGCCCCGGTCCAGCAGGTCGTTGATCTCCTCCTGGCTCAGCGCCAGCCGCCGGTTGCGCGGCGGGATGTCCTCGCGCCAACGCCACTGGCCGTCCCGGTTGTCGTACGCCAACTCCCGGGGCACCAGCACCCGCAGCCCGGCCCCGGAGAGCATCTCTCCGGTGGAGAGCAGATGGGTGACGCCGTACGCGGCGGAGACGCGGGCCAGCAGCAGGGCGTCGCTGATCTCGTCCCGCCGCCGGGAGAACGGCACGGCGACCAGGGTCGCCGGTGGCATCCGGTCACGGGCGGCGAAGACGCTGCGTACCAGTGCCTCCGGCGGCAGGCCGCCGGTGCCGTCCTCGCTCACCGGAATCATGACCAGCAGATGCGCACCGAGAGTGCGTACGGCGTGCGCGATCTGGGCCAGTTGCGGCCGGTGCAGCGGCCGGTCCGCGACCACCCCGAGCACCCGGCCCGGTGGCAGCAGCGGACGGATCTCCTCGGGCGTACGACGCAGCCGCCGGAACGGGCCGTGCCCGCCGTCGCCCAGCCGATGAACGGTGCCCCCGACCCCGGCCACTCCGTCGCGGACCGTCCAGGCGTCGGCCACCTCCAGCGCCGCCATCGGTGCGCCCTCACCGTCGGTGAGCACGAGGGTCCGGCGGTCCGGCTCGGTGAGATCGAGCTGCTGCACCAGCGTCGTGGGCACCTGGAGGGAGACGGCCACCGGCCACGGGGCACCGTCGACGAGCCGCCCCCGGCGGCTGACCGAGACCAGGTCGGCCCGGGTCATGAACCCGGTCAGCGGCGCGTACGCACCCATCAGCAGCAGCTCGAGATCCGCGAGCTCACCGGGACGTGGCGTGTACGTCGGTGCCTCCCGCAGCACCTCGTCGGGCAGCACCCACCCGTTGCTCATCAGACCCCCAACTCCGGCGACCGGCACACAGTTTCGCAGCCGGTCGCCGATCGGTCGAGAGCGCCACTCCTGCCGCCCCGTGGGCCGGGCGGCCGGTGCCGACAGCGTCAGCCGACGGCCCGGTCCCGGGCCGCTTCCGACAGCCGCCGGAGCCGCTCGATCCGCTCAGCCCGCCCGGCTCAGCGCCGCCGCCCCGAACGAGACCGCGAACCGCTTGCACCAGATGGAGACGCTGGTCAGGTCGGTCAGCTCGACATCGGCCGGGATCTCGTAACCCTGGTCGCCGCGGTTGCCCTTGAGCCGCCCCAGCTCGACCCAGCGGCCGTCGTCGAACACGTGCCAGCCGTCCCTGCCCTCGACGACCGGCTGGTCGGTCAGCCAGACCCGCAGGTCCGGCCCGTTGGAGGTGGCCAACCCGACCAGCTCCAGCCGGTGTCGCCCGTCGGCGGTACGCACGATCCGCGCGCCGCCGGACGTCTCATGCTCGTGACTGATGAAGTCACCGGAGCTGACCAGGGTCGAGGTGGCGGTACCGGTGGGCGGTGCGGAGGTCGGCTCGCCGGAGGCGGCCGGTGGCGCGACCGTGGACAACTGCTCGGCCACCTCGGAGTCGGTGAGCAGTTTCCAGGGCTGGAACCAGTACAGGCCGAAGGCCGACCCGGCGGCCAGCACGGTGATCGCGATCCACGTCAACGGGGTGCGGAGCAGACGGCTGAACATCGTGCCAGTGTGTCGCGGATCGTGTGGTCCTGTCAGCACCGCACGCGTCACGAGATGCGGACCGGACGCCCGGCGCCGCGGCCCAGCCGCTGTCGTACCGCCCGGGTCAGCCGCTGCCACGGCCCAGTGCGGGGGGCCGGGGGTGCCGGATCCGGCGGCCTCTCCCGCTTGTCGACCACCACCGGGCAGGCACCGTCGGTGGCGCACGACACGGCCAGCGGCAACGTCGCGTCTGCCTCGCACCCGGAACCGGTGAGCCGCGCCTTGAAGATCCACTCGCCCTCGGTCCGGCCGTTGTTGAGGGTGCGGAAGTCGATGGTCGTGTCGCCCCGCCACAGCAGGCGCAGCCCGCCCCAGCGATGCGGCACCCGCTCCACCTCGAAACTCACCGGCAGGTAGAACTCGTCGCCGTCGGCGACCCGCCGGGCGACCAGGTCGAGCCTGGCCCGGCGCAGCTCGGCGGTGGGAGCCAGCAGCTCGTCCGAGCAGTCGAGCAGCTCGACCGGCAGGTCGTCGACCGGCAGGGTCAGCAGATCCCGACCGTCGGCGGTGCGGGTGTACGACACGGGCCGGTCGCCGCTGCGAAGTCGCCCGCTGACCGTGACGGTGAGCCGGTGGTCGGCCAGCTCGTACGCCTTGAGGCGGACCTTCGCGCGGATGCCCGCCTCCCACTCGGCGATGCGGAACAGATCCTCCACGCGGCCCTGGTCGGCCAGGGCGGCGACGGCCCGGTCCAGGGTCGGCAGAGCGCCGGCCACCTCCGGTGCGAAACGATCCCGGGCGGTCTGCCGCACCTGCGCCACGACCTGGTCGACCCAGTCCCGGGGTGCGTTGCGCAGCCGACTGCCGCGCAGCCGGCGGAGCATCTCGGTCCGCAGCCAGCGCCGGTGCAGCCGGTCACGTAGCGGGCCCGGCTCGGTGTGCGCGTCGACGATGTCGAGGACCTCACGCAGGCTGCGGAAGTAGCCCTGCGGCTCCATCCGGGTGGCGGTCAGGTTGTCGCCGTCGGGCCGCCGTGAGTGGTGGTAGCAGGTGTAGTCCGCGAGCACGCAGGTGCGGCGGGAGAGGAGGTAGGCCCGGGTGACCAGGTGATGGTCCTCAAGCCGCTTGCGCTCCTCTTCCGGGAACCGCAGGTCGTGCTCCAGCAGGAACGCCCGGCGGAACATCTTGTGGCAGGTGAGGCTCTCCATCAGGGGTGCGTCGGCCAGCGTGGCGTCGGGCCGGTTGACCCGGAACAGCTCGCGGGGCACCGAGCGACCGTGCCCGGCCATCCTGCCGATGGCGATGTCCGCGCCGTTCTCCGCCGCGTACCCGTACAGCCGGGCCAGGGCCTCGTCCGCGAGCCAGTCGTCGTCGTCGACGAACTGGACGTACTCGCCGCGCGCCCGCGCCACCCCCAGGTTGCGCGGGCGTGACGGCCAGCCGGAGTGCTCGGCGTGCAGCACGTGGAAGTGCGGGTGGGCGTCGGCCAACGCGTCCAACCGGGCGGGCGTGGTGTCGGTGGAGCCGTCGTCGACGAAGATCACTTCGAACTCGTTCGCCGGCAGCGACTGGCGCAGCAACGACTCGACGAGCCGGTCGAGACAGGCGCCGGGGTTGTACGTCGGCACCACCACGCTCACCTTGAGGGCCCCAGCGGTCATGGCTCTCCCGTCACCCGGCGTGCCGCCGCACGGGCGGATCGTGAGGTCCATTGTGTATCAGCGGGCCCGATCCTGGGGGACAGGATGTCCGCCGGTGCGCGGCGCCCGGCGGTGTCGTGCCACGGATCGACGCTGGCGTTCAGCCGATCTCCCTAAGGGGTGACGGTGCGCCGGTATCAGGGGAAACGGGGGTTGCTTCCGGAGCGCGGCACATTGTCCGGCCGCTCTAGGCTGGCGGCGTGACACTGATCGCAACCGAGTCGTTGACGAAGGTCTACGGCGGCGGGGTCACCGCACTGTCGGATCTGACGGTCGCGGTTGAACCAGGAATCGTGGGTCTGGTCGGCGCCAACGGCGCCGGCAAGTCGACCCTGATCAAGCTGCTGCTCGGCCTGCTCACGCCCACTCGCGGCCGGATACAGGTGCTGGGGCTCGACCCGACCGCCGAGACGGCGGCGGTGCGGGCCCGGGTTGGCTACATGCCGGAGCACGACTGCCTGCCGCCCGACCTCTCCGCCGCCGAACTGGTCACCCATCTGGGCCGGATCAGCGGCCTGCCGCGTACGGTCGCCCGCGAGCGCGCCTCGGAGGCGTTGCGCCACGTCGGGCTGCACGAGGAGCGGCACCGCCCGGTGGGCGGCTACTCCACCGGCATGAAGCAGCGGGTCAAGCTCGCCCAGGCGCTGGTGCACGATCCCGACCTGCTGCTGCTCGACGAGCCGACCAACGGGCTGGACCCGGCCGGTCGCGACGCGATGCTCGCCCTGGTGCAGCGGATCGGCACCGAGTTCGGCATCTCCGTGCTGGTCTGCTCGCACCTGCTGGGCGAGGTCGAGCGGATCTGCGACACCCTCGTCGCCATCGAGGGCGGACGGCTGCTGCGGGCCGACCACATCGCCGCCATGACCTCGGCCACCGACGTGCTCGCGGTCGAGGTCAGCGAGGGCACCGAGGCGCTGGCGGCCCGGCTCGCCGCGCTCGACCTGCCGGTGAGCCGTGAGGGTCGGCTGCTGCTCGTGCCGCTGGCCGACCAGGACACCTACGACCTGATCCTCGGTGCGGTGGCCGAACTGGACCTGCCCCTGCACCGGCTGGACCAGCGCCGGCACCGGGTGGCCGAACTCTTCGCCCGGAGGGAGAACAGCCATGCCTGAGCCGACCGGCGTCATCCACGACATCGGCTACCAGCGCTACACCGGCCACCGGCTGGGCCGTCGGCACGTCTTCGGCGCGATGTACCTGCACGGCGTCCGGACCACCTTCGGGCTGGGCCGCAGCGCCAAAGCCAAGATCTTTCCCTGGCTGGTGGTCGGCATCGTGTTGATGGTGGCCGCCGCGGTGACCGCGATCCGCAGCCAGGTCGGCGAAGTGATCATGACGTACGCCCAGTTCGCCGACGCGATGAGCTGGCTGGTCATCTTCTTCGTCGCGGTGGCCGCGCCCGAGCTGGTCTCCCGGGACATGCGCAGCGGTGTCCTGCCGCTGTACTTCTCCCGGCCCCTGCCACACGGCGACTACCCGCTGGCCAAGCTGCTCGCGCTCGTCACCGCGCTCTTCCTGCTGCTCGGCGCGCCGCAGCTGCTGATGTTCCTCGGCGGTGCGTTCACCGCCGACGGCATGGGGGCGGTCTGGGACGAGCTGCTCGACCTGCTGCCCGGGCTGCTCTACGCCGGGCTGTGGGCGGTGGTCTTCGCCTCGGTCGGCCTGCTGGTCGCCTCGCTGACCGGCAAGCGGGCCTTCGCCGCCGGCGGGATCGTCGCCGTGTTCCTGATGACCACGCCGATCGTCGGCACCCTGTCGATCCTGCCCTCGCAGGCGGCGAACCAGTTGGCGGGTCTCGCCTCGCCGTCCACCCTGGTGCAGGGCGTCGGCATCTGGACGATGCGCGACCTGCTGATCACCGACCCCGGTGGCCCCGAACTCGACCTCGGGCCGTTCGGCCCGGTGTACGCGCTGGCCGCCGTCGCGCTCGTGACGGGCTGCGTCGCCCTGCTGCTGGCCCGCTACCGGAAGGTGGCCGCACGATGACCACGACGAGTTCCGCCGCACCGGCGGCCACCGCCACCAGCACCCTCGACCTCGCCGGGGTCTCCCGCTGGTACGGCAACGTGGTCGCGGTCAACAACGTGAGCATGAGCCTGGGGCCGGGGGTGACCGGGCTGCTCGGTCCCAACGGCGCGGGCAAGACCACGCTGCTGCACATGATGGCCGGCTTCCTCGCCCCGTCCCGGGGTGAGGTGACCCTCGACGGCCGGCCGACCTGGCGCAACCCGGAGGTCTACCGCCGGCTCGGCCTGGTCAGCGAACGGGAGGCGGTGCACAGCTTCCTCACCGCGTACGAGTTCGTGCTCTCCACCGCGAAGCTGCACCGGCTGCCGGATCCGCAGGCGGCGGCCCGCCGCGCCATCGACCTGGTGGAGATGGCCGACGCGCAGAACCGCCGCATCGGCACGTACTCCAAGGGCATGCGCCAGCGCACCCGGGTGGCGGCGGCGCTGGTGCACGATCCACAGGTGCTGCTGCTCGACGAGCCGTTCAACGGCATGGATCCACGCCAGCGGCTGCACATGATGGAGCTGCTGCACTCCCTCGGCGACGCGGGTCGCACCATCCTGTTCAGCTCGCACATCCTGGAGGAGGTCGAGCAGGTCTCCGGCACGGTCCAGGTGATGGTCGCCGGCCGGCTCGCCGCCTCCGGTGACTTCCGGACCATCCGGCGGCTGATGACCAACCGGCCGCACGTCTTCGCCATCCGGTCCACCGACGACCGGGCGCTGGCCGTCGCGTTGATGGCCGAGGCGTCCGTCACCGGGGTCGAGCTGGGGCGTGACGGCCTGACCGTGCGCGCCGGTGACTACGGCGCCTTCACCCGGATGTTGCCGAAGGTCGCCCTGGCCCGCGGCGTACGGGTGCGGCAGCTGATACCCGAGGACGAATCCCTGGAGAGCGTCTTCTCCTATCTGGTGGAGGCCTGATGTCCACTGTCTCCTGGATCACCGCGCGCGGCCTGTTCGGGCGACGCCGGTTCCTGCTGCTGCTGCCGCTGCCCGTCCTGCTGGTGGTGCTGGCCGTGCTCTCCCGGGGGCTCGGGGTGGCTCCCACCGACTGGGGACCACCGGTGCTGGTCGGCCTCGGGCTGGCGGTGGTGCTGCCGGTGGTCGCCCTGATCGTCGGCACCGGGGTGCTCGGAGCCGAGATCGACGACGGCACTGTGGTGCACGTGCTCACCACCCCGCTGCCGCGCTGGCAGATCGTGCTGCCGAAGCTGGCCGTCGCGGCCGGGGTCACCGCGGTCACCGTCGCGGTCCCGCTGTTCGCGGCGGGACTGCTGGCCGACTCGGTACGCCTGGGCGTCGCGCTCGCCGTCGCCGCGTCAGTGGGTGCGTTGGCCTACACGGCACTGTTCGTGGCGGCCAGCCTGCTCACCCGGCGACCGGTACTGCTCGGTCTGGTCTACGTGCTGATCTGGGAAGGCCTGCTCAGCAACGTGGTCACCGGTACCCGGGTGCTCTCCATCCAGCACTACGTGATCGCCCTGGCCGACCGGCTCGCCCCGACCGACCTGCTCGGCACGACGGTGTCCGTACCGGTGGCGGCGGTGATGACCGCACTGATCATCGTCGCGGCCACCTTCCTCTCGATCGACCGCCTACGCTCCTTCTCCGTAGCCGGCGAAACCAGCTGAGGGTGTAAGGAAGGGCCCCTTGTTAACGGCTCCGGTAGAGGAAGGGCCCCCTATTAACAGTTGACGGGCCCGGGCACCTCCGGCCGGCGCTGTTAAAAGGGGCCCTTCCTCTACACCAGGCGTTAACAAGGGGCCCTTCCTTGCACGCATCTAGAAGGCGCAGGCGATCACCAGCTCCGGGGTGCGGTCGGGGAGCAGGTCGAGCTTGCCGATGTGGCCGGCCGCCCGGAGGTCGTCGATGACCTGGGTGAGCTGGTCGAGCAGGGCGGCCGGACCGAGCGCCTCGGCCAGCGGCACCTCGGCCTTCATCGACAGCTTCCGTTCGGACTTGGCTCGCCGGACCTGCCCGAGCGCGTCGGCGGCCAGCCGCAGCAACTGCGGATCACCGTCGCCCTGGATGGCCCGCCCCACCTCGTACGTGGTCGGGAACGGTGCCCGGTGCACCGAACCGTACCGCCACCACGACCAGACCTCCTCGGTCGCGTACGGCAGCACCGGGGCGAACAGCCGCAACTGCACCGAGAGCGCGGTGGCCAGCGCCGCCCGGGCCGAGTCGGCCCCGGTACCGTCGCCGTAGGCGCGTTCCTTCACCAGCTCGATGTAGTCGTCGCAGAACCGCCAGAAGAACGACTCGGTGGCCTGGAGCGCCGCCGTGTGGTCGTACCCCTCGAACGCTGCGGTCACGGTCGCCACCACGGCGGACAGTTCGGCGAGCATCGCCCGGTCGAGTGGTTCGGTCGCCGGGGCGCGCAGCGCATCGGCGGCACCCGACCCGAGCGCGAACTTCGACGCGTTGAGCAGCTTGGTGGCCAACCGTCGCCCGATCCGGATCTGGGCCGGGTCGAAGGCCAGGTCGGTGCCGGGTTTGCCGCTGGCCGCCCAGTAGCGCACCGCGTCGGAGCCGTGCTGCTCCAGCAGCGCCATCGGGGTGACCACGTTCCCCTTGGACTTCGACATCTTCTTGCGGTCCGGGTCGAGGATCCAGCCGGACAGCTCCGTCGTGTGCCAGGGCAGGGTGCCGTGTTCCAGGTGCGCCCGGACCACCGTGGCGAACAGCCAGGTACGGATGATGTCGTGCCCCTGCGGGCGCAGGTCCATCGGAAAGACCCGGGCGAACAGGTCCGGGTCACGCTCCCAGCCGCCGACGATCTGCGGGGTCAGCGACGAGGTGGCCCAGGTGTCCAGCACGTCCGGGTCGCCGACGAAGCCGCCCGGCACGCCGCGCCGCGACTCGTCGTACCCCGGCGGGGCGTCCTCGGACGGGTCGACCGGCAGCGCGGACTCCTCCGGCGTGAGAGGCTGGGACCAGTCCGGCTCGCCAGCGTCGTCGAGCCGGTACCACACCGGCACCGGCACGCCGAAGAAGCGTTGCCGGCTGACCAGCCAGTCGCCGGTCAGTCCGCCCACCCAGTGCTCATAGCGGTGCCGCATGTGCTCCGGCACCCAGCGCAGCTCCCGCCCGCGGGCCAGCAACTCCTCCCGCAGGTCGGTGTCACGGCCACCGTTGCGCAGGTACCACTGCCGGGTCGAGACGATCTCCAGTGGCCGGTCGCCCCGCTCGTAGAACTTCACCTGGTGGGTGATCGGGCGTGCCTCGCCGACCAGGTCACCCGCCTCGGCCAACAGCTCGACCACCGTACGCCGGGCGCCGTTCACGGTCTGCCCGGCCAGCGCCGCGTACGGCTGCGCGGGCACACCGAGCGGTGGCTCCGGCAGCAGCCGGCCGTCGCGGCCGATCACCACCCGGGTGTCCAGGGCAAGTTCGCGCCACCAGGTGACGTCGGTCAGGTCACCGAAGGTGCAGACCATCGCGATGCCGGTGCCCTTGGCCGGGTCCGCCAGCGGATGCGCGCGCACCGGCACCTCGACCCCGAACACCGGGGTACGCGCGGATGCGCCGACCAGGTCCGCGTACCGCTCGTCATCGGGGTGGCAGACCAGCGCCACACAGGCCGGCAGCAGCTCCGGCCGGGTGGTGTCGATCAGCACCTGCCGCCCGCCGGGGGCGTGGAAGCGCAGCCGGTGGTAGGCGCCGGGGCGTTCCCGGTCCTCCAGCTCGGCCTGGGCCACGGCGGTGGCGAAACCCACGTCCCACAGGGTCGGCGCCTCGGCCTGGTACGCCTCGCCCCGGGCCAGGTTGCGCAGGAACGCCCGCTGGGAGGTGGCCCGGGCCGCCGGCCCGATGGTGGTGTACATCAGCGACCAGTCCACCGAGAGGCCGAGCCGTCGCCACAGCGCCTCGAAGACCTGCTCGTCGGAGACGGTCAACCGCTCGCACAGCTCGATGAAGTTGCGCCGGGAGACGGGTCTGGGGTCGCGGCGCGCGGCGTCGTCCACCGGGGCTTCCGGCGCCCGCCAGTCCGGGTCGTACGGCAGCGAGGGGTCACAGCGCACCCCGTACACGTTCTGCACCCGGCGTTCGGTGGGCAGGCCGTTGTCGTCCCAGCCCATCGGGTAGAAGACCGTCCGGCCGCGCATCCGCTGGAACCGGGCGACCAGGTCGGTGTGGGTGTACGAGAAGACGTGCCCCATGTGCAGCTCGCCAGATACGGTCGGCGGCGGGGTGTCGATCGCGTATACGTCCGACCGCTGCCTGTTGCGGTCGAACGCGTACGTGCCCTCCTCCTGCCAGCGGCGCGACCAGGTCTCCTCGAGCCCGTCCAGAATCGGACGCTCGGGGACGCCGGTGCGGGCCGTCCTCGCCGTATCGGTCATCCGTAGATCGTAGGCACCGGGACCGTCGTGGGCACACCATTAGCGTCCCGAACGGGTCAGAGCAGCGATTCGCGCCACTGGCGGTGCAGAGCGGCGTAGCGGCCGCCCTCGGCGATCAGCTCGGCCGGTGGGCCGTCCTCGACGACCCGGCCCCGGTCGAGAACGAGCATCCGGTCGGCGGTCTCCACGGTGGAGAGCCGGTGCGCGATCACCAGCGCGGTCCGGTCCCGCAGAATGGTGCCGAGCGCGTGCTGCACCAGACGCTCGGTCGGTACGTCCAACGACGAGGTGGCCTCGTCGAGGATCAGCACCACCGGGTCGGCCAGGAAGGCCCGCGCGAAGGCGACCAGCTGCCGCTGCCCGGCGGAGAGCCGTCCGCCGCGCCGGTGCACCTGGGTGGCGTACCCGTCGGGCAGCGCCGCGATGAAGTCGTGCGCGCCGATCGCCCGGGCGGCGGCCTCGACGGCGGCGTCGTCGGCGTCCGGGCGACCGAACCGGATGTTCTCCGCCACCGTGCCGCCGAACAGGTGGGTCTCCTGAGTCACCAGCACCACCGCCCGCCGCAGCTCCGCGTCGGCGACCTCGCGCAGGTCCACGCCGTCCAAAGTCACCGTGCCGAGGTCCGGGTCGTGGAACCGGGCGAGCAGCTTGGCGACGGTGGACTTCCCGGCACCGGTCGGGCCGATCAGAGCCACGGTCTGCCCGGCGGGGATGTTCAGGTCGAGCCCGGTGAGGATCGGCGCGTCCGGGCGGTACCCGAACGACACCGCGTGGAAGCGGACCGCGCCCCGGGCCGGGCCCTCGGGCAGCGGCACGGGCCGGTCCGGCTCGGCGACCGAGGGCCGCTCGTCGAGCACCCCGGCCAGCTTCTCCAGCGCCGCCGTCGCCGACTGGAGGGAGTTGTAGAACTGGCTCAGCTCCTGCATCGGTTCGAAGAACCGGCGCAGGTAGAGCAGGAAGGCCGCGAGCACGCCGACCCCGGTTTCGCCGCCCAGCACCCGGGCGCCGCCGTAGCAGAGCACCACCGCCACGGTGACGTTGCCGATCAATTTGATGCCCGGCGAGTACGTGGCGATCAGATGGAACGCGTGCCGGCTGGACCGACGGTAGTCGTCGTTGACCGAATCGAAGATGTGCTGGTTGCGGGCCTGACGCCGGTACGCCTGAACTGCCCGGATGCCCCGCATCGACTCGACGAACTGGACGATGACCAGGGCCATCGACTCCCGGGTGCGGCGGTACGCGGACGCCGAGGTGCGGGCGAACCAACGGGACAGCCAGAACAGCAGCGGAAAGGCGAGCAGGGTCACCGCGGCCAAAGGCAGGTCCAGCCAGAGCAGGATGCCGGCCACCGACACGATCGTCAGGGCGGCCATCACCAGGCTCTCGACACCGCCGTCCACAAGCTCGGCGATGGAGTCGATGTCGCTGGTCAGCCGCGAGATCATCCGGCCCGACGTGTACCGCTCGTGAAAGGCCACCGGCAGGCGCAGGAAGTGTGCGTACACCCGTTGACGCAGGTCGAGCAGGACGGCCTGACCGATGCGGGCGGAGACGGTGAGGAAACCCCGCCGGGCCGCGTACTCGATGCCGGTCGCGGCGGCGAACGACACGGCCACGGCGATCAACGGTCCGGGCTCGCCGGCCCGCAGCGGCTCGATCGCCCGGTCGATGCCGAGCATGACCAGGTACGGCCCGGACATGGCCGCGGCGTTCTGGGTCAACAGCAGCGCCACCGCACCGCCCATCCGAGCCCGGTGCGGACGCAGCACGTCCGCCAGCAGTGTCCGGCTGCGCGTCCGGAGCCGGGCCACCGCCGCCGGATCGGTGTCCTCGGCGAGGCTGCGGTCGGCGTGCGGGTCCGGGGCCACGCCCCGCCAGTGGGCCGGGTCCGCGTCGGCCGGCGGATCCGGTGGAGCCGATTCGGCGGTCACGAGAGCACCAGTGGAGAACCGCCGGGCACCGGACCGGTCCGCGTCCGCGCCATCGACGGCGTGGCCGGCTCGGCCGAGAGCAACCCGCGATACGCGGGTACGGTGGCGAGCAGCTCGGTGTGGGTGCCGACGGCGCTGATCCGGCCGTGCTCCAGCAACGCCACCCGGTCGGCGAGGGCGATGGTCGAGGGTCGGTGCACCACCAGCAGGGCGGTGGTGTCGCGCAGCACCCGCTTCAGTGCCGACTCCACCAACGCCTCGGTGTGCACGTCGAGCGCGGAGAGCGGATCGTCGAGGACGAGCACGGCCGGTCGGATCAGCACCGCCCTGGCCAGGGCGAGTCGTTGCCGCTGGCCGCCGGAGAGCGACAGACCCTGCTCCCCGAGCCGGGTGCGCAGTCCCCACGGCAGGTCGTACGCGAACTCGGCCTGAGCCAGGGCCAGGGCGGCTCGGACCTCCTCCTCGCCGGCGTCGGGTCGGCCCAGCGTCAGGTTCTCCCACACCGACATCGAGAACAGCGTCGGCTCCTCGAAGGCGAAGCCGACCAGTCCGCGCAGCGAGGCCAGCCGCAGGTCGCGCAGGTCGTGCCCGTCGAGGGTGATGCGGCCCGCGCTGACGTCGTGCAGCCGGGGCACCAGGGACAACAGGGTGCTCTTGCCGCTGCCGGTGGCACCTACGACGGCCAGTGTCTCACCGGGTTCGACGGTGAGGTCGACGCCGCGCAGGACCGGGACGGCGGCACCGGGATAGCGGAAACCCACCCCCTCGAAGCGGAGCCGACCGCGGACCGTCGAGCGAGCCAGCGCGACGGCGACCGGCGCGTCCACGATGGCCGGCCGGGTGTCCAGCACCTCCTGGATCCGGTCGGCGGCCGTGGCGGCCTCCTGCCCGTTGGCGATGATCCAGCCCAGCGACTGCACCGGCCAGATCAGCATCAGCTGAAGGCTGACGAAGGCGACGAGTTGACCGATGGAGAGCCGCCCATCGGCGACCGCGGCGGCGCCGGCCACCAGGACGATGCCCAGGGTCAGGTTCGGCACCAGGTCGAGCAGCGCAGAGGTGCGGGCGAGCAGCCTTGCCTTGCCGATCCCGATGTCGTGCAGGGTCTCGGTGCTGGCGGCGAATCGGGCGGCCAGTTGTGGTCCCCGCCCGTACGCCTTCATCGTGCGCAGGCCCTGCGCGGTCTCCTCCACCAGCGTGGCCACGTCGCCCTGCTGGTCCTGCATCCGACGGGACGCGGCGTGGTAGTGCCGCCCGAAGCGGCGGGCGATCAGGAACAGCGGCACCGCGCTGGCCGCCACCAGCAGGCCGAGCGCGGGGTGCAGCCGGATCAGCAGCACCACCACGACCAGGTAGGTGACCACGTTGAGGACGAGGAAGAACAGTCCGAAGGAGAGGAACCGGCGCAGCACCGACAGGTCGCTGGTGATCCGGGAGAGCAGCTGACCGGACGGCCACCGGTCGTGGAAACTGGCCGACAGCCGTTGCAGGTGGGCGTAGACGTCGGCGCGAATGGTCGCCTCCATCGCCACCGAGGACGACGACTGCACCCACCGACGGATGAAGATCAGCAGGGCTTCCGCCAGCCCCAGCAGCAGCGCCAACCCGGCCAGTTGGAACAGCCCGGTCAGGTCGCGCCGGGCCACCGGCCCGTCGACCACCTGTTGCGCCACCAGGGGTACGGCGATGCCCGCCGCGGTCGCGGCGAGGCCGGCCAGCATCAACCAGGCGAACTCGAACGCGTGTGGACGCAGGTAGCTGCGTAGCCGCCAGAGGTTGCGCAGGGGATGTCGACGGACCTCGCCCCGGTCGGCCGGGCCGCCGCCGCTCCCCGCAGCCACTACCCGACGGTAGCCGCATTTGGCAACGAAGCCGCTGTCGGTTTGCTGTCAGCTGCCCGCCCTGCCCATTGCGCCCCCGCCCCCGCCCCCGCCGTCCCGTCCCGCCGTCCCGTCCCGCCGTCTCGTGGCTCCGGACCGCACCCGCTCTCGCCGCACTCTGACGCTTCGTGTCGGCTCGACCGCCGTGCCTAATGCGGTACCGTCCCTTTGCTCTGCTTCAACCCACGCAATGGTCACCCTCCGTGTCGGGCCGAGAGTCCATCGCCGACGCCGCGCCCATGCGCCGCCCCTGCTCAACGGCTATTGCGTCCGTTGAAGCAGAGCAAAGCGTGGGCTAGGGGAATGCCCGGCGCGCGGCTGCGGGCGGATCTGTGTCGCGTAGCGTGACGATTGCTGAGGGTGATGCAATGCCGGCGTCATCCATGGACAGAACACCTAACCGCGCCGTTCATGGTCGAGGAGCCAGCGTTTCACCGACAGCCCCCAGCGGTAGCCGCCCAGCGTCCCGTCGGTGCGCAGCACCCGGTGACAGGGGACGAAGAGCGCCGCGGCGTTGCGGGCACAGGCCGCCGCGGCGGCACGTACCGCGGCGGGGCGACCGGCCAGTGCGGCGTACCCGGTGTAGGTGACTGGCTCGCCTGGCTTCACGTCACGCAGCACCTGCCAGGCGTGGGACATGAACACGCCGCCGGTGTGCTGGTCGACCGGGACGTCGTCGATCGCGGCCAGATCGCCGTCGAGGTAGGCGGCGACGGCGGCGGTGACCGGGCCGAGGTCCGGCCGTCGTCGCGGCTCGCCACGCAGGCTCGGGTGCACGAGCGGCAGCAGCATCGCCGGGTCCGCGGTGAAACCGGCCGCCCGCACCGCGCCGTCAGGTCCGGTCAGGACACTGAACGGCCCGACAGGAGTGTCGACGACCGTGCTGTCGATGGTGCTGCTCGCGCTGATCACGCTGGTCATGGTGCTCTCCAAGGTCGGGCTGGATGGGCTCATGCTGGCCGCGAGGCGGCTCATGCTGATCGCCAGAGACGGATCACCGCGTACGACCGCCATGGGCGCCAGCGGGCGGCGTACGTGTCGAGGGCCTTCGGGTTGTCGGGAAGACCGAGGGCGGCGGCGCCCCGACGGACCGCGAGGTCGGTGGGGAGGAACGCGTCCGGGTCGCCGAGTGCGCGCATGGCCAGGTAGCCCGCCGTCCAAGCGCCGATGCCCGGGATCGTGGTCAGCCGCCGCGTCGTCTCCTCCCGGTTCCCGCCCGGCTCCAGGTCAAGCTCGCCGGCCGCCACCGCCCGGGCCACCGCCCGGATCGTCTCCCGCCGCCCCGCCGGCATCCGAAACCCCGAATCCGCCACCTCCAGCACCTCCTCCGCCGTGGCGAACCCCCGCAGCGTCCCACCCCGCGCCCACTCCGGTTGATCAAGAGTTTCGCGCCGTCCGGAGGCGCTCTCGGAGGCCAGAATTCCTTGATCACCATTGCCGTCGGGGCGGTCCCCGTGGGTAAGGAGGTGGGTCAGGGTCGTGCGGGCCGAGGCCAGGGAGACCTGCTGGGTGGCGATGGCGCGGACGGCCGCCTCGAAGCCGTCCACCGCGCGGGGGACACGTACCCCCGGCTCCGCCGTCACCGTCGCGGCCAGCGCGGGGTCGGCGGCGAGCGTCTGGTCGACGGCGACCGGGTCCGCGTCCAGGTCGAACAGGTGCCGGCAACGAGCCACCGCGGGGGCCAGGTCGCGCAGGTCGGTCAGGCGCAGCGTAGCCGCCACGTAGCCGTCCGCCGGAATCAGCTCGGCCTCGCCTGGGCCGTGCGGCAACCGCAACCCCCGCCGGTACGTCCCGTCGACGACCTCGTCCACCCCCGGCAGCGTGCGCCGGGCGAGGAAGTCGAGCAACGCGGCGGCGTGCAACGGCGGTCGGTACGCCAGCCGCAGGGTGACGGTGCCCGCCCCACCGACCGTCGTGCCGTTGCGGGTACGCAGCTGTGACGGGGACGCGCCGTAGACCTCGCGTACGGTGTCGTTGAACTGCCGGACGCTGCCGAACCCGGCGGCGAACGCGATCTCGGCCAGGCCCAGTCCGGTCGTCTCGATCAGGGTGCGGGCGGTCTGGGCGCGTTGGGCCCGGGCCAGCGCCAGCGGCCCCGCGCCGAGTTCCGCCCGCAGCAGGCGATGCAGGTGCCGCTCGGTGTAGCCGAGCCGGGCGGCCAGCCCGGGTACCCCGTCACGGTCCACCACGCCGTCGGCGATCAGCCGCATCGCGCGGCCCACCACGTCGGCGCGTACGTCCCACTGGGGTGAGCCCGGGGAAGCGTCCGGGCGGCAGCGACGGCAGGCCCGCAGCCCGGCGCGCTGGGCCGCCGCCGACGAGGGGAAGAAACGCACATTCTGTCGCTTCGGGGTCATCGCCGGACAGGACGGCCGACAGTAGATCCCGGTCGAGGTCACGCCGGTGTAGAACCAGCCGTCGAACCGCTGGTCACGGCTGTCGACGGCCCGGTAACACCGCTCGAAGTCCAGTTCCACGTCACCGATGATGCCCCTGCTCCCGCCCGCCCGGCTCGCGGAAATCGGACCAGGCCGTACAGCTCCTCGATCATCGAAAGTGTCGGTTGTGGTGGGTAGCGTGCGGCCACCAACTCCAGAAGGGTGCGGCAATGGTCAGCGTGGCGGGTCGGGCGACGTCGGGACACGAGCACCCCCCGCTCGACACGACAGTGGTGCAGAGCTTCTACGACCGCATGCGTGCCGTGGCCCCCGCCGCTGTCGGGGCGATCGAGCGGGACCGCGCCGATGACCCCGGTCGCGCCTTCGGCGACACCGCCTGCGGGCGACTCGTAGGCTCGCTGGACCACGACGGAATCCGCGCGCTGGGGATGTGGGTGCACCACTGGTGCATGCGCTTCTACGACGACGACACCCGGGCCGCGCTGCGGCTGCTCCGGGAGATCGCGGCCCGGCCGGCGCTGGGCTGGACGGCCGACGAGGTCCACTGGATGCTGCGTGAGTCGTACGCTGCCAGCCCGGTGGCCGCCGACCGGTTCGCGTTGCCGCTCGCCGCAGCGGGTGAACTGGCGCCGCGGGTGCTGCCTTTCGCGGGGAGCGGGCCGCCGCGCCAGGCCGTTCCTGCCGAGCGGGACTGACCCCACTTCATTCGAGCGCCCCCTGCGTCGGCCGCGCCGGGCCTACCTGCCCGGGTGGGGCGGTGGAGCGCGTAAGCTGGCTCGTCGTGAGTCTCACCATCGGCATCGTCGGCCTGCCCAACGTCGGCAAGAGCACCCTGTTCAACGCGCTGACCAAGAACGACGTGCTCGCCGCGAACTACCCGTTCGCGACCATCGAGCCCAACGTCGGCGTGGTCGGGCTGCCGGACGAGCGGTTGCACAAGCTCGCCGAGATCTTCAGCTCGCAGAAGGTGATCCCGGCTCCGGTGTCGTTCGTCGACATCGCCGGTCTGGTACGCGGGGCGTCCAAGGGGCAGGGGCGGGGCAACGCGTTCCTGGCCAACATCCGGGACGCCTCGGCGATCTGCCAGGTGGTGCGGGCCTTCTCCGACCCGAACGTGGTACATGTCGACGGCAAGGTCTCCCCGGCCGACGACATCGAGACGATCAACACCGAGCTGATCCTCGCCGACCTCCAGACCTTGGAGAAGGCGCTGCCCCGGCTGGAGAAGGAGGCCAAGCTCCGCAAGGACCGGGCCGCCGCGGTGGCCGCCGCCCGCCAGGCCGTCGAGGTCCTGGACGGCGGCACCACCCTGTACGCGGGCGCGGTGGCCGCCAGCATCGAGCTGGAGCACCTGCGTGAGCTGCACCTGCTCACCACCAAGCCGTTCCTGTACGTCTTCAACGTCGACGAGGCCGAGCTGAACAACGCCGAGTTCCTCGCCGAGCTGCGGGCGCTGGTGGCACCGGCCGAGGCGGTCTTCATGGACGCCAAGATCGAGTCCGAGCTGGTGGACCTGCCCGAGGAGGAGGCCCGCGAGCTGCTGGAGTCGATCGGGCAGTCCGAGCCAGGGCTGGACCAGTTGGTCCGGGTGGGCTTCCGGACGCTCGGTCTCCAGACGTACCTCACCGCCGGCCCCAAGGAAGCGCGGGCCTGGACCGTGCCGATCGGCGCGACCGCGCCGGAGGCCGCCGGGGTGATCCACTCGGACTTCCAGCGCGGCTTCATCAAGGCCGAGGTCGTCTCCTACGCCGATCTGGTCGAGGCCGGTTCGATGGCCGCGGCCAAGGCGGCGGGCAAGGTTCGCATCGAGGGCAAGGAGTACGTCATGCAGGACGGCGACGTCGTGGAGTTCCGCTTCAACGTGTAGGCGGCGAGCGATCCGGAGCGCCCTCGAAACGTTGCTCTCCAGATCGACCGATGGCGTTCTGCTCGGCTTAACCCGGTGCCGGTATCGTGACGCGGTCATCGACGGACATCCACGGGGGTTTCCTTGACCACGTCTCGTTCTGCCCTGCTCGCGCTCAGCGCCGCACTGTTCGCGGCCGGTCTCGCCGCCGCACCGGCCTCCGCTGCTCCGGCCCAGCCGACGTCCGACTCGGCGAGGCTCGCGGCCGGCACCGAGCAGCTTCCGCAGATTGACGGCCGCCGCGGCTACCGGGTTGGCCAGGGTGCGGACGTACCCGCCCTGATCGGCGTGACCAACAGGGGAGACGCGCCGGTCGACGGCCTGGTCGTCCACGTTCGGATCCTCAACGACCTGGACTTCTCGAAGACCTACGAGAACTGCTGGTATGCCGTCGACAGCAACCTGGAGTCGGCCTGGTGCGAGTTCGACGTCGCGCTTCCTCCGGGCGCGAGCCTGGCGGCGCTGGGCGCCGGCATCTCCACGAAGCCGGACGCCCGGCCGGAGAACATCTCCTCGATCATCCACTTCTGGCGCAGCGCGGAGTACGTCGACCGACTCGGCGGCATCCAGAAACTGGCAGATGGCTGGGCCGGGCAGGGGACCAGCGCGGTCCGGGGTACCGGCGCGCCGTTGACCCTGGCCACCCCGTCGGCGCCGCTGGTGGAGCTGGAGCCACCGAACCCGCTCGGCTTCGTCGGCGTCGTACTCGAGACCACCCCGACGCCGACCCCGACGGCCACGCCCACCGCGACCCCGACGGCCACGCCGACCCCGAACCCCACCGGAACGCCGACGGACGTCCCGCCGGCCAGTCCGGGCGTTCCCGGCGACGACGACGGTCAGGGCGGCGGGCTGCCGGTGACCGGTGCGTCTACCGCAACGGTGGTCGCCGCCGGCGGGATGATGCTGCTGCTCGGGGGAGTCGCCTACCTGGTCGCCCGGCGCCGCCGTACCCGCTTCGTCGCGTAGCGCCGGCCGCTCTCGTGGCCTGACCAGCGTCGCCGGGTGGCCGACCTTGCCCGGGTCGCCGGGTCGACTCTCAGCCGGTGCTCAAGGCGTCGTCGATGCCGGTCTCGCGGTTGCCGAGGTGTACCGGGTCGCGGCCGGAGAGCACGTCCAGCGCGGCTTTGAGGCCGGCGCCGTACTCGCGGGCAGAGCTGATCCGCCAGGTGCGGTGGCTCAGCTCGCGGGCGGTCTCGTCACCGACGCCGTTGGCGTCGATGCCGAGATGACGGCAGACCGTGACGGCGCGGGCCAGGTGGAACTGCTGGGTCACCACCGTCGCCCGGTCCACCCCGAAGATCCGCTTCGCACGGGCGCACGAGTCGTACGTGTCGAAGCCGGCGTGGTCGAGCACCACCTTGTCGGCCGGCACGCCCTGCTCGACCAGCCAGCGCTGCATCGCCTCGGGCTCGTTGTACTCGTGGCGCATGTTGTCGCCCGAAACCAGGATCGCCCGCACCTTGCCGGTGGCGTACAACTCGCGGGCGATCTCCAGGCGGGCGGCGAGGAACGGGGCCGGGGTGCCGTCGGGCTGCACCCGGGTGCCGAGCACCAGGGCCACCGGCGCCTCGGGCACCGTCGCCGCCAGGTAGGTGTGCCCCTCGGCGCCGGACCGGATCCAGTTGACGCTCGCCCAGCTCGCGGTGACCAGCAGCAGGGCGACCGCTGCGCCGGCCAGCAGCGTCCGGCGTAGCCACCGGCCCCGACCGCGGTCACGGATCTGGCGCAGTCGGCCCAGGAACGACGTACGGGTCGGCATGAGGCAAAGTATCCCGGGTCGACGCCAGCCCGCGGCCGGTGGCGGGGCGGCCCTGCTGTGGCGCGTTGATGCGGGTCCGGGTGCCGGGCCCGGCACCCGGACCCGCATCGTTGTCACCCGAGCCGGTAGACCGAGATGTGCGAGGTGCTGTCCGGGCCGAAGGGCGTCCGGTCCCAGTCGGCGTACCGCTCGGCGAGCCGGAGTCCGGCCCGCTCCGCCAGTTCGTCGATCTGCTCCGGCCACAGGTAACGCATCGCGAACGGGTGCAGGTGCACCCCGGCAGCGTCGAACGTGATCGTCTGCCGGAGGAACGTCTGCGCCGCACGGTCGTACCTGTGCAGCCTGATGGTGGCCGAGTCCTCGGTCACCTCCCGGATCTGCACCTGCTCGTCCCGGTCGAAGTCCGCCGGATCGGGCACGAACGTCTCGATGACGAACGCGCCGCCGGGAGCGAGCACCCGCGCGACGTTGCGGAAGCAGTCCGCCTGCCGCTCTGCCCGTACCAGGTTGAACAGGGTGTTGAAGACCAGGTACGCCACGGTGTACGGACCGGTCACCGGCACGTCCGCCATGTCGCCGATGGCCACCGGGATGCTCGCGCCGCCGGGCTTGGCCCGCATCTTGGCGACCATCTCCGGCGACGCCTCGACCCCCTCCACGGTGATCCCGCGCTCAGCCAGCGGGAGGGCGACCCGTCCCGTACCGATGGCCAGTTCCAACGCCGGCCCCTCGCCGGCCAGGCCGGCGAGGAAGTCGACCGCTGGCGCCGGGTCGGGCAGGCCGCCCGGCAGGTCGTAGGTGTCGGCCCAGAGCCGGCCGAAGTGTCCCGGGTCGTCGAAGACCGACATCAGCGGCCTCCGTCGTTGCTACCGGCGCCGCACGGCACCTTCTTCGCTGATTTCCACGTACGCACGAAGCCTCGATTCGACGGGGTTGACGGTGTCTGCTCGCTGGACGGGTGTCGTGGCGTGCCTCATGTCGTCGCTCCCTTCGTGCGGTTCGCTCGTGAGTCAACGGCCCTGCTGGCCGGGCGGCAACTGAATTCACCCGGGCTCGGCAGCTCGCGGCTGGTCAGCTGATGTAGTGCAGGATGACGTTGTGCACGTGGTGGCTCTTCTGGTCGCCCCGGAACTCCACCTCGTAGGTGTGCGTGCCGACGTGGACGGCGATCGCGCCGGTGGAGAAGAACGAGCCGCCCCAGGACTTGTTGCTGACCACGCTCACGCTGGTGATCTTCGAGTACGGGATGCTGGTGATCGCATACTTCTTGCCGACGAACGAGCGGTCCTGGATGATGACGCGCCGGTTGGTCAGGCCGATGAAGCCGGTACCGGTGCCGATGGCGTCGTAGACGGCGATGATCTGTTCCCCGTCGAGCAGCCCGCTCTGGATCTGCTGGAACTGCTCCTTGCGGTCATAGGTCGCGTTGGCCATGGCGCCCACGGTAGGCAGCGTGCGCCAGTCAGTCCTCGGTCACCGCGCGGTAGGCGTCCTCGATGCGGGCTGCCAGCAGGACCTCGCCCTC
Source organism: Micromonospora aridisoli (assembly GCF_056150025.1). Lineage (NCBI taxonomy): Bacteria > Bacillati > Actinomycetota > Actinomycetes > Micromonosporales > Micromonosporaceae > Micromonospora > Micromonospora aridisoli. The sequence goes on along the minus strand of NZ_JAXCFK010000010.1, from coordinate 202,285 downwards.
GGAGAGCGGCACGTTGTCGTGTCCGACCCGGATCTGGGTGTGATCGGCGCGCCGGCTGATCTCCGGGCGCAGGTGCAGCGCGTCGGCGACCACCTTGACCCGCTCGGTCAGCGCCGCGTGCTGCGTGTCGTCGATGACGAGGGTGCGTCGGATCTGCTCACCCTCACGCGTCCAACCGGACAGTAGGGTGAGGGCGTCGCTGAGGTAGTCGTGCTTGGTCCGACCGCCGAACAGCGCACGCATCACCGCACCTCCCAGGCTTCGTTGCCGGCTTGTGGCCAAATCGTCGCCGCCCCGTGTCTTTGTCGGTGCTCTCTAGTCTTACGTCGCACGGAGGGTGTGTCCACGCCCACACTTCCGGGTATTCCTGGCCTGACGGACGACCAAGCTACCCAAACCGCCGATTGATCTGGCACCCTGGACGCCCGTGCGGACCGAACGGGCGAACGGCGGCGGACACGCCGTACGGCGCGATCCGAAGGTGATCGTCGGCGCGGCAATCATCAGGGACGGGCGGGTGCTGGCCTGCGCCCGTTCCGCCCCGCCGGAGGTGGCGGGCATGTGGGAGTTCCCTGGCGGCAAGGTGGAGCCGGGGGAGAGCGAGACGGTGGCGCTGGCCCGTGAGTGCGTCGAGGAGCTGGCCGTACGCGTGGAGATCGGCGAGCGGGTCGGCCGGGACGTCCGGATGGCGCACGGCCGGTCGGTGCTCAAGGTGTACGCGGCCCGCCTGCTGCACGGCGACCAACCGCAGGCGCTCGAACACTCCGCCCTGCGCTGGCTCTCCGCAGCCGAACTGGACACCGTCACCTGGCTCCCCGCCGACGCCCCCATCGTCGCCGCCCTCCGCCCTCTCCTGTCCCCACCCCAACCCCACCCTCTGCGTTGATCATGAGGTTGGCGGCAGTATTCGATCTCCACGATGCCGCTAACCTCATGATCAACGGCGCTGGGACGTGGAGAGGGGTTGGCAGACGATCCAGGGGATGTAGGCCGGGTCGAGGGTGTCCTGCCAGGTGGAGCGGAGGATCTTCCGGCCGGCGTGCGGGCCTTGATCGTCCGCCTCCGCGATCACTCTGGGAGCACGCCAGCCGAGGTCGCCAACGCCGAGCAGGTGTCCGTCGTCGTCGCGTATCTCAATCTGCAGCGCGTCAGGCGGCACCCGACCGTCGACACAGCGCAGCCTGGTGCGGGTCTCCAGCGGGGACTGGGCCCCGCAACCCGCCGAATCCGTCCCCGTCTATCCACCCCCGAGCCTGCCGACCCACCCACGCCTACCGCAGCCCCTGTGGATAACCCTGTTGATCATGAGGTTAGCGGCATCGTGGAGATCGATTACTGCCGCTAACCTCATGATCAACGCGGGAAGTGCGGGGCGGTGTCAGTGGTTGCGTTCGTCCTGGTCGGGGTGGGCGAAGTTGAGGTGCTCGGGGGGGAGCGGGAAGGTGACGTCGTCGCCGAAGGGCGAGGGGGCGGCGGCGCGGTCGAAGGTGAGCTCCGTCAGGGGGAGCTTGCCGCTGGCGTCCACCGCGGGCGCGGTCGGGTGGGGGACCTCCCGGTGCCAGTTCACGCCCTGCTGGGCCTGCACCTCGGCCTGGGCGTCGTGCGAGCCGCCGGCGTGTGAGTGCACACCGCCGCCCGCGGCGCTGGAGCGCACCGCGCCCGGGGAGTGTCCGCTGGTCACGCTGGTCTGAGGCACCTGACCCCTCCGGAAGATCTTGCTACCGAGCCACACAAGTGGATCGTACCTGCGGTCGACGACCCGCTCCTTCATGGGGATGATCCCGTTGTCGGTGATCTTGATGTGCTCGGGGCAGACCTCGGTGCAGCACTTGGTGATGTTGCAGAAGCCGAGGCCCTGTTCGGTCTGCGCGTAATCCTTGCGATCGGTCCTGGTGTCCAGCGGGTGCATGTCCAGTTCCGCGGCCCGGATGAAGTACCGGGGCCCGGCGAACGCCGGCTTGTTCTCGTCATGGTCCCGGATCACGTGGCAGACCGTCTGGCACAGGAAGCACTCGATGCACTTGCGGAACTCCTGCGAGCGCTCCACGTCGACCTGCTGCATCCGGTAGTCACCGGGGGACAGGTCGGCGGGCGGAGCGAAGGCGGGCGTCTCCCGTGCCTTCTCGTAGTTGAACGACACGTCGGTGACCAGATCCCGGATGACCGGGAACGTGCGCAACGGGGTCACCGTGATCGTCTCGTTCTCCTCGAACGTCGACATCCGGGTCATGCAGCCGAGCTTGGGCATCCCGTTGATCTCCATGGAGCAGGAGCCGCACTTTCCGGCCTTGCAGTTCCACCGGCAGGCCAGATCGGGCGCGTCGGTGGCCTGCAACCGGTGGATCACGTCGAGGACCACCTCGCCCTCGTTGACCTCGACCGTGTAGTCCTGCAGGTCGCCGCCCTCGGCGTCACCCCGCCAGATCCGGAACTGGCGCTTCGTACCCATCAGCGGTTCTCCTTCTCGGCGTCGCCCTCGGCGGCGACAGCGGCGGCGGTGGCGTCGGCGGCGACGAAGGCGTCGAACTCGGTGAGCTCCTCGTCGGTGAGGTATTTGGCCAACTCCGCCCGGTCGAAGAGGCCGACCAGTTCGGGGCGCATCTTCGGCAGCGGCTTGCGCTCCAGCCGGACGGTGTCGCCCATCAGCGAGCAGACCAGGTTGATCCGGCGCCACTGCGGATCCATGGTGGGGAAGTCCTCGCGGGTGTGGCCGCCGCGCGACTCGCGGCGCTCCAGCGCCGCCTTGGCGGTGCACTCGGAGACGACCAGCATGTTGCGCAGATCGAGCGCCAGATGCCAGCCCGGGTTGTAGCGCCGGCCGCCGGAGGCGCTGACCTTCGCCACCCGCTCGCGCAGCTCCGCCAGGCGGACCAGCGCGTCCTCCAGCTCGGCCTCCCGCCGGATGATGCCGACCAGGTCGCCCATCACCGCCTGGAGGTCCTGCTGGAGGGTGTACGGGTTCTCGCCGGTGTCCCGCTGCAAGGGCGCCAGCGCCGTCTCCACCGCGTTCTCCACCGCGGCCACCGCCACCCGGGGTCGGCCGGTGAGCTGGTCGACGTAGGTGGCCGCGTGCCCTCCGGCGCGCTTGCCGAAGACCAGCAGGTCGGACAGGGAGTTGCCGCCCAGCCGGTTGGACCCGTGCATGCCGCCGGAGACCTCACCCGCGGCGAACAGGCCGCGTACCGAGCCGTACGCGGCGCCGCTGTCCGGGTCGACCTCCACGCCGCCCATCACGTAGTGGCAGGTCGGGCCGACCTCCATCGGCTCCTTGGTGATGTCGACGTCGGCCAGCCCCTTGAACTGGTGGTGCATCGACGGCAGGCGACGGCGGATCTCCTCGGCCGGCAGCCGGGAGGCGATGTCCAGGTAGACGCCGCCGGCCGGCGTACCCCGACCGGCCTTGACCTCGCTGTTGATCGCCCGGGCGACCTCGTCGCGGGGCAGCAGTTCCGGCGGACGCCGGTTGTTGTCCGGGTCGGTGTACCAGCGGTCCGCCTCCTCCTCGGTCTCCGCGTACTGCTTGCGGAAGACGTCGGGGACGTAGTCGAACATGAACCGCTTGCCCTCGGAGTTCTTCAGGACGCCACCGTCACCACGGACCGACTCGGTGACCAGGATGCCCTTGACCGACGGGGGCCAGACCATCCCGGTGGGGTGGAACTGGAGGAACTCCATGTTGATCAGGGTGGCCCCGGCGCGCAGCGCCAACGCGTGACCGTCCCCGGTGTACTCCCAGGAGTTCGAGGTGACCTTGTAGGACCGGCCGACGCCGCCGGTGGCGAGCACCACGGCGGGCGCTTCGAAGAGGACGAACTCGCCGGACTCCCGGTAGTAGCCGAAGGCACCGGCGACGCGGTCACCGTCGAGCAGCAGCTCGGTGATGGTGGTCTCGGAGAAGACCTTGATCCGCGCGTCGTACGAGCCGTGCTCGCGCTTGTCCTCCTGCTGCAACGAGACGATCTTCTGCTGGAGGGTGCGGATCAGCTCCAGGCCGGTCCGGTCGCCGACGTGGGCCAACCGGGGGTACTCGTGGCCACCGAAGTTGCGCTGCGAGATCTTGCCGTCCTTGGTGCGGTCGAACAGCGCCCCGTACGTCTCCAGTTCCCAGATCCGCTGCGGCGACTCCTTCGCGTGCAGCTCCGCCATCCGGAAGTTGTTGAGGAACTTGCCGCCGCGCATGGTGTCCCGGAAGTGCACCTGCCAGCTGTCCCGGCTGTTCACGTTCCCCATGGCCGCGGCGGCGCCGCCCTCGGCCATCACCGTGTGCGCCTTGCCGAACAGCGACTTGGAGATGATGGCGGTCTTCTTGCCGGCCAGCCTGGCCTCGATCGCCGCGCGCAGGCCGGCGCCGCCGGCCCCGATCACGACGACGTCGTAGTGGTGTCGTTCGATGCGAGTGGTAGTGGTCGTCATGTCAGGGGCCCTCAGTTGATGAACCGCAGGTCGGAGATCCACCCGGCGGCGACGGACATGACGTAGAAGTCGGTCAGCGCCAGCGTGCCGAGCGTGATCCAGGCGAGCTGCATGTGCCGGACGTTGAGCCAGGAGATGTAGCCCCAGGCCCGGTAGCGGACGGGATGCTTGGAGAAGTGCTTGAGCCGCCCGCCGATGATGTGACGGCAGGAGTGGCAGGAGATTGTGTACGCCCAGAGCATGACCACGTTGCCGAGCAGGATCAGGTTGCCCAGCCCGAAGCCGAAGCCCTCGGGGCTGTGGAAGGCCAGGATCGCGTCCCAGGTGTTGATCAGCGAGATGATCGCGGCGAAGTAGAAGAAGTACCGGTGCGAGTTCTGCACGATCAGCGGGAACCGGGTCTCACCGCCGTAGGAGGCGTGACCGTCGGGCACCGCGCAGGCCGGCGGCGAGAGCCAGAACGACCGGTAGTACGCCTTGCGGTAGTAGTAGCAGGTGAGCCGGAACAGCAGCAGGAACGGCAGGGTGAACGCGGCGTCCGGGATGATCCACCAGCCGGGCAGGTACTGCCCGAAGTGGGAGGCCTCCGGCAGGCACCGGTCGGTCACGCACGGGGAGTAGAACGGGGTCAGGTAGTGGTAGTCCTCGACCCAGTACCACTTGTGCATGAAGACCCGGACCGTCGCGTACGCTACCCACGCGCTGAGCCCGATGACGGTGATCAGCGGGGCAAACCACCAACGGTCCGTCCGCAACGTCTTCGCCGCGATGGCGGCGCGTGCGCGCACACCACCCGGTTTCGTTGCCGATGATGTCATTCGCGTCGTCTCCCTGACGGGGCCCTGTCACGGGCGGCGGAACACTTCCGGGGCGGCGTGCGGACCGGGCGAACCCGCCCCCGCGCACCGCGTCATGCGCACACCAACGACCGCACCGGGCGTACCGGAGCAGCTAAGTGACACACGTTACGCCGATCTAGGCGGGCCGTCCGCGCAAGGCAGTGTCCCGTGTGTCCCGCTCTTTGGAAAGCCTCCTGCCAAGATCGATATGCGAGCGTGCGGAAAAGATCGTCCAGCGGCGGACGGGCCAATCAGCCGGACGCACCCCCGGTGAAGTTCCACGAGGCCAGCCGCAGCGACGGCGCTTCCCACCAGCCACCGTCCACGCGGTCCGGCAGGCGTACCGCCCGCCGGCCCAGTTCCAGCACCGCGCCGGGTCCGAGCGCCCGAGGGTACGACTCGGTGAAGCGCAGGTCGCGGACCGCACGGGTCACCTGACCGTCCTCGACCAGCCACAGTCCGTTGCGGGTCAGGCCGGTGACGGCCAGGCTCAACGGATCCAGGACCCGGGTGTACCAGAGGTCGCTGACCAGCAGACCACGCTCCGTCCGGGCGACCAGTGCGGCGGTGTCCGGGTCGGCGATCGCGCCGCCCACGGCCGAGTCGGCGGTGCCCAGGCTTTCGGTGACGCCGGCCGCGCCGGTCCCGTCGGCCGTCCTGCCGGCGGGTCGCAGCCGCAGGTTACGGGGGATCGGGCCGAAGGTGGTCCCGCCTACCCAGGCGTGACCGGTCGAGGAGACACCCACCTCGGCGGCGCTGCGCCGGTCGTGGGCCACGGCGACGGTGGTGCCGGCGTCCACCAGGGTCAGTGCCCGGCTCGGCGTGCCCTCCAGATCGAATGGCAGCCCCGAGGCGGCGAGCGGGTCGTCGACCAGGGTCACCGCGCGGTCGAACTGGGCCGCGCCGGGCACGGCGAACGACTGTCGCTCGGCGTACCGCCGGCCGTTGAAGCCGTACCAGGCCAGGTTCTGCAGGAGGTCCGCGACGGCCGCCGGCTCCAACACCACCGGGTAACGCCCGGGTGGCAGCTCGACCGGGTGCGCCGCGGCGCGTGCCTTCTTGGCGGCCCGCCGGCCCAGCTCGGCACCGTCGAGATCGGCGATCCGGTCGACGTGGTGCCGGGCCGTGCCGTCCGCGCCACCGGTCCGGGCGATCCCGTCCATCGCCGCCTCGGCCGCCTGCGCGCTGGCCGAGTGGCCGGTCGAGTTGGCGAACGCCGCCACCCGGAACCCCGTGCGGCAGTAGCCCGCGGTCTCCAGGCCGCCGGCCGCGTCGACGAACGCCCGGACCAGGGCGGCCCGCTCGTCCGGCCCGGCGTGGGCGGTGGCCGGATCCCACCCGGGTGCGGGAGCCACCGGCGTCGCGGAGCTGAGCCCCGGCCAGGCCGGATCCGGTGGAGCGAAGCGAGTCGCCGTCAGCACCCGCTCCACCAGCGCGCGCAGCCCGGCGGCGGTGACCGCGTTTCCGCTGCCGGTGGCGGTACGCCCGGCCAGGTGCACCTGCAGCCGAACCTCCACCGAGGACCCGGCGACGTTCTGGTGGATCGCCGAGTTGGCGAACCGGGTCAATGCCGACTCGGCCCGGGTCACCGTCACCTCGGCCTGTGCGGCGGCCCCGGCCGACCGGGTGACCAGATCCACCACGTACCCGGCGACGTCCAGCTCGGTGTCACCGGCCCACGCCGGGACGCCACTCACGCCACCGCCTCGCTCGTTCACGCGCGTACCCCCACCCGGACGTTGCGGAAGCGGGCCGGCGCGGACGGGTGCCCGGTGTGCCCGACCTGGCCGGGCTGGCCCTTGCCGCAGTTCGGTGTGCCCCACGGAACCGTCTCCGAGGAGAGCATGTCCATCGAACGCCAGAACAGTGGACCGATGCCGGTGTACGTCGGGTTGCGCAGCATCCGCCCGCGCCGGCCGTTCCGGATCTCCCAACCGATCTCGCAGCCGAACTGGAAGTTCAGCCGTTTGTCGTCGATCGACCAGGACCGGTTGACGTCCATCAGCACCCCCTCGTCGGTGGCGGCGACGATCTCATCCAGGGTGTGCGGGCCCGGCTCCAGACCCACGTTCGTCATCCGGACCATCGGCAACCGGGCCCACCCGTCGGCCCGTACGCTGCCGCCGTGATCGAGGCCGGCGACGGCGGCCGAGTCCCGGCCCGCCAGCACGCCCACCCACCGGCCGTCACGCACCGCGTCGCGCTTGACCGCCGGTGAGCCCTCGTCGTCGTAGCCGAAGCTGCCCAGCGCGCCGGGAATGGTCGGGTCGATGGTGATGGTCATCAGCTCGGAGCCGTACCGCAACGAGCCGAGCTGCGCGAGATCCAGCCACGAGGTGCCGGCGAAGGCCGCCTCCCAGCCGAGGATGCGGTCCAGCTCGATGGCGTGCCCGACCGACTCGTGGATCTGCAGGGCCAGCTGCTCGCCACCGAGGATCAGATCGGTCTCGCCGGCGGGGCAGAGCGGCGCGGTCAGCAGCGCCCGCGACTCGTCGGCGATCTGTGCCGCGTGGGCGGTCAGGTCCAGCGAGTCGACCAGCTCCCAGCCGGTGGTGCCGTACTGGCCGCGATAGCTGGGCCAGGACCGGCGTTGTGTCTCGCCCTCCCCGACGGAGGTGGCCGAGATGCCGCCGCCGCACTCGCGGATGCGCTGGTCGATGCGGTGCCCCTCGCTGGAGACGAACCACTTCGCGGTGTCCCAGATCTGGTAGAGGCCCTCGGTCAGGTCGGCGCCGTGCTCGGCCATGGCGCGGGTGGCCGCCACCAGCAGGTCACCCTTGGTGGCGAGGGAGACGCCGAGCGGATCCACCTCGCAGGGCGAGGACCAGCTCGCCGTGATCGGGGTGACGGCGACCAGGTCGACCGGCGGGCCCGGAACCAGACCACTCGCCGCGGCGGTCCGCGCGGCCCGGTGACCGGCGTCGCGGGCGGCCGGCTCGGACAGCTCCGGTACGGCGTGGAAACCCCAACCGGAACCGACCAGCGCGCGCACGCCCAACCCGACGCTCTCGTCCTGGGCCAGCGACTCGATGTCGCCGTTGCGGGCGGTCATCGACTCGTAACGCCGGTGCATCACCCGGACGTCGGCGTAGCGGGCGCCCGCGTCCAGCGCGGCCTGCACGGCCGCCTCGGCCACGTCGAACTCACTCATGGCCCGACCCTAGGCGAGCCGACCGACATCCGTCAGGGGACGAGATCCTCGGGGCGGATCGTTGCCCGGACGGGCGCGTTCAGGTGCAGCACCCCACCCCGCTTGACCGCCTGATGCTCGACGTAGTGGCGACCACGCTTCTGGTAGAGGCGCAGCGCACCGGTCGTCTGCTCGACCAGCAGGTACCACTCGATTCCGGCGGCGGCGTAGTAGTGCATCTTGAGAACATTGTCCGTGGCCGCGTTGCCGGGCGAAATGATCTCGCACACCAGCCGTACGTCGGCTGCCTCGATATACGGATCGTCCAGGTCGACCGGCGCGGTGAGCACCAGATCGGGCACCGGGACGCGTCCCGGTCGCAGCCGAACGTTCACCGCCTCCAGCAGTTCCAAGCCGACGGACTCGGCTGCGGTCTCCAGGATGTTGCCCAGCTTTCTGGAGATCCGCTGGTGGCGTGGGGTGGGGGCTGGGGTCACGTGCAGGCTCCCGTCGAAAAGTTCGACGCGCTGGGAGGTCTCGCCGAGGGCGAGGTACTCCTCCTCGGTCCACGGGCCCTCGTGGTCGAACACCGCCACGGTCACGGTCACCTCCGCTCGTCTCGCCGGATCCTGCCTGGCTGGCTGCACCCATGGTCGCACCGTTCGTGCGGCCGGTGCGGCAGGCGGCGGTCACCGACGGTCACGCGGTCAGCACCGTCAGACCGTGGAGCCGGCTCACGCCCCGAGGTGGGTGCGGAGGAAGTCGAGTTCCAGGCGAAGGAGACGTTCGGCGAGGCCACCGGTCGCCATGTGGGTGGCACCGGTCAGCGGCAGCACCGAGTGCGGCCGGCCGGTTGCCAGCAACGCCGCCGACAGGCGCAGCGTGTGCGCCGCCACCACGTTGTCGTCGACCATGCCGTGGACCAGCAGCAGGGGACGGGCGTGTGCCGGGTCGGTCACCGGTTCGGCGGCCAGTTCCACCAGCGAGTGGTGGGCGTAGACGTCCTCGGCGTCGGCGGGCAGGCCCAGGTACCGCTCCGTGTACGCGGTGTCGTAGAGGGCCCAGTCGGTGACCGGCGCTCCGGCGATGCCGCACCGGAACAGCTCCGGATGCCGCAGCACCGCCAGCCCGGCCAGCCAGCCACCGAACGACCAGCCGCGTACCGCGACCCGGCCCAGGTCCAGGTCCGGGTGCTTGTCGGCGAGCGCGGTGAGCGCCTCCACCTGGTCGAGCAGGATCACGTCGGCCACCCGCCGGTGGATGGACTTCTCGTACGACGGGGCGATGCCCGGCGTACCCCGGTTGTCGGTCACCACCACCGCGAACCCGGCGTCGGCCCACCACTGCCGCTCCAGCCAGGCCGAGCGCGCGGCCACCACCTCCTGGTGCCCCGGACCGCCGTAAATGTCCAGCAGCACCGGCAGTCGCCGGCCGGTGACGTGGTTGTCCGGGTAGAGCACCGCGGCGGGGAGCCGCCGGTCGGTCACCCGCTCCAGCAGCGGCAGCGGGGAGTAGCTGGGTGTGGCGGCCAGCGACCGCAGGGTGGCCACCTCCCGATCGCCCTGGAGGACCGTCCACCGGACGCCCGGGTGGTCCAGCGAGGCGCTGCCGATGACCAGCACGTCGCCCCCGACCGCCCCGACGTGCCAGCCGGCGTCGCTGGTCAGCCGGCGGGCGTCGACGCCGCCGCCGATGCCGGTCCGGACCCGGAACAGGTGCTGCTCGCTCGGTTCGCCGTCGCTCGCCTCGACCAGCAGGTCCGCCGGACCGCTCCCGGCGGCCAGCCGGCCGATCACCCGACGCACGTACAGCGAGGGCGGGGTGAGCAGCGTGCCGTCGGCGAAGAGACAGCGCGCGTCGTACCCGTCGTGGGCCAGTTCGCCGCCGACCAGCACCCGCCCGTCGGGCAGGTGGGCGGGCGTGCCGGGAATCGGCTCGACCCAGCGCGGGTCGGCCAGCTCGGCGTGCACCTGGGTCTCCCCGGTACGCGGGTCGACCGCGAGCACCAGGCCGTGCTGCTGGGTGCGGCGCAGCACGGTGATCAGCGGGGCCCCCTCGCCCCAGTGCACCGCGGTGAGGTACGGGTAGGTCTCCCGGTCCCAGTGCACGTCGACCCAGCCGCCGTCGAGATCGAGCAGGTGCAGGCTGACCTCGGCGTTCGGGCCACCCGCCATCGGGTATGCGACGCTGACGGGCGGGCTCTCCGGCCGCGCCGGATCGTGCAGGTGCCAGCGGGGCAGCCGGGACTCGTCGACCCGGGCGGCGAGCACGGACCGGCCGTCCGGCGCCCACCAGTAGCCACGGTGCCGCCCGAACTCCTCGGCCGCGATGTGTTCGGCCAGCCCCCAGAGCACCCCGGAGTCCTCGCCGGCCAGGATGGCGTCGGCGCCGTCGGCGTCGATCACCCGCAGCTCGCCCCGGCGTACCCCCTCGGCGGCGTCGGTCACGTAGGCCAACCGCTGCCCGCTCGGGTCGGGTCGCGGGTCGAGCACCGGCCCGACGGCCGGCACCTCGATCACGTCGCCGTGCACCAGATCGGCCCGGAACAGCCGGCCGGCCAGCGCGAACACCGCGACCCGACCGGCCGCGTCGAGGGCGTACGAGCCGATACCCGAGGCGCTCAGCCGCAGCCGCTCCCGCCGGGCCCGTTCGCCCGGGCTCAGCGCGTCAGGGTCGGCTTCCGCGCCGAGCAGGGTGGCCGGATCGGCGACCAGCCGCTCCGTGCCGGTCGCCACGTCGAGCAGCCAGAGGGCGTCGGCCGGATCCTCCGGTCCCGCCGAGCGTAGGAAGACCACCCGGGCGCCGTCGTCGGCCACGGAGACGGCGCGGGGCGCCCCGTGGCTGAACCTGCGGGTGCGGGCGGCCAGCTCGGGAAAGTCCACAGGCCAGATCGTAGGCGGGTACCGAGCGCGATGTGAGCGACCTGCGCGGACGCGTCGGGGCCGGCAGGCGAGAACCGCCGGTTAGAGTGACCGTCGTGACGACGCTGCCTGACCGCCGCCTGCTGCTGGTCCACGCGCACCCCGACGACGAGTCCATCGGCACCGGCTCGACGATGGCCCACTACGTGGCCACGGGTGCCCACGTCACCCTGGTGACCTGCACTCTCGGCGAGGAAGGCGAGATCCACGTGCCGGAGCTGTCCGGGCTCGCCGCCGCCGAGGCCGACCAGCTCGGCGGGTACCGGATCGCCGAGCTGGCCGCCGCCTGCGCCGAGCTGGGCGTCACCGACCACCGCTTCCTCGGCGGGGCCGGGCGTTACCGTGACTCCGGCATGATGGGCCTGCCGACCAACGAGCACCCCCGGGCGTTCTGGAGCGCCGATCTGGACGAGGCCGCCGGACATCTGCTGACGGTCATCCGGGAGATCCGCCCGCAGGTGGTCATCACGTACGACGACAACGGCTTCTACGGCCACCCCGACCACATCCAGGCGCACCGGGTGACGATGCGGGCCGTGGAACTGGCCGCCGCCGAGGGGCTCGCTCCGGCGAAGGTCTACTGGACGGCGATGCCGCGCAGCGTGCTGGAAGCGGGCATGACACATTTCGCGGAGACGTCGGACAACCCCTTCGCCGGCATCGCCGACGCCACCGATCTGCCCTTCTGCACCCCGGACGAGGAGATCGCGGCCCGCATCGACGCCACCGAGCAGCACGCCGCGAAGGAGGCGGCGATGCGCGCCCACGCCACCCAGATCCCGGCCACCTCCTGGCTGTACTCGATCGCCGGCAACTTCGGGGCCGAGTTCATGGGGGTGGAGTACTTCACCCTGGCGCTGGGAGAGAAGGGTCCGGGCAGCGGCCCGTACGGCTGGGAGTCTGATCTGTTCGCCGGGCTGGACGTGACCGGCGGCCCGGACGCCGTCGGCGACTCCGGCCGCACACCGGTCACCTCGGCCGGCCACCGGTGACCCTGCCCGCCGCGATGTCGGTCGTCCCGCAGGAGCAGGAGCCGCCCCGGCCGCGCCGGATGTGGCGGCGTCCGCTGGACATCGGCCTGCGGGTGATGGGCGGTGCGGTCGCCGTCGTGGCCGCGGTGGTGACCGCGGTGCTGGAGCTGTTGCTCGCCCCGCTGCGGGTCGGCGGGTACCTGGTCGGGGCCGCGGTGCTCGTGGCCGTGGCCGCGAACATCGCGTTGAGCTGGTTCGCCGTCGAAACGGTCGGTCGTCGCTGGGCGGTGGCGTTGCCCGCGCTGCCCTGGGTGACGATCATGGTGATCGCCGCGGACCGGACCAGCGAGGGCGACGTGCTGCTCGTCGGCAACTGGGTCGGTCTCACCCTGGTGGTCGCCGGAGCGATGACCTTCGCGGTGATGGCGTTCCGGTCGATCCTCGCGCCGGCTACCGGACGGTACTGACGACGCTCAGCGACGGGTGATAGATATTCCTGCCAGGAGACCCGCCATCCGGGCGGGCGGTACGGCGGGAGGCGTGTGATGGGACAGCGGTGGCGCGCGGTTGGCGTGCTCGCGATCGCACTGTTCGCGGTCAACGTGGTCGCCCGGCTGGTCATCCGGTTCGGCTTCGACGGCGACGACAGCGCCGCCGACCGGGTGTCACTCGGCATGTTCGTGGTGATCGGTCTGATCCTGGCCGGTGTCGCCTTCGTCTGGGGTCAGCGGCGTCGGCTGGCCCACTGGGCCGGTGACGTGGCGACCGCGATCGGCGTCGCGCTCGGGCTGACCGTGCTGGTGGGGCCGCTGCTGGTCGGCAACAACCCGTTCGCGGGCGGTGGCAGCACCTTCTTCGCGCAGATCGGGCTCTACCTGGTGGCGACCACCGCCGGGGCGATGCTGGGTTACCTGCTGCTGACCACCCTCGGCCGTGATCACCGGTCGCGCAGCCTCCAGCGGTTCGCCGAGACCAGCGCGGCCAAGCCCCGCCGAGTGGTCCGCCGCTGACCCCGGCCCGTTCGGCCGGGAAGGCCGGGCCCCCTCGACGCCGGTCCGCCCCGCGTCCGTCTCCGGCCTGCCGTGGACGATGTCAGTGCGGCGCGACGCGGGTCAGGTAGGTGTGGTGGGTGGTGAAGCCCAGCCTGCGGTAGAGCGCGACGGCGCCGACGTTGCTCTGCTCCACCTGAAGGAACACGTCGGTCGCCCCGGCGTCGGCGGCCCAGTCGGCGAGCGTTCGGATCAGTCGGACGGCTAGCCCCTGCCGGCGCGCGGCGGGCAGCACCTCGATCAGGCACAGCCCGAGCCAACGCCCTCGGCCGGTCACCGTCCCCCGGCCGATCGCGACCAGCCGGCCGTCGGCGTACACGTGGGCGAAGCGGACCTGGTCCACGGCGGTGAGGACGTGCCGGGCGGCGTCCGGCAGTCCGCCCTTGCGGCCGGCCGCCACCGCGAGCCAGTCGTCCGTCGGCCCGGGCGCCAGTTCCACCTCGATCCGGCGGGCCGCGTCCGCCGTCCCGTCCGGGTCCGGCCGGGTCCCGGGTTCGGTTACGAAGCCGGTCAGGGCGGCGAGCGGGGTGGTTTGTACCAGCACCAGCGGACGGGCGTCCCAGCCTCTCCGGTCGAGTTCGGTGCCGACCGGCGCGGCCAGCGGCAGCGGCGTGTTGACCATCGCCGGCTGGCCCTGACCGGCGTACCAGCGTTCGACCGCGTCCAACGCGGCCGGTAGCGGACGGTCCGGATCACCCACGGGCAGGGCCGAGTTGGCCCGGCCGGTCCAGCCGTCGGCCGCGCGCAGCAGCCAGTCGCCGAGCCGCGCCCGGACGGGCGCCGGCCATGCCTCGTCGGCGGCGAGTTCCAGTTCGACCATGGCGGCGGCGGTCGGCCGCCGCGTCGCCGGAACCCGCTTGGCCCGGTGCACGTCGGCCACGGGTACGCGTAGTCGCCCCTGCCGGGTGGCGAGCGTGAGATGGGTCTCGGTCAGCTCGACCAGCTCGCCCAGGGCGTCGGAGTACACCGGGCGACCACCGCGAACACCGACGCGACGCCGCACCACGATCCGGTGTCCCACGTCCTGCTCTCGGAGCACGATCGACCTCCTCCCCGGCGAGATACTAGGCTCTTACCGTCGCGGGTGATCGCGGCGTGTCTTGCGGAGGAGAAGACCGGTGACCTACATCATCGCCGAGCCGTGCGTGGATGTGCTCGACAAGGCATGCATCGAGGAGTGCCCGGTCGACTGCATTTACGAGGGCAACCGGATGCTCTACATCCACCCCGACGAGTGCGTCGACTGTGGTGCCTGTGAGCCTGTCTGCCCGGTGGAGGCGATCTTCTACGAGGACGACGTCCCGGAGCAGTGGAAGGACTACACCGGCGCCAACTACGAGTTCTTCGAGGACCTGGGCTCGCCCGGCGGCGCTTCGAAGATCGGCAAGGTGGAGAAGGACGCGTCCTTCGTCGCCGCGCAGCCGCCCCGCGGCGAGGGCCACTGAACCGGCCCGCCCCGGTCTCGTCGCGGCTGCCCGAGTTCACCTGGGACACCCTGGACGCCGCGGCCACGCTGGCCGCGGCGCATCCGGACGGCCTGATCAACCTCTCCATGGGTACGCCGGTCGATCCGGTGCCGCAGGTGATCCGGCGGGCCCTGGCGGACGCCGCCGACGCGCCCGGCTACCCCCTGACCGCCGGCACCCCGGCGCTGCGGGACGCGATCGCGGCCTGGGTGTCGCGGGCCTGCGGTGCCGGCAGCGACGGGCTCGGGGTGTTGCCGACGATCGGGTCGAAGGAACTGGTGGCGTGGTTGCCCACGCTGTTGGGGGTGGGGCCGGGCGACGTCGTGGTGGTGCCGTCGATCGCCTATCCGACCTATGAGGACGGCGCGCGGTTGGCCGGAGCGACCACGGTACGCGCCGACTCACTGACCGCCGTCGGTCCGACGTCCCGGGTGCGCCTGGTCTGGGTCAACTCGCCGGGCAACCCGACCGGTCGGGTGCTGCCCGCCACCCATCTGCGCAAGGTGGTGGACTGGGCGCGTGAGCGCGGCGCGGTGGTGGCCAGCGACGAGTGCTATCTGCCACTGGGCTGGGACGCCGAGCCGGTGTCGGTGCTGTCGCCGGAGGTGTGCGGCGGCTCCTACGACTCGGTGCTGGCCGTGCACTCGCTGTCCAAGCGCTCCAACCTGGCGGGTTACCGGGCCGGTTTCGTGGCCGGCGACCCGGTGCTGGTGGCGGAGCTGCTCAAGATCCGCAAGCATGCGGGGATGATCGTGCCGGCGCCGGTGCAGGCGGCCATGGTGGCGGCCCTGCGTGACGAGCGGCACGCCGACGAGCAGCGGGAGCGGTACCGCGCCCGGCGGACGACGCTGCGGGCCGCCTTCACCGCTGCCGGCTTCACCGTCGAGCACTCCGAGGCCGGTCTCTACCTGTGGCTGACCCGCGGTGAGGACTGCTGGGCGACCGTCGACTGGCTGGCCCGGCGGGGAATTCTGGTCGCCGCCGGGGTCTTCTACGGCCCCGGTGCGCGGCAGTACGTCCGCGCGGCGCTGACCGAGTCCGACGAGCGGATCGCGGCGGTCGCCGCCCGCCTGTCCTGACCACGACCGGGCGACTGTCGACCGAGCCTCGCCCCGGGACGTCCGGACAGCCGCTGCGGCCCGCCCCAGGACATCCGGGGTGCGCGGGCCGCAGCGGCGTCGGCGGCTCAGTCCCCGTTGATCCGTTCGAACACCCGCAGCAGGTTGTCCCGGCTGTGCCGCTCCAGCAGCACGCTGCCGTACAGCTCCTGCAGGGTCATGGTCCGGCCGTCGTGCAGCGTCAGCTCGGCCTTCAGCGGAATCTCCCGGGTCACCGCCACCGAGCGCAACTCCTCGTAGGGCAGGAAGGTGTGCGTGCGGGCCAGGTCGGCGACCGGCGTCGATTCGAGCAGCGCCGTGAGCCGCTTCTCGCCGTCGCCCGCCTTACCCGGGCCGGCGACCATGATCAGACCGCGATCGAGCACCAGCAGGTCGTGCTGCACCCCGTCGACCTTCACGTTGCCGATGGCGCCGATGACACCGGCGTTGTCGGCGGTGGCCCGGCTCTGCACCACCGTCGCCGCTGCCGGGTCGACGCCAAGTTCGGCGAGCCGGGCCAGGGCCTCGTCGACGGTCTCCGCCGAGACCGCCAGCTTGGCGATGTCGGCCAGGTCCAGCGGCTCACCGCCGGTGCCGACGAACTGCGCCGGACCGCCCCAGGACAGCTGCCAGCGGGCCCGCCGGGCGCGGACGGTCGCGTTGACCAGCAGCATCTCCATCGGCCCGGCGAAGCGTGCCGCCGCCTCCCGACGGGTGGCGGCGCTGAAGAACTGCTCGGCGAACTCGCCCAGGCGGCCCGCCCGGACCAGGTCGAGCACGGTCGTGAGACCCGGCTCGGGGGCGCCGGTGAACCGGCCTGCCGCCCGGTAGATGCCGTCCGCCTGGCGCTGCACTCCGGCCGCGATCGCCGCGTGGGTGAACTCCGGCCATGGCAGTACCTGACGGTTGCCGAGATCGATGACGAGACTCTGCAACCGGCGGCCGGCGTCCGCGACGTCGGCGAGCAGCACGTGTGCGGGTCGATCGTCGACGCTGGCCGCGCCGGCCGGCAGTTGGGCCATCGCCTCGATCCGGACGCCGACCGGCGGGTGCGTGTCCCACCGGGACGGCGCGCGGTCCGGTACGTCCTGCTGGAGCTTGTCGATCTCGTCCCGGCGGGCCTGGAGCAGCTGCCCGAAGCCGCCGAACAGATCATCCGGGGCGAGGCCGGCCTGCCAACCCGAGTCCACGTACCGGTCGGTGAAGAAGTTCCAGGCCGCGTCGAGCGCCGGCAGGCTCCGTAGCGCGGACGTGGCGGCCTCGTGGCCGGCGAGCTGGACGGAGGCCCGGTCGGCCTCCAGCTCCTGCCGCCGCGACGCGGCGTTGTCGACCATCAGGTACAGCCTCGCGTACCCCTTGAAGACCAGCCCGATGGGGTTGCGCGGCTTGATCCGCTCGATGGTGCCCTCGATCGCCAGCCGTCCCCGGTAGGCGACGCCGCCGAGCCGGGTGTGCTTGCCGGAGTAGTGACCCAGCTCGTGCGCCAGCACCGAGCGGAGCTGGTCGACCCGCATCGCCTGGAGCAGCGGCAGACCCACGTAGAGGGTGCGCCGTCCACCGATCAGCCCGAGCAGCCGGCTCTGCTCGCCGACCGCCGCGTTCACCTCCGGCACCAGCCGGATCTCGTCCGGCGCCCGGGTGCCGACCGCGTCGGCCAGCTCCCGGACGGTGGCCCACAACTGCGGGGCGTCCCGCTCGTCGAGCACCAGACCCGGCGCGGGCTCGTTCTTCGTCCGGATCGCCCGCCAGAGCCCGACCGCCACCGCACCCAGCGCGACGACCAGCGGCAGCAGCAGTTTCCCGGTGACCAGTCCGTTCGTGTGGCCGTACAGCCACACGCCGAGGGCCGCGACGGCGGCGAGCTGAAGCAGCGCCACCACGTAGAACCCGATCAACATGACCACCGAGGCGAGGGCCCGGTACGTCGCGGCCATGGTCGTTCCTTCCCCGTTCGGCGCCCGCCGGGGTGGCGGGCGGCGCAGGGGACCGTACGACGTGGAGGTTTGCGGGACAACCCCCTTCCGGTCCCGGACTCGCCCGCCGGGCAGTTCGACGTGATCGGGGCGGATCCGGCGGGCGCGTTCGGTCGCCTCCGCGACAGGGCGTACGAGGTACGAGCCTGACCGCCGGGCGACACGTACCGGTCCGGACGGCGCTATCCTCGGCGCGGACGCAGGGCGTGCCGGCGGACATCGTGGCAGTTCGCGCGGATCCGGCAGGCACGCCGCCGCGGGGCCGGCCGGCTCCGTGACGAATCGGAACGCCGAGGTACGCGGATGGTGCTGAGACCTGACGCACGGCTGCGGGCGGCGGTGGTCGGCACCGGCCTGATCGGTGGATCGGTGCTGCTCCGGCTGCACGCCGCCGGAGTGGACGTGACGGGCTGGGATCCGGACGAGCAGACCCGCCGGCAGGCCCGGCTGGCCGGCGTACCGACGGCGGAGCGACTGGCCGACGCCGTCGCCGACCGGGATGTGGTGTTTCTCGGCGGGCCGCTGCCCACACTGCCCACGACGCTGGCCGAGGTGGCCGCCGCGACCGGCGAGGACTGTCTGCTCACCGATGTGGGCAGCACCAAGGCGGAGCTGGCGAGGTTCGCCGTGGCTCAGGGGCTGACCCGCCGTTTCGTGCCGGGTCACCCGATGGCCGGCACCGACCGGGCCGGTCTCGCGGCGGCGCAGCCGGACCTGTTCACCGGCGCCGCCTGGGTGCTCTGCCCCGCGCCGGACGGCCTGGCCGCGTTCCGTCGCCTCGCCGCCCTGGTCACCGACGTCTTCGCCGCCCGGGTGGTGCCGATGGCGGCGGACCGGCACGACGCCGTGGTCGCGCTCGCCTCGCACGTGCCGCACCTGCTCGCCGGGGCGTTGGCCGGCGCGGCGCAGCGGTCGCCGTTGCGGGACGCGGTCCTGACCCTGGCCGCCGGGAGCTTCCGGGACGGTACGCGGGTGGCGGGCACCCCGCCCCAGCGCACCGGAAACATGCTGCGCGGCAACCGCGACGAGGTACTGGCCGCGCTCTCCGGGGTCACCGCGTTCCTCGACGAACTGGCCGGCGC
The DNA here is from genome assembly GCF_056150025.1 of Micromonospora aridisoli. Taxonomy (NCBI): domain Bacteria; kingdom Bacillati; phylum Actinomycetota; class Actinomycetes; order Micromonosporales; family Micromonosporaceae; genus Micromonospora; species Micromonospora aridisoli. Next base: position 183,344 of record NZ_JAXCFK010000010.1, on the reverse strand, counting down.
CCTGCGCGCCGGTGACACCGACGCGCTGACCGCCCGGTACGCCGAGGCTGGCGCCGCCCGGCTGGGAAACCGCCCGTACGACGAGCAGGTCCGGTCGTTCCCGGCGGACGCGGAGGCCGCCGAGGTGGCCTGGCTGTACGGCGTCGGGGCGGCCGGTGGCCACCTGAGCGGGTGCCGGGCCGAGGCGGGCGGCGTCTGCTACACCGCCCATCTCCCGCGCGCCTGAACGTGCCGCCACGCCTGGCACATCGGTGGGCGCGGCGTCGGGCACGCCAGTAGGGTGAGGGCATGGTGGACGGACCGGTGGTGACCGTACGCGGGGAGGCGTACCGCGAGGTGGCGCCGGAGATCGCCCGGTTCACCGTGACCGCGCTGGCCCGTGACCGGGAGCGGGAGCCGACGTTGACCCGGCTGGCCGAGCGGGCCGCGGCGATCCGGGTCCTGCTCGACTCGTACGGCCCGACGATCGATCGACGTGAGACCGGCGAGCTGCGGGTGCGGCCCGAGACCCGGCGCTCCGGCGAGCGGGTGGTGGCCTGGCACGGTTCGGTGGTGACCACGGTGACGGTCAGCGACTTCACCGCCCTCGGTGAGTTGATGCTGCGGCTGGCCGACCAGGACCAGGTGGAGGTGGCCGGCCCGTGGTGGTCACTGCGCCCCGACAGCCCGGCCTACCGCCAGGCCCGGCACGCCGCGATCAGCGACGCGTTGCAACGGGCCCGCGAGTACGCCGAGGCGCTCGGAGCTGAGGTGACCGACCTGGTCGAGTTGTCCGACGAGGGCGGCACCGCCCAGCCGATGATGGCGCGGATGGCGTTCGACGCCGGTGGCGTCGAGGCCGGCGGCCCGCCGGAGCTGGAACTCGACCCGCAGGCGCAGGGGGTGCATGCGGCCGTCCGGGCCCGGTTCACGATCAGCCGGCCGGTCCTGTCCTGATGACCCTCGCTCAGGTGCTGCCGGTCGAGGAGCTGATGGAGCGTGCCCGGGCACTGGCCGACGCCGGCCCGAGGCAGTTGCTCGGCATCACCGGCGCCCCCGGGGCGGGTAAGTCCACGCTGGCCGCGCAGGTGGTGGAGGCGGTCGGTCCGGCCGCCCGGCTGGTGCCGATGGACGGCTTCCACCTCGCCCAGGCCGAGCTGGGTCGGCTCGGCCGGGCCCTGCGTAAGGGCTCGATCGACACCTTCGACGCCAACGGCTATGTGTCGCTGCTACGTCGCCTGCGGCGCAAGGAACCGACCTCGGTCTGGGCGCCGGAGTTCCGCCGGGACCTGGAGGAGCCGATCGCCGGAGCGATCGAGGTGCCGCCGGAGGTCCGGCTGGTGGTCACCGAGGGCAACTACCTGTTGATTCCGAACTGGCCCTGGGACGAGGTACGCGCACTGCTGCACGAGGCGTGGTTCCTCGATCTCGACGCCGACCTGCGGCGGCGTCGGCTGATCGCCCGGCACGTGGCGCATGGGCGGTCGGAGCCGGACGCCCGGGCCTGGGCGATGGGCAGCGACGAGGCCAACGCGGTGCTGGTGGCCGGCACCGCCGATCGTGCCGACCTGGTGGTGCGCCTAGCCGAGCCCCCGCCGGGGTGACGGGAGCGCCCGCCGCAGCAACCACGCCACCCGGGATCTCTCCCGGTGGAACTCGGTGGCCTCCGGGTAGCCGCTGTGGCTGCGGATCGGTGGGTCGGCGACCTCGCCGTCGCTCGGGTGCAGCGCCTCGGGGTCGGTCACCGCGATGTCCCGTTCTCCCGCCGTGACCGGCCACCCGAGCGGATCGGTGTCCCGCCAGAAGTTCGTCCACCGGATTCCGCCGCCGGGGCGGGCCAACGACCTGGCGAGCACCGGTAACCGGTCCGGCCCGAAGTAGGCGGGAAAGATCCGCCCGTAGAGGCGGGTCAGCTGGCAGCCGTAGGAGAAGAACCAGACCCGGCGTCGCCAGCGGCTCGGCATCTGGAGGATGACCGCGGCGCAGATCACGGTGCCCTGGCTGTGCCCGGAGAGGATGATGCCGTCCATCCGGCGCGGATCGTGCTCGGCCAGCGCGAGCAGGCCGGCCGTACGGGTGAGCAGCTCGGGCACCGCCCGCTCGGCGTAGCTCGGTGGCGCGAGCGGGTGCGCGGCGCGCGGCCAGAAGGTGCCGACATCCCAGATCACGCCGACCGAGCGGCGGATGCTGTCCTTGCGGTAGACGAGCAGACCGACGGCCGCCACCGCCACCGGCAGCCAGCCGAGCAGCGCGTGGCCGATGTCGTTCGTGGCGTCGACCACCAGGGACGTGCCGCCCGCCGTCTTGTCGGGGAGGGCGAAGGAGAGGACGGCCGCGCAGCCCAGGATGGCAAGGACGGCCATGGCGCCGGCGTACCAGCCGATCAGACGCAGCGCGTGTTCGCCGACCAGCCGGTGCAGCGCCTGATGGGTGCTGACGTCCCGGCCACGCCTCAGGTCGTGTGCGGACAGCCGGCCGCCGCGGGCCTTCAGCTCGGCGTACTCCTGCCGTCGTAGTCGGCGGAAGAGCACGGCGGCCCGGACGGCGACCAGGGCGAGCGCCAGCAGCGCGACGGCGAAGGTCAGGCCGGCCCAGTTGACCGGGGTCGGCGGTACCACCAGGAGCCGGCCGTTGGCCGCGTCCTCGCGGTTGACCCGGTCGCTGACCCAGTAGAGCACGCCGGCGCCGTAGGCGAGGCAGAGCAACCAGCCGAAGCCGGCGATGACGGCGGGCGCCCGACCACGCCAGGCCAGGTCGGTGTGCGGTTCGAGCGGTTGTTTGACACTGGTGGGCCGGGTCCGTGGCAGCAGCAGGCCGATCGCGGCGAGGACCAGCAGCGGCAGCGCGAGTTGCCACAGCTGCACCGGTGCCGATGGAGCCCCGGGCAGCCAACCGTTGCACCAGGCACCGGCGAAGGCGATCAGCAGCGCGGCGGCGGCCGGAGCGGCACCCCCGCGCCGCCCGGAGCGGGCGGTCGCGCCGATCGCGATGAGCAGCAGCAGCTGACCGGTGCCCACCCAGGCGAGAGTCCGATCGAAACCCGGTAGCGACCGATCCGTCAGACACCCGGGCTGCGACAGGTCGTCGTCGCAGCCCACCGCCGGGCGTAGCTCGGTCAGCGGGGTGATCCCGCCCCCGTCGGGCAGCAGCAGCACCGCGAAGGTGCCGGCCAGGCCGCTTCCGGTGAGGACGATGACCGCGATGCTCCACCCGCCGAGCGGGGTGGCGCCGTCGCGGCGGGTCAGGAAGGGGTGGCCGATGGCCACCAGCGTGATGGTCACAACGGCGGTGAACGCGGCCACGGCGGACCAGGTGACCAACGCCCGTACCCCGTGTGGTGGGTCGAGCACCGAGACCGTGCCGAGCGGGACCGCCGCTGCCACCACCGCGCCGGTGCACAGGTGCAGCACGCCCGCCCGGCGTAGCTGCCCCTCGCCTCCCCAGAACGTCGGGTCCTGCAGCGGGTTGGTCAGCGGCCCGGGCGGCGGCTCGGGCAGGGGCGGCGGTTCCGGCACCGGCTGAGCGGGCGGCAGGTCGGCGTCGACCGGCGGCGGGGTCCGGCGTCCCGGCGGATCCGTGATCGGGTCGGCCGGCATCACCGACTCGTACTGGTAGGTCCGCCAGGTGACCACGCCAAGTACCCCGATCAGGGCGAGCGGCACGGTCAGACCCACGGCGAGGGCCCGGCCACCCTGCTGCCACCAGGGGTCCGCGAGGAACTCCCACGGTCCCGGGATCCGGCTCAGGCAGGCCTCGTCCCGGCACTGCCAGCCGATGAGATCGACGCCAACGCCGGTCATCGCGAGCACCAGGGTGCCGGTCAGGCTCAGGCAGAACAGCCGGATCAGCCAGGCGGTCATTCCGGAACGGCTGGCCAGCCGTTCGGTGGCGGGGTCCGCTGGTATCCCCGGCCGGGCGTGCAACGCCACGTTGGCCAGGGTGAAGGGCAGCAGCAGCGTCCACAGGGCCCGCCCCACGTCCCGCGCGGTCCGCGCGCCGGAGGTCAACTGCCCCCAGCTGTACGCCTCGACCACGATCGGGTCGAGCGGCGGAGCCGTCGCCGAGCGGTAGAAGCCGGTGACAGAGGTACCGGCGACGAGCCGTGGCTGTGGTGGTTCGCCGCCCGCTTCGGCCGTCAGGCCCAGGGTCTCGGCGGGCGGGGTGTTTGACACTCCGTGTACGCGCAGTTCGAGGATCCGACCTCCCATACCAGGCCTCCAGGTGACGGATATGTCACCTACAGTGCCCGATCGCTCGGTCCGGCGCCATTCACCGTGACGGTGTTTGTGCAGCTAGAAGGCGGATCGTGGGTCAGTCGAGCTGACGTACCGGCCGGGCCGGGTTGCCGACCGCGACGACGTTGGCGGGCAGGTCTCGGGTCACCACGGCACCCGCACCGACGACGGTGTTCTCACCGACGGTGACCCCGGCGAGGATGATCGCCCCGCCGCCGAGCCACGCGTTGTCGCCGATGGTGATGGGCCGCGCCGCCTCCCACTTCGCCCGGCGCGGCTCCGGCTCCACGGGGTGGGTCGGGGTGAGCAGTTGCACGTTCGGGCCGACCTGCACGTCGGCGCCGATCGTGATCGGCGCGACGTCGAGGAAGACCGCGTGGTAGTTGACGAAGCCGCGCGGTCCGATCCGGATGTTGTAGCCGTAGTCGCAGTAGAAGGGTGGTCGGATCCCGGTCCCCTCCCCGAGTTCACCGAGCAGGTCGTGCAGGGCCGCCCGACGGCCCTCGTGGTCGTCGACGCCGCTGGTGTTGATCCGTTCCATCAGGCGCAGGGCGCGGAGGTGGTCGGCGATCAGTTCCGGGTCGTCGGCGAGGTACGGCTCGCCGGCGAGCATGCGCTCCTTCATGGACGTCATCCGTCCGATCATGCCGGGGCGTCGCGACCGCCGGGACTCAACTTCGTCGAATTCTTGACTCCCTTTTGCATACTCAGTATGCAACTCTGATGGGAGTCGATGTGCCTCTCATCGATGAAGACGCTCCAAAGGAGGATTCAGTTGCGACGAAGGAGCAAAGTGACCGCCATCGGACTCGTGTTGGGTCTGATGCTCGGCGTACCGGCGGCGGCCACGGCCGCACCGGCCCCGCCGACGGCGGCCCCACCGACCCAGGCCACGACGGGCCAACCGGGCGGCGGCCCGGCACCGGCCACCGTCACCCTGCTCACCGGTGACCGGGTCACGGTCACCGCGAACGGGGCGAGCGTACGCCCGGCCGAAGGCCGGGAGGGCATCCGCTTCCTCACCCAGCGGCAGCGGGACCACCTCTGGGTGGTGCCGCAGGACGCCCTGCCGCTGATCCGGGACGGGCGGGTCGACCGCCGACTCTTCGACGTGGCCGGACTGATCGCCGCCGGCTACGACGACGCGCGGCGTGACCACCTGCCGCTGCTCATGACCTACGGGCCGGCCGCCCGGCGGGCGGGCGCGCCCGACGGGGTGACCGTCACCCGTGACCTGGCGGCCATCGGTGGTGTCGCGGCCACCGCCGACAAGCAAGAGACGGGCCAGCTCTGGGCCGCGGTCGCCGGTGGCGGCGCTGCCCGGTTCGACGCGGCGGGGGGTGTCGAGCGGATCTGGCTCGACGGCCGGCGACAGCTGACGCTGGAACACAGCGTGCCGCAGATCGGCGCGCCCGCCGCTTACCAGGCCGGCTACACCGGTCAGGGGGTACGCGTCGCGGTGCTGGACACCGGCGTCGACGCCGCGCACCCCGACCTGAGTGGCCGGGTCGCCGAGGCGCGGAACTTCACCGAGGAGACGAATCCGGGCGACACCGTGGGGCACGGTACCCACGTCGCCTCGATCATCGCGGGCAGCGGTGCCGCCTCCGGCGGTCGCAACCGAGGTGTGGCCCCCGACGCGACCCTGCTCTCCGGCAAGGTCTGCGAGGAGTACGGGTGCACCGAGTCCGCCATCCTGGCCGGTATGGAGTGGGCCGCCACCGAGGCGCAGGCCGATGTGGTCAACCTCAGCCTCGGCGGGATGGACACCCCGGAGGTCGACCCGCTGGAGGAGGCGGTCAACACGCTGACCGAGCAGACCGGCGCCCTCTTCGTGATCTCCGCCGGTAACGCCGGGGGGACCGGCACGGTGGGCTCGCCGGCCAGCGCCGACGCGGCGCTCGCCGTCGGCGCGGTCGACCGGGACGACCAGCTCGCCGACTTCTCCAGCCGGGGCCCGCGGGTCGGCGACGACGCGCTGAAGCCGGACATCACCGCCCCGGGAGTGGACATCGTGGCCGCCCGGGGGCAGGGCACGGAACTCGGTGACCCGGTCGGCGAGCAGTACGTCTCGCTCTCCGGCACCTCGATGTCGGCCCCGCACGTCGCCGGCGCGGCGGCGCTGCTCGCCCAGCAGCTCACCGACGCCACCGCCGACCAGCTCAAGGCCACCCTGATGGCCTCGGCCCGGCCACATCCGGAGCTGACCGCGTACCAGCAGGGTGCCGGCCGGGTGGACGTGGCGCGGGCCATCACCCAGTCGGTGGTGAGCGAGCCGGCGAGCGTCTCGTTCGGCCGGACGCTCTGGCCGCACGACGACGACGAGCCGATCCAGCGCGAGGTGACCTGGCGCAACACCGGCTCCACGCCGCTCACGCTGGACCTCAGCGTCGAGGCGACCGGACCGGACGGGCAACCGGCGGCGGCGGGCATCTTCACGCTGGGTGCGGAGTCGGTCCAGGTGCCGGCGGGCGGTACGGCGTCGACCACCGTCACCGTCGACACCAGCGTCGACAGCCCGGACGGCCACTACACCGGCCGGATCGTCGCCCGCTCCGGCGACCTGCTGGCCACCACCCCGATGGCGGTCAACAAGGAGGTGGAGAGTTACAACCTGACCCTGCGCCACGTGGGTCGCGGTGGTGGGGTTCCGGACGACTACGTGACGATCGTGGTCGGGCTGGACGAGTACGTCGACCTCTGGGCGTACGACCCGGACGGCACCGCCGAGGTGCGCGTGCCCAAGGGCCGCTACGGGCTGGCGAGCTTCGTGCTCGACCTGGACAGCGAGAGCGTGGCGCTGATGGCCCGGCCGGAGCTGGTGGTGAAGAAGGACACCAAGGTCACCGTCGACACCCGCACGGCGGGACCGGTGCGGATGACCGTGCCGGACCGGTCGGCGACGCCGGCGCTGGTCACCGTCGACGCGACCTTCCTGGCCGACGAGTGGGGAGCCGGGTTCAGCGTGGTCGCCGACGACTTCGACGGGGTCCTCGCCGGGCAGATCGGGCGGCGGACCTCGGCGGACCACTTCATCGCCGGCTTCACCAGCCAGTTCGCCGACCTGGAGGCGGCCAGCAGCCGGTACTTCTACGCCCTCGCCGAGATGGTTCCGGGTCGGATGCCCAACGGGTTGACCAAGCACTACCGCGGCAGTGACCTGGCCACCGTCAAGCAGACGTTCCGGGACGGCTACCCGGGGACGGTCGCCGAGCGGTCGGCCTTCGCCGTCATCGAGCCCGACCTGGGCGGCTGGGCGGCGATACTGCCCGTCGAGGTGCCCGGGCACCGGGTGGAGTACTACAACACCAAGGGGGTGCGTTGGGAGACCGATCTGTGGTTCGGCACCCGGAGCGATGACGTGCCGTGGCTCGAACCGGTGGCCCTGTTGGCGTCGTCGGAGCCGGCGGCGTACCGGGGTGGGCGGACCTACCGGGACGTGTGGAGCGCCGCGCCCTACGGGCCGTCGTTCCGGACCCCACGCTGGCCGGACGAGGGTCTGACCCGGCAGGGCGACCTGATCACCCTGGCCGTGCCCATGTACAGCGACGCGGCGGCACACCAGGGTCATTCGCTGGCCGACGTCTCGCGTACCGCGTTGTACCGCAACGGCAAGCTGGTCGATGAGATCGCCGACCACGGCTGGGGTCAGTTCGAGGTGCCCGCCGGATCCGCCAGGTACCGGCTGGAAACCTCGGCGAAGCGCAGCTTCACCGACCTGAGCACCGAGGTCGCCGCCACCTGGACGTTCCGGTCCCGGCACGCCCGGGGCGACGATCCGGTGCGGCTGCCCGCCTCGGTGATCCGGTTCGCGCCGAAGCTGGACGAACGGAACGCGGCACCGGCCGGCCGGTCCTTCGTGATTCCGGTCGCGGTGCAGCGCCAGCCCGGCGCGGCGGGGGCGAAGACGGCGGCGCTGACCGTCGAGGTCTCCTACAACGGCGGCAAGAGCTGGCAGCGCGCCAAGCTGCGCAAGGTCGGCAGCGGCTGGGAGGCCACCGTGCAGCACCCGCGTGGCTCCGGCCACGTGTCGCTGCGGGCCACCGCCCGCGACACCGCCGGAAACACCGTCACCCAGCGGATCATCCAGGCGTACCGCCTGCGGTGAGCCGCACCGGTGGGCCCGGCGCCGTGGCGTCGGGCCCACCACCCGGGTGATTGGAGGGGCCCCTTCCTATACACGAGGCGTTAGGAAGGGGCCCCTCCTTTCATGTCAGTCGTTGGCGTGCAGGGCGGCGTTCAGCTCGATACCCCGGCCGGTACGGGGGCGGGCCTCCAACGCGCCGGTGACCGAGTTGCGCCAGAAGAGCAGCCCGTCGACCCCGGACAGCTCGCGCGCCTTGACGACCCGACCGTCCGGCAGACTGATCTTCGAGGCGGCGGTGATGTAGCACCCCGCCTCGATCACGCAGTCGTCGCCGAGCGAGATACCGACACCGGCGTTGGCACCGACCAGGCTGCGCTCACCGATGCGCACCTTGTCGGTGCCGCCGCCGGAGAGGGTGCCCATGATGGAGGCGCCGCCGCCGATGTCCGAACCGTCGCCCACCACCACGCCCTGCACGATGCGCCCCTCGACCATGGAGGCGCCCAGCGTGCCGGCGTTGAAGTTGACGAAGCCCTCGTGCATGACCGTGGTGCCGGAGGCCAGGTGTGCGCCGAGCCGGACGCGGTCGGCGTCGGCGATCCGCACACCGGAGGGCACCACGTAGTCGGTCATCCGGGGGAACTTGTCCACCCCGTACACCCCGAGGTGGCGGCCGGCGGCCCGCTCGATGACCCGCAGTTCGTCCACCCGCTCCGGCGGGCACGGCCCGGCGGAGGTCCAGGCCACGTTGGCCAGCTTGCCGAAGATGCCGTCGAGGTTGATCTCGTTGGGCCGCACCAGGCGGTGGGAGAGCAGGTGCAGCCGCAGGTACGCGTCGGCCGCGTCCTTGATCGGGTCGTCCAGCGAACCGATGACGGTGACCACCTGGACGGTACGCAGACCCGGCAGGGCCCGGTCGCCGATCGCGCCCGGCGGCAGGTCCAGCACGTCGGCCTCGTCCTCACCGGCGACCAGTGGCAGCTCGCCGAGGCCCAGCTTGCCGGTCGGGTACCAGGTGTCGAGCACCTGGTCCTCGGCGGTGACGGTGGCCAGGCCGATGCCCCACGCGGATTGTGTGGACGTCACTTACTCACCCCTCGTTTCCCATCTGGGCTGGCTGCTGCTCGCGACGGCGGGCCCGTAGGCGCTCCTCGCGCTGCGCCGAAGGGCTCGCGTCTCGCGGGCGCCGGTTGTGACGGTACCGTGCGGACCATGGAGAACCCGCTTACCCCCGAGGTCCTCGCCGATCCGGTGGCGTTGACCCGCGCGCTGGTCGACATCGAGTCCGTGTCCCTCAACGAGAAGGCCATCGCCGACTGCGTGGAGGAGGTCCTGCGGGTGGTGCCGCACCTGACCACCTACCGGCACGGCAACACGGTGATGGCCCGCACCGACCTGGGGCGGGCCTCCCGGGTGGTGCTGGCCGGGCACCTGGACACGGTGCCGCTGAACAACAACTTCCCGTCGACGCTGCGCGGGGACCTGATGTACGGCTGTGGCACCTCGGACATGAAGTCGGGGGTCGCCTTCGCGCTGCATCTCGCGACGACCCTGCCCGAGCCGCGCTACGACGTGACGTACCTCTTCTACGAGGCCGAGGAGATCGAGTCGAGGTACAACGGGCTGCACCTGGTGGCGCAGGCGTACCCGGAGTGGCTGGAGGCCGACTTCGCGCTGCTGCTGGAACCGACGTACGGCATCGTCGAGGCCGGCTGTCAGGGCACCATCCGGGCGAAGGTGGTGACCACCGGGGTCCGGGCCCACTCGGCCCGCTCCTGGCACGGCGTCAACGCGATTCACGGTGCCGGCGAAGTGCTCCGCCGTCTGTCGTCGTACCAGGCGCGGCGGGTGACCATCGACGGGTGCGAGTACCGGGAGGGCATGAACGCGACCGGCATCCACGGCGGGGTGGCCGGCAACGTGGTGCCGGACCGGTGCGAGATCGAGGTCAACTACCGCTTCGCGCCGGACCGTACGCCCGCGCAGGCCGAGGCGCACCTGCGCGAGGTCTTCACGGACTACGAGTTGACGGTGACCGACTCCGCGGCCGGTGCCCTGCCGGGGCTGGAGGCCGCGCCCGCGCGGGAGTTCCTGACGGCGGTGGGTGCCGCGCCGATCGGCAAGCTGGGCTGGACCGATGTGGCCCGGTTCGCGGCGATGGGCATCCCGGCGTTGAACTTCGGGCCGGGCGATCCGAACCTGGCCCACCACCCGGACGAGCACGTGGAGATCAGCAAGATCCGCGATGGCGCGGCCACGCTGCACCGTTGGCTCGCCCCGGCCTGACCACGGGAGGCGGTGCCGCGATCGACCGTGCCGCGACGGTCAGACGGCGGTCAGGTGGGATTCGGCACCGGGTTCGGCCGGCGGTTCGGGCGGGTTCTCGAGCAGGCGGGCGCGGCGGCGCTCGGCCACCACGTCCCGGATGCGCCGCTGCATCTGGCGACGAATCCGGATCCGCTCGTTGTTGTTGATCACGCTGTCTCCCTCCCCCGAAGCCCGCGCGCCGGGGCATACCCGGTATGTGAATAGTAAGACGTACGGGAAAGCGATTTGGTTGCACAAGATCACGAAGTGTTTGCCGGGTTCTCCGGCCGGACTCCACTACGGTTGCTTGCATGACCCAGAGCAGCGGGCGCGAACGAGGACAGGAGCGGCATCGCGGCGCCGTCACACTCCGTCGCCAGTCGATCACCACTAGCACTGCGGACCAGCGGCTGCTGGATTCCCGGGCGCGGGCCGACTGGAAGACCAAGGACGCCTGGCGGGCGCTGCGCATCCTCTCCGAGTTCGTGGAGGGCTTCGACACCCTTGCCGACCTGCCCCCGGCGGTCAGTGTCTTCGGCTCGGCGCGCAGCAAGCCGGACAGCCCGGAGTGCCAGCTCGCCGAGGCGCTGGGCGCGGCGCTGGCTCGGGCCGGTTACGCGGTGATCACCGGCGGCGGTCCCGGGGTGATGGAGGCGGCCAACCGGGGGGCGAGCGAGGCGGGTGGCCAGTCCGTCGGTCTCGGCATCGAGCTCCCCTTCGAGCAGGGCATCAACGAGTGGGTCGACCTGGCCATCGACTTCCGCTACTTCTTCGCCCGCAAGACGATGTTCGTCAAGTACGCCCAGGCGTTCGTGGTGCTGCCCGGCGGCTTCGGCACCATGGACGAACTCTTCGAGGCGCTCACTCTGGTGCAGACCGGGAAGGTCACCCGGTTTCCGGTGGTGCTGATGGGTGCGGACTACTGGCAGGGCCTGCTCGACTGGTTGCGCGACACCATGGCCGCCGAAGGCAAGATCGGCCCGGTTGACCTGGAGCTGATCTGCGTCACCGACGACGTGGCCGCGGCGGTGCGGCACATCGTCGAGGCTGAGGCCGCCCTCAACGTCGAGCAGGAGACCGTACGCGAGGAGGCGGTCGCCCGGACCGCCGCCGACCAGCAGGCCGCCGCCAACGGGTCGACCGTGACCGACGACCCCACGGGACGCTGACCGGTGGCCGCGGTCTGCGTGTTCTGCGCCTCGTCGCGCACGCTCGACCAGCGCTGGCTGGATCTGGCGACCGAAACCGGTGCGGAGATCGCCCGACGCGGGCACACGCTGGTGAGCGGTGGCGGTTGTGTCGGGATGATGGGTGCGCTGGTCGACGGCGCCCGCTCTGCGGGTGGTCGCACGATCGGCGTCATCCCGCAGGCGCTGGTCGACCTGGAGGTCGCCGACCTCGCCTCCGACGAACTACTGGTCACCGACTCGATGGCCAGCCGGAAGATTCTCATGATCGAGAAGTCGGACGCCTTTCTCACCCTCCCCGGCGGGCTCGGCACCCTCGACGAACTCTTCGAGGTCTGGACGACCGCGACGCTCGCCCTGCACCACAAGCCGATGGTGCTGGTCGACACCGACGGCTTCTACGGCCCGCTGCTGGACTGGCTGCGCAACCTGACCGAGCAGACATTTCTCAAGCCCGCCGGCTTCGACCTGCTCCGGCTGGCCGACACCGTCCCCGGCGCCCTCGACCTCCTCGAATCCCACCTCACCTGAGTCCGTCGGGAGGCCGTCCCCGGAGCCCGGGCCGTCCCCACTTGCCGCATGTCACGGGAGGGTGTGGCGGGTCTGGTGGTGTCGCAGGGACGTGATGGGATGGCGGGATGCAGGCGTACCGGTTGGTGCGTCGGCCCGCCGGGCCGACCGAGGGGAGTGACCCGTCCGCCGGGTCGCACCCGGACGCGGCCCACCCCGGGACGGTCCCCGACCACATCGACCCGGCGGTCCCCGGCCACGCCACCCCGGACGGCACCGGCCACCCGGAGATCGCCGATCGGGTGGATCCGCGGCAGGCCGAGGTCGTCGGCCACACGGCCGGACCGATGCTCGTCCTGGGTGGACCAGGCACCGGGAAGACCCGGACCCTGGTCGAGGCGGTCGCCGCCCGGGTCGGCGAGGGCGTCGACCCGGAACGGATCCTGGTGCTCACCTTCAGTCGGCGTGGCGCCGCTGACCTGCGACACCGGATCGAGGCGCGGATCGCCGCGACCGGGCAGCGGGTGCTGCGCGAGCCGCTGGTGCGCACCTTCCCCGCGTACGCCTTCGGTCTGCTACGACGTGCCGCCGCCGAGCGCGGCGAGCCGTCGCCCCGGCTCCTCACCGGCCCGGAGCAGGATCTGATCATCCGGGAGTTGCTGGACGTGGTCGGCGCGGAGCCTGACGACGACCCGGTCGGTTGGCCGGAGGACCTGCGGCCGGCACTGCGTACCCGGGCGTTCGCCGCCCAACTGCGCGACCTGCTGATGCGCGCCGCCGAGCGGGGGGTGGGTCCCGTCGAGCTGGCCCGGCTCGGTGAGCGGCTGGGCCGCGCCGACTGGCCGGCCGCCGCCCGGTTCCTGCGGCAGTACGTCGCCGTGCTGGCCCTGCGCGACGTGGCCAACCGGGGCTCCGTCGCCTACGATCCGGCGGAGCTGGTCCGGGCCGCCACCGGAATGCTGCGGGACGATCCGGAGCTGCTCGCCGCCGAGCGGCGTCGGCTGGCGTACGTCTACGTCGACGAGCTCGCCGACACCGACCCCGCGCAGCTGGAGCTGCTGAGCACGGTGGCCGGCGGCGGGCTTCCCCTGGTCGCCTTCGCCGATCCCGACTCCTCGACGTACGCCTTCCGAGGTGCCGACCCGGGCGGCGTGACGGCCTTCCCGCACCGGTTCCGCACGGCCTCGGGCGCGCCCGCCGCGCAGGTGCTGCTGACCACCAGCTACCGGGCGGGCGAGCGACTGCTGGCCGCCACCAGCCGGCTGGCCCGACGGCTGCGCGGACCAGCGGCACACCGGCGACTGCACCCGCTGCCGGACGCGCCACCGGGCACGGTGGAGGTACGCACGTTCTCCTCGACCACCAGCGAGGCGGCCTGGCTGGCGCACGCGTTGCGGGCGGCACACCTGCTCGACGGGGTGCCGTGGGCGCGGATGGCGGTGCTCGTCCGTTCCACCGCCCGGCAGCTGCCCGGGCTGCGTCGGGCACTGCACGCGGCCGGCGTGCCGACCGTGGTGCACGGCGAGGATCTTCCGCTGCACCTGCAACCGGCGGTCGCGCCGCTGCTGCTCCTGCTGCGCTGCGCGCTGGAGCCGGAGCGGCTCGACGAGGAGGCCGCGGTCGCGCTGCTGCACTCACCGCTCGGTGGCGCCGACCCGCTGGCCGAACGGCGGCTGCGGCAGGGCCTGCGGGCCCTCGCCCTGGCCCGGGGGGACCGCCGTCCCTCCGGCGAGCTGATCATCGAGGCCCTGAGCGATCCGGCCGAGCTCGCCGGGGTCGAGCGGCGTTGGGCCGAGCCCGCCCAGACGGTGGCCGGGCTGCTGGCCGTCGCCCGGGAGGCGGCCGGCCGACCGGGCGCCACCGTCGAGGAGGTCCTCTGGGCGGTCTGGCGGGCCAGTGGGCTGGCCGAGCTGTGGTCGGCCGCGCTCAGCCGGGGCCCGAACGTGGCGGGCGAGGGTGATCTCGCTCGACGTCGCCGGGCCGAGGCAGCCGACCGTGACCTGGACGCCGTGCTGGTTCTGTTCGACGCCGCGGCCCGGTTCACCGACCGCCTGCCGGGTGCGCGTACCGAGGTCTTCCTCGACCACGTGCTCGGTCAGGAACTGCCGGCCGACACGCTCGCACCGACCGCCGACCGGGGTGACGCCGTGCGACTGCTCACCGCGCACGCCGCCAAGGGTCTGGAGTGGGACCTGGTCGCGGTGACCGGGGTGCAGGAGGGCGTCTGGCCTGACCTGCGGCTGCGCGGCAGCCTGCTCGGCTCGGAGCGCCTGGTCGACGTGCTGGCCGGCCGCGCGGATGACGCGGCCGCGGTGGCCAACCTGGTGGGGCAGACCTCCGCCCTGCTCGACGAGGAGCGGCGGCTGTTCCACGTCGCGGTGACCCGGGCCCGGCGGCGGTTGCTGGTCAGCGCGGTCGCCTCCGCGTCCGTGGGCGGCGACGACCACGAGGAGCAACCCAGCCGCTTCCTGTACGAGCTGGGCCCCACCGACGGCCCGGAAGACGCCTCCGGCGGTCCCGCCGGTCCGCCGTCGCCGACCCGGCCACCGGACGAGCCGCAGCCCGGTGGCACCTCGGCGGATCGTGTCCCGGACGACGGCGGTCCGGCGGGTGAGGCCGGGGGCGAGGGTCCCGCGCCGGCCCGGCTGCCGTTGAGCCGGCCGCCCCGGGCACTCACGCTGCCCGCGTTGGTGGCGGAGCTGCGTACCGCGGTCGTCGACCCGTCGGCACCGGTCAACCGGCGGCGCGCGGCGGCGGCGGAGCTGGCCCGGCTGGCCGCCGCCGGGGTGTCCGGCGCGCACCCCGACGACTGGTGGGGGCTGCGACCGCTCTCCGACGACCGGCCACTGGTCGACGACGGCGAGCCGGTGCGGGTGACCCCGTCGGCGATGGAGAGCGCACTGCGGTGCAGCCTGCGCTGGCTGCTGGAACGGCACGGTGGCAGCGCGCCGACCGGCACCGCGCAGGGCGTCGGCAACCTGGTGCACGCGGCGGCGATGCTCGCCGAGGACGCCAGCGCCGACCGCGGAACCCTGCTGGACTACGTGGCCGCCCGCTTCGATGCCATCGAGCTGGCCGCGCGGTGGATGGTCGGGCCGGAGCAGGCCCGTGCCGAGGCGATGGTCGACAAGCTGCTGCGCTGGCTGGCCGCGAACCCGCGCCGGCTGCTCGCCATCGAGCACGAGTTCGCGGTCCGCCTCGACGACCCGCATCGACCGGTCGAGTTGACCGGCCGGGTGGACCGGCTGGAGGTCGACGCCGACGGTCGGCTGGTGGTGGTCGACCTGAAGACCGGCAAGTCCACCGCCGTCACCGAAGGCGAGGTGGCCGAGCATCCGCAGCTGGGTGCGTACCAGGCGGCGGTGGAGGCGGGCGCGTTCGCCGAGTTCGGCGACGAACCCGGCGGGGCGGCGCTGGTGCAGCTCGGCACCGCCGCGAAGGACGCCCGGGAGCAGTCCCAGCCGCCGACCACCGACGGCCCGGAGGCCGGCTGGGCGACCGCGCTGGTCCGTCGTACCGCCGACACGATGGCCGCCTCGACCTTCGCGGCCGTCGCCAACTCGAAGTGTCGGGTGTGCCCGGTGCGCACCAGCTGCCCGGTCTCCGGGCAGGGGCGGCAGGTGGTCGAACCGTGACCCAGCCCGCCCTGTTCGAGTCCACGCCACCTGCACCCCGCGCGGCTGACGCCGGTCCCCGGTACACGCCGGTGGAACTGGCCAAGCTGCTCCGGCTGCCGGCCCCCACCCGGGAACAGGCGGCGATCATCTCCGCGCCGGTGGAGCCGCTGCTGGTGGTCGCCGGCGCGGGCTCGGGCAAGACCGAGACGATGGCCGCCCGGGTGGTCTGGCTGGTGGCCAACTCGTACGTCCGGCCGGAACAGGTGCTCGGTCTCACCTTCACCCGCAAGGCCGCCGGTGAGCTGGCGAACCGGGTGCGCGTCCGGCTCGACCAACTGGTTCGCCGGTTGGGCCGACGCGAGCGGAACCCGCTCGACGACCCACTCGCCGGAGAGCCGACGGTGGCCACCTACCACTCGTACGCCGGGCGGATCGTCACCGAGCACGGCCTGCGCGCCGGCTACGAGCCCGCCACGCGGTTGTTGACCGAGGCGTCCCGCTGGCAGCTGGTCGACCTCATCGTGCGCAACTACGACGGGGACATGTCCGAGGTGGACCGGATGCCCAGCACCGTCACCGACGCGGTACTGGCGCTCGCCGGCGAGCTGGACGAGCATCTGGTGAAGCCGGACGAGCTGGCCGCCTGGACCGGTCGGTTCTTCGCCGACGTGCAGTCCCGCCCCGGGCGGATCTACGCCGGCGTACGCAAAGCCCTCGCCCTCCAGCAGACCCGGTTGAAGCTGCTGCCGCTGGTGCGCGCGTACGCCCGCCGTAAGGACGACTTCGAGGCGATGGACTTCGCCGACCAGCTCGCCCGGGCGGCCCGGGTCGCCCGGGACCACCCCGGCGTCGGTGAGATCGAGCGCAGCCGCTACCGGGTGGTGCTGCTCGACGAGTATCAGGACACCAGCCACGCCCAGGTGGTGCTGCTCGGCGCGTTGTTCGGCGGCGGGCATCCGGTGACCGCGGTGGGTGACCCATGCCAGTCCATCTACGGCTGGCGGGGAGCCAGCGCCGGCACGCTGGAACGCTTCCCGACCGAATTCGCCCGCGTCGATGGCGGGCCGGCGCGGGTGCTCGGGCTGACCACCAGCTGGCGTAACCGCCCCGAGATCCTCGCCGTGGCGAACGCCCTGGCCACGCCGCTGCGCGCGGCCGGTGCCCAGGTGCCCGAGCTGCACGCCGCACTCGGCGTCGACGAGCCGATCCCGCACCGCAGCCCGCGCGGGGCCGCCGCCGGCACCGTGCACTGCGCGCTGCTGCCGACGTACGCAGACGAGGCCGGCTGGATCGCCGACAGCCTACTGGCCGCGTGGCGGGGCGCGGCCGGTACTCCGGGCGTGCTGCCGGAACAGATCCCGGTCACCCGACGCCCGACCACGGCGGTGCTGGTCCGGTTGCGCAGCCAGATCCCGGCGATCGCCGCGGCTCTGCGCGACCGTGGTTTGCCGGTCGAGGTGGTCGGGCTGGGCGGGCTGCTGGACACCCCGGAGGTACGTGACGTGGTCTGCACGCTGCGCGTGCTGGCCGACCCGACCGACGGGGCGGCGCTGCTGCGCCTGCTGACCGGCGCGCGGTGGCGGATCGGGCCACGGGACCTGGTGGCCCTGCACCGCCGGGCCCGCGCCATCGCGGCGGCTCGCCGACGGCTCGCCGACGACGGCACTCCGGAGATCACTCCCGACCGCCTCGACGAGGCGACCCTGGTGGAGGCGCTGGCCGATCTGGGGCCCGCGCAGGCGTACTCGGCCGAGGGGTACGCGCGGCTGCGGGCGTACGCCCGGGAACTGGGCCTGCTCCGCTACCGGCTGGACCAGTCGTTGCCGGAACTGATCGCGGACGTGGAGCGGACCACCGGGCTGGACGTGGAGGTGGCGGTGCGCGCCGGCCGCGACGGTGCCGGTGACGCCGGCCTGGCCCGGGGCCACCTGGACGCGCTGGGCGACGTGGCGGCCCGGTTCAGCGGGGAGTCACCGGCCGCCACGCTCGCCGGTTTCCTGGCCTACCTCGCCGCCGCCGAGGACGAGGAGCGGGGACTCGCGCCGGGCGAGGTCGAGGTGGTCGAGGGGGCGGTGCAGATCCTCACCGCGCACGCCGCCAAGGGGCTGGAGTGGGACGTGGTGGCGGTGGCGGGGCTCAGCCGTGGCGTGTGGCCGGGGCCGGTCCGCAACTCGGATCACTGGCTCGGCGGCCTGGGTGTGCTGCCGTTCCCGCTGCGGGGAGACGCCGACGGGCTGCCCGAGTTGGACCTGGTCGAGGCGGACGACCAGCGCGGGGTGGCCCGGGCGGTGGAGGACTTCACCGACGCCTGGCGGGTCCACGACGAGCGGGAGGAGCGGCGGTTGGCGTACGTGGCGGTGACCCGGCCGCGCCGCCTGCTGCTCTGCTCCGGTCACTGGTGGGGTGAGGGCACCAAGCGACCGCGCGGCCCGTCGGCGTTCCTGCGCGAGGTGCACGATGCCGGTCTGGACGCCGGGGCCGGTCACCTGGTCGACGAGTGGACCCCGGAGCCGGCACCGGACGCGGTCAATCCGACCTCCGAGGTGGTGCTGCGGGCCGAGTGGCCGGCGGATCCCCTCGGTCCCCGCCGTCCCGCGCTGGCCGAGGCGGCCGCGTTGGTACGCCGTTTCCTGACCGACGGCGACGAGGCCCGACCGGACGACGAGGCGGACTCGGATCCGGAGGTGGCCAGGTGGCGGAGCGAGGCCGACCTGCTGCTGGCCGAGCGGGCGGAGTTGAGCCGGCTCGCCGGCCCGGTGGAGGTGGCGCTGCCGGAGCAGCTGTCGGTGACGCAGCTGGTCGCGTTGCGCCGAGATCCGGCGGCCCTGGCCCGGGCGCTGCGCCGGCCGATGCCGACCGAGCCGAACCCGTACGCCCGTCGGGGCACCGCGTTCCACGCCTGGCTGGAACAGCGGTTCGGGGCGGATCGGCTGCTCGACACCGATGAGCTGCCGGGAGCGGCGGATGCCGACGCCGCGCCGGACGAGGAACTGGCCGAGCTTCAGCGACGCTTCCTGGCCAGCGAGTGGGCGGACCGTACGCCGGTCGAGGTGGAGGTGCCATTCGCCACGGTGATCGACGGCGTGGTGGTCCGCGGCCGGATGGACGCGGTGTTCCGTCGTCCCGGCGACCGTTTCGACGTGGTCGACTGGAAGACGGGCGCCCGGCCGGAGGGAGCCGCCGCCGAGGTGGCCGCGGTGCAGCTGGCGGTCTACCGGTTGGCCTGGGCGGAACTGGCCGGGGTGTCGGTGGACCGGGTCGGCGCGGCGTTCCACTACGTCCGGGACGGGGTGACGGTCCGGCCGGCGGATCTGCTCGACGTCGCCGGGCTGACCGGGCTGATCAGGTCGGTTCCCGAGTCGTCCTGAGGCACTGGCGTGGCGCCGGATCCGTGGTAGGGTTCCTCCGTTGCAGTTTTGGTTACCAGCTCTGTTTGCGCCTGGCGGATTGTGGCCCCAGGCGCTCTTTGTCATGTCCGGGTTCTCCGGGCGGGGCGACCAGCGGCGACAGGCGTTTCGGGCAGTTTCGCCTGGGACAACCCTCTTTCGACCCCGCAACAGGTGCGGGGTTGACGTTCCGTCAAGGAGACGAAACAAGCATGGCTATTGGCACCGTCAAGTGGTTCAACGCTGACAAGGGCTTCGGCTTCATCACCCCGGACGGCGGCGGCGCTGACGTCTTCGCCCACTTCTCGGCGATCCAGTCCTCCGGCTACCGCAGCCTCGACGAGAACCAGCGCGTGGAGTTCGAGGTCGTGCAGGGCCAGAAGGGCCCGCAGGCGGAGAACATCCGTCCGCTCTGACCCTCGGGTCACCCGGTATCGGCCGGGTCACCGCCGTGCGACTGCGCACCGCGGCGACCCGGCCGTCCGTGTTCTCCGGGCCGGCGCGCCGGGGTACGGCGGACGCTGCTCGGGGTGACGCACCACTGAGTCGGCAATCAGCCGCCCGACCGTCGGGTGGGCGACTGTCATCCTGTTCCGGCTCGGCAACCCTGGTCGCGGGGGATGAGCCGGGGGGCTCATGTGCGGTGCGGGGAGGACGACCATGGTGGGCTCGGCGGCGCGTGAGCTTCTCCTGGTGATCGCGGTCGCGGTCGTCGGGCTGGTGCTGGCCACGGCCGTGGCGTTCGGGCCGTGGCCGGTCACGCCGGGTGGCTCCGCCCCGTCCGGCCTGGTGGATCTGCACGGGCCAGTGCCGACGGACCATCCGGGGAACGCGTCCGGCTGACGGGCGGAGCCCGGCCGGGTGCTCGCGCGCAGGGCTGACCGAACTGCGCTTCCTCGTGCCCCGGCGTCGGCGGGCGCGCCGAGACGTTAGGGTCGGATCCGTGCCGACCCGCAGAGCGAGAATTCCAGCGACGAGGTATCCGGTCGAGCGGTTCACCCTCGACAACGGCCTACGGGTCGTCCTGACTCCCGATCGCAGTGCCCCGGTCATCGGGGTGGCGGTCGTCTACGACGTCGGCATCCGCTCGGAGCCGGAGGGACGTACCGGCTTCGCCCACCTCTTCGAGCACCTGATGTTCCAGGGCTCGGAGAACCTGGAGAAGCTCGCCCACTTCCGGCACGTGCAGGGCGCGGGTGGCACCTTCAACGGCTCCACCCACCTCGACTACACCGACTACTTCGAGACCCTGCCGAGCAACGCGCTGGAACGGGCGCTGTTCCTCGAGGCCGATCGGATGCGCGGCCCTCGGCTGACCGAGGAGAACCTGCGCAATCAGGTCGACGTGGTCAAGGAGGAGATCCGGGTCAACGTGCTGAACCGGCCGTACGGCGGATTTCCCTGGCTGACCCTGCCGCCGGTGCTGTTCGACACCTTCCCCAACGCGCACGACGGGTACGGCTCCTTCGACGATCTGGAGTCGGCCACCGTCGCCGAGGCCGTCGACTTCTTCCGGCGCTACTACGCCAGCGGCAACGCGGTGCTCGCGGTCAGCGGGGACATCGACACCGCCGAGGCGGTCACGCTGATCGAGCGGCACTTCGGCGACGTACCGGCCCGTCCGGCACCCGACCGGCCGGACTTCGCCGAGCCGGACCTGACCGCCGAGCGGCGCACCGCGTACACCGACCAGTTGGCCCCGCTGCCGGCGGTGGCGTCGGCGTGGCGGGTGCCCGATCCGGTCGGCGATTTCGCCGCCTACCTTCCGTACGTGGTGCTGGCCGAGGTGCTCACCGACGGTGACGCGTCGCGGCTGGTGGAGCGGCTGGTGCATCGGGACCGCTCGGTGACCAGCGTCGGCGGCTATCTCGGGTTCATGGGCGATCCGTTCGACGTACGTGACCCCACCGCGTTGCTGCTCCAGGCGCACCTGCCGCCCGGTGGTGACATCGACAAGGTGCTGCGCACCGTGGACGAGGAACTGGATCGGCTGGCCGACGACGGGCTCGGCGACGGCGAGCTGGCCCGGACTCAGGCGCGGATGGCCACCCACCTGCTGCGCGACACCGACGCGGTGCTCGGCCGTGCGTTGCGGATGGCGGTGCTGGAGCAGCAGCGCGGCGAGCCGGAGCTGCTCGGTGAACTGCCCAGGCTGATCGGCGAGGTCACCGACGAGCAGGTCCGGGCCGCCGCCGCCACCCTGCGCCCGGAGCGCCGCGCGTCCATCGAGGTCATTCCCGGAGGTGCCCGGTGAGTGCGAGGAGTGAGCCGGGTCTGCGATCGTTGCCTCCGCTGGGTCCGACCCGCCGGCTCAAGCTGCCTAAGCAGGCCGAACGGACGCTGGGCAACGGACTCACCGTCATCGTGGTACGCCGTCCGGCGGTCCCACTGGTGGAGCTGCGGCTCTGGATGCCCTTCGGTCGGGCCCATCTGGCCCGGGGGCACCTGCTCGCGCAGACCCTGCTCTCCGGCACGGAGACGATGAGCAGTGTGCAGATCGCCGCGGAGCTGCAGAAGATCGGTGGCGGGCTCTCCGCCGGGCTCGACCCGGACCGGCTGATGATCTCCGGTGCCGGCCTGGCCACCGGGCTGGACCGGATGCTGGAGATCCTCGCGGAGGTCCTCACCGGGGCCAGCTACCCGGCCGGGTGGGTGGGGGTCGAGCGGGACCGGCTGGTCGACGGGATCCAGGTCGCCCGGAGCCAACCGGCGCACCTGGCCCGTACGGCACTGCTCCGGCGGATCTTCGGCCGGCACCCGTACGCCGTGCAGACGCCGGATCCGGACCAGGTCCGAGCCGTCCGTCCGGCGGCGTTGCGCACGCTGCACGCTCAGTGGGTGCATCCGGCGGGTGCGGTGCTCGTGCTGGTCGGCGACCTGCGCCCGGAGCGGGCGTTGGACGCGGCCGAGAAGGCCCTCGGCGGTTGGGACGGTGCCGGGCACGCGGCCCACGTACCGCCCGCCCCACCGCTGGAGCCGGGTCCGCTGCTGCTGGTCGACCGGCCCGGGTCGGTGCAGTCGTCGATGCGGGTGGCGTTGCCGGCGGTGCCGCGTACCCATCCCGACCATGCCGCGTTGCAGTTGGCCAATCTGGTCTTCGGTGGCTACTTCTCGTCCCGTTGGGTGGAGAACATCCGGGAGGACAAGGGCTACACGTACGGTCCGCACTCACTGATCGAGCACTCGGTGGCCGGGTCGGTGCTGGTGGCCGCCGCCGAGGTGGCCACCGAGGTGACGGCACCGGCGCTGCTGGAGACGAGTTACGAGCTGGGCCGGCTCGCCACGGTGCCGCCGGCCGTGGACGAACTGGAGCAGGCCAGACAGTACGCCCTCGGCACACTTCAGCTCGGCATCTCCACGCAGGCCGGGCTGGCGTCGCTGGTGAGCGCGTACGCCGGCAACGGGCTGCGGCTGGACTTCCTGGCCGAACACGCGGCGCGGCTGGCGAAGGTGAGCGTCGACGACGTCACCGAGGTGGCGGCTCGCTATCTCGCCCCGTCCCGGGCGGTCACGGTCGTGCTCGGCGACGCCGAGCGGGTCGGCGCCTCGCTGGCCACGCTGGCCCCGGTTGAGACCGTCCCTGTCCCGTCATGACCGAGGGGCAGCGCCCGCATCGTCATCGCCGTACGCTGCCGCCGCACCGACGTGGCCGGTGCGGCGGAGGGCCGTCGTGAGCGGGGGAGGGGCGGCGAGCAGCCCGCCGCTGGCCCGTTCCACGCTGGACCGCGCGGCGCACCGGCGTACCGACCCGCAGTGGCTGGCGCAGGCGTGGGCCGGGGCGCGGGTGCTGATCCTGGACGTCGAGGCGGGTGGGCGGGCGTTGGTGCGTACCGACAACTCGGCACCGACCCTGGTGCTGGCGACGGCCGGCGACCTGCCGTCGGATCTCGCGGCCGGTGCGATGTTCCTCGGCGTCGAGCCGGACGGGGTGCCGGTCTTCTGTGTGCACGCCGCCCTGGCGGAGATGCCGGGGAGCCGGCCGGCCCATCTGCGGGAGATCGGGCACCTGCTCAGCGACCGTGACGCCGGGCTGTTCACCACGGCGCTGGCGCTGACCAACTGGCATCTGCGACATCTCTACCACCCGGTCACCGGGGAGCCGACCCGGGCGGACGAGGCCGGCTGGTCCCGGGTGGACCGCACCGGCGAGCGGGTGTGGCCGCGTACCGACCCGGCGATGATCGTGCTCGTACACGACGGGGTCGACGGCCTGGATGGCCGCTGCCTGCTCGGTAACAACGCCACCTGGCCGAGCCGGGAGGGGCACCGGCGGTTCTCCTGCCTGGCGGGCTATCTGGAGCCGGGCGAGTCGGCCGAGGCCGCGGTGCTGCGCGAGGTACGTGAGGAGGTCGGCGTCCCGGTCTCCGACATCACCTACGCCGGCAGCCAGGCGTGGCCGTTTCCCGGCTCGCTGATGCTGGGCTTCCTGGCCATCGCCGACCCGGCGCACCCGATGCGACTCGATCCCGCCGAGATCGCCCATGCCCGCTGGTTCTCCCGACGGGAGATCGGGGCGGCGCTCGCCGGCCGACCGGTTGACGCGGACGGCGTCCGCCTGCTCCTGCCCCCGGCGTCGTCGATCGCGTTGTTCCTGGTGCAGCGCTGGCTCGACGGCCACTGCTGAAGGGTGCGGCCCCGACCCGTGACCGTCGTTGCCGCGGCGGTCACGGGCCGGGGACACGGGCCCGTCGTGGTCGGCTGGTGAGGAACACGGCGGGGGAGCCGGTCGACCACGACGGACGGGCGGTGGATCAGGTGCCGGGCCCACCCGGATCGGTGCGTCGGCGGCGTGGGTCGTCCAGCGGCAGCACCTTGACCCGCTGCTTACCGGAGCGCACGGAGCCCACGGTGGCGATCGCGCGGGCCAGCAGCAGCGCGGCGTCACGGTCCTCGGCGCGGACCACCTGGCGGCGTGGCTCGGGTCGGGCGGTCTCGTCCCGCAGCCGCTGACCGCCGGCCCAGGCGGCCGCGATGTCAGCGTCGGCGGCGGCGCGGATGTCGGTGCGAACGATCAGGAACCGCATGTGGGTCTCCGATGTGTCGCGACGGGTGGAACCGTGGAAGTTCCACGTCACTACCCCGCCATCGTACGCCCGCCCCGCGTCCCAGCAAGTGAAACTCGCCCATTGGTCCGCAGGCCCGACCGATCATCCGATCCCAGTTCAGCGCGGTGTTCGAGAAGGCCGTGCCCTGCTGCGCCGGGCTTGACGACGACGGGGCCGCCGGCTCGATCGCCGGCGGCCCCGCGGGACGTCCGCGTGCTAGGGCTTTTCGAACTGCCCGCTCCTGGCACCGGAGATGAAGTCCAGCCATTCCGCCCGGTCGAACAGCAGCACGGGGCCGCCGCGGTCCTTGCTGTCGCGCAGCGCCACCGCTGCGGGACCGTTGGACAGCGGCGCGACCTCCACACAGTTGGAGGTCTGGCTGCGGGTGCTGGTGCGCCAGGGCGCCCCCGCGAGTTGGGCGAGGACGGCCGGTGTGTTGCGGAACTCGTTCATCGTTGCGCTCCTGAGGTGAACCGATGGAACGAGTGGCACCGCACGTCCCGACGGCGGGCCGGCATCGGTCACCGGTCCGTCAGGCGCCCGGACGATCTGCGGCGTTGAGCCGGCGCCGTTGCCGGGCCACTCGCCACAGTGGGCGGGGTCGCCGCGATGGACAGCCGTCCCGACGACTCCATCAGCCAGGAAAGGGTGTCCGTTGCGGAGAGTGCCGCCGTGCACAGCCACTCGAACACCACTTTATAGCGATTTAGGGTGATTACCTCGGTCGACATGACGTCGGTGAAGCCGCCTTCGATGGCGAGTGTCTCCGGATCCAGCGGATCGGCGAACCGATAGACCGAAAACGCGGTCGGTGGGAGGTACCACTGGCCGATCGGGGTGTCCCGGGGCAGCACGTGCAGCGTGACGTTCGGCAGCATGGCCAGCTCGCAGAGCTGCGCCAGTTGCTCGTGGAGCACCTCCGGTGGCCCGGCCCGGCGACCGAGCGCGGTCTCCTCCAGCACCGCCGTGTAGCGGGGCGGGTCGGTCTCCCGGGTTAGTGCCGCCTGTCGCGCCAACCGGGCCTTGATCTCGGTCTCGATCTCCTCGTCGGCCTCCGGGGCGCCGGCAGCCTGGTCGACCTGCCGAGCCGAGGAGATTCGCATCCGGGCGTACCCGGTGGTCTGAAGCAACCCCGGCACCAGGACCGGGTTGTACTCGGAGATCTCGACGCAGCCCGCCTCCAGCTCGGCGAAACCGCGCTGCTGCTGTGTCATCGCCGGATACCGCTTCAGCCACCCACGCATGTCGCCGGCCTCGTGGGTGATGCCGAGCAGTTCCAGCCGGAGCGCGTCATCGGCGTGGTACAGGTCGAGCAGGTCCCGGACGTCGCCCGGGTCGGGTCGGCTACGACCGTTCTCCAGACGGGACAGTTTGGAAGCGGAGGCCCAGCCGACGCGTGCGATGACCTGATCGCCGGTGAGCCCGGCAGCCTCGCGCAAGCGGCGCAGTTCGCCGCCGAGCCGGCGGCGACGCAGGATCGGGCTGGGTGCGGCAGGAGGCACAGTGTCCTCTTTTCCGTCGACCGCCGCGGACGCGACGGTAACTGTATGAAATTCGCCCCCCACGGTCAGTATGGACGTCGCGACCGGCGCCGGAGGTACCGGCGGAGGGCGTGTCATCAGAAATACGCAGACCCGACAGACCCCCGGTCGGCGCGCTCCGCGTCGCCGGGTCCGGCTACCGCCCCCGAGTCGTGCCACCGGAGGTTCAATGCGTACCGTCCTGAGTCGCCCGGACTTCCGCCTGCTCTTCGGCGGACTGCTGGCCAGCATGACCGCCGAGTCGATCCTGCTGCTGGCGCTCGCGGTCTGGGTGAAGGACCTCACCGGATCGGACGGACTCGCCGGTGCCACGATCTTCGTCATCCTCGCGCCCCGCACGCTCGCGCCGCTGGTCGGTTGGTTCGTCGACCGATACCCCCGGCGGCCCTTCTTCGTGGTCACCAACCTCGCGACGGCGCTGCTGCTCACCCCGCTCCTCGCGGTCCGCGACGCGGGCGACATGTGGCTCATCTACGCGGTCGCCGCGCTGTACGGGCTGTCGAACCTGACCGTCGGGGCGGTGCTCAGCCGCCTGGTCCGGGAACTGGTGCCGCCGGAGCTGCTCGGCGAGGCGAACGGGGCGTTGCAGACGGCGCGGCAGGGGCTGCGGTTGATCGGCCCGCTCGCCGGTGCCGGGCTCTACGTGGCGTTCGGCGGTTGGCTGCTGGCCGTGGTGGGGATGGTCGGCTTCCTGGTCGCCGCCGTGGTGGTCGGTGCGCCACGGTCGGTCGTCACCTCCCACGACTCGTCCGCCGCACCGGTCGACGCCGCCGATCCTCAGCCGCGCTGGCCCGGGGAACTGATCGCCGGGCTCCGCCACCTCGCCAACGAGCCGGCGTTACGGCGGGCCCTGCTCGGATACGGTCTCGGCTCGCTGGTGATGGGTTTCACCGAGTCGCTGATCTTCGCGTACGTCGACCGGGGGCTCGGGCGGGACCCCGCGTTCGTCGGCGTGCTCTTCACCGTGCAGGGCATCGGTGGCCTGGTCGGCGGGCTGCTCTCCGCCGCCGTGCTGCGCCGGGTCGGTGAACTGGGTGCCCTCGCCGTCGGCGTGGCGCTCTTCGGACCCGCAGCGCTGATGCTTGCGTACCCGAATCTGGGGCTCGGCCTCGCCGCGGTGCTGCTGGCGGGCCTGTCGTTGCCGCTGACCCTGGTCGGGCTGCACACCCTGATCCAGCGGCGGACCCCGCCGGAACTGCTCGGCCGGGTGGCCGCCGCCGCCGAGGCGGTGGTCAGGTGCCCGCAGGCGTTCTCGATCGGCATGGGCGCACTGGTCGTCGGCCTGCTCGACTACCGGCTGGCCTTCGCGGCGGTCGGTCTGGCCACCCTGCTCGCCGGCAACTACCTCTGGCGCGGGCGGCACCTGAGCCCGCCGGTGCGACCCCGGATCCCCGCTCAACGCCCGGCACCCGAGGCCAGGCGGGCCGACCTCAATGCCCTCACCCCCACAACCCCCGACCGCTGACCCTGCCCCCGGACCCGCTCACCCCGCCCGAGCCCGTGTGGTTGATCATGAAGTTGTTGCCCGGGTAAGCGTTTACCCGGGCAACAGGTTCATGATCGACGCGGGCGACGCGGGCGAGGCGGGCTCAACCGGGCGAGCGCGCTCAGCGCGGCGGTGCGGTCAGGCGGCGATGCTCGCCAGGTGCTGCTTGACCTGGGCGATGGACGGGTTGGTCAGTGCGCTGCCGTCGGCGAAGCGCAGCGTGGGCACGGTCTGGTTGCCACCGTTGACCTGCATCACGAACGTCGCGGCCGCCGGATCCTGCTCGATGTCGACCACCTCGTAGGCGATCCCCTCCCGGTCGAGCTGCGACTTCAGCCGGTGGCAGTAGCCGCACCAGGGAGTGGAATACATCGTCAGCATGGTCAGATCCTCCAACGTCGCGCCCGGTGGCTTGCCGATCAAGCACAGGCTATCCGCTGCAACGTCGGGGGAAGCTGCGACAATTCCCCGCTGTGGTGGTTAACTCCGCGTCCGAACGCGTGCTCGCCGGGCTCGATCCGGAGCAACGCGCGGCGGTGACCGCCCCCGCCGGCCCGGTCTGCGTGCTCGCCGGAGCCGGTACCGGCAAGACGCGGGCCGTCACGTCCCGGATCGCGTACCGGGCCCTGACCGGCGAGATAGCGGCCCGGCACGTGCTCGCGGTCACCTTCACCGCACGCGCCGCCGCGGAACTGCGTCAGCGACTGGCCGTGGCCGGCGTGGCCGGCGTACAGGCCCGTACCTTCCACGCGGCGGCGCTGCGCCAGGTGCGTTACTTCGCGCCCCGGCTGCTCGACGGTCGGGCCATGCCCGAGTTGCTGGACAGCAAGGTCAGGCTGGTCACCCTCGCGGCGGCGCGAGCCGGTCTACGAGCCGACCGGACCGCGGCCCGCGACCTCGCCGGTGAGATCGAGTGGGCCAAGTCCTCCCTCGTCGAGCCGGCGGAGTACGTGGTGGCCGCGGCCAAGGCGCTGCGTGAGACCCCGCACGAGCCGGCGAAGGTGGCGGAGGTGTTCGCCGCGTACGAGCGGCTCAAGCGGACCGGCGGGGTGATCGACTTCGAGGACGTGCTGCGTGCCGCCGTATGGGGGATCGAGGAGCATCCGGACGTCGCCGAGCAGGTCCGCAACCAGTACCGACACTTCGTCGTCGACGAGTACCAGGACGTCAACCCGTTGCAACAGCGGTTGCTGGACGCCTGGCTCGGCGGACGGGACGACCTGACCGTGGTCGGCGACGCCTCCCAGACCATCTACTCGTTCACCGGGGCCACCTCGGCGTACCTGGTCGACTTCCCGCGTCGGCACCGGTCGGCGACCGTGGTCCGGCTGGTCCGCGACTACCGCTCCACCCCGCAGGTGGTCGGGTTGGCCAACGCGGTCATCTCGCAGGCGCGGGGCACCGAGGCGCGGCTGCGCCTGGAACTGGTCGGCCAGCGCCCGACCGGGCCGGAGCCGGAGCGGCGGATCTTCACCGACGAGCCGGCCGAGGCCGTCGCGGTCGCCGCCCGCTGCCGCGCCTTGATCGACGCCGGCACGCCGGCCCGCGAGATCGCCGTGCTGTTCCGCACCAACGCCCAGTCCGAGGCGTACGAAAAGGCGCTCGCCGAGGCCGGTGTGCCGTACCTGGTGCAGGGAGCGGAGCGGTTCTTCGAGCGCGCCGAGGTACGCCAGGCGATGGTGGCACTGCGTGCGGCCACCCGGTCGTTGTCCGGCGAGACGCCCCTGCGGGCGGCCGTGATCGAGGCGCTGGCCGGCGTCGGGTGGACCCCCGACTCCCCACCGCCGGGTGGCGTCGCCCGCGAGCGGTGGGAGGCGCTGGCCGCGCTGGTGCAGCTCGCCGAGGAGTACGCCGCCACGCCCGAGATCCTGCCCCTGGGGGTGGCCGCCACGGTGGAGCGTCCGGTCACCCTGGCTGATTTCATTGAGGAACTGGCCCGGCGGGCGGCCCAGCAGCACGTACCGACCGTGGACGGGGTCACGCTGGCCTCCCTGCACTCCGCCAAGGGGCTGGAGTGGGACGCGGTCTTCCTGGTCGGCTTGGCCGAGGGCACCCTGCCCACCACGTACGCGCGCACCACCGAGCAGGTCGAGGAGGAACGCCGGCTGCTCTACGTCGGCATCACCCGGGCCCGCCAGTGGCTCTGGCTGTCGTACGCCTCAGCGCGCTCACCGGGTGGCCGCCCCCGTCGGCCGTGCCGTTTCCTGCCGCAGCTGGCGCCCACCACGGTGGCGGAACGGGCCAGCGGGGGGCGGTCCGCGCGCGAACCGCAGCGGCGGGCCGCCACCCGGATCGTGTCCTGCCGGATCTGCGGTACGACCCTGCTCGCCGGGCCGGACCGCAAGCTCGGACGGTGCGCCACCTGCCCCTCCGACATCGACGACGAGCTGCACGAGCGGCTGCGTGAATGGCGGTCCCGGGTGGCCGGGGCGCAGAAGGTCCCCGCCTACGTGGTCTTCACCGACGCGACGCTGGTGGCGTTGGCCGAGCGACGGCCGGGCCGGGCCGAGGAACTGGTTGCGATCGCCGGGATCGGGCCGCGCAAGCTGGGCCTGTACGGGGAGGCCGTGCTGGCGCTGGTGGGGGGCGCGACGGTCGACGAGATCTGCCCACAGAAAACTTTCTGAATCTGACCGTTAATTCGTTTGCCCTCGCCCCACCGACCGGCATAGCCTCAGTGCACACCTCGGAAGGGGGCCCTGTTCGGGCTGCTCACGGGGTATGTGTCCGGGTCGACCACGAGTGAACGTCAAGGAGGTGGCACCGATGGAGAGCTACATCAACCAGCGTCCGACGGCGCTGCCCGTTGCCGTCGCTCCGCTGTCGGCTGCCCTGGCGACCGCCGCTCCGGTGGCGGAAGTCCGGGCCACCGCTGTCGCTGCGCGACCGTGGGCTCCCCAGGTGCACCGGGCCGAGATTCAGGCCGAGCTGATCCTCGCACCGGTGACGAACGGGCTCCAGGGGAGCAGTGGCTTCACGGGCAAGGGCGTCGATGGCGTCAACAAGCGGATGGACGTCCGCGGTGTTCCACCTCGAGGTAGACCGGTCTGACCACAGACCAACCGGCTCACCTCGAGGCCGCGGAACCCGCATACCGGGATCCGCGGCCTCAGTTTTTTTGCACCGCCGAAGTACGTCGGAACCGCGATCCACGAGATCGCAGTGAGAGAGAGGTGACCGGGCGATGAGTCTGGCGTTGGCCCCGCTCGACCTGAGCGTCGAGGTGGAGGCGAACCTGCCCTGCCGGAAGTTCGACCCCGACCTGTGGTTCTCCGACTCGCCCACCGAGCTGGAACTGGCCAAGTCGCTCTGCGGGGACTGCCCGCTGCGCGTCGAGTGCCTGGCCGGCGCGGTCGAGCGGGCCGAGCCGTGGGGCGTCTGGGGCGGCGAGATCTTCGAGCGTGGCGCGGTCGTACCGCGTAAGCGGCCCCGTGGTCGCCCGCGCAAGGAGGACCTCGCCCGAGACGCCGAGTTGCGGGTCGAGGCCGAGGCGCGGCTGGCGGCCAACGGTCTCGCCACGTCACGCAGCGCTGTCCGGCTGGCTGCCTGACATGTTCCCGAACCGGACCAACCCCGCCGGTGTCGCACCGGCCGAGAGAGAGCTGACCACCATGCTGCACCTTCCGAACGGAGCCGACATGTACCTACTCCACGAAGCGTTGTCGAGGGCTCGAATGCTCCGGCCTCAGGCCGGTCGCACCACCACGAGCACTGAGGCAACCCGATCCGCCCGTACCGTCGCCATGACCGGCCGCGCCCGGTCAGCCCGCGAACTGGGCGTTCTGTAGGACCACACCGCAGACGGCGGGCGGGGACCAAGGGTCCCCGCCCGCCGCGCATGTAAGGAAGGACCCCTTGTTAACGCCTCCGGTAGTAAAGGGGCCCCTTGTTAACGGGGGGCCGCCGGGTGACCCCGGTCAGCCGACCGGGGCGAAGCCCGGCAGCCAGCGTTCCAGGATGCCCCGGTAGGGGGCCTTGGCCTCCAGTTGGCACAGCACCCCGATCGATCCGAGTGTCACCCGGTGGATGAGCAGGTAGGACGGCGGCAGATTGAGCTGCCGGCTGAGTTGGTACGCCGGGGAGCGGGGGCTGGCCAGTCGGGTGGCTTCGCCGCGCAGCCAGGCCCGGGTGAACCGGAACTCGTCGGCGGCGATCGGCTCCAGCATCGGACGCAGGAACTCCAGCAACGCGTGGGCGTCGATCGGCTCCGTGGTGCTGACGAAGCCCTCGGACCGCAGGCCGGCGACCACCTCGTCGGCGTCACCGCGCAGGGCCAGCCCGGCGATGCGGCCGATCGGTTCCGGTGTGCCCTCCGGCATCCGGGCGACCGCCCCGAAGTCGATCACCCCGAGCCGGCCGTCGGGCAGCAGCCGGAAGTTGCCGGGATGCGGATCGGCGTGCAGCAGCCCGGCCCGGGCCGGCGCGGAGAGGTGAAGGGTGGCCATCAGCCGACCCGCCTCGTCACGTTGTTCCTCGCTGCCGGACCGGATGATGTCGGCCAGCGGGGTGCCCTCGATCCATTCGGTGACCAGGACCCGGGGCGAGGCGAAGTAGACCTCCGGCACGTAGATCTCCGGGTCGTCGGCATATCCGGCGGCGAAGGCCCGCTGCGACTCCGCCTCCAGTTCGTAGTCCAATTCCTCGGTGATCCGTTCCCGCAGCTCGGCCAGGAGCGGCTTGACGTCCAGTCCGGGCTGGATGGCCCGGAACATGCCGCCCAACCGGGAGAGCTGCTTGAGGTCGGCGAGCAGGGCGTCGCCGGCACCCGGGTACTGGATCTTCACGGCGGCGTTCCGGCCGCTGCCGTCCGGTAGCCGCCACACCGCGCGGTGCACCTGCCCGATGCTGGCCGCGGCGGCCGGTGCGTCGTCGAAACTCACGAACCGGTCCCGCCAGGCCGGCCCCAACTGCTCGGCCAGCACCTTGTGCACGCTGGCGGCGGGCAGCGGCGGCGCGGCCTCCTGGAGTTTCGTCAGCGCCTGTCGGTACGGCGCGGCGATCTCCTCCGGGAGCGCGGCCTCGAACACCGACAGCGCCTGACCGAACTTCATCGCGCCACCCTTGAGCTGGCCGAGAACGCTGAAAAGCTGCTCGGCGGTGCGCTGCTGGATCTCCGCGGAGATCACGTCGGAGGCGAGCCCGGTGACGCGCTTTCCCATGCCGAGGACGGTCCGACCGGCGAAGCCGAGCGGCAGAGCGGCGAGTTTGGCGGTCCGGGACACGGCCCGGCGCGGGATGTCGGTCACTTGGTCATTGTTACCGACTCGACCGGCCTGTTGCTGCCGTGCGGCCGCCTCCGACCCGGTGCACCGGTCACCCGCCGCACCGACAGCGCGGGTGCGGCGGCCAGTAGCGTCGTCGGAGGTTGCCCGGCGCCACCACCTCGATCGCCCCACCGAGGGTCTCCGGGGTGCCGCCGTCGAGCTGGCTCAGCGCCTCGCTGACGGCGTACCCGGTCGCGGTCAGCAGGAGACTCGCGGCGCAGGCCGGGGCGGGTGGGACGCCGGCGAGTTGGGCGGCCAGCCCCGGCCAGTCCGGGTCCCGGTCGGCTCGGTGCAGGTCGAGACAGCGCAGGCAGGGGCCGGCCGGCGGGCGGACCAGTGGACCTACCGTGGGGACCCCTTCCCGGACGTCCACCATCAAATGCGGTTGCCGCCGTTGGGTGTGACCGGCGGCCAGCAGCGCGGCCGGCCGGTCGGTGCCGAGTTGCACGACCAGGTCGGGTCGGGGCCGGCGGAGCGGACCGGTGCCCGTGCCGGGGGCGGTGCGCTGTACCGCCGCCCGGACCGCAGCGCCGAGCGGACGCCCGATCTCCGCGGCGGCGATGCCGGTACCGACGAGGTCAACCGGCCGAACCGATCCCGGCAGGTCGGGATGAACATGACCGACGCCCGCCTGGGCCAGGGCGACCGCGATGGCGGCGCCGAGCGAACCGGTACCGGTGACGGTCACCCGGGCGGCCAGGCGACGCCGGAGCACCTGGGCGGGCGTACCCGGCAACCGGGCGGCGGCCAGCGCCAGCGCGTCGGTCTCGGCGGCGAGCCGGGTCCGTCGCGGTCCGGCGAGGTCCCGGGGTACGAGGGTGTGCGCCGGCACCACCAGGCCGGCGGCGCGCAGGGCGTCGAGCAGGGCACGGGCGTGTTCCGGACGGATACCGGTCCCGGCGAGCACCTGTCGTTCGCTGCGGGTGCCGTCGAGCAGGTCGAGCAGGCGGATGGCCCGAGGGTCGGCGACCTCGACCAGGACGGCCCGCTCTCGACCGAGGCCGAGTTGAAGGGTGTGCCGATCGCGCCATACACGGGTGAGCCCGGGCAACAGGCGGGGACGGGGGAACGGGGGACGTTCGCAGGACCGCGTCATGGGTACGAACAGTGACCGTGTCCCTGCTATCCGTCGATCGTTGTCCACAGGTGGCCGGTCCCAGATCCAGGGCTGTCCACAGGATTTGGCGAGTTATCCACAACCTGCCGGTAGCGAAGTCGGTGGTCCGACAGTCACCGGAGTACGCGAATGGGGGCGGCCACCGGCCACCCCCATTCGCGTGCGTACGTCAGACCTTCGCCTTGCCCAGGATGCGGTTCACTGTTGTGCCACACACCGGACACTTGCCCTTGGCCATGTTCATGCCGGTCTTCGAGACCTCCACGCGGCCCTCGAAGTCCCGCTTCTCCTTGCACTTGACGCAGTAACCGTTGTAGGTCTGGGCCTGGTCGGCCACGGTGTGCCCTCCTCGTCTCGTCCACCGGTCGATACCGACCCGGTGGTCTCCCGGTGGCGGGTCGCTCAGCGCGCCCGGCGCCGGGTCCTTGTCCGGCGGCCACCCACGTGACCACCGGTTGGCGGACCCTACCCAGGTGTGGGCGGTTCCATGTCAGCTGCGCATTGCCACTGTGAGCAAGGCGACGTCGAGAGTGTGCACGCCGAATCAGGCCAGATCAGCCAGTTTGCCGGGGACACGCCGACCGGGCGGCCGCAATTGCGCTGGTGGCACCCCGGTCGCGGGGTTTCGGACCCCGATGCGCGCCCTGGTGCGATGATCACTTACCGTGGTGGGTGGCCCGGGTATGACACCTCGCCGGTCACCACGAAGGGTGACCGTGACGGGCTCCCGCCGCTTCGGCAAGAAAATTTTCGGGACTCCTGGCGACCAATCCCCACTTTCCGGACGCGTGTCGGGGGGTTGACTCTTGCGGACCCCTGGTCACAACGCATTAGCTTGCCAACGTGACAGCAAACCGAGGCTGCGCGGTCCACTGATGGCTGGGCCGCGGAAGCCGGTCGTCGAGGTACGGCGCAGCCAGCGTCGGCGACGCACGGTGTCCGCCTACCGCGACGGGGAGCGGGTTGTCGTCCTCATCCCGGACCAGTTCTCCCGGGCCGAGGAGAGCGAGTGGGTCGACCGCATGCTCGCCCGGCTGGCCGCCCGCGAGGGGCGCCTGGTTCGCTCCGACGCCGAGCTGCTGGCCCGCGCCGGCCGACTGATCAAGCTATATCTCACCGAGTACGGCAATCAGGCCGTACCGGCCAGTGTGCGGTGGGTGAGCAACCAGAACGGCCGGTGGGGCTCCTGCACTCCGGCGGACCGCTCAATCCGGCTGTCACACCGGATCCAGGAGATGCCGGACTGGGTGATCGACTACGTGTTGCTGCACGAACTGGTCCACCTCATCGTGCCCAGTCACAACGCGCAGTTCTGGGCATTGGTCGGCCGGTACCCGAAGACCGAACGCGCGCGTGGCTACCTGGAGGGCGTGGCGGCCGTCGCCGGCACCCCCTGACCGCGACAACAGCGCCGCTGCACTCCCGTTACTCCCGTTCCGACACGTCGCAAGGGGCGACCCAGTCGCCGTCCGGGTCCGCAGAGGGTGCAACAACAGGGAAGTTGTCCCCTCCGGGCGCGGGGAGACGACAACAACAGGGAAGTTGCACTTCCGGTTGGGTGGGGCAGGGCGCACGGGGCGACCCGGTCACCGTCCGGGACGCGGCGGTAGGGTCGGTGGATGGCCCGACGTGTGGTGGTGGCGCTGCTCGCGCCGGTCGCCTGGGCGCCACCCGGTGTCGACCCGGTGGACTGGCGCACGGCGCTCGCCGAGGACGTGGTGGACCTGCTCGCCACGCTCAACGAGGTGGACACCGCCGTGGCGGTCACGCGAGCGGACCGCTGGCTGGCCGACGCCGTGATCTGGCCCGGCACGACCGTGTACGAGGTGCCCGAGCCGACCCCGAACGCCGTGTTCGCCGCGCTGTCCGAGGCGGCCGGGCCGGGCGGGGCGAACCGGTCCGAGGCGTCCGGCGGTCGACAGCCGTCGGCGGCCGACGGCTACGAGCAGGTGGCGGTCGTCGCGGGGGACGCACCGGACCTGCCCGGGCTCACCGTCGGCAAGCTGCTGCGCCCGTTGACCAGCCGACCGGTCGCGGTCGCCCCGGTCGAGGGGGGCCTGCCCGGGCTGCTCGGGGTGGCGGCCCGACTACCCGTACCGTCCTGGCTGCCGCCGCTGGACTTGAACGCCGCGATGCCCGCGGCCGTCCGCGCGGCCGCACCCCGCCCCGGTGACCTGGCGGTGACGCCCTCCTGGCACCGACTACGCGGCCCGGCGGACCTGGCCCGGCTCGATCCGGCGCTCAGCGGCTGGGAACACACCCGGGCCCTGCTCTCCGGCGCCGACCGGCGCGGCTGACGCCGCGCGCCGACGGCGCGGGTGAGGTCGCGCCGACCGGGTCCGGCTGACGCCGCGCGCCGACCGGCGCGCGGGTGACCGGCCGGCCGGCGCGGGGGATCAGGAGCGGTTCTCGCCGTCCCCGGCGTCGTCACCGCGGTCCGTCTCGCCCGGTGCCTTCTCCTCCGGGCCGCCCGGCGCGGAGAAGTCGAAGTTCTCCAACTCGGTCATCAGGTCCACGTCGGCCATGGCGAAGGCCACCGGGTCGGCGAAGTCGTCGTCGGACGGGAGCAGGTCAGGGTGTCCCCACAGCGCGTCCCGACCAGCGATTCCCCGGTGCTCGGTGAGCGCCGCCCAGAGCGCCGCGGCCTCGCGCAGCCGGCGGGGCCGTAGCTCCAGCCCGACCAGCGCCGCGAAGGTCTGTTCGGCCGGGCCGCCGGCCGCCCGGCGTCGGCGGAACGCCTCGCCTAGCGCCACCACGTTGGGCAGCCGGCCGGCGGCCGCCCCGTCGACCACGTGGCAGACCCAACCCTCGACCAGGGCGAGGGCGGTCTCCAGCCGGGCGAGTGACGCCTTCTGCGCCGGACTGTCCTCCGGGGTGAAGATGCCTTCCAGGGCGATCGCCTGCATCGACTCCGGGTCGGTCGGATCGACCCGCCCCATCGCCTCCTCGATCGCCTCCCGGTTCACCCGGATGCCGGCGGCGTAGGTCTCGACGGCGTTGAGGACGTGCCCCCGTAGCCAGGGGACGTGCTCGAAGAGCCGCTGGTGCGCCGCCTCGCGCAGGGCCACGTAAAGGCGGACCTCGTCCTCGGGCAGCTCCAAGCCCTCGCCGTACGACTTGATGTTCGCCGGGATGAGCGCGGCCGTGCCGGCCGGGCCGAGCGGCAGCCCGATGTCACCGGCGGAGAGCACCTCCGCGGCGAGCGACCCGAGTGCCTGGCCGAGCTGACCGCCGAAGAGCGCGCCGCCGAGGGTGGCCACCATCGACTGCATCGGGCCGAGCTGGGCCCGAGCCTCCGGCGGCACCAGGTCACCCATCGCCCCGACCATCCGGCTGGCCACCGGATCGCACAACTTGCGCCAGATGTCCAGCGTCTTGAAGATCCACTCATTGCGGTTCCAGGCCACCGTCGTCCGGATGCCCGAGGGCAGCGCGGAGGCCGGCTCCAGCCAGAGGTCGGCGATGCGCAGCGCCTCCTCCACCGCGTGCCGCTCGTACGGCGAGACGGCCGGGTCGCCCGCTGCGGCGAGCTGACTGGCCGCCACCTGACGGGCCAGGTCCCAGTTCACCGGCCCGCTCCCCGACGCGGAGAGCAGGTGCTGCAACTGCGACATGAACTGCTGCATCTGCGCGGGGTCGTTGGGGTCGGGCGGCTGCCCACCCGGTAGCGCGAAACCGAACGGAATATCAGGCACGACGTCTACGGTACGCGCGCCGCGCTCCACGACGCCGCCACCGCGGTTGCGCTGAGGGCGAAGTCGTTCGTCGTGCCGGCCGGGAGCCCTCGCCGGGCTCGGTACGCTCTGCCGCATGAGACGTCGCGGCGTGACCGTCCTGCTCGGTGCTCTGCTCACCGCGCTGCTCAGTATCGGGGTGCTCGGCGCGCCCGTTCCGTACGTGGTGCTCGGCCCCGGCCCGACCGTCGACACGCTGGGCCAGGAGGACGGTAAGGAGGTCATCCAGGTCACCGGTCGGGAGACCTCGATCTCCGCCGGCCAGCTGCGGTTGACGACGGTGGGGGTGCAGCCCGGCGTCAAGCTCCGCTCGGCCATCCAGGGCTGGCTCTCCGACGAGCAGGCGGTGGTGCCGCGCGAGCTGGTCTACCCGCCGGGGGAGAGCCAGGAGGAGGTCGAGCAGCGCAACGCCGAGGACTTCCAGGTCTCGCAGACCAGCGCGGAGACCGCCGCGCTGCGGGAACTCGGGTACGAGGTGCAGGTCGTGGTCAAGACGGTCGCCGCCGACGGGCCGGCGGCCGGGGTGCTGCGCCCCGGCGACGTGGTGACCTCGGTCGACGGCGAGCCGGTGCCGTTGGCCTCGCGGCTGACCGAACTCATCCGGGCCAAGCCGGCGGGGACGGCCCTGCGGATCGGGTACACCCGCGACGGCGCCGCGCGGACCGACACGATCACCAGCCGGGAGCAGGACGGCCGGCCCCGCATCGGGATCGAGATCGAGCAGCAGCAGCCGCACCCGTTCACCCTCTCCTTCGATCTGAAGGACATCGGCGGTCCCAGCGCGGGTCTGATGTTCGCCCTGGGAATCATCGACAAGCTGACCCCGGAGGACCTGACCGGCGGCCGGGTCGTCGCCGGCACCGGCACCATCGACGACTCGGGACAGGTCGGCCCGATCGGCGGCATCCCGCAGAAGCTGGTCGGAGCGAAGCGGGCGGGCGCGACGGCCTTCCTCGTGCCGGCGGCGAACTGCGCCGAGGCGGTCCGTAACCGGCAGCCGGACCTGCCGTTGGTGAAGGTGGGCTCGCTCGACGAGGCGCTGGAGGCGCTGGAGACGCTGCGTTCCGGCGGTGAGCCGACGCACTGTTGAACCGCGCGGCATAACCTTGCGCTCACGCTCTCAGGAACACCCCGTACTCTGGGTGCCTGGTCGGAGCCGATCATAACGAGCGTGCGGAGCCAACAGTGGTCATGCGTAGCAGCAGCCCCCTGCCGAGGATGAGCCGACGCGGACGCGTCACGATCGGGGTCCTGATCGGGGTGTTCGTCCTGTTCACCCTGCTCGGCTGGGGGGTGCAGGCCTGGACGGACTGGCTCTGGTTCTCCGAGGTGGACTACACCGAGGTCTTCCGGGGCGTGCTGGTCACCCGACTGCTGCTCTTCCTGGCCGCCGGCCTGGCGATGGCGGCGATCGTCGGCGGTAACCTCTGGCTCGCGCAGCGGCTACGACCACGGCTCCGACCGCACTCGCCGGAACAGGCGACCCTGGAGCGCTACCGGATGCTGCTCGGTCCCCGGCTGGGCCTCTGGATCGCGGTGGCCGCGGCGACCGTCGGCCTCTTCGCCGGCCTGTCGGCGCAGAGCCGCTGGAACCAGTGGCTGCTCTTCCTGCACGGCGGCAACTTCGGGGTCGACGACCCGGAGTTCGGTGTCGACGTCGGCTTCTACGTCTTCCAGTTGCCCTTCTGGCGGTTCCTGCTCGGCCTCGGCTTCACCGCGGTGGTGCTGGCGCTGATCGGCGCGCTGGCCGTGCACTACCTCTTCGGCGGGGTCCGCCTGCAGGGCGTGGGTGACCGGATGAGCAACGCCGCTCGGGCCCACCTGAGCACTCTGGTCGCGGTCTTCGTGCTGCTCAAGGCCGTCGCATACGTGTTGGACCGCCGGGCGATGCTGCTGGAGTACAACGACGGCGTGGGGGTCTACGGCGCCGGGTACGCCGACATCAACGCGCTGCTGCCGGCCAAGGAGATCCTCGCCTACATCTCCGTGGTGGTGGCGATCGCGATCATCGTGTTCTCCAACGCCTGGATGCGGAACCTGGTCTGGCCGGGCATCTCACTGGCGCTGCTCGGCGTCTCGGCGGTGGCGATCGGTGGCATCTACCCCTGGGCGGTGCAGACCTTCGAGGTCAAGCCCAGCGCCCGGGACAAGGAGGCGCCGTACATCCAGCGCAGCATCGACGCCACCCGCGCGTCGTTCGGTCTGGACATCGCCCAGACCTCTGCCTACTCGGCGAACAACCTGACCCCGCAGGAGAGCCTGGCCACCGACACCTCGGTGGTGCCCAACGCCCGGTTGCTCGACCCGCAGCTGGTCAGCGAGACCTACACCCAGCTCCAGCAGGTCCGCGGCTTCTACGACTTCGGCCCGAAGCTCGACATCGACCGGTACACGGTCGACGGCGAGACCCAGGACTACGTCGTCGGCGTGCGTGAGATCAACTACGGCGAGCTGACCGCCCAACAGAGCAACTGGATCAACCGGCACACCGTCTACACCCACGGCTACGGGGTGGTGGCCGCTCCGGCCAACCGGGTGATCTGCGGTGGCCAGCCCTACTTCGTCTCCGGCTTCCTCGGCGAGCGGTCGCAGGAGTCCTGCTCCTCGCCCACCGACCTGATCCCGGCCAGCCAACCCCGGATCTACTACGGCGAGCGGATGTCGGACGGCGACTACGCCATCGTCGGCAAGCCCAACCCGGACGCCAACCCGGCCGAATTCGACCGGCCCGCCGGAGAGAGCGGCGAGGGGCGCGAGTCGTACTACACCTACACCGGTGAGGGCGGCGTCGAGGTCGGCTCGTTCACCCGGCGGCTGCTCTACGCGATCAAGGAGCAGGAGGCGAACTTCCTGCTTTCCGAGGCGGTCAACGAGAACTCCAAGCTGCTCTACGTGCGCAACCCACGGGACCGGGTGGAGAAGGTCGCCCCGTTCCTCACCCTGGACGGCGACCCGTACCCCGCGATCGTGGACGGCCGGGTGCAGTGGATCGTGGACGGCTACACGACCGCCGCGACCTACCCGTACGCCGAGCGGGTCAACCTCCAGCAGGAGACCACCGACGAGCTGACCGGGCGGGGCACCATCCAGCTGGCCCGGGAGAACGTCAACTACATCCGTAACTCGGTGAAGGCGACCGTCGACGCGTACGACGGCACGGTCACCCTCTACGAGTTCGACGAGAACGACCCGGTGCTCAAGGCGTGGAACAAGGCCTTCGGCGGTGATCTGATCAAGCCGCGCGCCGAGATCCCGCCGGCGCTGGCCGACCACTTCCGGTACCCGGCCGACCTGTTCAAGGTGCAGCGCAACCTGCTGACCCGGTTCCACGTCACCAACCCCGGTGACTTCTACTCCGGCCAGGACTTCTGGCAGGTGCCGAACGTGCCGGACGCGCCGGACAGCGGGGTGAAGCAGCCGCCGTACTACCTCTACACCCAGTTCCCCGGCCAGGAGGCGCCCCGCTTCCAGCTGACCAGTGCGCTCACTCCGAACGGTCGGCAGAACCTGGCCGCCCTGGTCTCCGGGTCGTACGAGGACGGGCGGCCGACGTTGCAGGTGCTGGAGCTGCCCGACCAGACCCGCGTCTCCGGTCCGGTGCAGGTGCACCAGCAGATGACCAACAACGCCAACATCCGGCAGCAGCTGAACCTGCTCTCCTCGAACCAGGCCCAGGTGCAGTACGGCAACCTGCTCTCCCTGCCGTTCGACA
Organism: Micromonospora aridisoli; assembly: GCF_056150025.1. NCBI lineage: Bacteria > Bacillati > Actinomycetota > Actinomycetes > Micromonosporales > Micromonosporaceae > Micromonospora > Micromonospora aridisoli. The sequence continues at coordinate 142,137 of NZ_JAXCFK010000010.1, read as the reverse complement.
ACGGGATGCTCTACGTGGAACCGGTCTACGTGAAGAGCAACCAGACCGACGCGTACCCGCTGTTGCAGAAGGTGCTGCTCTCCTACGGTGACGGTGGATCGTTCGTGGTGCTGGCCGACAACCCGGCCGACGGCATCAAGCAGCTCGTCGAGCAGGGCAAGCGGGCGGCGGCCGGCAACCCGCCGCCGGCCCAGAGTGAGGACCCGCCGCCCGACGGCGAGGAGCCGCCGCCTTCGCCGACCCCCACGCCGGCGCCCGGCGACGCGCCACCGCTCACCGGCGAACTCGGGGCGGCGGCCGAGCGGGTGCAGGCCGCGATCACCGAGGTGCGGGCCGCGCAGGCGTCCGGTGACTTCGAGCGGTACGGTCGCGCGCTGGCCGCGTTGGACGAGGCGCTGACCGCGTTCCAGCAGGCTCAGCAGGCCGCCGGTGGCAACGGTGCCCCGGCCGGCAGCCCGTCACCCACCGGCTGATCAAGCGAGTGGTGGAGCCCGCGGTCCGGCGAACCTTCGCCGCCGCGGGCTCCGTCGTGTCGGCGGTGCGACCCCCGGACGGTCGGGGTGAACCCGGGCCGTTCCGGAGTCGTTTTGCGGCGGCCGGGGGTGGTGCGCTACGGTGGATCTACCGACGCGGGGTGGAGCAGCTCGGTAGCTCGCTGGGCTCATAACCCAGAGGTCGCAGGTTCAAATCCTGTCCCCGCTACTGCGAGAAAGAGGTCCCGGATCCGTCCGGGGCCTCTTTTCGTTCGCCTATCGGCACCTCCCCTCGGTCACCCGGCGGGGGCGGACGCTCCGAGTTCGGTGTTACGGGTGGGGCGCCGGATGAGGATGGCGACCGATGGGGTAGGCTGGTTCTACCGACGCGGGGTGGAGCAGCTCGGTAGCTCGCTGGGCTCATAACCCAGAGGTCGCAGGTTCAAATCCTGTCCCCGCTACTTTTACGCAGAGGTCCCGGATCCGTCCGGGGCCTCTGTTCTTTCCGGGGGCGTCTCCGAGGTCGACATGGGCGCCGTTCGGCCGGTCGAGGTTGCGTGTCTCGGCGAGGATGAGCCCATGTCTTCCTTTGGTAGGTGGTGGGGGCGGCTCGGCACGCTCCTGGGTACGGTCGTGCTGTCGGTGTTCATTCCGGTCGCGGCGTGGGCCTCGACCGGCACCGGAGAGCTGGTGGTCGAGGCGGCCCGGCGCCGCGGGCGCGGAGGCGGCTTCTTCGGTTTCCTGAGCCTGCTCTGCTGCTTGGCGGTGGTGGCCGTGATCGTCCTGCTGGTGATCCGGATGACCCGACGCCGCCGCTGACCGGACGGCTCGCACCTCGCCGGGCCGTGAGGGGCCGCGCCCCGTTCACCGGCGCGTGGACCGCCAGCGGCGGTGGGCCCGACGCGTGGTCTACTTGTCCGCGTGGAACTTCTGCACTCGGGCAAGGTGAGGGACGTCTACGCCGAGGGCGAGGACCTGATCCTGGTCGCCTCGGACCGCATCTCCGTCTACGACGTGGTGCTGCCGACCCCGATACCGGACAAGGGCAAGCTGCTCACCGCGCTGTCGCTGTGGTGGTTCGAGCAGTTGGCCGACCTGGTGCCCAACCACGTCATCTCGGCCACCGACGTGCCGCCGGAGTTCGCCGGTCGGGCCATCCGGTGTCGCCGGCTCGACATGGTCCCCGTCGAGTGCGTCGCCCGCGGCTTTCTCACCGGCGGCGGGTTGAAGGAGTACGAGAGCACCGGCAAGGTCTCCGGGGTGGAACTGCCGCGCGGGCTGGTCGAAGCGTCCATCCTGCCCGAGCCGATCTTCACGCCGTCCACCAAGGCGCCGGTGGGTGAGCACGACGAACCGATGACCTTCGCCGAGGTGGTCGACAAGGTCGGTGCGGAAACCGCCGAACGGCTGCGGCAGCTGACCATCGACGTGTACTGCCGGGGTGCCGAACTGGCGGCGGACCGGGGCATCCTGGTCGCCGACACCAAGATCGAGCTCGGCTGGGCGTCGGACGGCACCCTGGTGCTCGGCGATGAGCTGCTCACCCCGGACTCGTCGCGGTTCTGGCCGGCCGAGTTCTACCAGCCGGGTCGTACCCAGTTCTCCTACGACAAGCAGTACGTGCGGGACTGGGCCGCGAGCAGCGGCTGGGACAAGAGGAGCCCCGCGCCCGAGGTACCCGCGGACGTGGTCGACGCCACCCGCGCCCGCTACGTCGACGTCTACGAGAAACTGACCGGCAACCGCTGGGAGTGACCCGACTCACTCGCTGCGGTGGCGGCCGACGTGCTGCTCGGCGGGGACGGTCGCGGTGATGATCCGTACCGTGGTGCCGGCCGGCCCGGTCTCGACGTCCATCGCGTCGGTCAGCTCGCGGGCCAGCCAGAGACCCCAGCCGCCGGCCGTCTCGGGCGCCGGCCTGCTCCGGTTGGCGAGACTCCGCGTGTCGATGCCTCGCCCGTGGTCGGAGACCTCGCACAACACCAGGCCAGGCTCTTTCCACAGCCGCAACCAGCCCTGACCTCCGCCGTGCCGTACCGCGTTGGTGATCAGCTCGTTGACCGCGAGCACGAAGTCGTCCAGCCGCTCATCGCGCAGCCCGGCGGCGCGCGCGCAGCCGGCGACCGAGTGGCGGAGCTCGGTCACCTGCGCCTGGTCGAAGGCGTCGGCGGTCAGGAGGGCGTGTTCGATGGGCACCACCGTACGCGGTGTGCGGGGTTCTGCGTTCGTCATGGCCCCGTCCTGACAGAGATCGCAGAGGTTTACGCGGCTTTTAACACCGTACGTCAGGGTTAGCGGAGCTGCATCGGCGTGCGAAGCCCGCGACCCCCTGTGGCAGGGTGACGCACGTGTCCGCGCCCGGTGGTTTCGAGGTCCCGCTCTGGCGCGCCGTCGCGGTCTTCCGGGTGGCCTCCCTGGCGTACGTCTGCGTGGTGCTGATCCGGGACGCGGACCGGTACGCGCATCCGCTCGCCGCCGGGGCCCTGGTGCTGGTCATGGCGGTCTGGACCGCCGTCACCGCGATCGGCTACGCGGTCCCGGCCCGGCGGGGGTGGCCACTGCTCCTGGCCGACCTGGGAGTCGTCGTGGCGATCCTGCTGGCCACCCCGTGGGTGATGGGCCGGCCGGCGCTCGACGCGGGGCTGCCGACCCTCCCGGTGGCCTGGCTGAGCGGGCCGGTGCTGGCCTGGGCCGTCTGCGGCGGGCGACGGCGCGGAGCGACGGCCGCCCTGGTGCTCGGCGCGACCGACCTCGGCACGCGGGGCATGGTGACGCCGAGCGCGTTCAACGGAGCGATCCTGATGCTGCTCGCCGGAGTGGTGGTCGGACACGTCGCCCGGCTGACGGTGACCGCCGGGGAACGACTGCACCGGGCGGTCGAGCTGGAGGCCGCCACGCGTGAGCGGGAACGGCTGGCCCGGGACATCCACGATTCGGTGCTCCAGGTGCTCGCCCTGGTCCAGCGGCGTGGTGCCCACCTCGACGGCGAGGCGGGTGAGCTGGCCCGGCTGGCCGGCGAGCAGGAGGTGGCGCTGCGGTCGTTGATCTCCGGCACCGGAACGGTCGGGACCGGTGCCGCCGATGCGCCGGTGGACCTGCGTACGCTGCTCGGCCGGCACGCCTCGGCCACCGTGTCACTGTCCGCCCCGGCGACCCCGGTGCCGCTGCCCCCGGTGGTGGCTCGCGAACTGGCCGCGGCCGCCGCGGCGGCGTTGGACAACGTGGCCCGGCACGGCGGCGGTCGGGCCTGGATGCTGGTTGAGGACGAGGGTTCGGCGGTGACCGTGTCGATCCGCGACGAGGGACCGGGCTTCCCGCCCGACCGTCTCGACGAGGCGGCGGCGCAGGGGCGGCTGGGCGTGACCCAGGCCATCCGGGGCCGGCTGGCCGACCTCGGTGGCACCGCCCGGATCACCTCGGCACCCGGTACGGGCACCGAGGTGGAACTGATCGTGCCGAGGAGGTGGCCGTGAGCGGGGTGCGCGTGATGGTCGTCGACGACCACCCGATGTGGCGCGAAGGGGTCGCCCGTGACCTGGCCGAGGCCGGTCACGAGGTGGTGGCCACCTGCGGAGAGGGCCGGCAGGCGGTTCGGCTGGTCGCCGCGGCGCGTCCCGACGTGGTGGTGCTGGATCTGCAACTGCCGGACATCTCCGGCGTGGAGGTGATCCAGGGATTGCGCGCGGCCCGCCCGGAGGTACGGGTGCTCATGCTTTCGGCCAGCGGTGAGCAGCAGGGCGTCCTGGACGCGGTGAAGGCCGGAGCCACCGGTTACCTGCTCAAGTCCGCCGGGCTGGCGGAGTTCCTGGAGGCGGTGCGGCGCACCGCGGCGGGGGAGCCCGTCTTCACACCCGGTCTGGCCGGGCTGGTCCTCGGCGAGTACCGCCGGCTGGCCGCCGTCGGGGAGCGCGCGGCGACCGGTGCCGAGGACGCGGCACCCCGGCTCACCGACCGGGAGACCGAGGTGCTGCGTCTGGTGGCCAAGGGGATGTCGTACAAGCAGATCGCCGAGCGGCTCGGGCTGTCGCACCGTACGGTGCAGAACCACGTGCAGAACACGCTCGGCAAGCTCCAACTGCACAACCGGGTCGAACTCACCCGGTACGCGATCGAACGCGGCCTGGACGGGTGAACGGGGCTGAGCGGGATCAGACCGAGTGTGGTGGCCGGGTCTCGTGGATGGCCAGTTCCTCGGCGCTGGCGCCACCACCGGCCGCACCCGCGTCGTACGCGATCGAATCGGTCTCCTGGTCGGTGTGCGTCCCCTCGTCCGGTTCGACCAGCCGGCCCACGGTGGCGTCCGCGCTGGTGCCCAGCCGGTCGTGGTCGTAGATCGACACCGGCGACTTCGGGTCGGACGTGGGACCCGGATCGATCACGTCGGCGTCGAACTGCGCCTGCGCCGCCTGCTCCCGGCTGTCCGCCTCGGCCGCGATGTCCGGATCGACCGGGCCGGCCAGCGGATCGTCCACCGGAATTTCGAACTGTTCCCGGCTGAGCTTGTAGTCCAGCGACTCGCCGTCGAGCTGCTCCTCGGCGGTGGTGCCGAACTCGTCGACGGCAACGGGCGTCCGGTCACCGGGCAACTGGGCCGGCGCCGGGCCGTCCGCCTCCCGCCCGGTCAGCACGTCGTCCCCGGCCGTCGAATCGTCGTCGGCGGTGTCGGGCAGGCCGTCGGCCTCGGGATCGGACACGGGGGTCGGGTACTCGTCGTCGCGCATGACAGACCACTACCCGTTGCCCTCCCGCCGTAACCGGCCCGCCGAGGCGGATGACCGCACGGAAACCGGACGGCGCCCTTCCCACCCGCTCAGCGGGGCAGCTTGCGGGCCAACGCGGCGACCGTGCCGACAGCGGTGCCGGCGGCGGCGAGGCCGAAGGCGGCGGTCAGCCGGACCAGCTGGCGACGTCGACCGTGCCAGCCACCCTCCGTGGTCGCCTCGGCGTGGGGACGGAAGACGTTGCCGGCGCTGTCCGCCGCTGCCGACGGCCCGAACTGGGTGTACCGGCCGTACCAGCCGAGGAGTCGTTCGGCCAGCGCCGGGGCGAGCCGCCACTGCAGGCCGATCAGGCGGGCGGAACCACCGGCGTACGCCTCCCGCCGGGGCCGCCGCAGCAGCCGGACGATCGTCTCCGCGACCACTTCGGGCGGGTAGACCGGCGGAGGTGGGACCGGCTGCCGGCCGCTGTGGTTGGCGGCGTGCCGGAAGAACGGGGTGTCGATGGTGGCCGGTAGCACGGTGCAGATCGAGACGGACCCCCGGCCGGTGGCGAGCAGTTCCTGGCGGATCGTGTCGGCCAGGCCCCGGACACCGTGCTTTGCCGCGTTGTACGGGGACTGGTACGGGATCGCCACCTCGGCCAGTACCGAGGCGTTGTTGACCACGACGCCGCCGCCGGCCGCGGTGAGGTGCGGCAGCGCGGCCCGGATGCCGTTGGCCGTGCCAACCAGGTTGACGTTCACCACCCGGCGGAACTCCTCCACCGGGATCTCGTCGAACAGCCCGACGCTGCCGACCGCGGCGTTGTTGATCCAGGCGTCGATCCGGCCGAACTCCGCCACGGCGGTACCTGCCAGCCGTCGCACGGCGTCCGCGTCCGTCACGTCGGTCGGCACGACCAGCGTGCGACCGCCCAGCTCACGGCAGTTCCGGGCGACCTCCCGCAGCGCCGGCTCAGTACGCGCGGCCAGCACCACCGTGCTGCCGCGGCGCGCCAGGGCGTACGCGGTGGCCGCACCGATGCCGCTGGACGCACCCGTGATGACGACGGTGGCGTCGGCAAGTGCTCGGGCTAGGGGCATTCCTCCTCGGTACCCCGTCATGTCCGGGTCATGCCGTCGACCGTGTCTCCGATCTGCGAGGTTTCGGCTCTTCGGAGGCCGGTTAATGGGACGCTCTGACCGGAGACCACCGCCCCATCCGCATGGAGGTGACCCATGCGCGTCGGCCTCGTCTGTGCCCACGCCGCTACGCCGCCGTTCGGCGACGGAATCGTCGTCGGCACCTACCAGCACATCGCACGGGTCGCGGCCGAACTGGCCGGGCGAGGTCACGACGTGCGGGTGTACACCCGCCGGGACGATCCTGACGTGGCGGAGACCGACACCGTGGACGGCTACCGGGTGGAACGGGCACCGGTGGGACCGGTCGCGCCGATCTCCACCGCCGAGCTGGTGCCCTACGTGGCCGAGTTCGGTCAGTGGCTCGCCGACCGTTGGTCCGGCGACTGGACGCCCGAGGTGGTGCACGGTCACTACTGGATCGGTGGCCTGGCCGCCGCGCACGCCGTGCGGGAGACCGACATACCGATGGTGCAGACCTTCCACTCGATCGGCATGGAACAGCTGCGCCATCTCGGCTCGCGATACGACGGGCCGGGGACCCGGATCCCGCTTGAGCGGGCGTTGACCCGGGCGGTTGACGTCGCGATCGCCCAGAGCAACGACGAGGTGGACGAGCTGACCCGGATGGGCCTCCAGCGCACCTCGGTCGCGTTGGTACCGACCGGTGTCGACACCGAGCGTTTCCACCCCGACGGCGAGGCCGCACCGCGCGACCAGCGACCCCGGATCCTCTCGGTGGGCGGGCTCTGGCGCGGCCACGGCCAGGACGACCTGATCCGTGCGATGCGCCTGGTCGGCGACGCGGAGCTGGTGATCGCCGGCGGGCCGCCGGCCGACCGGCTGGCCAACCACGCCGAGGCCCGTCGGCTGCGCGAGCTGGCCGACCGCGTCGGAGTCGGCGAGCAGATGCACCTGGTGGGTGCGGTGCCGCACGACCAGATGGCCACCTGGTACCGCTCCGCCGACGTGGTGGCCTGCACCCCGCACTACTCCTCGGCGGGTCGGGTGTCGCTGGAGGCGATGGCCTGCGGTGTCCCGGTGGTCGGCTACGCCATGGGTGGCATCGCCGACGCCGTGGTCGACGAGGTCACCGGCAAGCTGGTGCCACCGGGCGACGTACGCACCCTGGGGATGACGCTGCGTCGGCTGCTCACCGACAACGCCGGCCGGTTCGCGTACGGGCACGCGGCGGTCGACCGGGTGCGGTGCAGTTACACCTGGGAACGCACGACCAGCGCCCTGGAGCGTCTCTACGAGCGGGTGGTGGGCCGGCGCAGGCCGGTCGAGGCGGCCTGAGGCACCGGGGCGCCGGCTCCGCCGGTCGCACCCGCCACCTCGCACCCCGGGGGCGTGGCCTGCGCGACCAGCGGCGGCGGGGTGCCCACCACCGCCCGGGTCGTCTCCCGGGCGACGGCGTGCTGGGGCTCGGCGTACCGGGTGAGCCCGATGACGGCGGCGAGGGTGACCAGGAAACCGATCCCGGCGAGCCACTCTCGGCCCGGCCAGATCTTGTCGTTGAGCAGGAGCAGACCCACGATGGCGGCGGGCACCGCACCGGCCGCGTCCATGGCCGCCACCGCCGCCGTGGTGGAACCGCGCTGCATCGCCAGTCCGAGCAGTAGCTGGCCGACCACGGAATGGCCGACGAGCAGGTAGAGCAGCGGGTCGGTGAGAAACGCGTCCCAGCTCGACGCGGAGGCCAGGGGCCGGGCCGCCACCGCCGCGGCGGAGAAGGCCAGCCCGGCGAGTGACCCGAGCGCCACCGACCCCGGTGCGCCGTGCAGCCGGACCGCGAAGAAGCCCAGCACCGCGATCACCGCCAGGGTCGCCAGCAGGGCGATCATGCCCGCGGTGCCGAGGCCCTTCGACGGGGCCGGTCGGGCGGAGAGGACCAGCGCGGTGATCCCGGCGAAGAGCAGCACCAGCAGGACCACCTCGGCCACCGGCAGCCGCCACTTCAGCACGACCACGCCGAGGATGGCGGTGACTCCGAGCCCGGCCGCCACGCTCGCCTGCACCAGGAACAGCGGCAGGTCCCGCCGGGCCAGGAAGGCCAGGACGAAACCGGCGACCTGGCAGGCCAGCCCGACCAGGTAGGTGCGGTGCCCGGCCAGGCGCAGCAGCAACCCGGGATCGAAGGTGTGATGCACCGTGGTACGGGCGGCGGCGACCGACTGCAACAGATTGGCGACGCCGTACGCGACGATCATCGCCGCCAGGAAACACCAACCCGAGGTAGCCACCTGGCGAGGATAGAGGTTACCGGGCGTCAGTGCGCGTCCGGTCGACCCAGCCGATCGAGGATGTCGGGGTGCAGTGCGCCGTTGCTGGCCAGCGTGCTGTTGTCGCCGCCCGCCGGGGCCGGACGGCCCGCCAGGTCGGTGACCGTACCCCCCGCTTCGGTCACGATGGGTATCAGCGCGGCCACGTCCCAGAGCGAAAGTTCGGGCTCGACCATCACATCCAGTGCACCCTCGGCCAGCAGCATGTAGCCGTAGAAGTCGCCGTAGGCCCGGCTGCGCCAGGTGTCCCGCATCAGTTGGAGCACCGGTTCGAGCCGGCCGATCTGCTCCCAGCCGCCCAGGGAGGAGTAGCAGAAGCTGGCATCGGCCAGCCGCGTCACCCCGGACACCCGGATGGGCGCACCCCGGGAGGCGTCCGGGCCCGCGTACGCTCCGGTGCCCAGCGCTGCCCACCAACGCCGGCCCAGCGCGGGCGCGGAGACCAGCCCGGCGACCGGACGGCCATCCTCCAGCAGGGCGATCAGGGTGGCCCAGATCGGCACGCCCCGGACGAAGTTCTTGGTCCCGTCGATCGGGTCCACCACCCACTGGCGGCTACCGGCGGTGGGCGTCGCGCCGTACTCCTCGCCGAGCAGGCCGTCGTCGGGGCGGTGCTCGGCGAGCAGGGCACGGATCTGCCGCTCCACGGCGGTGTCCGCGTCGGAGACCGGGGTCAGGTCGGGCTTCGACTCGACCCGCAGGTCCAGCGAGCGGAACCGGGCCGTCGAGATGGCGTCGGCGGCGTCGGCGAGCCGGTGGGCGAGGGCGAGGTCGTCGTCGTACCCGGTCATGCCGGACACGGTAGCGACGTCGGCGCGGGAGCGGCGCCGGGGGCCGGCGGATGCCACGGCGGCGGTGCGTCCGACGGGCGTCGCGACGACGGCCCGGCGTGGCGGGACCGCCGGTTCAGTCCGGGCGTCCGCGCGGGTCGGGCTCCGTCCGCGGGTCGGGCTCCCCGGCGCGGGAGGCCAGCAGCCGGCGGTACGAGGTCAGCCGGCGAGGGTCGGCCCGCCCCGCCGCGACCCAGTTGTCCAGCGCGCAGTCGGCCTCGTCGGCGGTGTGCGGACAGTTCGCCGGGCAGTCGGCCGTGGCTTCGACCAGATCGGGAAAACCGTGCAGCAGGCTCTCGGCCGACACGTGGGCCAGGCCGAAGCTGCGTACGCCCGGGGTGTCCACGATCCAACCCGGATCCTCCTGCGCGTCGGGTGGCGCGGGCAGCCGTAGCGCCACCGCGCTGGTCGACGTGTGCCGACCGCGGCCGATCGCGCTGACCGTGCCGACCGCCCGGTCGGCCTCCGGCACCAGGCGGTTGACCAGCGTCGACTTGCCCACCCCGGAGTGCCCGACGAGCACCGAGACCCGGCCGGCGAGCAGGCTGCGCAGCGCGTCCAGCGACGAGTCCGGCCGCAGGAGCAGGTACGGCAGTTCGAGTTCGGTGTAGTAGTCGAGCACCGCCTCGGGCCCGGCCAGGTCGGCCTTGGTCAGGCAGAGCAACGGTTCGATGTCCGCGTCGTACGCGGCCACCAGGCAGCGGTCGATGAACCCGGTTCGCGGCGGCGGGTCGGCCAGCGCGCTGACGATCACGAGTTGGTCGGCGTTGGCGACCACCACCCGTTCCAGCCGCCCTTCGGCGGTGCTGGCGTCGTCCTCCGCGGTGCGCCGGAGCACGGACCGGCGCGGCTCGATCCGGACGATGCGGGCCAGTGCCCCCGCCCCGCCGGAGGTGTCGCCGACCAGTCCGACCCGATCGCCGACCACGACCGACTTGCGCCCCAGTTCACGGGCGCGCATCGCGGTGACGGTGGGGTCGTCCCGTCCGGCACCGGCCAGCACGCAGGTGTACCGCCCGCGGTCCACCGCGATGACGAAGCCGTCCCTCGCGTCGGCGTGGCGTGGCCGGGTCCGGGTACGCGGACGCGAGGACCTGCCGGGCCGGACCCGGACGTCGTCCTCGTCGTACTCTCGTCGCCTGCTCGCCAGGACCGACCCTTCTTCCGCCTCAGTTCTTACCGGTCACCATTGCCGACCATAGTGTCGGAAACTCCGGCATGGTCTTCGAGGTGCACGCCACGTCGTCCAGCTCGATGCCGGGCACGGCGAGACCGGCCACCGCGGCCGCGTGCGCCATCCGGTGGTCATGGTAGGTGCGGAACACGCCGCCCCGCAGCGGTCGGGGTCGGATCTCCAGGCCGTCGGCCGATTCGGTGACGTCCGCGCCGAGCGCGGTGAACTCCCGGGTCAGCGCGGCCAGCCGGTCCGTCTCGTGGCCACGGATGTGGCCGACGCCGGTGAACACCGAGGGCGAGTCGGCGAGCATCGCCAGCGCGGTCAGCGCCGGGGTCAGCTCGCTGACGTCGGACAGGTCGGCGCGCAGACCCTTCACCGTGCCGGTGCCTCGCACGGTGAGCCCCTCGGTGCTGAGGCTGACCGTCCCGCCCATCTGCTGCAACAGCGAGCGCAGTCGCTCCACCGGCTGGGCGCTGCCGCGGGCGGGCCACCCGCGCAGGGTCACCTCGCCGCCGGTGACCAGGGCGGCGGCGAAGAACGGCACCGCACCGGAGAGGTCCGGCTCGATCTCCCAGCCGCGCCCGGTCAACGGCCCGGGCTCGACCGCCCAGACATCCGGGGTGCTGTCGTCCACCGCGGCACCGGCGGCGCGCAGCATCTGCACGGTCATCCGTAGGTGCGGCGCCGACGGCACCGGCGGGCCGACGTGCCGAACCACCAGCCCACGATCGAAGCGCGGCGCGACCAGCAGCAGCCCCGAGACCAGTTGGCTCGAAGCCGAGGCGTCGATGACGACCTCGCCGCCGGTGACCCGACCGGCCCCCAGTACCACCAGGGGCAGGCTGTCCGGCCCGGCGGTGTCGATGCGTACCCCGAGGGAGCGCAGCGCCTCGATCAGCGGACCGAGCGGGCGGGTGCGGGCCTGCGGGTCACCGTCGAGGGTGACCTGCCCTTCGGCGAGTCCCGCCACCGGCGGCACGAAGCGCATGATGGTGCCGGCCAGCCCGACGTCGACGTGGGCGGGGCCGACCAGCCGGTGCGGTCGGACCAGCCAGCGGTCGTCGTCGGCGATCGACACGTGCGCGCCCATCGCCCGCAGTGCCGCGGCCATCAGCTCGGTGTCCCGCGCCCGCAGCGGCCGGCTCAGGGTGGCGGGGCCGGCGGCCAGCGCGCCGAGCACCAGGGCGCGGTTGGTCATCGACTTGGAGCCGGGCAGGCGCAGCGACGCCGAGACCGGATCGCTGGCGGTCGGTGCGGTCCACGGCTGTAGCGGCCGGGTCGCGGTCAGGTTCCCCACGGCTACATTCTGCCGCGTCTCGGCTCCGGTGCCGCTACCGTCGGCCGTCACTCCCGGGGAACGGGACAGCCGCCGGGCGGGCGGCGCGCTAGCGTGTGCGGCATGTGCGGGAGGTACGCCACGACCCGGAGCGCCGGGGACCTCAGCGGCCTGTTCGAGGCCGTCGACGAGACCGGGGACGGGTTGGTCGCCGACCACAACGTCGCGCCGACCGACCCGGTGCCGCTGGTCCGGGTCAGCGCCGACGGGCACCGCGCGCTCACGATGGGACGCTGGGGTCTGGTGCCACCGTGGTCCCGGTCGTCCGCCGGCGCCGCCCGCATGATCAACGCTCGCGCCGAGACGGTCGCCACCAGCCGGGCGTACGCTCCCTCCTTCGCGCGCCGCCGGTGCCTGGTCCCCGCCGACGGCTGGTACGAGTGGGTGCGGCTGGCCGGCGGCACCAAGCAGCCGTACTACATGACTCCGCGCGACGGCTCGGTGCTCGCCTTCGCCGGCATCTGGTCGGTCTGGGAGACCACCGACCGGGCGTTGCTGACCTTCAGCGTGCTGACCACCGCCGCCGTCGGCGAACTGGCCGAGGTGCACGACCGGATGCCGCTGCTGCTACCTCCCGAGCGCTGGACGACCTGGCTGGACGGCGCCGCTGACGCCGCGGAACTGCTCGTCCCGCCGTCGCCGGACTGGCTGGCCGGGTTGGAGGTGCGACCGGTGGGGCAGGCGGTGGGCGACGTACGCAACGACGGCCCGGAGCTGACCGCCCGGGTGCCGTTGACGCGCCGCGTCGAGTCGGAGGAGATGACGCTCTTCTGATCACACCCCGCACATTGTCGGGAGTGATTTGCTGCGGTTACGGGTGAAAGGTGACTCGACCGTTCTGCCAACTTCCCGGCAGAGTCTTGTCCCCGTGTGTGGAAGTGCGATAGAACACAGCGCCGGTGATGGGTGTCGTTCGCGTCGGGTGAACGATGTTCATCGATCTTGCTGGTCCCACGGGGGAGGTGGGTGGATGACACGGGCGCGTATGCCCCGTCCGCACGAGGTGGCCGCCGCGCGACGTGATCCGCGACTGTTGCGGGCCCTGCGCGAACGGCGACAGGACGAAGCCTGGCGTACCAGAGGTACGTGTCAGAGTGTCGACCCGGAGACGTTCTTTCCAGCGCCGAACGAGCCGGCCGACGCGGCGGTGGCCCTGTGCCGCAGCTGCGACGTGCAGGGTTCCTGCCTGGCCTGGGCGCTGGAGGTCGGCGACTGTCACGGTGTGTGGGGTGGCACCACCCCACGGGAGCGACGGGCGATGCTGGTGGCCTGGCGCAGCGAGGTGCAACCCGATCCGGAGGCCGCCGGCGACGCCGGCCCGCCGGTGCGGGACCGACTGCTCACGCTGGTGCCGTTGAGCTGACCGCCGGGGCGAGCCCCGGAGGGTCTCGACGACCCGTCAACCACCCCGCACGGTCCACCCGACCACGAGGTCGGAGGCGGCGTGCACGCGCCGCTCGGGCCAGGTGGAAAAGGGTTCAATGGTGCGGTGCCACATGACGACGTCCTCGACACCCCGCGCGGCCCCGCGCGGGTCGACACCGACCCGCCGTCCGCCCCGCCCTGTGCCCTGCTGGTGCTGGGACACGGGGCGGGCGGCGGGGTCGACGCACCGGATCTGATCGCGCTCCGGGACGCGGCCGTGGCCGCCGGCCTGGTCGTCGCCCGGGTGACCCAGCCCTACCGGGTCGCCGGCCGACGCGCGCCGGCTCCGGCGGGGCACCTCGACGAGGCGTGGGCCGCCGTGCTGGGCGTGCTGCGGCAGCGGCACCCGGGCGTACCGCTGGTGGTGGGTGGTCGCTCCAGCGGAGCGCGGGTGGCCTGTCGGACGGCCACCGCGGTAGGCGCCGCCGGGGTGGTGGCCCTCGCCTTCCCCCTGCATCCGCCCGGCCGGCCGGAGCGGAGTCGGGCCGGCGAGCTGGCGACCGGCCTGCCGACCCTGGTGGTCAACGGGGACCGGGATCCGTTCGGCGTACCGGAGCCAGGCCCGCAGGTGCGCGTGGTGGTTCGGCCGGGGGAGCGGCACGATCTGCGGGGTGACCCCGCCGCCACGGCCGCCCTGACCCTGGGGTGGCTGCGCGGACAGGGCTGGGCCAGAGCCTGACCCGTCAGCGCGGCGCTACCGGGTCTGCGCTCGGCAGCGGTGCCGTGTCCGTCGACCGCGCCGCTTCGTTGCACCCGATGGTGTCCCCGTGTCCGGTCCGGCCGGCGGCACCGGGCTCCCAGGCCCTTCCTGGTCCCAGCGTCGGTCGCACCGCCGTCGCGGGGACCAGGAACGCCGGGGCCGTGCCGGAATGCCCCGACCCACGGCGCGTGTTGAACACCTCGGACGAACACTGTGCGAGGGGGGTGACCGGTGCCGACGGAGATCCGGATCCGGGAACGCGACGAGCGGGGGGCGCAGCAGCTCAAGCAGCTGCTGACCGGCCCGAACTGGCCGGCGGCGGTGCCACCGGCGGAGGTGGCGGCGGGCACACCCGTCGGAACCGAATCTCCCGGAAGGTCGGTGCGCGTATCCTCGGCGGGGAAGCATCCGACCCGAGGGGATGTGCGGTTGACCACGGAGAAGACCGACGAGCGCAGGGCCCGGTTCGAGCGGGACGCGATGCCATTCGTGGATCAGCTGTACGCGGCCGGCCTGCGGATGACGCGTAACCCGGCAGACGCCGAGGACCTGGTTCAGGAGACCTACCTGAAGGCGTACGCGGCCTTCCACCAGTTCGAGCAGGGCACGAACCTGAAGGCCTGGCTCTACCGGATCCTGACCAACACCTACATCAACTCGTACCGCAAGCGGCAGCGTCAACCGGTGCAGGCCCCCACGGACGAGATCACCGACTGGCAGCTGGCCGAGGCGGAGTCGCACACCTCCAGCGGGTTGCGGTCGGCCGAGACCGAGGCGCTCGACCGGCTGCCCGACAGCGACGTCAAGGAGGCTCTCCAGCAGTTGCCGGAGGAGTTCCGGCTGGCTGTCTACCTGACCGATGTCGAGGGCTTCTCCTACAAGGAGGTCGCCGACATCATGGGCACGCCCATCGGCACGGTGATGTCGCGGTTGCACCGCGGGCGTCGTAATCTGCGCAAGCTGCTTGAGGGGTACGCCGCGGAGCGGGGTTTCTCCGCGGCCCAGCCGGCCCGGAGTTCGACCGCCACCGGCCGGGAGGTGTGACGTGAGCTGTGGAGAACCGCACGAGACGGATTGCCGTGAGGTCCTCGCCGAGGTCTACCTCTACCTCGACCTGGAGTGCGCGCAGGAGCGCCGGACGCTGATCCGGCACCACCTCGACGAGTGTGGCCCCTGCCTGCGGGAGTACGGCATCGAGCAGGAGGTCAAGGCGCTCGTGGCCCGCTGCTGCGGCAACGAGTCCGCGCCGGACGAGCTGCGCGAGCGGCTGCGGATACGGCTGAGCGAACTCGTCGTCTTCGAGACCACCGAGTCGCGCGAACTGGCCGACTGACCGTCGTCGACACACACCGGTGCCCGGGTCGGAAGTGACCCGGGCACCGGTGGTCCGTCGTCCGATCGCGGCGGGCAGCCGCCCACCGGCTCAGGAGTTGGGGCGCTTGCCGTGGTTCGCGGCGCTCTTCTTACGGGCCTTCTTCTTACGGGCCTTCTTCGCCATGGTGACCTCCTCGTGATGGCCGGATCGGCTGCGCACGACCCCGCCGCCGGGGGCACTGTCGCCCGGCCGGCGTCCGGGTCCGACCCGTTGATGCTAGTGCGGACGTTACGGGTGGACTGCTCCCGGGGCCGCTCCGCGCCCACCGGCCGCCCGCTCATGATTGGATACGTCGCAGGAGTCGCGAGAGAAGGGGCCGAAGATGGCCGAGGAGATCCGCGCCGAGATGGTGGCGAACGTCTGGAAGGTCGTCGCGTCGGCCGGGGACACCGTGTCCGAGGGGGACACGCTGGTGATCCTGGAGTCGATGAAGATGGAGATTCCGGTCATCGCCGAGTCCGACGGTGTCGTGCAGCAGCTCGCGGTGAACGAGGGCGACGTGGTCCAGGACGGTGACCTGATCGCGGTGATCGGTTGAGTGAGCTGCTGATCCGCCCGGTCGAGCCGGCCGATTTCGCCGGGGTGGCCCGACTGACCGTCGCGGCGTACGAGGCCGACGGTCAGCTCAAGGGCGAGACCGGCTACGCCGACGTGCTGGCCGACGTCTCCGCCCGGGCGGAGCACGGTGACGTCCTGGTAGCGGTGGACCCGGCGACCAGTCAGCTGCTCGGCTCGGTCACCTTCGTGCTGCCCGGCACCCCGTACGCCGAGATGTGTGGTCCGGGGGAGGCGGAGTTCCGGATGCTGGCGGTGGACCCGGCGGCACAGGGGCGGGGAGCCGGTGCCGCGTTGGTCGAGGCGTGCGTCGCACGGGCGACCGAGCTGGGTTGCACCGCGGTGACCATCTGCGTGCGCGCGGGTCACGCCGAGACGGCCCAGCGGCTCTACCGCAGGCGTGGCTTCGTCCGCGAGCCCGAGCGGGACTGGAGCCCCTTGCCCGGGGTGGACCTGCTGGCCCTGCGCCTTCCCCTCGCCTGATCCCGTCCGCCCCGGGCCCGGTCAGGAAGGCCGGGTGGGAGGTGCGGCGATCGCGGCGAGCAACTCGTCGGCGACCTCCAGGGCCACCCGCTTGCGCTCGGCGTCGGTGATGTCCGGCGTGCGTACGGCGAACCAACTGCTGTGCACGGCGAACAGGGCCAGCACGGCGCGGAGCTGGGCACCGGGGGACTCGTCACCCTGGCAGAGCGCGGTGGCCAGCCGGAACATCCGGCCGCGCAGCTCCCGCCCGGCGGAGAGACTCTTCAGCGCCGTCTGGTTCTGCTCGAAGAAGCGCATCACCGAGGGCTGCTCGCCGCTGAACATGGCGTCGGCGTAACGCTCGACGACGGCTCGCCGGGTGGCCAGCGTGGCTGGTTGGCTCTCGGCCCAGGTGATCAGGGCGTCCATCCGTTCCAGCCGGTCCTCCACGACGCTGCTGACGATCTCGTCCTTGCTTTTGAAGTGGTAGTAGAGCGCGGCTTTGGTCACTCCGAGCCGCTCGGCGACCTCACGCAGCGAGGTCGCCTCGTAGCCCTGCTCGGTGAAGAGCTCCAGGGCGACGGCCTTGATCCGCTCCCGCGTGCCGCCTGTGCTCTGGCTCACCCGTACCTGCCAATCCGGTTGCCGTCGTCGTCTGTCCAACTTACCGTGCGGCTAGTAAGGTGGCTAGCCGGGCGGCAAGTAAGTGCGCCGCATCTCGGGGGGAGAGCTTACCGATGAGCCAACAGACCCAGGCTGCCGCGCGACCCAATGTCCGGGTCGTGCTCTTCGGCCTGATGATCGCCATGATGCTGGCGATGCTCGACAACATGATCGTCAGCACCGCCCTGCCGCGCATCGTGGGCGAGTTCGGTGGGCTCAACCACTTCACCTGGGTGGTGACCGCCTACGTGCTGGGAACCACCGTCTCCACTCCCATCTGGGGCAAGCTCGGCGACCTCTACGGGCGCAAGGCGGTCTTTCTCACCGCGGTGGTGATCTTCCTGATCGGCTCCGCACTGTGCGGCATGTCCGGTTCGGGGTTCCTCGGCGGCCCCGACGACGGCATGGTCCAGCTGATCGCCTTCCGGGCGCTGCAGGGCCTGGGTGCCGGTGGCCTGATGGTGGGCGTGATGGCGATCATCGGTGACCTGGTGCCGCCCCGCGAGCGTGGCCGCTACCAGGGCATGATCGCCGGCATCATGGCCATCGCCATGGTGGCCGGTCCGCTGGTCGGCGGCTTCATCACCGACAACCTCTCCTGGCGCTGGGCGTTCTACGTCAACCTGCCGCTGGGCGGTGTGGCGCTGGTGCTGCTCGCCGCGACCATGCACCTGCCGAAGTACCGCACCGAACACCGCATCGACTGGCTGGGTGCCGCGCTGCTGTCGGTCGGCATCACGGCGATCGTGCTGATCACCACCTGGGGCGGTCACGAGTACGCCTGGGCGTCGCCGCAGATCCTCGGCCTCGCCGGCCTGGCCGTGGTGACGCTGGTGACCTTCGGCTTCGTCGAACGGCGGGCCGCCGAGCCGATCCTGCCGCTGGGGCTCTTCGCCAACCGCAACTTCGCCCTCATCTCGGTGATCGGTTTCCTGCTCGGCTTCGCGATGTTCGGCGCGATGAACTTCCTGCCGCTCTACCAGCAGACCGTGCAGGGTGCCTCGGCCACCAACTCCGGCCTGCTGCTGCTGCCGTTGATGTTCGGCATGCTGGTGGTGTCGCTGGTGGTGGGCCGGGCGATCACCCGGACCGGCCGGTACCGGATCTTCCCGATCGTCGGCGGCGTGGTGATGAGCCTCGGGCTCGCCCTGCTGAGCCTGCTGGACGTGGACACCAGCAAGACCCAGTCCTCGCTCTACATGGTCGTGCTCGGCGTCGGCATGGGCTTCCTCATGCAGACGTCGATGCTGATCGCGCAGAACAGCGTCGCCCAGAAGGACCTGGGGGCGGCCAGCGGGGCGGCCACCTTCTTCCGCTCCATCGGTGGGTCGTTCGGCATCTCGCTGTTCGGTGCCATCTTCGCCAACCGGCTGGCCGGCTCCGCTGCCGGTGGCGCGTTCAGCGGAGGCGGCGAGGCCGGCGCGGCGATGAACATCGAGCAGCTCAGGGAACTGCCCGCGCAGGCCCGCGAGGTGGTGCTCGGTGGTCTCGCCGACGCGATCTCGCACGTGTTCCTCTGGGCGGTGCTCTTCGCCGTCGTGGTCCCGGTGCTGGCCTGGTTCATCCGGGAGATCCCGCTGCGGACGAGCAACGAGCCGACGCCGGGCGGCAGCGGGCCGGAGCAGGCCGAGACCGACCTGGCCAAGGCTCCGGCCGCCTGACGATCACGTCGCCCGTGGCGGACCTGCCCGCCACGGGCGCAGCAGCCGGCGCAGCAGGGCCCGCAGCGACCGACGACGCCGGCCGGAGGTGACGCCGGCCAGCGTTCTGGCCAGGGCGACGGTCTGCGGGTCGAGGTCCGGCGTGGCCAGCGCCAGGTGAGCCAGGGAGGCGGCGTTCGGCACCGGACGATGCCGGGCCGCCTCCGCCACCGCCGCCAGTCGCACGGCGACCAGCCGGGCCACGTCGGGCCGCACCGACGGATCGACCCAGGCGGCGGTGACCAGGGCGAACAGGGCAGCCTCGGCGACCTCCTCCACCTCCTGGGCGAGTTCCACCAGAACCCGGCGCCGGGTCGAGTCCGCCCACGGCTCGTCGGTGCGGTGGTGCAGCAACCCGAGACAGACCCACACCTGCACGCACCGCAGCCAGAGCGCCGGGTCCTGGCCGGCGAGGACCCGGCCCAGCGCCGTCTGCGGGGTCTCGGGCGGATGGGCCAGCAGACCGAGCAGATCGGCCAGGTCGAGCGTGGCCAGGCCGACCGCCGCGTCGTACGCCGCCGGTGGGTGCGGCCAGGCCGGATGGGCGAGTTCACGCAGCCGGCGGGCCGCCTCGGCCGATGGTGGGGGAGGCGCGGGGCGGGCCGCTGCGGGCACCGGGACCGCCCCGCCGATGTGCCCGGCGTCGGGTCGCCCGGCCAGGGCGGCCGGCCCGGTGGCGGGTGCGACCGGGGTCAGCTGACCCAGCCAGGGGCGCCCGCGGCAGCATTCGGCCAGGTCGCCGTGCTCGTGCGAGTCGTCGGGATGGTCGCGGATGAAGTCCGCCAGCGCCACCAGGTGACCCACCGTACCGTCACGTTGGAACCGCAGCCGATGTGCCGTGTGCACCGCACAGTCGAAGGACGGGTTGCGGGCCAGGGCGCGCTCGATCCAGCTCAGCGCCTCCTCCAGCCGGCCGTGGTCGGCCAGGGTGCCGGCGATGTCCGCGTACACGGCCAGGTCGTCCGGGTCGTGCTCGACGGCGCGTCGCAGCGCGGCGAGCGCCTCCCGGGTCCGGCCGGCGTTGCGCAGCGCGTACCCGAGCCAGACCTCACCCATCTTCGACGGCGCGGCGCGTACGCCCCGATTGGCCCAGCGGACCGCGAGCGGCACCTCGCCCACCCGTCGGGCCAGCGCGGAGGCCGTGCCCAGCAGCAGGGCGTGCTCCGGGTGGACGGTGATCGCGTTGCGGGCGAGCGTGAGGTACGCGGCGAGGGCCGTCCGGTTCGACGGCGGAACCGGATCCGGGGTGGCGGCGCAGACCTGCATCAGCACCCGGGCCGCCTGCTCGGGACCGAGGCGCTCGGCCAACTCGGGCGAGGTGACCCAGGGCACCCCCGCCCAGTCCGCCCCGGGGGCGTGCGCGGTGGCGGCGACCAGCAGGTCGAGACCCTCGGCCGGGCGGCCCGCCGCGGCGAGCAGATGTGCGCGGGCGACCACCGCGCCGACGAAGGTGTGGTGCTGCAACGGGAACAGGCCGAGGCCCCCGTCGCCGCTGGCGGCGGCCAGCCGGGCGAGGGTCTCGTGCACCTCGGGCAGCGTCGGTGCCCGGGCCAACGCCGCCGCGACATGGTCGGCGGCGTGCGTCAGCTCACCGGAGTCCAGGGCCCGCCGGGCCAGGGTGAGTTCCTCCGTCGCCGGCAGCGCCCGGTCGTCCGTTCCCTCGGCCACGTGTTCCTCTCGCTCGTCGGTACCGGTTGCGCGGTGAGGTCGGGTCAGCGTAGGGGACGACACCCAGTTTTGGTGATCCAATGCGCAGTGCTGTTCGTTTTATTGCTCAGACGGGCTGAAGAGTGCAAAACTGAGCAGCAAACGCGCGGATCGCGCGCAGGGGAGGAGTTTCCGTGACGCGCCCAGGTAGCGGCATGGCCGCCGACATCGACGAGCAGCCGACCGGTTACGAACGGTTGCTCTCCGCCGAGCACGCCACGCCGATCGCCCGGGTGGCCGCGGTCGTGGCGGAGCGCCGACCCAGGCACGTGGTCTTCACCGCGCGGGGCACCTCGGACCACGCCGCGCTGTACGGCGCCTACCTGAGCGAGATCCGCCTCGGCCTGCCGGCCGGCCTGGCCTCGCCGAGCGCGGTCACCCTCTTCGGCGCCCGGCCGGACCTCTCCGACGCCCTGGTCGTCGGGGTCAGCCAGAGCGGCGGCTCGCCTGATCTGACGGAGGTCCTCCGGGCCGCCCGCGAATCGGGTGCCCTCACGCTCGCGGTCACCAACGCGCCGGACTCCCCGTTGGCGACGACCGCGGAACTCTCCGTCGACATAGCGGCGGGACACGAGCGTGCGGTGGCCGCCACCAAGACCTACACGGCCGAACTGCTCGCCCTGCTGATGCTGGTGGAGGGCATCCGGGCCGGCGACGGGGCGCTGCCCGCCGAGGAACGCCGGGCACTGGCCGATCTGCCGGAGCTGGCCGCGCGCACCCTGACCGATCCCGTCCCGGCCCAGCTCGCGCCGCGTTACCGCTTCGCCGCCCAACTCGTCACCACCGGCCGGGGGTACGCGTACCCGACCGCCCGGGAGGCGGCACTGAAGCTGATGGAAACGTCGTACCTGCCGGCGCTGGCGTTCTCCGGCGCCGACCTGCTGCACGGGCCGCTGGCCATGACCGACCCGGACGTACCGGTGCTGGCGGTGGTCGGCTCGGGTCCGGGTGGGCGGTCGATGGGCGAGGTGCTGCCCCGGCTCGGTGAGCGCCGCGCCGACGTGGTCGTGGTCGGTTCCGCCGAGGTGGACGGCACCACCCGGATGGCCGTGCCCGAGGTCGACGAGCGGTACGCCCCACTGCTGGACATCCTGCCGCTGCAGCGGCTGGCCCTGTCGCTCGCGCTGGCTCGGGGCGAGGATCCGGACGCGCCTCGCGGGTTGAAGAAGGTCACCGCGACGATGTGACCGTCGGCGTGGCACGCTGGTCGGCGTGTCAACGCTGCGTGATCTCGCCGAGGAGCACACCCGACTGCGCCCGATCGACATCGACCACCTGCACCGCATCGCCGGTGACTGGCAGTTGCTGTCCGATCTCTCCTTCGCCGACCTGCTGCTCTGGGTACCGGTCGACGGCGAGGGCAGCTTCCTCTGCGTGGCCCAGGTCCGCCCGACCACCGCGCCCACCGCCTACCAGGACGACCAGGTGGGACGGATCGTCGGCGGTCCGGAGGTGGCCCACCTGGAGGTCGCCTACCGGCAGGGGCGCATCTGGCGGGAGGGCGACCCGGTCTGGTACGGCGACGTGCCCGCCCGGCACGAGGCGATCCCGGTCCGGCTGCGTACCGCCGACGGCGAATCCGGCGAGGTGATCGCCGTGGTGGGTCGGGACACGAACCTCTCCACCGCCCGTACGCCGAGCCAACTGGAGCTGAACTACCTCACCACCGCCGACGACCTGGCGCAGATGATCGCCGACGGCACGTTCCCGCCGCCCCGGCACCCGGGCGAGACCACCTCGGCACCGCGGGTCGGCGACGGGCTGGTGCGGCTGGACGCCGGTGGCAAGGTCACCTACGCCAGCCCCAACGCGCAGTCGGCGTACCGCCGGTTGGGTCACGCGGCGCACCTGGTCGGCGAGGATCTCGCGGTGCTGCACCGCCGGCTGGCCGGCGATCCCCTGGAGGGCACGGATGCCGCGAACGGCATCCTCGCCGCGCTGCGCGGCGAGGCACCGCCCCGGCGGGAGATCGACGCTCGTGGGGCGACCATGCTCACCCGGGCCCTGCCGCTGATGCCCGCCGGTGTGCCGATCGGCGCGCTGGTGCTGGTCCGCGACATCACCGAGGTACGCCGCCGGGACCGGGCGCTGATCACCAAGGACGCCACCATCCGGGAGATCCACCACCGGGTGAAGAACAACCTGCAGACCGTTGCCGCGCTGCTGCGCCTGCAGGCCCGTCGGGTGTCCATGCCCGAGGCGCGGGTGGCCTTGGAGGAGTCGGTCCGCCGGGTGGCGTCGATCGCCCTGGTGCACGAGACGCTCGCCATGTCCAGCGATGAGGCGGTGGAGTTCGACGGGATCGTGGACCGGGTGGCCAACGCGGCGACCGAGGTGGCCGCGACGGAGGTGACCGTCGGGATGCGACGTACCGGCACCTTCGGCGTGCTGCCGGCCGAGATCGCCACCTCGCTGGTGATGGTGCTGAACGAACTGCTGCTCAACGCCGTCGAACACGGCTTCCCGCCGGCCGGTGACGACGCCCCGGTGACCACCGGACCGGCGAAGCCCGAGGTGGTGGTGTCGGCACACCGGCTCCGCAAGATGCTGCACGTCACCGTCGCGGACAACGGCCGTGGCCTGCCGGCGGGCTTCGACGCCGAGGGTGGCGCCAAACTCGGGCTGCAGATCGTGCGGGCGCTGGTCACCGGGGAGCTGCGTGGCACCATCGAGCTGCGTCCCGGCGGTGCGGGCGGCACCGAGGCCTTTCTGGCGATCCCGCTGGCCCGCAGCGCCCCCGAGGGCCGGGGCGGCGGGTGACCCAGGCACACCGGGCGGTCTGCCGCGGGCCGGGGTGGGAGGGGTCAGTCGCGGCGGGTCAGCAGGGCGAGCGTCAGGCCGGGGCGCGCCCAGACCTGCGCGACCGTGAATTCGGTGCGGAGCGCATCCCCCTTGGCTCCGGGCACGGCGGCCAGCGGATCGCCCCGCCGGCCGGCCAGCACCAGCCAGACCCGGTCGGTGCCGGCGAGGCATTCGGCCGGACGGACGCACTCGGCGGCCCACAGGTCGCCCCGGCGCTCCGCTGCCTCGACCAGCAGCGCATCGTGTGGGAGCTGCCCACCGAGGTGGTATCGCAGGCCGAGATCGAGGAAGAGCCAGCTCTCCCGGGGTGAGTAGACCACCGCGTCGCCCGGGCGCTGGCCCGCCGCGACGATCTCGGCCGTTCCCCGGTAGTCCACCGCCGCGCTGCGCGGCCACTCGTGGGTACGGCGCAGCGCCGCCTGCTCGGGCAGGCCGAGCAGACCGGCCAGGGCCACCACCGTCAGCGCCGCCGGCAGCCGGGCCGCCGCCAGTGCCGCGCCGGCCAGCAGACAGCCGAAGGGCACCACGAAGACCAGGTAGCGAGGTACCCACAGCGGAACGACCAGCCCGGCGAGGAAGAGCAGCAGCACCGGGGCCAGGACGCAGCTTGCCGGCAGTCGGCCCCGGCGACCGGCCAGGACGGTGCCGAGGGCGGCGAGCCCGACCAGCATCCCGCCGACCACGCCGCTCTGCGCCACCCCACCGGCCAGTGCCGCCAGGTCGGCGGGGCGAGCTGCGTCCACCCAGTCGAGCTGCCGGGCGCGCTGCGCCCGAGCCACCAACGCCAGCGGGACCACCACCCCCACCACCGGCACCAGGGCCGCCAGCCAGCACCGCGTCACTCGGCCCGCCGCCGCGCGGCCGCCGGTGGTCGTGGTCAGTACGGCGACCGCGTGGGCGGCGAGCAGGGTGAGGGCGACCAGGTGGGTGAGCCCGAGGGCGGCGGTCGCCGCCGCGTAGCCGGCCCAGCGACGCCGGGTGGGCCGCCGTACCGCCTCGACCAGCAGCAGCGTGCTCAGCACGGCGAGTGCGGTCGCCAGGGCGTACGGCCGGGCCTCCTGGCCGTACCGGGAGGTGCCGGGGAGCACCGCGAACAGCAGCCCGGCCAGGGTGCCGACGCGGGCGTCCCACAGGCTCCGCCCGAGGACGGCGGTCAGCCCGGCGGCCGTGGTCATCGCCAGTACGGACGGCAGGCGCAGCACGGCCGCGGAGTCGCCGGCCACCGTCACCCAGGCATGCATGAGCAGGTAGTAGGGGCCGGCGACGGCGTCGATGGTGCCGGCCAGCCGGAACAGGCCGGTCAGGCTCCGGGTGGCGGCACTCCAGGTGGCCAGTTCGTCGCGCCACAGCTGGGCGGCGTCCAGCCCGATGAGCGTCACCAGCAGGGTGACAGCCGCCGGCACCAGCCACACCGGCACCGAGTGCAGTCGCACCCCGCCCAGCCGAACACCGGTTCCGCCCGGCGGAATTGACCTTTCGGGCAAATCCCCCACGTCGCGAGCCTGCCACACGGTGACGCTCGCGGGTGCCGACAGCGACCGCCCGTGATGTGGGATCCCGCACGTGGTCATTGGCCGCTGCGGGCGGGGTGTGGCAGCATGACGTTCATGACTGCCGCTGTCGTGCGCCGCTTCGTGGCTCGACGCCACGTCGATTACGGCCGCGTGCGCAGCGCCATCTGTCCGGCTCACTGACGACGCCCGACCATCCCTGCCTCGGGCACGCAGCGCGCCGGCCGTACAGAGACATCGCCGTCCACGGCCCCCTCCGGGAGTCGGTCGTCGCGCCCGCGCAGCCCCACCGAGGCGCAGCAGACAACGGAGGACGCCGCGATGGCAGTCAGCGAGATTCCGGCCCGTGCCCCGCGGACGCCCCGACGCCCCCGTGGCGAGGGCCAGTGGGCGCTCGGGCACCGGGAGCCGCTCAACCCCAACGAGCGGATCAAGAAGGACGACGATCCGCTCAACGTCCGCCAGCGGATCGAGAACATCTACGCCCACCGCGGTTTCGCCTCCATCGACCCGCAGGACCTGCGCGGCCGGTTCCGGTGGTGGGGCCTCTACACCCAGCGCCGGGCGGGCATCGACGGCGGGCGCACCGCCGTGCTGGAGCCGCACGAGCTGGAAGACGAGTTCTTCATGCTGCGGGTACGGGTCGACGGCGGCCAGCTCAGTCTGGCGCAGCTGCGCACGATCGCGGAGATCTCACGTGAGTTCGCCCGGGACACCGCGGACATCACCGATCGGCAGAACATCCAGTACCACTGGATCAGGGTCGAGGACATGCCGGAAATCTGGCGTCGCCTGGAGTCGGTCGGGCTGCAGACCACCGAGGCGTGTGGCGACTGCCCCCGGATCGTGCTGGGCAGCCCGGTGGCCGGGGTGGCCGAGGCCGAGTTGATCGACCCCACTCCCGCCATCGACGAGATCGTCCGGCGGTACGTCGGCGACAAGCGGTACTCCAACCTCCCGCGCAAGTTCAAGTCGTCGATCTCCTGGCTGGTGGACACCCCGTACGAGGCGAACGACATCGCCTTCCTCGGTGTCGACCACCCGGAGCACGGCCCCGGCTTCGACCTGTGGGTCGGCGGCGGGCTGTCCACCAACCCGATGCTGGCGCAGCGGCTCGGCGCCTGGGTGCCGCTGTCGGAGGTAGCGGACGTCTGGGCCGGGGTGGTGGGCATCTTCCGCGACTACGGCTACCGCCGGCTACGTCACCGCGCCCGGCTGAAGTTCCTCGTCGCCGACTGGGGCGTGGCCAAGTTCCGGGAGGTGCTGGAGAAGGAGTACCTCGGCCGGACGCTGCTCGACGGTCCCGCCCCGGAGCTGCCGGAGCGGCCGATCGACCACATCGGCGTGCACCGCCAGCGGGACGGTCGCGACTACGTCGGTGCCGCCCCGGTGGTCGGCCGGGTCTCCGGCACCCAACTCGCCCAGCTCGCGGACGTGGTCGAGGCGCACGGCAGCGACCGGGTGCGACTCACCCCGTACCAGAAGCTGCTGGTCCTCGACGTGCCGCCGGAGCGGACGGCGTCGTTGGTCGCGGGCCTGCGCGAGATCGGCCTGGAGGCCCAGCCGTCGGCCTGGCGGCGCGGCACCATGGCCTGCACCGGCATCGAGTACTGCAAGCTCGCCATCGTCGAGACCAAGGCGCGCGGCGAGGAACTGGTGGCCCGGCTGGAGCAGCGGCTGCGCGACTTCGACGCCGACATCTCCATCCACATCAACGGCTGCCCCAACGCCTGCGCGCGTACCCAGGTCGCCGACATCGGTCTCAAGGGTCAGCTGGTGACCGGGCCGGACGGCCGCCAGGTGGAGGGCTTCCAGGTGCACCTCGGCGGCGGGCTCGGGATGGCCGAGGGGCGTACCGCGGGCTTCGGGCGCAAGCTGCGTGGCCTGAAGACGACCGCCGAGGAACTTCCCGCGTACGTCGAGCGGCTGGCCGTGCGCTACCTGGCCGGCCGGACCGAGGGTGAGACGTTCGCCAACTGGGTGATTCGGGTCGACGAGGAGGAACTGCGATGAGTGGTGGAACTCGTTCCGTGCCGCTGTACTGCCCGTACTGCGGCGAAGAGGATCTGCGACCGAGTGAGACGGGGCACGGCGCCTGGGAGTGCCACGCCTGCGCCCGGGTCTTCACGGTCCGGTTCACCGGCCTGCTCTCCCGGGCGGTGAACCGATGAGCGCCCTGGTCTCCGCCGCCGGCCTCGGCCTGGTCGGCACCGGTGCCTCGACCACCGTCGACCCGTCCCGACGCGACCCGGACGAGCTGCGGACGCTGGCCGAGCGGGCCGGCCGGGAACTGGAGGGCGCGCCCGCTCTGGAGATCGCGCGGTGGGCGACCGACACCTTCGGCGACCGGTTCTGCGTGACCAGTTCGATGGCCGACGCCGTCCTCGCCCACCTGGTCTCCCGGGTCGCGCCCGGGGTG
Organism: Micromonospora aridisoli; assembly: GCF_056150025.1. NCBI lineage: Bacteria > Bacillati > Actinomycetota > Actinomycetes > Micromonosporales > Micromonosporaceae > Micromonospora > Micromonospora aridisoli. The sequence continues at coordinate 114,875 of NZ_JAXCFK010000010.1, read as the reverse complement.
GACGTCGTCTTTCTCGACACCGGGCTGCACTTTCCGGAGACCCTCGCCGTCCGCGACGAGGTGGCCCGCACACTGCCGGTGAACGTGCGGTCCATTCGGCCCCGCCTGACGGTTGGCCAGCAGGACGGCGAGTACGGACCCCGGCTGTTCAACAGGTCTCCGGACGAATGCTGCCAGCTACGCAAGGTGGAGCCGTTGGAGCGGGCGCTGAGCGGCTACGACGCGTGGGCGGCCGGTCTGCGCCGCGACGAGTCGCCGACCCGCGCGAACACGCCGGTGGTCACCTTCGACGCGCGTCGCGGCAAGGTCAAGGTCAACCCGATCGCGGCATGGACGCAGGCGGACGTCGACGCGTACATCGCCCGCTGGAACGTGCCGGTCAACGAGCTGTTCCGGCGCGGCTACGGCTCGATCGGCTGCTGGCCGTGCACCCGCCGGACCGGAGCCGGCGAGGATCCACGGGCCGGCCGCTGGGCCATGTTCGAGAAGACCGAGTGCGGGCTGCACGTCTGACCGGAGGAACCGGCCCGGCCGGGCCGAGCGCGCCCCGGCCGGCCGGCGGGCCGGGGTCGGTTGGCGAGCCGCTGCTGCTGGTCGCCCACGGCAGCCGCGATCCGCGCGCGGCCGACGCGACCAGGGCCCTGGCCCGGGCGGTCGCCGCCGCTCGCCCCGGCGCGCCGGTGGTGGCGAGTTGGCTCGACCACACCGAGCCCGGCCCGACCGAGGCGCTGCGACGACTGGCCGAGGCGGGGCATTCCCGGGTTGTTCTGGTGCCGCTGCTGCTGACCGCCGCTTACCACCGTCGGGTCGACATCCCGGCGGCGGTGTCGGCGGCCGAACGATCCGGGCCACCGATCCGGGTGCGGGTCACCGATGTGCTCGGGCCGGTGGGGGGCGAGGTGGACCCGGCGCTGCTGGCCGGGTTGCGGCGACGGCTGAGCGAGGCGGAGCCGGGCGGCTGCGACGCCGTGGTGCTGGCTGCCGCCGGCACCCGGGACGCCGCGGCACGGGGATCCGTCGGGCGGGTGGCCGCCGCGTTGGGCACGGCCCTGAACCTTCCAACCCGGGTGTCGTACGCCTCGGCGGCGCCGCCGGATGCCGGCGTGGCGGTGGCCCGACTCCGGGCGGCCGGCGCGCGACGGGTGGCGGTGGCGGCCTATTTCCTGGCCCCCGGGCTGTTCCACGACGCGGTGACGGCGTCTGCCCGGGAGGCCGGCGCGGTCGCCGTGGCGTCCCCGCTGACCGACGTGCCGGACCTGGTGGACCTGGTGCTCCGCCGCGTCCACCCCTGACGTGCCGCCGACCCGAGCGGGCAGCAGAACGCCCCGGCGGGCTGGGCCGGCCGGGGCGTCGCGCTTCGTACGTGTGTGGTGGTCAGGCGGAGTGAGCGCGCAGCACCCGGAGGCCGCCGCGACGCTTGACGGCGCGCCGCTCCTCCTCGCTCATCCCGCCCCAGACGCCAGCGTCCTGACCGGACTCGAGCGCCCACTGCAGGCACTGGTCGGTCACGGAGCAGCGCCGGCAGACGGCCTTGGCCTGCTCGACCTGCAGGAGAGCCGGACCAGACGTCCCGATCGGGAAGAACAGCTCCGGGTCCTCGTCGCGGCAGACAGCATGGTGACGCCAGTCCATGGCGGCAACACTCCTCATTCTGGGTGGGTGGCAGATGTTGCTTCTTGGTGCTTTTCCTATATGCATCCGCAATGCCGACGGTGACGGTTCGCGTCCGCCATTTCGGCACTGCGTGAGCAGGCTGTTGGCTCCTGGATACCGCTGGAAAAGCTCAACTTGCCGAGCATGTCCAGGCAATGTCCCGGTAACTCAAGTTCGCTTGTGAATACTTTCACGAACTCACGCGATGTCAAGGGTGGCGCTCGGAAAAACTCCGGACGGTGAGCAAGCCCACAACCCATTTGTCCGGGTTCCAGATCCCTCCGGCTACCCGTCGTATCACAGTCGAGGATCAATATAGTACAGTCCGCCGCACATTGCTGACATTTCCGGCATGGTTCCCTGGGTGTCGCAGCCGCCGCGCGGGGGTCGCGCCGTCCACCTCACCCCGGTGGTACCGGAGACCTAACAGATTACTCTGAGTGCGGCGGGAACGGAGGTGAATCTGACTTTTTCCCTCTCGCCAAGATAGTCGCCGTCGAGCTGGAACGCCTGCGGACGGCTCGCGACCAGCGTGAACTCCGCCACGTCGTGCAGTCGCAGCACTTGACGGCCTCGCGGGTCGGGTGTCGAAGAGAAGAATTGCGTCACGGTGCGTGTCGTACTGGCGACGCCTAGCTGGCGGAGCGCCAGGATGTCGAGCCCGAGATCGAACGACGCCGCCGGATTCGGGTTCACCTCCCGCTCTCCGACGTACGTCCACGGGGCGGTGTTCTGCACGATGATCGTGGCCAGCTCGCCCTCGGTCGCCTCGCCCGGCCGCTCCAGTTGGATCGCCGGATGCCGCCGCTCGTTGCCCAGCAGGAACTGCGCGGTGAACGCGCGGAAGTAGAGCGAGGGGGAGGGAACCCGCCCACGACGGCGAGACTCCTCGACCCGGTGGATCACCGACGCGTCGAGCCCGAAGCCGGCGCAGAAGGTGAAGTAGCGGTCGTCGGCCAGGCCGAGGCCGATCGTGCGATGCCGGCCCAGCCTGAGTCCCTCCAGGATCATGCTGGCGCCCTCCGGCCACTCCCGGGGCAGGCCGAGCGCACGGGCGAAGACGTTCGTCGAGCCACCCGGCACGGTGGCCAGCGCCGGTAGCCGCTCGGCGGTCGGCGCGGCACCACCCGCGGTGGCCGCGGTCATCAGCCCGTTGACCACCTCGTTGACCGTTCCGTCGCCACCCAGGGTGACCACGGCGTCGACGCCCTCCTCGGCGGCCTCCCGGGCCAGCGTGGTGGCGTGGCCGCGCTGTCGGGTGTAGCGCACGGAGAGGTCGACCTCGCTGCGCAGCGCTCGGACGAGCACGTCGCGTGCGCGCTCACTGGTGGTGGTGGCCTTTGGATTGACCAGCAGGACGGCCCGCATGGGCGGCACTGTACTCCGAGGCCTCACCGGTATCGCGACCGCGTGACCATCGACTCCGACCCGACCCCCGTCACGCTCCGTTGGGCGGTCCGGCTGCTGCGTGGCCAGGCGGTCGCCGTCGGGCTGGTCGCCGCGTGGCTGATCTTCGCCGACCTCACCGCCGACACCACCGACCTGACGTCGGCGCTGCTGGTCACGGCCTTCGCCGTCGGTGCGGCGGTCGCTCTCTGGGCGCTGGGCGGTGCCTTGCTGCGGCGGCGGGCCGGTGCCCGCGCGCCGGCCATCGTGCTGCAACTCATGCTCCTGCCGATCGGCTGGTTCATGCTCCAGGGCGGGCTCGGCTGGCTCGGCGTACCGCTGATCGCGCTCGGTGCCGGTGTCACCTGGTTGCTGGTGAGCCCGCCGACCACCCGCGCCCTGGGTTTCGAATGAGCTGACCCGCGAGCCGGGTCACCAGCCGGAGGCGCGGCGGGTGAGCAGCGAGATGGTGGCTCGGCCGTCGGTCGCGCTCGCCGCCGCCGACGTGGTCAGCGCGGTGAGCACCTTCCAGGCGAACGACGACTCCGCCGGCAGTCGGGAATCGCGCACGGTCGGCACGGTCACCTCGACGGTCAGCGCGTCCTCGGTGACCAGGAAACGGCAGTCGAGTTCGGCGTCCCGGGCGGCGATGGCGAGCAGCATCGCGCACGCCTCGTCGACCGCGATGCGCAGATCCTCGATCTCGTCCAGGGCGAACTGGAGGCGGGCGGCGAGACCCGCGGTGGCGGTACGGAGGACGCTCAGGTATCCACCGTCCGCGGGCACGGTGAGGTGCACGACGTCGTCATCGGTCATCGGCTGCCCGGTCAGTTGAGTCACCACTCATCCCCCCGGTCGGGGACTCTACCCGCTCGGGCCGCCGTGCGGTTGAGGACGGTCAGCGCGGCGCGCGGCCGTACCGCCCGGACGGGACCACACCGGAAGGACCGGCGGCTGGCACGCGTCGGCGGCCGACGCGTCCCGGCGTGGGACACGTCGGCCGCCGACGCGGTGAGACAGGTTCAGCTGGCGTGCGCGGGCGACGTCACGCCTGCTTGGTCTCCCAGAAGATCTTGGAGATCTCGTCGATCTTCTGGAGCAGCTCGTCCGCCTTGCTCGGGTCGGTGGCGCCCTTGGCGCCCGCTGCGCCGGCCAGCTTGGTGGCCTCGTTGAACAGCTGATGCAGGTGCGGGTACTTCTCGAAGTGCGGCGGCTTGAAGTAGTCCGTCCACAGCACCCAGAGGTGGTGCTTGACCAGGTCGGCCCGCTGCTCCTTGATCAGGATGGCCCTGGTGCGGAACTCCGGGTCGGTGTTGGCCTGGTACTTCTCGCAGATCATTTTCACCGACTCGGCCTCGATGCGGGCCTGCGCGGGGTCGTAGACGCCGCAGGGCAGGTCGCAGTGGGCGCTGGCGCTCACGCGGGGCGTAAGGATGCGTGGAAGTCGCATCGGGATCCTCCATGGGAAGTTTGCGATGATCCAAGACGACATTACTCCTGGACGGTGGTCCCCGAGGCCGCTGGAGGTGAAACCCCGTGTCCGCCCCCCGGCTGCGCTGGCCGCTGTCGGCCGTGCTGGTGACCGGCCCCTCCATGGCACCCACGCTGCGCCACGGCGACGCGGTGCTGGTGCGCCGGGGTGGCCGGCCGATCCGGCCGGGTGACGTCGTGATCGCGGTCTTCCGCCGCCGACCCGACCTGCTGGTGGTCAAGCGCGCGATCCGCCCCGTCGACGGCGGATGGTGGCTCTCCGGGGACAACGGCCTGGTCACCGACGACTCCCGGGCGTACGGCGTGGCCGACGTGCGGGGCCGGGTGGTGGCCCGGTACTGGCCCCGACCCGGCCGGGTGCCGTCACAACCGTTATGACCCTGCTCACATACTGGACCCCGGGGCGTGACTATGCTCGGAAAGTGCCCGGGTGACCCCCCGTACCGCGCGCCGCCGCTCGCTCGCCTCACCGTGCGCCCCGACCGGCTGGTCCAGCTGCTAGATCTTTCTGGAGTCACCATGTCTTCGTCCACCGTGGACCCTGCTGATCCCGTCTTCCAACTGCACCGGGGCGGCAAGATGGCCGTCGTCTCGACAGTGCCGCTGACCAGCCGGGACGACCTCTCCCTCGCGTACACCCCGGGTGTGGCCCGGGTCTGCGAGGCGATCGCCGCCGACCCGGCCCTCGCCCATGACTACACCTGGGCCTCGCGCGCCGTCGCGGTCGTCACCGACGGCTCGGCGGTGCTCGGTCTCGGCAACATCGGCCCGAGTGCCGCGCTGCCGGTGATGGAGGGCAAGGCCGTGCTGTTCAAGCAGTTCGGCGGGGTCGACGCGGTACCGGTCTGTCTGGCCACGCAGGATGTCGACGAGATCGTCGCGGTGGTCACCGCCCTCGCGCCGTCGTTCGGTGGCATCAACCTGGAGGACATCAGCGCTCCCCGTTGCTTCGAGGTGGAGCGGCGACTCGACGAGGCGCTGGACATCCCCGTCTTCCACGACGATCAGCACGGCACCGCGATCGTCGTGCTGGCGGCGTTGCGCAACTCCGCGACGCTGCTCAACCGGAAGCTCGGCGACCTGCGGGTGGCGGTCAGTGGCGCCGGAGCGGCCGGCGTGGCCGTCACCAAGATGCTGGTGGCCGGGGGTGTGGACCCGGAGCGGGTGGTGGTCTGCGACTCCCGGGGCATCATCTCCCGACAGCGCTCCGGCCTCACCGGGACGAAGGCCGAACTCGCGGAGCTGACCAACGCCGACAACCGGGAGGGCGACGTCACCGAGGCGCTGCGCGACGCCGACGTGCTGATCGGAGTCTCCGGCGGTCTGATCCCCGAGCAAGCGGTGGCCGGCATGGCCCCCGGCGGTATCGTGTTCGCCCTGGCCAACCCCACCCCGGAGGTGCATCCGGAGGTGGCCGCCCGGCACGTCGCGGTGGTCGCGACCGGCCGCAGTGACTATCCGAACCAGATCAACAACGTGTTGGCCTTCCCGGGCGTGTTCCGGGGCGCGCTCGAGGCCCGGGCCACCCGGATCACCGACGCCATGAAGGTCGCCGCGGCGGACGCGATCGCCTCCGTGGTGGCCGAGACACTCACGCCCGAGGCCGTCGTGCCCTCACCGCTCGACCCACGAGTGGCACCGGCAGTGGCCGAAGCGGTCGCCGAGGCGGCCCGTCGCGACGGCGTCGCCCGCGCCTGAGGTGTAAGGAAGGGCCCCTTCTTAACGCCTCGCGTATAGGAAGGGGCCCTTCTTAACGGGCGCTCAGCTTGTTACGGTGCGGATCATGCGTGCCGCCTTCGCCTCCCGCTTCGACGACGCCGACCCGCTCGCCGCGCTCACCGTCGGTGAGCGGCCCGAGCCGGACCTGCCGGACGACGACTGGGTGACGCTGCGCGTCACGGCCAGCTCGCTCAACCACCACGACCTCTGGTCACTGCGCGGCGTCGGACTGCGTGCCGAACAGCTGCCGATGATCCTCGGCTGCGACGCGGTCGGAGTGGACCCGGACGGCAACGAGGTGGTCGTCTACCCGGTCGTGCCGACTCCGGGGGATCCACGCGGGATGTCCATCCTCTCCGAGCACTTCCCCGGCACGCTGGCGGAGCGGGTGGCCGTACCCCGGTGGAACCTGCTGCCGCTGCCGGCGGGGCTGGCGGCGACCGACGCGGCGTGCCTGCCGACGGCGTGGCTGACGGCGTGGCGGATGCTCACCACCAAGGGGCGGGTCGACGACGCCGGAGCCGTCCTGGTCCAGGGCGCCGGGGGCGGCGTGGCCACCGCGGCGGTCGCGCTGGCCGTCGCCATGGGCAAGCGGGTGTACGCGACCAGCCGTGACGCCGCCAAGCGGGAACGCATCGCCGAGCTGGGCGCGACCGCCGTGGAACCGGGCGTACGGCTGCCGGAGCGGGTCGACGTGGTGATCGAGACGGTCGGTGCGGCCACCTTCGACCACTCGATGAAGTCGGCCGCTCCGGGTGCCCGGATCGTGGTCTCCGGCGCGACGGCCGGCCACGAGCCGAAGGTCAACCTCCGCCGGGTCTTCGCCATGCAGCTGGAGATCCTGGGCACCTCGATGGGCACCCCGGACGAGCTGGCCGCCCTGCTGACCTTCTGCGCCGAGCGGGGGGTGCGCCCGGTGGTGGACAGCGTCGTGCCGTTCAGCCGGGTCGGCGACGCCTTCGCCCGCCTGCACTCCGGGGACATCTTCGGCAAGGTGGTCATCGACCACACCGCGTGAGCCGAGTGTTAAGCGGGGGCCCCTGCTCTACCTGAGGCGTTAAGAAGGGGCCCTTCCTTCGCCTACAGGTGGTTGTCGAGGGTGGCCACGTCGTCGCGGGTGGCGGCGGTGGGGATGCGCTCCTTGGCCTCGGCGTCCCCGTAGAGCGTCCAGCGCAGGAACTCCGTGGTGGTGTCCGCGACCACCCTCAGCGCGGCGCCCTCACCACGCAGCAGGGCCCGGCCGTGGTCACCGTCGGGCAGGCTCAACATCGCCTTGGGCCAGGGCACCTTGTCGTACACGGCCTTGCCGGCGGCGTACTGCACCACCTCGTCGGCCTCGCCGTGCACGAACAGCTGCGGTGCGGCCGCACCGGCGAACGTCGTGCCCACCCCGAGGGCGGTGCCCGCGAAGACGATCCCGGCGGCCAGCCGCTCGTCGCGGCCGGTGGTGAACAGCCCGATGGTGGTCACCCCGCCGGCCGAGTGCCCGGCGGCGGCCACCCGGTCGGTGTCCAGCCGGCCGCGCAGCGCGTCGCCGTCCTGCTCGTCGAGGGCGAGCAGCCGGGTCAGGGCGTAGGACACGTCGGCCGGCTGGTTGAGCACGTCGAGCACGTTGTTGTTGTCGCCACGGCGGGAGGTGTTCGGAAAGGTGGGCGCGGCCACCACGAAACCGGCGGCGGCCCACCGGGTCAGCAGCGCCTCGTAGTCGGCGGGGCGGCCACCCAGACCGTGACTGAACATCACCACCGGAAATCTCCCGTCGGCGGCGTCCGCACCGGTCGCCGGGTCGTCGCCGGCCCGACCGGCGGCCGGATACCAGACGGTCAGCGGGAGCGGCCGGTCCCCGTCGCGGTTCAGCTTGAGCTGTCGTACGCCGACGGCGAAGGTGCGTTCCGGGGCGCTGCCGGCGGGGATCGCCGGTGCCGAGGGCGCAACGGAGGGGCTGGCCGGCGGAGTGGGCGTATCCGCCCGCTCGACGGACCCACGGTCGCTGGAACAGCCGACCAAGGCGCTGGCGAAGAGGGTGGTGGCGATCAGAACGGAGGCGGCGCGACGGGACATGACTCCGATTGTGCCCGCCCGGATCTCCACCACCGCCGGGCCAGTCCCGTCGATCTTGCAGTTTCGGTCGCCGAATTGCCGGACAACAGCGGATCTGCCCCGACAGAAAGCGCAAGATCGCGGGGGATCTAGGGGGGTGGGCGGGTCTCGAAGGTGGTGACGGTGGGTAGGAGGGCGCGGGTGGGTAGGCGGCGGGCGGCCTCCCGGTCGCCGTAGAGGGTCCAGCGCAGGAAATCGGTGGTGGTGGTCAGCACCTGGGCGAAGCCCGGCCGACCGGGGACCAGGTACTCGCCGTGTCCCTGACCGAGCAGACTCAGGAAGGCCGCCGGGCCCGGTGCACGGTGGTAGGCGGCCCGGCCGACGCTCAACGGCACCACCGAATCGGCGGTGCCGTGCACGAAGAGCATGGGAGCGGGTGCTCCCGCGAAGCTGCCCGCCATCCCACCACCGGCGATCACGATGCCGGCCCGCAGTCGCGTCGGATGTCCCGCGGTGAACATGCCGGCCGTGGTGAAGCCGCCCGCCGAGTGACCGGCGGCGGCCACCCGTTGCACGTCGAGATGACCGGCGAGCGCGTCGTCCGCCCGACCGTCGAGCCGCGCCAGGTGCCGGATCACGCGCCATCCGTCCGCCGGCTGGTGGCGGACGTCGGCCCGGGAGAACCGCGCCGCACCGCGCCGGGTGTGCGGGTACGTGGGTGCGGCCACCACGAAACCGGCGGCGGCCCACCGGGCGGTCAGCCCGGAGTGCAGCTCCGGCAGGCTGGCCAGGCCGTGGCTGTAGACGACCACGGGGAACCGCCCGTCGGCCACCCGGGTGCCCTGCGCCGGGTACCACACGGTCACCGGCAGGGGACGCTCCGATCCCGGGTCGATGGTGAACGTCCGGACCCCCACCGCGTACGGCACCTGAGGCGCCGGTCGGGTCGGCGCCGGCAGGGCCACCGTCTCGCGGGGCGTCGCGCAGCCGGCCAGCCACGCCATCAGCCACACCGTAAGCAACGCCGTCGGCGCGGTCGCCCCCCGCCTGATCTCCACGGCATCACGGTAGATCGCCGGCACATCCGCCGAGGCGCGGTCGCCGGTAGCGGCCCTTCGCGCGGGCGTACGGGTGCACCGGACATCCCGGCTGGACCGGTTTCGCTAAGGTTCCCGGCATGGCTGAGAACTACACCGACCCGAGCGGCAACACCGAGGCGTTCCGCGCCTTCGCCAACACGGAGGCTCCGGCGGAGACCGCGTCGCGTACGGGTCTGATCATCGGGGCCGCCGTGGTCGCGGTGGTGCTGGTCGCCCTCGCCACCTGGCTCGCCTTCGGCTGACCCCTCGGCTGGCGGCCACCGCAGGTCAGCCCGTCGCCCGCCGACCTGCCGGACCGCCCGCCGACCTGCCGGACCGCCCGTCGGACAGCCGGACCTGCCGGCAGGGCGGTGGGCGACTGGATCGTGCCCAGCGGAGGTCAGCTCGCGGTCGTGATTACCTCGCGGGCGGCCCGGGCGATCTCCCGCTCCTCGTCGGTGCCGATGACGCAGACCGCCACCTCCGCGCCGTCCGGTGAGATGCGCCGGTCACCGCTGCCCGCGTTCCGGTCCGGATCGACGGTGATGCCGAGCCGGTCCAGCCCGGCCAGCGCCGCCGCGCGTACCGGTGCCGCGTGCTCGCCGACTCCGGCGGTGAAGGTGACCGCGTCCACCCGGCCGAGCAGCGCGTAGTACGCCCCCACGTAGCCGGTGATCCGGCGGCAGTACACGTCGAAGGCGAGCGCGGCGGACTCGTCCCCGGCGGCACGCCGGGCGAGCAGTTCGCGTACGTCGTTGACCCCGCTCAGCCCGAGCAGGCCGCTGCGGTGGTTGAGCAGGTCGTCGATCTCGTCGACGCCGAGTCCGCCCTCACGGCGCAGGTGGAACACGATGGTCGGATCCAGGTCGCCGCTGCGGGTACCCATCACCAGGCCCTCCAGCGGCGACATCCCCATCGAGGTGGCGACGCTTCGGCCACCGGCGACCGCGCACGCGCTGGCTCCGTTGCCCAGGTGCAGGGTGATCGTGTTGATCTCCTCGTACGGGCGGTCCAGCAGCTCTGCCGTGCGCCGGGAGACGTACGCGTGGGAGGTGCCGTGGAAGCCGTACCGTCGGATGCCGTACCGCTGCGCGACCTCGTGGTCTATCGCGTAGGTGGCCGCGGATTCCGGCAGCGTGTGATGGAACGCCGTGTCGAAGACGGCGACCTGCGGCACCCCCGGCAGCGCCTGGCGGGCCACCTCGATACCCGCGAGATTCGCCGGATTGTGCAGCGGGGCCAGCGGCACCAGGTCGCTGATGGCGGCCAGCACCGCGTCGTCGACCAGCGTCGGCGCGGTGAACCGCCGGCCGCCGTGCACCACCCGGTGACCCACCGCGGCGAGACCGCCGAGGTCCAGTCCGTTCAGGATCTGCCGGATCGCACCGGTGTGGTCGCTCGGCCCACCGGCGGGTTCACCGATCCGTTCGACGGTGCCCTTGTCCAGCACCCGGTCGCCGTCGTACAGCCGGTACTTGACCGACGACGACCCACTGTTGATCACTAGCACCTTGCTCACGACGCCGCCTCGTCGGCCGACGGTGCCGCGTCCGCGAGCGCCGCGGCCTGGATGGCGGTGATCGCCACGGTGTTCACGATGTCCGGCACGGTGGCCCCCCGGGAGAGATCGTTGACCGGCCGGCGCAGACCCTGCATGACCGGCCCGACGGCCACCGCCCCGGCGGAGCGCTGCACCGCCTTGTACGTGTTGTTGCCGGTGTTGAGGTCGGGGAAGATGAAGACCGTCGCGCGCCCGGCGACCGCGCTGTCGGGCAGCTTCGTGGCCGCCACGGCCGGGTCGATGGCCGCGTCGTACTGGATCGGGCCCTCGACGGCCAGATCAGGCCGGCGTCGACGGACCAGTTCGGTCGCCGCCGCCACCTTCTCCACGTCCGCGCCCGCGCCCGAGCTGCCGGTCGAGTACGACAGCATCGCCACCCGGGGTTCGATGCCGAACCGGGCCGCCGTGTCCGCCGAGGAGATGGCGATGTCGGCCAGCTGGGCGGCGTCCGGGTCGCGGTTGACCGCGCAGTCACCGTAGACCAGCACCCGGTCGGCGAGCAGCATGAAGAAGACGCTGGAGGCGACGGAGACCTCCGGCATGGTCTTCACGATCTCGAAGGCGGGCCGGATGGTCGCCGCCGTGGTGTGCGTGGCACCGGAGACCATGCCGTCGGCGTGACCCGCCCACACCATCATGGTGCCGAAGTAGTTCGGTTGGGCGACGATGTCGTGCGCCAGCTCGGCGGTGACCCCCCGGTGCGCGCGCAGCTTCGCGTACGCCTCGGCGAACTCGTCACGCCACGGGCTGCTCGCGGGGTCCACCACCCGGGCCTCGCCGATGTCCACGCCCAGCTCCCGGGCGCGTCGGGCGACCTCCTCGGTCCGCCCGAGCAGGGTCAGGTCGGCCACCCCCCGGCGCAACAGGATCTCGGTGGCGCGCAGGATTCGTTCCTCGGTCCCCTCCGGCAGCACCAGATGCCGCCGCCGGGCCCGCGCCCGGTCGATCAGGTCGTACTCGAACATCAGTGGGGTGACCCGCGCGGAGCGGCTGACCCGTAGCCGGCCGGCCAGCTCGACGGTGTCCACGTGCGTCTCGAAGGCGCCGAGCGCGGCCTCCACCTTCCGGGGGTTGCCGGCGCTGGGCCGGCCCTCGATCCGGCTCGACGCGGCCACCGTGTGGTAGCTGTCGCTGGGCACCGAGAGCACGGCGAGCCGGGCGTTCAACGCCTCCACCAGGCGCATCGCCCGGGGGTCGGGCGGCACACCGAGGGTGAGCACCAGCCCGGCCAGTGACACCTGACCGGCCACGTGCGCGGCGCTCGCCGCCACCAGCAGGTCGTCCCGGTCACCCGGCATGATCAGCAGGGCGCCCTCGGTCAGGTGCTCCAACAGGGTCGGCACGTGGGCCGCCCCGACGACGTAGTCGAGCACGTCACGGGCGAGCGCGGTCTCGTCCCCGGCCAGCAGGGTGGCGCCCAGCGCCCCGGCCACCTCCGCCACCGTCGGCGCGGACACGCTGGGAACTTCGGGAATGGCGTACGCGGGGACCGGCAGCCGGGGCAGCGCCATCGGGCCGGGAACCCGGTTGGCCAGCACCGCGAGCACGGTCGCGCCGAGGTCCGCGAGATCGTGGTACGCGCCACGGGCGGCGGCGGCGATCGCCGTCGGTTGTTGCCCGTACCCGTCGACCACGGGCACCACCACGCTGCCGAACTCCGTGGCCAGCCGGGCATTGAAGGCCAGCTCGCGTGGGCCGGCGGTGTCACCGGCGGCGGCGAAGTCGCTGCCGATCACCACCATGGCCGCGAACCGCCGCTCCACGTCCCGGTAGCGTTCCACGATCCGGGAGATCAACTCCTCCCGACGGCCGTCGGCGACCAGGGCGGTGGCCTCGGCGTAGGTGGTGCCGTGCAGGTCCGAGACCGGCAGCCCCACCCGGTACCGCTCACTGAGCAGGGTGAGGATCGGGTCGGGTCGGTCCTGTGCCACCAGCGGACGGAACACGCCGATCCCACCGACCTGTCGGGACAGCAACTCGGCGAGGCCGAGGGCGATGGTCGACTTCCCCCCGCCCGAGCCGACACTGGTCAGGTAAACGCTCCGGGCCACGGCACTCACGCTACAAGATCAGGGTTACTCCCGCGTGGGTCCTCGGACCCGCCCGCCCGGGTCGTCCGGTGCCCGCCCGGGCAGGGGTGGACGGCTCACCGATCTCCGGCTCGGCCAGGAAGATCTTTATTTCGGCCCGACCGACCATGCCGGAAGCCGGACCGGCGACCCGGCGTGACCGCCGGCACGACGGTGGACGGCCCGTTCGACCTGATCGAGGCGGGTTTCGGTGGGCGCGGGCGAGCCGGGTCGGCCGCTCGGTGCTCCCCCTGGTCGAGGCGGTCGTGACCCGCTGTGTGCCGACGCTCACGCTGGCGCTGGAGGTCGTCCGCGAAGTGGGATTCCCGTCGCATGCTCGGGCTCCGCGAACAAGCCGAGAATTGCTCACTCCTAGACTCCCGGCCATGACTGCGGACCCTCTGACCAGCGCTGATACGGCGAGCGGCGCGCGGGGAGTCGAGCGAACCGCAGCCGACGAACCAACTCCGTCGCCGTGGTTCGCGGACCCGTCGACCGCCGTGCGGCCCCCCGCGGCGGAGGCATCGACGATGGCGCGGCCGGCGGTGGTGGACGCGCCGACCGTGGTGGGGCCGGCGGTGGTGGACGCGCCCACGGTGGTGCGGCCGGCGGTGGTGGACGCGCCGACCGTGGTGCGGCAGACGGTGGTGGACGCACCCACCATGGTGATACCGGGAGACAGCCCGACCACCGTCATGGCCGCCGTGCCCCAGCCGCAGCCGGTCTTCGTCGATCCGAGCGGCCGGCGCCGCTCCCGGCTGCGCTGGATCGCGTACGCCCTGGGCCTGGTCGGTCTTATCTACACCGGACTGGTCGTGGCGAGCTTTGCCGGCGGCCCGGTCAACGCCGACACGGTGCTGCCCTTCGTGGAGCCGACCCGCCAGCCCTGGCAGCCGCCACCGGCCCCCTCGATCCCCGCCGCCGAGCCGTCACCCACGACGGCCACGCCCCGGGCGACGGGCAGCGCCGCGCCGAGTCCCCGGGCCACCACCCCGTCCCGGGCTCCCGCGACGGCGACCAGTGCGCCGACGACACCCGGCCGCCCCTCGTCGACACCGGCGTCACCACGACCCTCCCGGTCGACCGCACCCGCGACCACGCCGAGCGTCGAACCGCCCAACACGGAACCGGCACCACCGACCGTCGACCCGTCGGTCGTCGTCGACCAGGCCGTCCGCGTCGATGGCTGAACCGCCGGCGCCCCGGTCCCGGCGGCAGGTACGAGGACGCCGCGTCGTACCGCCGCCGAGCTGGACCCTCTTCGGCGTGCTCTGCGCGGTCCTGGCGGCGGTGCTGCTCGTCGGCGCGTACGCCAACGCGTCCTTCGCGCCGGACCGTCGGCAGACCCACGACGGGCAGCGTGAGGTGCCGACGACGGTGGTGTCCGGCGGTCCGATCATCAGCAGCACGGAAGGACAGAGCCGGTCGTACCGGCTGCCGCCGCGTACCGTCGCGCTCACCTTCGACGACGGACCGGACCCGGTCTGGACTCGCGAGGTGCTGCGGGTCCTGGCCGCCCACCAGGTGCCGGCCACCTTCTTCGTGGTCGGTTCGCAGGTGGCCCGGCATCCGGACCTGGTGCGGACGTTGGCCGGCGACGGGCACGAGATCGGCGTGCACACCTTCACCCACCCCGACCTGACCGTGCTGCCCGACTGGCGACGCCGGATGGAGTACACCCAGACCCGGCTGGCCATCGCCAGTGCGGCGGGGATCCGCACCTCCCTGATCCGGTTCCCGTACTCCTCCTACGCGGCGGCCATCGACGACCTGGACTGGCCGGTGTTCACGCAGGCCGGTGAGCTCGGCTACCTCAGCGTGCTCAACGACACCGACAGCCGGGACTGGGCGTTGCCCGGGGTGGACGAAATCATCACCAACGTCACACCAACGGGCTACTCGGGAGCGATCACGCTCTGGCACGACGCGGGCGGCGAGCGGGCCCAGACCGTGGCCGCGCTCGACCGGTTCATCCCGCTCATGAAGGAGCGTGGCTACCGCTTCGTCACGGTCACCGAGGGACTGAACCTCGCCCTCGCCGAGGCCGGCATCGACCACCGGGTCGAGGCCGGTCAGGTCGCCACGGCGGGAGAGCGCTGGCGTGGCCGGATGCTGATCTGGGCAGTGCGGGGCGCGGACCACACGCTGGGCTGGCTCGGCGCGATCTTCCTCACGGTCGGCGCGCTGACGGTGGGTCGTACCGTGCTGCTGCTCGCGCTCGCCGGCCGGCACGCCCGTCGCCGCCGGGCCCCGGACTGGGCGTGGGGACCGCCGGTGACCGAGCCGGTGTCGGTGATCGTGCCCGCGTACAACGAGAAGGAGGGGATCGCCGCGGCCGTCCGCTCGCTTGCCGGTGGCGACCATCCGGGCGGCATCGAGGTGATCGTCGTCGACGACGGCTCCACCGACGGCACGGCGGAGATCGTGGAGGCGCTCCGGCTGCCGAACGTCCGGGTCGTCCGCAAGCCCAACGGCGGCAAGCCGAGCGCGTTGAACACCGGGGTGGCACTGGCCCGGCACGAACTGATCGTGATGGTCGACGGGGACACCGTGTTCGAACGCGACTCGGTGCGGCGGCTCGTCCAGCCGTTCGCGGACCCGCAGGTGGGTGCGGTCGCCGGCAACGTCAAGGTGGGCAACCGCGACAGCCTGATCGCCAAGTGGCAGCACATCGAGTACGTCATCGGCTTCAACCTGGACCGACGGCTGTACGAGACGCTGCGCTGCATGTCCACCGTGCCCGGGGCGATCGGCGCCTTCCGCCGGCAGGCGTTGCGGTACGCCGGTGGCATGACCGACGACACCCTGGCCGAGGACACCGACATCACCATGGCGCTCGGCCGCGCCGGCTGGAAGGTGGTCTACGAGGAGACGGCCCGGGCGTGGACCGAGGCTCCGGCGACGCTGGGGCAGTTGTGGAAGCAGCGGTACCGGTGGAGCTACGGCACCATGCAGGCGATGTGGAAGCACCGCCGCTCGCTCGTCGACCGCGGTGCCTCCGGCCGCTTCACCCGACGCTGTCTGCTGTTCCTGAGCGTGTTCGGGGTGGTCCTGCCGCTGCTGGCGCCGGTGATCGACCTGCTCGCCCTCTACGGCCTGTTCTTCCTCGACCGGACCGCGACGGCGGTGGCCTGGTTGGTCATGCTCGCGTTGCAGACGCTGACCGCCGTGGTGGCGTTCCGGTTGGATCGGGAGAAGCTGGGCGTGCTGTGGGTACTGCCGTTGCAGCAGTTCGTGTACCGGCAACTGATGTACCTGGTGATGATCCAGTCGGTGACCACCGCCCTGACCGGTGGTCGCCTGGGCTGGCAGAAGCTCCGCCGTACCGGCCTGACCCCCACTCCCACCCCTGCCGACTCCTGTTGACCATGAAGTTAGCGGGGGATTTTGTCCGTTTCCCTGCCGCCAACCTCATGATCAACGGGGTCAGGAGCTGACCAGCGAGATGGCGTACGCGGGCCAGAACTCGCCGCTGGGCGGCTCGCCGGGACGGCAGTCGCCGTCGGACTCGCCGGGGAACTTGATCCAGAGCAAAGCGTCCACCCGGGGCAGGCCGGTGTCGGCGGTCGGCTCCTCGCCGATCGCCCGCCCTGGCGGGTTGCACCAGCTCGGCGCGCCGTCGACCCGCTCGGCGGGATAGGGGCCGTTGCCGTTGCGGCTGGTGTCGATCACGAACGTGGTCTCGCCGCCGAGCGCGTCGGAGATCCGGTGCCCGTAGCTGACGTTGTCCCCGGTGCGGGCGAAGTTCGCCACGTTGAGCGCGAAGCCGTCGGCCCGCGTCACCCCGGCGCGGCGCAGCGCCGCCGCCAACGCCTCGACGTCGCGGATCCACCCCGGATGCCCGGCGTCGAGGTAGATCCGGGCCTTTCCGGTGCTGGCCAGCACGGCGACCGCGTCGCGCAGCAGGGCGAGCCGGTCGGCGGGGTCACCCACACAGCCGGCCACCGCGTCGGGCAGCGCGCCCGGTTCGAGGACGACGATCACCTGACGGCCGGCGACGCCGGCGGCGACCTCCCGGATCCACGCCTGGTACTCCGCGCCGGTACGGGCACCGCCCTCGCCGCGTCGGCCGCAGTCCCGCTGCGGCACGTTGTGCACCACCAGCACGGGTGTCTGGCCGGCGATCGCGGCCTGCCCGAGGAAGGCGTCGACCTCGTCGCGGACCGCACCGCCGGTCAACCACTTCGCGCTCGGCCGACCGCCGATCGCGCGTAACGCCTCCGCCTCGGCCGACTCGCCACGAGCCGCCCGCCGCTGCGCCTCCACCTCGGCCGGGTTGGTCGGGTCGAGGTAGAACACCGAGGGCGCGGGCGGTGGCGCGGATCCGGTCGCGTCCGGGATCCGTGACGGGGCGGGCTCGTCGGAACAGCCGGCGAGCAGCAGCGTCAGGGCGACGCCGGCCGCCACGACGCTCCGGCGGCCGGGTCGGCTCGTCGACCCCCGCCGCCCCGATCGGGTACGCCGGACGGCTGGCCAGGTGGCGGACACGCTGATCAGTCGTCGTCTTCGTCGTCGAGCCGGGCGAGCCAGGTGGCGAACCGCTCGATCGGAGTCTCGAACTCCGGGTTCAGGTCGACGAAGTCACGCAGCCGCTCGCCCAGCCACTCCAGGCTGACCTGCTCGTCGCCGCGCCGCTCGACCAGTTCCTCGATGCCCCGGTCGGTGAAGTACATGTGTCCACTCGCTTCCTCACCGGCGTCCCCCGGTGAAGCCGGCCGGTCCCGCCCCACCAGAGGGCGGGACGGGACCGGGTCAGTTCTCGTCAGGGGCGGGGGAGCGCCGCCTCGATCAGCGCCTGCTGCTCGACCTCGTGCATCTTCGCCGACCCGACGGCCGGAGCCGCGGCGGCCGGACGGGAGATGCGCCGCAGCCGGACACCGTCGAGGTGCTCCAGCAGGTTGAGCGCGACGAACGACCAGGCACCCTGGTTGGCCGGCTCCTCCTGCACCCAGGCGAAGTCCTCCGCGTTCGGGTACTGCGCGAGCGCGGACCGGATCTCCTCCACCGGCATCGGGTAGAGCTGCTCCAGCCGGATGATCGCGGTGTCGGTGATGCCGCGTTCCTGCCGGGCCTGGAACAGGTCGTAGTAGACCTTGCCCGAGCAGAGCAGCACCCGCTTGACCTGCTCCGGCGCGGTGGCCGCGGGATCGGCCAGCACCGGGGAGAAGGTGCCGGTGGTGAAGTCCTCCACCGAGGAGACACAGAGCTTGTGCCGCAGCAGCGACTTCGGCGTGAACACCACCAGCGGCTTGCGCTTGGGCGAGAGAGCCTGGCGGCGCAGCAGGTGGAAGTAGTTCGCCGGGGTGGTCGGGTTCGCCACCCGCATGTTGTCCTCGGCGCAGAGCTGGAGGAACCGTTCCGGGCGTCCGGAGGTGTGGTCCGGACCCTGGCCCTCGTGGCCGTGCGGCAGCAGCAGGGTGACGGCGGAGCGCTGGCCCCACTTCACCTCGCCGGAGGAGATGAACTCGTCGATCACCGTCTGGGCACCGTTGACGAAATCGCCGAACTGCGCCTCCCAGCAGACCAGTGCGTCGACGTTCTCCACGGAGTACCCGTACTCGAAGCCCATCGCGGCGTACTCGCTCAGCAGCGAGTCGTGCACGAAGAACCGGGAGCGCTCACCGTCACCGGTGAGCGACTTCAGCGGCAGGTAGTCGTCGCCGGTCTCGGCGTCGACGATCGAGGCGTGCCGCTGCACAAAGGTGCCCCGGCGCGAGTCCTGCCCGGCGAGCCGCACGGTGACCCCGTCGTGCAGCAGCGCGCCGAAGGCGATGATCTCGCCGAAACCCCAGTCGATGTTGCCCTCGACGGCCATCCGGGCCCGCCGGTCGAGCAACTGCTGGATCCGCTTGTGCGGGGTGAAGCCCTCGGGCAGGTTGACGTGCGCCTCGCCGATGGCCTTGATGACCGACGCCTCGGTCGCCGTCTCCACCTGCGGCTCGGGCTCGTCCTGCCGGGCCGGACGGCTCAGCTGGCGCGGCGTACTGGCCGCGTCCCGGGTGGCCTTGAAGACCCGTTCCAGCTGCGCCTGGTAGTCGCGCAGCAGCTCCTCGGCGTCCTCCACGGTGATGTCACCCCGCCCGATCAGCTCCTCCGTGTAGAGCTTGCGGACCGAGCGCTTCGAGTCGATGATCCGGTACATCTGGGGGTTGGACATCGAGGGGTCGTCGCCCTCGTTGTGCCCACGCCGCCGGTAGCAGACCAGGTCGATGACGACGTCCTTGTTGAACGCCTGGCGGTACTCGAAGGCGAGCCGGGCGACCCGGACCACTGCCTCCGGGTCGTCGCCGTTGACGTGGAAGATCGGAGCCTGGATCATCCGGGCCACGTCGGTGCTGTAGAGGCTGGACCGGCTGTACTCCGGGGCGGTGGTGAAGCCCACCTGGTTGTTGACCACCACGTGCACCGTCCCGCCGGTGCGGTAACCGCGTAGCTGGGAGAGGTTGAGCGTCTCGGCCACCACCCCCTGGCCGGCGAAGGCCGCGTCGCCGTGCACCGCCAACGGCAGCACGGTGTAGCCCTCCAGCTTGAGATCGATGCGGTCCTGCTTGGCCCGCACGATGCCCTCCAGCACCGGGTCGACGGCCTCCAGGTGCGACGGGTTGGCCACCACCGAGACCTTCACGGCGTGGTCACCGTCGGGAGTGGTGAACTTGCCGTTCTGCCCCAGGTGGTACTTCACGTCGCCCGAGCCCTGGGTGGAACGCGGGTCCAGGTGCCCCTCGAACTCGGAGAAGATCTTCTCGTACGGCTTCCCGACGATGTTGGCCAGCACGTTGAGCCGGCCCCGGTGGGCCATGCCGATGACGACCTCGTCCAGCCCGCCCTCGGCGGCGGCCTCCAGCACCTCACCGAGCAGCGGAATGAGCGACTCGCCGCCTTCCAGCGAGAAGCGCTTCTGACCGACGTACTTGGTCTGCAGGAAGGTCTCGAACGCCTCGGCCGCGTTGAGCCGGTTGAGCACGTGCTTCTGCTCGCCGGCCGGCGGCTTCTCGTACTTGCGCTCGACCCGTTCCTGGATCCAGCGGCGCTCGGCCGGGTCCTGGATGTGCATGTACTCGATGCCGACGCGGCGGCAGTACGAGTCGCGCAGCACGCCGAGGATCTCCCGCAGCTTCATCCGCTGCCGGCCGGCGAAACCGTTGACCGGGAAGGTGCGATCGAGATCCCAGAGGGTCAGCCCGTGCTGGAGGACGTCCAGATCCGGGTGCTTGCGGATCTTGAACTCCAGCGGGTCCGTGTCGGCCATGAGGTGCCCGCGCACCCGGTAGGAGTGGATCAGCTCGTGGACCCGCGCGGTCTTGTTGATCTGCCCCTCGCTGTCGACCGCGACGTCGCGCATCCAGCGCACCGGCTCGTAGGGGATGCGCAGCGAGGTGAAGATCTGGTCGTAGAAGCCGTGCTCGCCGAGCATCAGCTCGTGCATGACCTTGAGGAACTCGCCGGACTGCGCGCCCTGGATGATGCGGTGGTCGTACGTGCTGGTCAGCGTGATGACCTTGCTGACCGCCAGCTCGGCCAGGGTGGCCTCGCTCATGCCCTGGTAGGGGGCCGGGTACTCCATCGCGCCGACCCCGATGATCGCGCTCTGGCCCTGCATGAGTCGCGGCATGGAGTGCACGGTGCCGATGCCGCCGGGGTTGGTCAGCGAGATGGTGGTGCCGGAGTAGTCCTCCATGGTCAGCTCGTTGCGGCGGGCGCGCCGGACGACGTCCTCGTACGCCTGCCAGAACTGCCGGAAGTCCATCTGCTCGCAGGCCTTGATGGAGGGGACCACCAAATTGCGGCTGCCGTCGGGCTTGGTCAGGTCGATGGCGATGCCCAGGTTGACGTGCTCCGGGCGGACCATTACCGGCTTGCCGTCGACCTCGGCGAAGGAGTTGTTCATCTCCGGGTGGGCGACCAGCGCCCGGACCAGGGCGTAGCCGATCAGGTGGGTGAAGCTGACCTTGCCGCCGCGTCCCCGGGCTAGGTGATTGTTGATCACGATGCGGTTGTCGACCAGCAGCTTGGCCGGCACGGCGCGGACGCTGGTGGCGGTCGGCACGGCCAGTGACGCGTCCATGTTCTGAACGATCTTGGCGGCGACGCCGCGCAGCGGCGTGGTCTGCGGCCCGCCGGCGGTGGGGGAGATCCGGGTCGGCTGGCTCTTCGCCGACGCGGCCTTGGCGGGGGCCGGCTTCGCGGCGGCCGGCTTCGACGTGGCGGGGGCCGGCTTCGAGGTCTCCGGTGCCGGGCGGGCCTCACTCTTGTCCGCCGGTGCGGCCTTGGCGGCCTCGCTCTTGGCGGCGGGTGCCTTCTTCGGGGCCACCTCGGCCGCGGCCGGGGCGGTGTCGCCGGGCTCGGTGGTGGTCGCCCGACCGTCGCCGTCCGCGGTGCGGGTGCTGCCCTTGCCGGGGCGGTAGTCGGCGAAGAAGTCGTGCCAGGCCGGGTCGACGCTGCTGGGATCGGCGAGGTAACGCTGGTACATCTCCTCGACGATCCACTCGTTCGGGCCGAAACCCGCCAGTGGGTTCTCCTGCGAAGTCTGCTGGGTCGACACGGCCGGTAATCGCCTCTTTCACGCGGGTTTGTGTGTCACGCGGCGTCCGGTACGCCGGGACGGGCGCACAGGACGGTTCCCAGGCTACGCCGTACCGATCCTCGGGGCATTTCCGCCTCCGTCGCGTGGTCGGATTCACAGAAGATGCCAGAAGTTCGGTAAGCGCTGCGTATTCCCTTGATCGCTGCTATGACCTCCCCGTCCGGTCCGACCCGCGTTGCCGGGCCGCCGAGCGGCGTCGGGCCCGGACCGCCGGTTCTTGACCGGTGGGCCGGGCCCGTCGTCGGGACGCCGAACCGAGTCCGGCGTCGGGGTGTCAGGAGATGTCGCGGCGCCGGGTGATGAGGATCCCGACCACGCCGCTGACCACGGCGTAGCCCACCAGCACGAGCGCGCCGACCCACCAGGCGGGCAGCATCTCGTTCTCCCCGGGTGTGATCATGACCTGGGAGGCGGCGGCCGGCCAGATCACCTGCCACTTGATGATCGACATGTTGTCGAGCACGTTGGCCAGCAGCAGGAAGAGCAGCCCCACCACCTGCGTACCGATCAGGTAGAGCACCGAGGCGGTGATCACCGCCCCCAGCTGGTTGGTGATCAGCGTGCCGATGCCCACGCCGAGGACCGTCCAGATCGCGTACGCCATCAGGTTGAGCAGCAGTGCCCGCTGGACCTCCCACTCGCCGAGCTGGGTGCCGTAGTCGTTCAACGTCAGGAACGTCGCTCCGGCGGCGAGGTCGATCAGCGTGGTCACCAGCCAGAACGCGAAGCCCAGCAGGCTGGCCGCGATGAGCTTGCTGACGATCACCGAGGTGCGCCGCGGAGTGGCCAGGAACGTGGTGGTCGCGGTCTGGTGGAAGAACTCGTTGGTGACCATGAGGATGCCGATGAGCATCACGAACATCAGACCCAGGTACTGACCGGAGGTGTAGAGGTTCGCCGCCTGCGCCGGCGCGGAGGCGGCGTCGCCGGTGAAGCCGAACTCCTCGCCACCACCGCTGAGCGTCTCGCTGGCCAGCCACGCGTTGAACGCGAAGGCCAGGGCGATCGACAGGAACGCCCCGATGGCCAGCCACCACCAGGTGCTGGTCGTACGGATCTTGAGCAGTTCGGAGCGGACGAGGTTGCTCATCGGATGCCCGCCTTTCCGGCCGTCAGCTCCAGGAACACGCGTTCCAGGTCGGGTCGTTCGGTGGTCAGCTCGTGCAGTTCCACCCCGGCGGCCAGGGCCGCCCGGCCCACCGTCGGCGCGTCGACCCCGCCGATCAGGAGGGTTCCCTGCCCGTCGTTCTCCACCGTGGCCGGCCCATCCGCCAGCGCGGCGGTGAGCGCGTCGGCCTGCGGGGTGCGTACCCGGACCCGGACGCCCTGCGCCATCGACCCGATCACCTGCTCGACCGGTCCCTGCCGGACCAGCTGCCCGGCCGCGATGATCACCACGTCGTCGGCCAGCAGCTGCATCTCGGAGAGCAGGTGGCTGGAGACGAGCACGGTGCGCCCCTCGGCGGCGAGCCCCTTGAGGAACCCGCGCATCCACCGGATGCCCTCCGGGTCCAGGCCGTTGGCCGGCTCGTCGAGGATCAGCACCCGGGGGTCGCCGAGCATCGCCGCGGCGATGCCGAGCCGCTGCTTCATGCCCAGCGAGTATCCCTTGAACTTGCGCTTGGCCGCCGGGGTCAGCCCGACCAGCTCCAACGCCTGGTCGGCCCGCTCCCGAGGCAGCCCAGCCGCCGCGCAGATCACCCGCAGGTGGTTGACGCCGGTACGGCCCTTGTGTGCGCTGGACGCCTCCAGCACCGCGCCGACGTGTCGCAGCGGGTCGGCCAGATCCGGGTACCGGTGGCCACCGATGGTCGCCGCTCCGGCGGTCGGGGTGACCAGGTTCAGCAACATCCGCAGGGTGGTGGTCTTACCCGCGCCGTTCGGGCCGAGGAAGCCGGTGACCCGACCCGGTTCGACCGTGAACGACAGGTTGTTGACCGCGAGCACGTTGCGGTACTGCTTGGTCAGGCCGGAAACCACGATCTGCGCGTCGCTGGTGGGGCGTGATTGCCCGTCGGTCATCGTTCTCCTCCCGTGTCGGCGCCGGGGTGCGCCGTTGCACAGCGTGACGTTAATGGTCAAGTAATTCAATCGGGCTCGTTCGGGAGATCGTGATCCGCCTCAGGCAGGAGCCGTCTCATCCCCAGGTACGAGCCGATCGACGGCCGTGTCTACACGGCGATCCAGGTGGCCCGGGCATGGCCGAGCGGGCGGCCGTCCGGCGCGTACAGGCTGGTGCGTACCAACGCCTTGCGGCCCTCGGTGCCGATCACCGCCCCGGTCACCACGCACTCGTCGTCCGGCTGGGGCAACGCCTCGATCCGGGCCGCGATCCGACCGAGCACGTACGGCCGGCCGGCACCGATCACCGCCCAGCCGCCGGGGCAGTCCAGGGCGGCCCAGACCGTGGCGGCCCCGACCTGCCGGGGTGCCCGCACCGGGGCGGCCGTCCGGCCGTCCGGCAGCCGTCCCGGAAAGATCCGCAGGCCGTCGGCGCGTCGTGGGCCGCAGACGTAGCAGTCGGGAAAGGGATGGTCCACCAGCCCGGGGTACGCCGCCGAGGCGGCCCGGGCGGTCGCCAGGTCCACCGGTGCCACCACGGTGTGGTCGAGATCCTCCGCCGGGCGCAGCCGCGCGACCACCTCGCCGGCCGGGTCGCGGACCTCCCCGTCGACCAGCGTCAACGGGGTGTCCAGCGGCGGCGGTCGACGCAGCGTCACCTCGACCGGCGCGTCCCCGCCGTACGCGGTGGCGAAGACACCGGCGCTCCAGCCGCCGTTGCCCGACCCGGGTGGTCCGTTGAAGCGCCCTTCGATGATCATCGGGACTCCCTCCGCCACGCCGCCCGGCCGCGTCGCCGGACACCGGCAGCCTCGCACGCCCGCGTACCCGCCGCCGGAGCGGGTCGGCGACCGGTCGCCGACCGGCGTTCACCGGATCGACACCGCTGGTCACCAGGGCCGGCAACCGATCGGGCGCTACACAGAACGCATGGCCGTTCTGCCCGCCGCGGACGTAGCACTGACGACCAGCGGCTACACCCTCTCGATCGCCGACGACCCCAGCCAGGTCGAGGCCGCGCAACGCCTGCGCCACCAGGTGTTCGCCGGCGAGCTGGGCGCGACCGTGTCCCCGGACACGGCCGGCCTCGACCGTGACGCCTTCGACCCGTACTGCGACCACCTGGTGGTGCGCCAGGAGAACACCGGTGCGGTGGTCGGGACGTACCGACTGCTCCCGCCGGGGCGGACCAACCTCCGGTACGCCGAGGGCGAATTCGACCTGACCGCGCTCGATCCGTTGCGTACGCACCTGGTCGAGGCCGGCCGTTCCTGCGTGCACCCCGAGCACCGCAGCGGCGCGGTGATCAACCTGATGTGGGCGGGCATCGCCCGCTACCTGCACCTGCGCGGGCTGCGCTGGCTCGGTGGGTGTGCCTCCGTGCCGGTGTCCGACGGTGGGCTCGCCGCCGCCGAGGTCTGGGCCCAGGCGCGGGCGAAGCACCTGTCACCGCCGCCGTTGCGGGTCCGTCCACTGCGGCCCTGGTTCGCCGAGCCGGGCGTGCCGACCGAGTCGGTCACGGGGGCGGCCAAGCTCGTCCCGCCGCTGCTGCGCGGGTACCTGCGGCTGGGGGCCCAGGTCTGCGGGGAGCCGGCGTACGACCCTGACTTCGGGGTGGCCGACTTCTACGTACTGCTCTCCATGGACCGGATCAACCCGCGTTACCTGCGGCACTTCCTCGGCGGGCAGCCGTGACCACGCTGGCGCATCCGCTGTGGCGGCCGAGTTCCGGTTGCGGCCCCGACTGCCTGCCCCGGCCCGGCGAGGCCCCCGCCGTCCCGGCGGCCCGGCAACTGGGCCGCGCCGCCGGTCTGCTCGGCATGCTCGGGCTCGGCGTCGGCCTGGCCGTCCTGCTCCCGGTGCTGCCGGTCCGGGAGCGGCAGGCCGCGCTGCGCGGTTGGGCACGGGCCACCGCACGGGCCTGCGGCGTACGCCTCGAGGTGCGCGGTCGGCTGCCCCGGCGCCGTGCCCTGGTCGTCGCCAACCACGTCTCGTGGTGGGACATCCTGGCTCTGTTCGCGGTCGCGCCGGCCCGGCTGGTGGCCAAGCACGAGGTCGGGCGATGGCCGCTGATCGGGCTGCTCGCCCGGGCGGCCGGCACCGTCTTCGTGGACCGTTCCCGCCCCCGCGAGCTGCCGGCGACGGTGGGACGGGTCGCCGCCGCGTTGCGGGCGGGCCGTTCGGTCGCGGTGTTCCCCGAAGGCACCACCTGGTGCGGTGCCGCGACGTCCTGCCGGCCGAAGACCGGCTTCCGGCCGGCGATGTTCCAGGCCGCGATCGACGCCGGGGCTCCCGTCGTGCCGGTGCGGATCGGTTACCGCTGCGGAGTGACCGGCGAGACGACCACCGCACCGGCGTTCGTCGGCGACGAGACCCTGCTGCGGTCGGTGCGGCGGATGCTCGCCGCCCGGGAGTTGACGGTCCGTGTCGACGTCGCCGCGCCGCTGCACCCGGGGCGGTCCGCCGATCGGCGCGCGCTCGCCCGGGTCGCCGAATCGGCGGTGCATCTCGTACCGTCGTCGCCAGCCGCGCGGGTGGCTCCGCAGGCGGCGCCGGTACGGGTGCCGGCGCGGTCGGACGCGGTACGAACCGTGCCGCCCGTGCCGGCCCGGCCGCCGGTCGGCGGGTCGTCGGCGCGGGCCGGCACCGAGGTGGCGGGCAGCTCGCCGGACGGTACGCCGGAGCGGGAGCTGCCGCTGGCCGCCTGACCCGCGACCCACGCCGCTCACAGGTTTTTTTCAGGCTCCGCCCAGCGCCGACGCAGTGTCTGCGCGGATGATGGGCGGCATGGCCGCTACCCAGACCGAGGCGCGACTGCTCGTCGTCGAGGACGATCCCAACATCCTCGAACTGCTCTCCGCGAGCCTGCGTTTCGCGGGGTTCGACGTGGCCACCGCCACCAGCGGCAGTGCCGCACTGAGCGCGGCCCGGGACCACCGGCCCGACCTCGTGGTGCTCGACGTGATGCTGCCGGACCTCGACGGCTTCGAGGTGATCCGGATGATGCGCGAGGGCGGCACGCGTACGCCGGTGGTGTTCCTCACCGCCCGCGACGCCACCGACGACAAAATCCGTGGGCTCACCCTGGGCGGGGACGACTATGTGACCAAGCCGTTCAGCCTGGAGGAGTTGACCGCCCGGATCCGGGCGGTGCTGCGTCGTACCAGCACCGGCGAGCAGGCACCCGCCCGGCTCACCTTCGCCGACCTGGAACTGGACGAGGAGACCCACGAGGTGTACCGCGCCGGTCAGCGGGTGCAGCTCTCGCCGACCGAGTTCAAGCTGCTGCGCTACCTGATGCTCAACGCCAACCGGGTGCTGTCCAAGGCGCAGATCCTCGACCACGTGTGGAACTACGACTTCCGGGGCGACGACAACATCGTCGAGTCGTACATCTCGTACCTGCGTCGCAAGGTCGACACGACCGACCCCCGACTGATCCACACCCTGCGCGGCGTCGGGTACGTGCTACGCAAGCCGGCGGCGTGAACGGGTTACAACAGGCCAAGCTCCGGATCCGCTCGGTTCCGCTGCGGGTCAAGCTGGTGGCGGCCGTGCTGACCCTGGTCGCCGCCGCGCTGCTGGTGATCAGCTCACTGACCACCTTTTTTCTCCGCAGCTACCTGGTGGAGCAGGTTGACAACGAATTGGCTGGCTCCGCTCGCACCATCGAGAGCGCGGTGGTTGCCGGCCGGCAGGGGTCGCTTGGCATTCCCACCGATTACCTCGTGGTGGTCACCAGCAGCAGCACCGGCGGGATCATCGGCTATGACTTCGACAGCCGGCGGTTCGACACGGCCGACCTGCCTTCGTGGCCGAGTGACGCCGCAGGCTTTGCACGGCTGGCCGGAGAGCCGCGCACGGTCCGCGCCCAGGGCAGCGAGGTGCGCTGGCGAATTCTCTACACCGAGCTGCCCAACGGCCAGTGGGCGGCGATTGGGCAGCACCTGACCGACGTGGACCGGGCGGTGAAGCGGCTGATCTGGATCGACATGCTGGTCGGTGGGGCGGTGCTGGTGCTGCTCGCCTCGATCGGCGCGGCGATCGTCCGGACCAGCCTCAAGCCGCTGGTGGAGATCGAACGGACCGCCGCCGCCATCGCCGGTGGCGACCTGAGCCGGCGGGTACCCGATCCGGAGGACGGCCAGCCCTGCCCGACGTCGGAGCTGGGGCGGCTCTCCCGGGCCCTCAACGCGATGCTCAGCCAGATCGAGATGGCCTTCACCGCGCGGGCGGCGTCGGAGTCCGCCGCCCGGTCCGCCGAGGTCGTCGCCCGGGAGGCCGCCGAGGCGGCCCGCGCCTCCGAGGCCCGGGCCCGTCGCTCGGAGGAACGGATGCGGCAGTTCGTGGCGGACGCCTCGCACGAGCTGCGTACGCCGCTGACCACCATCCGCGGCTTCGCCGAGCTGTACCGCCAGGGCGCGGCCCGGGCCCCGGAGCAGACCTCCGACCTGCTGCGCCGGATCGAGGACGAGGCGGCCCGGATGGGACTGCTGGTCGAGGACCTGCTGCTGCTGGCGCGGTTGGATCGCGAACGGCCGCTGTCGCTCGCGCCGGTGGAACTGCCGGTGCTGGCCGCGGACTCCGTCGCGGCGGCCCGGGCGATGGCCCCGGACCGGCGCATCGACCTGGAGATCGAGCCCGGCTCCGGGCCGTTGGTGGTGCGGGGCGACGACGCCCGGCTGCGCCAGGTGATCGGCAACCTGATGACCAACGCGTTGCGGCACACCCCGCCCGAGGCGGCGGTGACGTTGCGGCTGCGCGCCGAGCCCGGCAACCTGGCGGTGATTGAGGTTGCCGACACCGGCCCGGGGCTCAACGCCGAGCAGGCGGAACGGGTCTTCGAGCGCTTCTACCGGGTGGACGCCTCACGTACCCGCCGGACCGACGGCAACACCGGCACCGGTCTCGGGCTGGCCATCGTCGCCGCGCTGGTGACCGTGCACCAGGGCACGGTCGAGGTGACCGGTACGCCCGGCGGTGGCGCCACCTTCCGGGTACGTCTGCCACTCGCACCGGCCACGGACATTGACCATGAGTGATTTTCAGCCAATCCTCAGGTCGGTCCAAGGCGGGACGCAGAGCGATGGGAGAAGGTAGGAGCATGACCGAGTACGAGTCCGACCCGCGCCGGCCGGCCCCCACCGACGCCGAGCCGTCGCAATCCGAGCTGTCCCGCGCCGAGTACGCGCGGTCCGACTCCCCGCCTGCCGTTCAGCGCGACGCCGAGCCGACGGTCGAGGCGCCGACGGTTCCGGTGCGTGCCGTCGACCCGTCGTCGGGCGGTCCTGGCGGTCCGGACGCGCCGGCCCGGCCCGGCCCCGGCGACGGGACCGGCTCGCACCCGCCGGCGCAGCCGGTCTCCGGTCAGCCCACCTGGGCGCCGGCCGGCCCTCACCAGCACCAGCATGCTTACCAGCACCCGTACCAGCCGGGCGCCCGCTACCCCGGTGCCCCCTGGTATCCGAGCCAGCCCGGCTGGAGCGGTGCTCAGCCCACCTCGCCCGGCGTCGGGCAGCCCGGGTATCCGGGGCAGGTCGCCGGCACGCCGAGCGGCCACCCCGGTCAGCCGGGCCCGTGGGCACCCACCCCGTCCAGCGGGCCCCGCCCCGGCCGGATCGCGAAGCTGGCCGGTGCCGGCGTGGCGGTGTTCGCGCTGATGCTGGGCAGCGGCGTCGCCGGTGGGGCGCTCGCCCTGGCGCTGAGCGACGGCGGCGGCATCACCCGCACCTACAACGCCGCGCCCGTGATCGACGGTGCCGACCTGCCGCGCATCGCCGCGTCGGTGCAGGACAGCGTCGTCTCCATCAGCACCGGCAGTGGTGAGGGCTCCGGCGTGGTGCTCAGCGCCGACGGCTACGTGCTGACCAACAACCACGTGATCGCCGGGGGCGGCGACACCGTCCGGGTGATCTTCGCGAACGGCACCAGTACCCAGGCCGAGGTCGTCGGCACCGATCCGAAGACCGACCTCGCGGTGCTGAAGGCCAACGGACTGACCGATCTGCAACCGGCCACCTTCGGCGACAGCGACGCGATGCAGGTCGGCGACCAGGTGCTCGCGCTGGGCAGCCCGCTCGGCCTGCAGGGCTCGGTCACCGCGGGGATCCTCAGCGCCCGGGACCGCACCATCCAGGCCGGTGGCGGGCAGCAGCTCCCCGGCCAGGCGGTCAGCTCGATCTCCGGGCTGCTGCAGACCGACGCTCCGATCAACCCAGGCAACTCGGGTGGGGCGCTGGTCAACACCCGGGGCGAGGTGATCGGTATCAACACCGCGATCGCCACCGCGGGACAGGGCAACACCGGCAACATCGGCGTGGGCTTCGCCATCCCGAGCAACAAGGCCAAGGACGTCGCGGAGAAGCTCCAGCGTGGCGAGAAGATCAGCCACCCGTCGCTCGGGGTCAGCGTGAACGCCGCGCCCGACGGCGGTGCTCTGGTCGGCGCGGTCAACCCGGGCAGCGCGGCCGAGCGGGCCGGGCTGCAACAGGGCGATGTGATCACCCGGTTCGGCGACAAGGTGATCAACGACTCCAGCGACCTGGTGGCCGCCGTCCAGGCCGGCAAGGTCGGTGACCAGGTCGAGGTGACCTACCAGCGAAACGGTGCCGAGGCGACGGCAACCGTGACGCTCGCCGAAGCGTCCTAACGGACAGAAACCTGCTTCCTCCCTCCGGGGCGGCGGGTGGCGCGGCCAAGGGGGTTGGCCGCGACACCCGCCGCCCTTCCTCCGTTGCGGGACCGGTTCACCCGGAGCGGGTGAGCCGGGCTCACCCTGCCCGACGGCAGCCTCGGCGGAGAAGACCTCGTGGCGGCGGATGGGGGTGCCATGACCACGGTGACGGCGACTCGGACGGACGACCGGATCCAGCGCGATGTGCTCG
The DNA here is from genome assembly GCF_056150025.1 of Micromonospora aridisoli. Taxonomy (NCBI): domain Bacteria; kingdom Bacillati; phylum Actinomycetota; class Actinomycetes; order Micromonosporales; family Micromonosporaceae; genus Micromonospora; species Micromonospora aridisoli. The sequence goes on along the minus strand of NZ_JAXCFK010000010.1, from coordinate 84,348 downwards.
ACGAACTGGCCTGGGACGCCCAGGTGCGCTCGACCGACATCGGGGTGAGCGTGCACGAAGGGGTGGTGACGCTCACCGGCGGCGTGGACAGCGCCGCCCGCAGGTGGGCGGCGGTGCGCGGGGCACAACGGGTACGCGGTGTGCGGGCGGTCGCCGACGACATCGAGGTACGCCCGACCGGGCCGGTTGAGATCACCGACGGCGAACTGGCGCTCGCGGCCAGCCGGGCGCTGGAGTGGAACAGCTTCGTGCCGGCCGAGCGGCTGGACCTCACCGTCTCCAACGGTTGGCTCATGCTGCGCGGCGAGGTGGAGTTCGGTTGGCAGCGGCGTACCGCGGAGCGGGAGCTGCGCCGGCTGCGGGGCGTACGGGGCGTCACCAACCTGGTCGAGGTGCGGCCCACCGCCCCCGTGGACGTCGACGGGATCCGCAGTGCCGTGCAGCGGGCCCTGATGCGGGGAATCGGCACGGAACGGGTGACCGTGCAGGTAAGCGGCGACTCGGTGACCCTGAGCGGAGTGGTGCGTTCCTGGTGGGAGAGGGACCAGGCGGAACGGATCGCGTGGTCGGCCGAGGGCGTGTGCGCGGTACGGGACGAACTGCTGGTGGGCGGCTGACCACGGCCGGCTGACCACGGCCGGCGTCCGGTTTGTGGACGCCGGGACCGGGAAGACGCTCGATCCCACCCCCGGAAGCCGTTCGGGGGCGACGGCCTCCGGAGAGCGACAGGGAGGGCACGTGGCCGACAACCTTGCGCGCGAGCACCGGTTGCGGATCGCCATGGTCGTGCCACCCTGGCTGTCGGTGCCGCCACCGGGCTACGGCGGCCTGGAGCAGGTGGTGGCCGGACTGGTCGACGGTCTGATCGCCCGAGGGCATGCGGTGACCCTGATGGGCGCGGGTGCCGGGCACGGCACGGCCGCCGACTTCCTCGCCACCCTCGACGAGTTGCAGTTCGACCGCCTCGGTGAGGCGCTGCCCGAACTTGCCCACCTGGCCCGGGTCAACCACCTGCTCAGTGCGGCCGACTTCGACATCGTGCACGATCACACCACGATCGGTCCGTTGGTGGCCGGGCGGCGCGACGTGCCCACCGTGGCGACGGTGCACGGCAACCCGGTGGGCGAGTACGGCACGGTGCTCAGCGACACCGACCGGGGAGTGGGCCTGGTGGCGATCTCACACACCCAGCGGGCGTTGAATCCGCACCTGCCCTGGGTCGGCACCGTACACAACGCGATGAGCCTCGACGACTTCCCGCGTAAGGACGCCCCCAGTCACGGGCCGGTGCTGTGGCTCGCCCGGTTCAGCCCGGACAAGGGGCCGGAACTGGCCATCCGCGCCTGCCGGGCGGCCGGACTGCCACTGGTGTTGGCCGGCAAGTGCAGCGAGCCCGCCGAGCGGCGCTACTACTACGAGGTGATCCGGCCGATGCTCGGGCCGGACGTGACAGTGGTGCTCGACGCGGACCGGAAGGCCGTGCTGCGGCTGCTGGTCGAGGCACGCTGTCTGATCATGCCGATCCAGTGGGAGGAGCCGTTCGGCATCGTGATGCTGGAGGCGATGGCGACCGGGACACCCGTGGTGGCGCTGAACCGGGGCGCGGTGCCGGAACTGGTCCGTCCCGAGGTGAGCGGGCTGATCTGCCAGCGGCCGGAGGAACTGCCGGCGGCGCTGGAGCGGGCGTCCACTCTGGACCCGGAGGACTGCGTGGCGCACGTGGCGCAAACGTTCTCCACGGATCGGATGGCCGTCGGCTACGAGGAGGTGTACCGCCGGTTCCTCGCCGCCACGACGCCGCACGCGGGGCGCGAGCCGGCCCGGATCGCCCCGGCCTGACCGGGTCCGCGCCGATCAGACCTGCGCGGCGCCGAGCGCGGTGATCGCCGCGTCCAGTTGCCGCGCGTACGCCGGGCTCAGGCCGTCCTCGCGTAGGCGGGTGGAGACCTTCTCACGTAGCCGGGCGACGCCCGGTCCCAACTCGCCCTCGCCGCCGGCCACCGCCCGGGTCAGGTTGCGCAGCTCGTTACGCAGGTCGATGCCGACGTCGTCGCGGATGCCGCCGTCGGCGAGCCCGGCACCGATCAGCGCTTCCAGGCGGTTGGCAGCCTCGACGAGGCTGTCGCCGCCAACGGGTGGGCTCGGTACGCCGGTCGACACCGGTGGCGTGGGCGAGGTGCTCGGCGGTGCGGCGGTCGGCTCGGCGCTGGCGGTGCCGTCCGGCAGGACCGGGTCGGATGTCACGGTCGGCCCGGCGGTGGGGAGAACGGTGGGCTGTCCGCCCCTCTCCGGCAGCAGCGCCGGCACCGCCAGCGCCGCCGCGACCAGCACGGCCACGGCGGCCGCGACGAGCAGCGGCCGCCTCAGCCGTCGTCGCCCGGGGTCGGCACCGGCGACGTGCACCGGGCGGGGCAGTCGTCGTCCCCGTCCGGGGTCGGCGCCGGGCTCCGGCGCGGCTCCCGCGCTCTCGGCTCCCGCGCCACGCTCCCGGGCGTCATCGGCGTCGTCCGCACCCGGACGGTCGCCGGTCCCGCCGGTGACGCCACCGGGGGCGGGCGCCACCCGGCCGCTGACACCGTCGATGCCGGGGTGGAGACCGGCGGGGCCGGGGGACCCGGCCGCAGCGACCGACGGAACGACCCAGACCGGGATCGGCGCAGCGGTGTTGCTCGCGCCGACCATGGGCAGGGTGACGGTGGGGGAGAGCATCGTGCTGGCCTGGGGATCGGCGGGCAGCATCTGGTCGCGCAGCACGGTGGCGACCTGCCGGGCGGTGGGGCGGTCGGCGGGATTCCGGGACAGGCAACGCAGACAGACCTCGGCCACCGTCGGAGGCAACCCCGGCACCCCCGCCAGGGTTGGCGGTGAGCCGGTGGCGAGCGCGGCGCTGAGTTCGTCCCAGGTGTCCGCCGGATACGGCACCCGCCCGGTCAGGGTCTCGTGCAGCAGCACCCCGAGCGAGTAGACGTCGGTCGCGGGTTGGGCCGGAGCACCATCGAGCCGTTCCGGTGCCACGTACGCCGGGGTGCCGAAGGTGGCACCGTCCTCGTCGTCGTCGGGCGCGCCGATCCGGGTGGCGATGCCGAAGTCGAGCACCTTCGCGCCGACCTGGGTCATCATCACGTTGGCCGTGGTGATGTCCCGGTGCACGATGCCGAGCCGGTGGGCGGCGGCGAGCGCATCGGCGACCTGGGCGCCGATCTCCACCGCCTGTGGCCACGGCAGCGGTCCCTCGGTGAGCCGGAACTCCAGTTCCTCACCGGAGAGCAGTTCCATCACCACGAAGGAGGTGATCGCGCCGTCCGGCGACACGGTCTCGCCGTAGTCGTGCACCGAGGTGACGTTCGGGTGGACCAGCTGCGCGGCGGCCCGGGCCTCCTCGCGCACCATGTCCCGGAACCGGGCGTCGGCGGCCAGCGACGGGGCCAGCACCTTCAGGGCGACCATCCGGTCGAGCACCTCGTCGTGGGCCCGCCAGATCACCGACATGCCACCGGCGCCGATCTGGTCGATCAGCCGGTATCTGGTGGCCAGCAACCGGCCGGGCTGCAGTGCTGGCTTCACGGATCGCACCTGCCTCATAGGTGGGAGCGGTATCAGGTTGCGCGAATGTTGCCCACCTGTCAACGGCCCCGGACGCGACGGGTACCGCGGCCGACACCGCGGGTGGGCGTCGCCCGGGGCCGCCGGCGCTCGACGTCGCGGGAAGGTACGGGGTGGGGCCACCGCGGCGCGGCCGTGCCAGGATGAACGGCATGGCGCGGGGACCGGTGGCTTTCGTGCTCGGCGGCGGGGGCGTCCTGGGCGCGGTCGAGGTGGGCATGCTGCGGGCCCTGTTCCGGGCCGGGATCAAGCCGGACATGGTGCTCGGCACGTCGATCGGGGCGGTCAACGGCGCCCTGGTGGCCGCCGACCCGTCCGAGGCGGTGACCGACCGGCTGGTACGGCTCTGGGCCTCTCCCGAGGCCAGCGAGGTGTACGGCGACTCGGTCGCCCGGCAGTTGCGGCGCTTCGCCGCCCGCACCCACCTGCACTCGCCTCGGCCGTTGCGCAAGCTGCTGGAGAGCGAACTCGGCGCACAGACAACCTTCGCCGATCTGCGAGTCCCCTTCCGCTGCTGCGCGGCGAACATCGAACGGGCCGCCGAGCACTGGTTCGTCAGCGGCCCCGTGGTGCCGGCCGTCCTCGCGTCCGCCTCGGTACCGGGGCTGCTGCCGCCGGCCCGCATCGGCGACCAGCACTACGTGGACGGAGGGATCGTCAACTCGATCCCGATCGGCGAGGCGGTCGCGGCCGGCGCCGGCCGGATCTTCGTACTCCAGGTGGGCCGGATCGAACGGGCGTTGGCACCGCCCCGCCGGCCCTGGGAGATCGCGCAGGTCGCCTTCGAGATCGCCCGCCGGCACCGGTTCGCCCGGGAGATGGCCGCGCTGCCCGACGGGGTGGAGGTGCACGTGCTGCCGACCGGTGGGCTGGAGCCGCGCGACGACACGCCGTGGGCGTACCGGGACATGGCGGCGGTGGGCCGGCGGATCAGCCGCGCCTACTCGGCCTCCCGGCACTACCTGGCGAACCTGGAACGCTGATGCCGTTACCGCCGCGTTGGCTGCGCCGACTGCTGCTGGCACCCGGCGTGGTGCTGCTGGCGATCCTGCTGGTGACCACGGTGCCGGTGTGGGCCCTGCTGGCGCTCGCCGCGTCCCCGTTCGTCCCCGGGCACCTGCGCCCGCTGCGGTTGCTCTGGATCGGCTGCTTCTACCTGGTGTGGGACGCGGCGGCGCTGCTCTGCCTCTTCCTGCTCTGGGTCGGCTCCGGCTTCGGCTGGCAGGTACGCTCACCGGCCTTCCAGCGTGCCCACTACGTGCTGGCCGGCTGGTTCCTGCGGGTGTTCTTCTGGCAGGCCCGGTGGACCTTGCGGCTGCGCATCGACGTGGTCGGTACCGACCCGGACACCGCCCTGCCGGGCCGACCGGAACTGGTGCTGTGCCGGCACGCCGGGCCGGGCGACTCGTTCATCCTGATCCACGCGCTGGTGAACTGGTTCCAGCGCGAGCCACGGATCGTGCTCAAGGACACCCTCCAGTGGGATCCGGCGATCGACGTGCTGCTCAACCGGCTGCCGAGCCGGTTCATCGCGCCGGGCCGCGACGGCCGGGGCTCGCTTACCGAGCAGATCGGGCACCTCGCCACCGGACTGGACGACGACGACGCCTTCGTGATCTTTCCCGAGGGCAGCAACTTCACCCCGAAACGCCGCCTGCGGGCCATCGCGCGGCTGCGGGACCGGGGGCACGAGCGGATGGCGTTGAAGGCGGAGGCGATGCGGCACGTGCTCGCCCCGCAGCCGGGCGGGCTGCTGGCGGCGCTGGACGCGGCACCCGACGCCGGGGTGATCTTCGTGGCCCACACGGGACTGGACCGGATGCTCACCGTCACCGACGTGTGGCGGGAACTGCCGATGGACAAGCGGCTGGTGATGCGGTTCTGGTCGGTGCCGCCCGAGGAGGTCCCGACCGACCGGCAGCAGCGCATCGACTGGCTCTACGAATGGTGGAGTCGGATGGACGAGTGGATCGCCACCAACCACGACGACGAGACGTAGGGTGCCCAGGTGGAGCAGATCAGCGTGGTGACGACGGTGGTCGACGCGCGCTCGGTCGCCGATCTGCTGGCCGCCGCCGCGGTGGCCGGACGGCTGGCGGCCTGCGCGCAGGTGGGCGGCCAGGTGGACAGCACGTACTGGTGGCGGTCCGGGGTGGAGACCAGCACCGAGTGGTCGGTGCAGTTCAAGACGGCACCCGACCGGGTCGACGCGTTGGTGGAGCAGTTGCGGGCCAGCCACCCCTACGAGGTGCCGGAGATCCTGGTCAGCAGAGTGGACTGCGGCCATCCCGGGTACGCGGCCTGGGTGTTCGAGCACACCCGTCCCTGAGTACGCGCACTCTGGCGCCGCAGGTGTGCCGCCGTCGAGGATGACGGCGTGGACAACGCCTACCCCTGCCCGGCCTGCGGCGCACCGGCGAATCTCGACTTCGGCTGCACCGGCTGCGGCCGGCCGCCGTACCCGCCCGCGGCCGAGGTGATCCGGCTCGACCGGGAGATCGTCCTGCTCGATGGCGAGGTGCGGCAGGCCCGCCAGGCGTACGAGGGACTGGCCGGCAGACTGGCGACCCTCCGGCGACGGCGGGGTGAGCTGGCCGCCGCCGTCCGGGCGGAGTTCCCGACCCGCACCGGACCTCGCCCGGCCGGCCCGTTCCCGGTCGGGGCGGTTCCCGCCGGATCGTTGCCGGCCGGCCCGCTCCCGGCTGGGTCGGCCCCCGTCGGATCGCCCCCGGCCGGGACCGTCGGCGTGCCGGCGCGGCCGGGGGCGGTGCCGCCGTTGCCGGTCTCGGCCGGCCCGGCGCTGCCCGCCGCCGGATGGCCGCCCGTCGCGCCGCCGGCACGCCCCGGCGGGGCGGAAGCCTCCACCCGGACCGTGCAGGGTCTGCTCTTCGTCCTGGGTGGTCTGTTGCTCGGCACGGCGGCGACGGTCTTCACGGCGGTGGCCTGGGCGTCGGTCGGTGTGGCCGGGCGGGCACTGATTCTGCTGGCGTTCACCCTGCTGCTGCTGGCCGTGCCGCTGGTCGCGCGGTGGCGCGGGCTGCGCGGCACCGCGGAGACCTTCGCCGCCGTCGGGCTGCTGCTGGTGCTGCTCGACGGGTACGCGGCCTGGACGGTGGACCTGTTCGGGTTGACCGCCTGGCCGGGCAGCCGGTACGCCGCGTTGGTCACGGCGGTCGGCGCGGCGGTGGCGGCCGGCTACGCCCGACTCAGCCGACTGGCCGTGCCGTGGTTCGCCGCGCTACTGGTCGTCCAGCCGCTGCTGCCGTTGCTCGCCGCCGAGTTCCGTCCGGAGCCGGCCGGCTGGGCGGTGGCGTTCGTCGGGGCGGCGCTGGTCGACCTGGCGGTGGTGGTCACGCTGCGCAGGCGCACCGGTGTCGTCGCGGACGAGGGGGCCGCGACGACACCCGCGATGCGGTTGGCCGGCGGCATCCTGGCCTGGGTCGGGTTCGCCGGTTGGCTGCTGCTCGCCGCGGGCGGTGCGCTGGTGCCGCTGTTGGTCGGCCGAGCGGGCGGGGTGGCGCTGCTGGCCGGCGTGCCGATGCTGCTGGTGGCGCTGACCGCCTTGGGCGCGGCCCTGCTGGCCGGCGGCGGGCCGGCGCGGGCACTGGCGGGCGCTGCGCTGGTGCCGGTGCTGGCCGGCGCGGTCATCCGCCCGGTGGTGGAGCTGCGCGCGTCGGTGTGGCTGCTGGTAGCGGCCCTGGTGGCGGTGGGGCTGGCCGGCGCGGTGCGGCTGCTTCCGTCCGGCTGGCGCGCCGGCCCCCGGGCCGGGGCGCTGCTGGTCGCGGGTGGCGGAGGGCTGCTGACGGCGCTGGCGGGGGTGCTGCTCGCCGGTGCCGCCGTGGTCCGTTCGGTGCCGCCGTGGCGGGGGGCCACGGCGGGTCCGGCGTTCGCGTGGGGTTGGCAGCTGCCGGTGGCGGCGGCGCTGACCGTGGCCGCGGTCGCCTGGCTGTTGCCCCGGGGTGCCCGGCCGGCGGTGGTGGCGGTCGGCCTCGCCGCTACCGCGCTCACGGTGCCGGCGGCCTGGGCCGCACCGTGGCCGGCCGTGGTCGCGATCGACCTCGCGGTCGGGGCGGTGCTGTTGGTGGCCTCGGTGGCCCGGCCGGCGCTGTCCCGGGTGACGGTGGTGGCGTCGGCGTCGGCCGGCGCGGCATTGCTCGGGCACGGGCTGCTGGTCGGGTTGGCCGCGCCGGCCGGCGCCGGTGCCGCCTGCGCGGTGATCCTGGCGGTCGGCCTCGGCGTGGCGGTGGCCGGTCGGCACGGCGACCCGGTGCGTCGGGCCGTGGCCGGTTGCGGACTGGCCGCCACGGTGCTGGTGGTGCCGGCCGGAGCGGCGATCGCGATGATCGGTGCCGGTGCCCCGCCGTGGTGGCAGGCCCGGGCCGCGCTGGCCGCCGTCGCGGCGCCGGCGGTCGCGCTGCTCGCGGCGCGCCGCTCCTGGCCCGAGCTGACCGGGTACGCCTCGACCGGGCTCGCGGTGGTGGCGGTGCTGACCGGTCTGTCGCCCCTGGTCGTACCGGGTGCCGAACGGGTGACGGTGTACGCGGCGGTGACGGCGGCGCTGGTCGCGCTGGCCGGGTTCCGCACCCGCCCGTGGGGGATGCTGCCGGTGGCCGGGCTGGGTCTGGCCGCGGTGGCGGCGCTGGCGGCCGTGCCGACGGTGGTGTCCGCCCTGCTGACGCCGTACGGACCGCCGCCCGTCCCGTGGTCCGGTGCCCCGGCGACCCAGCCGTCGTCGGACGCGCTCCCGGTCGGCCTGGCCCTGACGCTGCTGGCGTTGGCGGCGGTCCTGGCCGCCTGGCCGCCGTCCCACCGGAACTCCGCTGGCGCGGGTGCCGGTGCTGATTCGGGCGGCCGTGACAACGGCGGTGGTGGCCGAGCCGCTGGCGGCCGGGCCGGTGGCGCGGCTGGTTGGCGGACCGCCGCAATCGTGCTGCCCTTCGTGGCCGCAGCCGGGCCGGTGCTGCTGGTCGCGGCCGCCGCGCCGTGGCCCGTGGTGCCGGCGGTGACCCTGCTGGGCGGGGTGGCGCTGCTGCTGACCGTCGCGCTGCTGAACCCGGGCGGACCGTACGTCGGTACGGCCGTGCCGGTCGGGCTGGTCCTGGCGGTGGTCGGGATGCTCAACCTTCAGGCCACCCGGGCTGGCACCCTGGGCGGGCTGGGTCTGTTGGTGATCGTGGCGACGGCCGTCGCCGTCGCCGCGCGCCAGGTGCCGGTACGCGTCCTGGGCTGGCTGGTCGCCGTGGCGGCGGCGACCGGTTTCGCGATCACCGCCCCGCTGGCCGGCGGGCAGCCGCCACGCGTGGCCGCCTTCGCGGTGCTCGCCGTCGCCGCCCTCACCCTCGCCCTCGCCGCCGTGCTGCCCTCCCGACCGGCTCCGGTACCGGTGCGTCGGGTGCTGGACGCCGCCGCGCAGGCGGTGGCGTTGCTCGCGTTGCTGCTCACCCTGGGCGCACCTCGACACGCCGCGACGGTCTGTGTGCTGTGGGGCGCCGTGATGGGCGTCCGGCTGTTGCGGCGGGGCGAGTCGATCGAGCGACGCTGGGTCTTCGCCGGCATCGGCGGCGGCAGCGAACTGTTGGCCGTCTGGCTGCTGCTGGTGGCGGGTGGGGTGCACGCGCTGGAGGCGTACACGGTGCCGCTGGCGGCGGTGGCACTCGCGGCCGGTGTGGCGGCGTTGCGTACCCGGCCGGGGCTCAACAGCTGGCTGGCCCTCGGCCCCGGCCTGGCCGCCGTGCTGCTGCCCAGCCTCGTCTCCGTGCTGTTCGGCGCCGATCCGCAACCGTGGCGACGGCTGCTGCTCGGCACCGCCGCTCTCGCCGCGACGCTGCTCGGGGCGGTCCGCCGCTGGCAGGCGCCGGTGGTGCTCGGCGGGGTCACGCTGGTCCTGCTCGCCCTGAACGAGCTGGCCCGTAGCTGGGACCTGTTGCCCCGATGGGCCTTCCTGGGCGCGGCCGGACTGGCGCTGATCGGGCTGGCGGCCACCTACGAGCGCCGCCGCCGCGATCTGCTCCGGCTGCGCACCGCCGTCGGCCGGATGAGCTGACGCTGACCCTTGACCAGGCGTGGCACCTGATGGTGCCACGCCTGGCGCATTTTGTGAGCCAATCCGGCTTGTTGGTGTGCCATCTGTGTGCCATGATGGCACCATGGACCTGACAACGTATGTGAGCAACCTCGGGCGCGAGTTCGCCACGCTCGCCGAAGCCGGCGGCGAGGAGACGCGTGCGCTTGTCGAGCGCCTGACCGGCTCGCTCGAATCGGCGATCCGGATGACCCTGCTCGACGCGCTGTCGGCCGCCGCCGACGAGATCACCCGGGACCTGGCCCCGGGTTCGGTGGAACTACGACTGCGCGGGCGCGACCCGAACTTCGTCGTGACCCTGCCGCCGGCCGAGTCGGACGGGGCCGTGGAGGACGTTGCGGCGACGGTCGGCGGCGGGCCGGAGGGTGATCTGCTGATCGCCGAGGACGGCCCGGCGGCGCGAATCAACGTGCGCATGCCCGAGCAACTCAAGGCCGCGATCGAGGAGGCGGCCGCCAAGGAGGGCCGGTCCGTCAACGCCTGGCTGGTCCGGTCGGCCGCCGCCGCGTTGCAGCGGCCCGACCGCGACCTGCGTCCCGCGCCACGCGGCGGGAAGCGGGCCAAGCAGGGCTTCACCGGCTGGGTGCGCTGACCGCACCGCACGCCATCCCACACGTCACGCCCCCGACCTGCGGGGACGTCCACCTACCCAGGAAGCGGGGACAACCATGCCAGTTTTCGAGACGCCCGAACCGATCTCCGTCACCGTCGAGCTCGCCGTCAGCACCGTACGGATCGCTGCCAGCGACCGGACCGACACGGTCGTCGAGGTACGCCCGAGCGACCCGGTCGACGAGTCGGACGTGCAGGCCGCCGCCCAGGTCCGTGTCGACCACGCCGACGGCACGCTCCGGATCACCGGGCCGAAGCGCACCTTCGACTTCTCCAGGAAGACCAAGGCGGTCGACCTGACCATCGAACTGCCCAGCGGTTCCCACGTGGACGCACACCTGCAGATGGGCGACATCCGCTGCGCCGGCCGGCTGGGGCAGTGCCGGCTCAAGACCACCGGCGACGTCTCGCTCGAACACACCGGCCCGCTGCGCCTGCACACGGGCTTCGGTCACGTCACCGCCGACGTCGTCACCGGTGACGCCGAGATCTCCACCGGCTCCGGAAAGATCCAGATCGGCCGGATCGACGGCGTCGCGGAGGTCAAGAACTCCAACGGCGACACCGCGATCGACGCGGTCTCCGGTGACGTGCGGGTCCGCAACGCCAACGGTGCCATCGCCATCGAGCGGGCCGGCGGCGGCGTGGACGTGAAGACCTCCAACGGCAGCATCCACCTCGGCGAGGTGGTCCGTGGTTCGGTCGTACTCGGCACCGCCGCGGGCGACCTGGACATCGGCATCGCCGAGGGCACCGCCGCCTGGCTAGAGGTGAACACCGGGTTCGGCAACGTGCGCAACCTGCTGGAGAACGCCGCCCGACCCGACGAGAACGACGAGACGGTCGAGGTGCGCGGCCGCACCTCGTACGGCGACATCACCATCCACCGCTCCTGACCATCCGACCGGCTCGGAAAGGGAAACCATGACGATCACGCAATCCCCGCCGGCGATCGCGGTGAGCGGGCTACGGAAGTCCTTCGGCGACCACGTCGTGCTCGACGGGCTCGACCTGACCGTGGCGCGGGGGTCGGTCTTCTCGCTGCTCGGCGCGAACGGCGCCGGAAAGACCACCACCGTGAAGATCCTCTCCACCCTGGTCGGTGCCGACGCCGGTGACATCCGGGTCGCCGGGCACGACATCGCCCGCGAGCCGGACGCGGTACGCGCCGCGATCGGTGTCACCGGCCAGTTCTCCGCGGTGGACAAGCTGCTCACCGGTGCGGAGAACCTGCGGATGATGGCGGACCTGCACCACCTCGACCGGGGCGAGCGCCGGCAGCGCATCGCCCAGCTGCTCGAACTCTTCGACCTGACCGAGGCGGCCGGCAAGCCGGCATCGACCTACTCCGGCGGCATGCTGCGGCGGCTCGACCTGGCGATGACCCTGGTCGGACGCCCGCAACTGATCTTCCTCGACGAGCCGACCACCGGGCTCGACCCGCGCAGCCGGCGGGCGGTGTGGCAGACCATCCGGGAACTGGTGGCCGACGGCGTCACCATCTTCCTGACCACGCAGTACCTGGAGGAGGCCGACGAACTGGCCGACCGGATCGCGCTGCTCGACCGCGGACGGGTGGTCGCCGAGGGCACCGCGGAGGAGTTGAAGCGCCGCATCCCCGGTGGCCACGTACGCCTGCGGTTCACCGATCCGCAGGGCCGCGACGCGGCCCTGCGGGTGCTGGATCAGGCGGCGCGCGACAACGACGCGCTCGCCCTGCGGGTGCCCAGCGACGGCAGCCTGCGCTCGCTGAAGACCCTGCTCGGCCGGCTCGACGACCGGGCCATCGAGGTCGACGAGCTGTCCGTGCACACCCCCGATCTCGACGACGTCTTCCTCGCCCTCACCGGCACCTCCACCAACGAGAAGGTGACCACCCGATGAGCACTTCCACTCTCGCCGGCCCGGCTCCGGCCAACCTCCGTCTGCACCCGCTCCGCGACTCGGCGACGATGCTGCGCCGCAACCTCAAGCGCATGCTGCGGTACCCGTCGATGACGCTCATGCTCGTCGGGATGCCCGTCGTCTTCCTACTGCTGTTCGTTTACGTTTTCGGCGGCATGCTGGGCGCCGGACTCGGCGGGGCGGCAGTCGACGGCGCGGCGGGCGGACGCGCCGCGTACGTCAACTACGTGGCGCCCGCGATCATCCTGATGACCATCGCGGCCACGATCCAGGGAACCGCCATCTCGATCGCCATGGACATGACCGAGGGCATCATCGCCCGGTTCCGCACCATGCACATCGCCCGCGTCTCGGTGCTGACCGGGCACGTGCTGGGCAGCATGATCCAGGCTGCGATCGGTCTGGCGATCGTGATCGGGGTGGCGTTGCTGGTCGGCTTCCGGCCCACCGCGGGACCGGTCGAGTGGCTGGCCACCACCGGGTTCCTGGCGGCGGTGACCTTCGCACTCGTCTGGTTGTCCGTCGCGCTCGGCCAGGTCAGTGAGAGCGTCGAGACGGCGAGCAACCTGCCGATGCCGCTGGTCCTGCTGCCGTTCCTCGGCAGCGGCTTCGTACCCACCGATTCGATGCCGGTCGGGCTGCGCTGGTTCGCCGAGTACCAGCCGTTCACGCCGATCATCGAGACCCTGCGCGGCCTGTTGACGGACGCGCCGATCGGGAACAACGCCTGGATCGCGCTCGCCTGGTGCGCCGTGATCGCGCTGGGCGGATACCTCTGGTCCAAGCGGCTGTTCGACCGCGAGTCCTGAGGCCGCGTGCGGCACCCGTGCCAGCGGATCGTGGCGGTGCGGGTGTCGAGCGGGTCGGCGACGACCGTCCGGGACGGCAGATGTCCCCCGGACGGTCGATCGCCGCTGGTGGCGGTGCCGGCCGGCACCGGTAGGGTGCGGCCATGGCAGAGGTGCTCACCGCCGAGGCGGTGCGAAACGAGCTGGGTGGGCTGGCGGGCTGGTCGGGAGACCCCGCCGGAATCACCCGCACCGTGGAACTGGCCAGTTTTCCGGACGCCATCGCGGTGGTGGACCGGGTCGCCGTGACGGCCGAGGAACTGGACCATCACCCCGACATCGACATCCGGTGGCGCACGCTGACCTTTCGCTGCGTGACCCACTCGGCCGGGGGCGTCACCATGCGTGACGTGCGGTTGGCCCGGCGGATCGACGAGATCGTGGAGGGTGCCCGATGAGGTTCGAGATCAGCAAGGTGCTGGACGCCATCGAGGGGCGGGTCTGCACCGACCCGCAGTTGGCCCGTGCGGTGCTGGACCTGGCCGAGGTCATTCGCTACCAGGATCTCGACGGCGGACGCCCGGCCAGTTCGCTGCGCCTCGGCATGGTCATCGACGCGCTGGCGCGCAGCCTGGAGGAGGACAGCGTCCCGGTGTACGCGGTGGTGCACCGGGGGATGCTCTCCGACGCCGATCTCACCTCCAACGAGCGGATGGTGGTGCGCCGGTGGGCCGACGACGGCCTGGTGGAGGTGCTCGACAACCCCGGTGACCGGATGCTGGAGGTGGCCGACCTGCTCGGCCTGCCGGTGCTCAGCCGGGTCCGTTTCGACGGCCTGCGCGGGCGCTTTCCCTGGCTGGTGGAGCAGCCGGGCCGGGTCGTCGCCCCGGTGCCGGGGGCCGGCGGTCCGGTCTTCATCGCCCACGTCGGTGGCGGTCACACCCCGGTGGCCGGGCCACCCGCACCGGCCGCCGCCAAGCTGCTCTCCCGGGAATGGCGCTGCCCGGAATCCGGCTGCACCCTGTTCGGTGGGGCCGGCGGTGGCGGTGCCTTCGCCGACCTGGCCCGGATCGACCGCGCACCCACCGGGCAACCGCCACCGTCGCTGCGCAACGGCGTACCCACCTGCCCCCGGCACGGCTCGCGGCTGCGTGACGCCGGTCCCCGGCCGCGCAGCGAGGTCCTCGCGGTACGCGTCGGTGGCCTGATCCGCCGCCGTTTCGTACTCACCGAGGAGCAGCCGGTCATGATCGGCCGGGCGCCGGAAGGCTCCGGCGGGATCGTGCTCGGTCAGTGGCTCAACGACGAGGCGCGGCGCTGGATCAGCCGTAACCACCTGCGGTTGGAGCTGCGCGGCGTGGACGTTGTCGCCACCGACGTCAGCACCAACGGCTCGGGCGTGCGCCCCGCCGGCTCCCTCGCCGAGGCGGACCGGATCCCGCTGGCCCCGCAACAGTCCCGGGTGCTCGGCGCCGGCGACATGGTCGAGCTGTACCCGGGGGTGCAGCTCGGTCGCCCGAACGAGTTCCCGGCGGGTGCGCCGTACAACCCGGACTCGGTGATGTCCGAGGCGCCGACCATGGCGATGCGGCTGCCGCGCTGAGCGACCACGCGAACGACGGACGGGCGTCGGGACCGTGGTCCCGACGCCCGTCCGGTGGTACGACCGCTCAGCCGGCCAGCACGGCGGCTACCTGCGCCACCGCGTGATCGATCTCCTCCTCGGTGATCACCAGCGGCGGGGCGAGGCGGATCGTCGAACCGTGCGTGTCCTTGGCCAGCACACCCCGCTCCATCAGCCGTTCGCAGGCATCCCGGCCGCTCATCAGGGCGGGGTCGATGTCCAGGCCGGCCCAGAGGCCCCGGCCGCGTACCGCGACCAGACCCTTGCCGATCAGCCCGCGCAGCCCGGCGTGCAGCCGCTCGCCCAGCTCGGTGGAGCGGCGCTGAAACTCGCCGGTCGCCAGCAGCCGGACGACCTCGGTCGCCACGGCGCAGGCGAGGGGGTTGCCGCCGAAGGTGGAACCGTGCTGGCCCGGCCTGAGCACACCGAGCACGTCGGCGTCGGCGGCCACCGCGGAGACCGGCACGATGCCGCCGCCGAGCGCCTTGCCCAGCAGGTACATGTCCGGCACGACGCCTTCCTGCTCGCACGCGAACGTGGTGCCGGTGCGGCCCAGGCCGGACTGGATCTCGTCGGCGATGAACAGCACGTCGCGCTCGGTGCACACCCGCCGTACGCCGGGCAGGTAGCCCTCCGGCGGCACCACCACGCCCTGCTCGCCCTGGATCGGCTCCAGCAGCACGGCGACGGTGTGCTCGTCGATGGCGTCGGTCAGCGCGGCCAGGTCGCCGTACGGGACGATCCGGAAGCCCGGGGTGTACGGCCCGAAGTCGGCCCGCGCGTCCTCGTCGGTGGAGAAGCTGACGATGGTGGTCGTACGCCCGTGGAAGTTGCCCTCCGCGACCACGATGTTGGCCTGACCGGCCGGCACTCCCTTGACCTGGTAGCCCCACTTGCGGGCCACCTTGATGCCGGTCTCCACGGCCTCGGCCCCGGTGTTCATCGGCAGCACCAGGTCCTTGCCGCACAGCGCCGCGAGTTCCCGGCAGAAGTCGGCGAACTGGTCGTGGATGAACGCCCGGCTGGTCAGCGTCAGCTTGTCGAGCTGGGCGTGCGCGGCGGCGATCAGCGTCGGGTGCCGGTGACCGAAGTTCAGTGCCGAGTAGCCGGCCAGGCAGTCGAGGTAGCGCTTGCCGTCCACGTCGGTCACCCAGGAACCCTCGGCGGAGGAGATCACCACCGGCAGCGGGTGGTAGTTGTGCGCGGTGTGGCGCTCCGCGTCCTGCACCGCGGCGGGGGTCCGCAGCATGTCCTCGATCATCGGCTCGCCTTTCCCTGACGGAGTCGCAACGTGCAGCACTTCGGGCCACCGCCGGCCTTGCGCAGCTCGGACAGGTCGACCCCGATGGTCTGGTAGCCCCGGTCGCGTAGCTGGGCGGCCAGGCCGGTGGCCTGCTCGGGCAGCACCACGTGCCGCCCGTCGCTGACCGCGTTGAGCCCGAGCACCTTCGCGTCGGCCATGGTGGCGTGCACCGCGTCGGGGAAGAGCCGGCGCAGCACGGCCTGGCTGCCGGGCGAGAACGCCTCCGGCAGGTACGCCACGGTCCGCTCGTCGAGCACGGTCAGCGCGGTGTCCAGGTGGTAGAAGCGCGGGTCGACCAGCTGCATGGTGACCACCGGGTAGCCGAAGACCTCCTGGAGCTGGGCGTGCGAGGCGTGTGCGGTACGGAAGCCGGTGCCGGCGAGCAGGTGGTCACCGGCCAGCAGGATGTCGCCCTCACCCTCGTTGACGTGCTTCGGGTCGTACATCTCGAAGCCGGCGGCCTCGAACCAGGCGCGGTACGCGGGGGCCTCGTCGGCGCGCTGCGGGTCCCGGAACTGCACCGCCATGGCCTTGCCGTCGATCACGGTGCCGCCGTTGGCGGCGAAGACCATGTCGGGCAGGCCGGGCACCGGTGCGATCTCCTCGACGGTGTGGCCCAGGTCAAGGTAGACCTGGCGCAGCCGCTCCCACTGCCGCACGGCGAGGTCGACGTCGACCGGGGCGGTCGGATCCATCCACGGGTTGATCGCGTAGTCGACGGCGAAGTACGTCGGCCGGCACATCAAGAAGCGCTGGCGGGTGGCGTCCATCGTCATGTGTCCTGCTCCAAGAGTCGGGCGCGCCCGGCCACCGTCGGCCCACGGGCTGGCGCCGTGGCTCAACCGTATGCGTGGCCGACGAGCAGAATCCACCGCGAACCCTTGCATTCAGCGGCAGATCATTGCGTTTCACACCGACACAGCGGTCTTTCGTTGCGCAAGTCGGATCCGCTCCAGCACACCGGCCCGCCGGTGCCGCCGACTGCCCGGCGTTTCCCCGCGCGGGATGCCGCAACCTGGGGCGTCGGGCCGCCTCCGAGGGGCCGCCATGCGGCAGCTCGTGCCGCATGGCGGTCCACCCTGGTGGTGGCGGTGACGCTGCTGTCGCGAGACGGCGGTGACTGCGCCCTGGGCGTCTGCCGTGGGCCAGCCTCTCCGGAGGCAGATGTCCGGGGCCGGCGACCGCCCCCGGACATACGTCAGGGGCGGCGAACCGCCGCCCCTGACGAGTGTGTGCGCCCGGCTGGTGAACCACCAGAGCTGGTCGGGCTACGGCCGGTTCTCCACCGGCCGGTGCCGGTGAACCACCGGCGGGCGAAGATGTGCCCTCTACAGGCGACCGACAAACTGTGAATCAAGCCACTCGCGGAAGCGGACCACCATGTCGCCGTCGGTGGTCGGCCAGTCGTACTGCCCGGTCATCGCCAGCACGCCCAGGACCACCGCGCCGAGGCCGAAGCCGATGCCCAGCAGCGCGTCGGACTTGCCGGCGATGTGCCGCCGCCGGGTTGCGATCAACCCGAGCACGGCGAGCACGGCGCCGGCCGCGCCCACGGCGATGCCGTACCCGGCGAGGGCGCCGGTGAGCACGAACAGGATGCCGGCGACGCCGACGATCAGGCCGAGCGTGGCCAGCAGACTGGCCCGGGGTCGCGGGCCGACCGGCGCCGGCGGTACGTCCCGACCGGCGTCGCCGGTCCGGTCAGCGTCGACGATGCCGTCCCGCTCACCGGCGTCGGAAAGCCGGTCGGCCTCCACGGTCCGGTCCGGGTCGACGATCCGGTCGTGGCTGGTCGTGCGCTGGCCGTCGACGGTCCGGTCGCCATCGATGGTGCGCCTGCCGTCGACGGTCCGGTCGTGGCTGGTCGTGCCCCTGCCGTCGACGGTCCCGTCACGGTCGAGGGTGCGGCCGAGGCCGTCGGTCCGGTGGCCGTCGACGGTCCGGTCGGGGGTGGCGGTGCGCGTGCCGTCAACGGTCCGGTCGCGGGCGGCGCTCTCGGTGGTGGCAGCCCGGTCGGGGTTCTCGGACTCGGCGGTGGCACGGGCGCGGCGGGAACCGAAAACCGTGGAGCGCGCGGTGGCGGCGCGGGCCTCGGCGGTCCGCTCCGCGTCGGACTGACGAACCGCGCCGTCCTCGGTACGGCCCTCGACGTCGGGTCGTCGCCCGTCCGGCCGGGTGTCGGTGGCGACCGTCCCGGTCCGGCCGTGCTCGTCGTCTGCCGGCGACGCCGGTTCTGTCCGGCGCGACAGCGAAGGAAATCTCATGATCTTCACCTCCTGGTCGATGCGTGGGCGGCGGCATCGGCCCCGTATCGCCAGCCACGCCACAACACCCCGGAGGTACCCCCTCCCCACCCACCCGACACCCCCGCCCTCCCCTCCCACCCACCCGTTCCCCGCGATCTTGCAGTTATGGTCGCCGATATGTGCCATTGACATGCTTTTGTCGCGACCATAACTGCAAGATCGCCGAGGCGAGGGTGGGGTGGGGTGGGGGTGGGGTGGGGTGGGGTGGGGTGTTAGTGGGGGCGGGTTAGGGGGGCCAGGGCGGAGGTTAGGAGGGCCATGCGGCGGGGGCGGGAGACGAGGGCGGGGCGGTTGCGGACGCAGCGGGCGAGGATCTCCACGGCCCGCTCGAGCGGGATCATCAGAGGTCGGGACGAGCCCTTGGCCATCTTGGTGTCGACGAAGCCGAACCGCACGGTGGTCACGTGCACGCCCTGCCGGCGTAGCGACCCCGACAAACCCATCAGGTACGACGACAGCCCGGCCTTGGAACCGGCGTAGCCGGGTGCCTCCCGGGAGACCAGCCGGTCGGCGAGGCTGGAGATCCCGATCAAGTGCCCGTCTCCGGCGGCCAGCATTCTCGGCACCACCACGGCGGTGGTCCGTACCGCACCCATCAGGTTGACCTCGAAGGTGCGCGTCTGCGCGTCCAGGTCGGTCGGGTCCACGGGTTCGCCGATGCCGGCGGCGTAGACGCACAGGTCCACCCCGCCGAGTTCGTCGATCGCCTTGCCCAGCACGTCCGGATAGTCCGGCGCGGTGACATCGACGGTGTGGTGGGTGTACGTGGGCACGATGATGGGGTTGTCCCGCCGGGACAGTCCGGTGACCCGCCAGCCGTCGGCGAGCAGCCTGCGGGTGAACGCCAGCCCGATCCCGTCGCTGTTGCCGACCACCACCGCACGGCGCATCCGATCCGTCATGACCCACCGTCCCCATCGAGTCGACGTGGTGCCCACCGTGCCGGCGGCCCGACCGGCAATTGAACCAGACGACGCTGGCAGGCTCCTACCGTCGAGTAGCGACGACCGGCCGGGGCACGGCTGGCACAGACTGATGCGTGGGTGGCGCGGGCCGGGGCGCGGCTGGCACGGGCCGGTGCGCGGGTGGTCGGGGTGCGGCCCGGAGCAGGGTTATGCCGGCGCGCCGGAGGAACACCGACCGGCGGGCGACGGCCTGGCCCCGCTCGTCGAGTTGGTATCCGTCCAACCAGAACCAGCCGTCGTACGTGGTCCAGTCCAACTCGCGGATCACCCGGAAGAGCACCGGCCGGTGGAACTGCACACTGGCGGCCCGGGTGAGGCGCAGCAGGTCACCGGCGTTGACCGTGCTCACCGCAGCCAGCCGAGGAAACGCTGGTGCAGCGTGCCGGCGGTCGACCAGCCGAGGTCGTGGCTGGCCGAGACGAGACAGGCACCCAGGTAGAGCGCCAGGGACACCGGTGCCTGGTCGTACTCGGCGCGCAGTTCGATCCGCCGCCGGGCGCAGGGCCAGGGCCGGCCGCATCCGGCGCAACTCCAGGTGGGCAGCGTCGGCCCGTGCATGGTCATGGGAATCCTCTTTCACGATTCAAGTAGGAATTCCGCCGGAGAATCGGCGAGGTGTGCCGGCCATTTCCGGTCAAGGCGCGCGTGCCGCCAGCATGTATTCGGGCGCGTGCCTTGCGCAACTCCTCGCCCCGTCAATAGCCTGAATCGGAAATGGCGCGCGATGAATGCACGCGGAATCGGCGAGAAAGGAAACGTCCGATGTTGCTCCAGGAATGCGGTGATGTTGCATGACGGATGAAACAAGCGGTTCCACCGTGCCCCGGCGTCAGCTCGGCCGGCTGCTCACCGAGCTGCGTGAGGAGGCCGCCGTCACGCTCGACGCGGCAGCGGCGGCCCTGGACTGCTCCCGACAGAAGATCTGGCGCATCGAGAAGGGCCTGGTGCCGGTACGGGTGGTGGACGCCCGGGTCATGTGCGATCTCTATCGAGTCCCGGAGGACATGAAGGCGATCGTCGCCGGTCTCGCGAAGGAAACTCGCGCGAGGGGTTGGTGGCACTCCTACGGTGACGTGGTGCCGTCCTGGTTCTCGCTCTACGTGGGCCTGGAATCGTCAGCATCGCTGATCCGGCGATACGACGCCGAGTTGATCCCCGGGCTGCTCCAGACCCGCGAATACGCCACCGAACTCTTCCGTCGCAAGAATCCGACCATGACCGGCGAGGAGCGGGAGAAACTGGTCGCGGTGCGCCTCCAGCGACAGCACATCCTGGTCCGGCGACTGCCCAGCGCGCCCACCCTCAAGGTGGTGCTGAGCGAGGCCGTGCTGCGCCGCACCATTCCCGACCGGCGGGCGATGGCCGAGCAGTTGCGCCACCTGCTCGACGTCGCCGCGCTGCCGAACGTTTCGCTGCGGGTACTGCCGCTGACCGCCGGGCCGCCGCTGGCCAGCGAGACCGGCACCTTCGTCCTGCTGGACTTCCCGCGCTCCCTCGGCCGGGCGTCGACCGAGCCGACCACGGTCTACCTGGAGAACATCACCGGCGCGCTCTACCTCGACAAGCCGGCGGAGGTGGCCGCCTTCGAGCACGTCTGGTCAGACCTGGAAGCGCTAGCCCCGGATGCGGCAGAATCGGAGAAGCTCGTCCAGACGATCATCGAGGAGCATCATGTCTGATCTTGCCGGTGCCGTCTGGCGCAAGAGCACCCGCAGCGGCGGCAGCGGTGGCGACTGCGTCGAGGTGGCCACCAACCTGCCCGCCGTGGTGGCCGTGCGCGACAGCAAGGACCCGCATGGGCCGGTGCTCACCGTCGCTCCCGACGCCTGGGCCGCCTTCGTCGACGAGGTGCGGCGCGGTTTGCGCTGAGTGTCGTTAAGAAGGGCCCCCTGCTATACACCAGGCGTTAATAAGGTGCCCTTCCTTTACCCTTGGCGGCGTGCCAGAGGGACACACCATCCATCGCCTGGCGGCCCGGCACGCCGAGCTGTTCGCCGGGGACAAGGTGCTCGCCGCCAGCCCGCAGGGCCGCTTCGCCGAGGGTGCCGCCCGGATCTCCGGCGAGGTGCTGGACGGCACCGAGGCGTACGGCAAGCACCTGCTGCACCACTATGCCGGTGGGCTGACGCTGCACGTGCACCTCGGCCTCTACGGCAAGGTCACCGACGGTGACGGGGAGCCGCCGGAGCCGGTGGGGCAGATCCGGCTGCGCCTGACCAGTGACCGGCACTGGCTCGATCTGCGCGGTCCGACCGCCTGTGAACTGCTCGACCCGCCGGAGGTCGCGGCGCTGCGGGCCCGTCTCGGCCCGGACCCGCTGCGCGCCGACGCCGATCCGGAGCGGGCGTACGCCCGGATCGCGCGCAGCGCGTCGCCGCTGGCGGCACTGCTGCTGGACCAGTCGGTGGTGGCCGGCACCGGGTTGATCTTCGTGACCGAGGCGCTGTTCCGCGCCGGCCTGCCGCCGAGGCTGTCCGGCCGGGAACTGACTCCGGCCGGTTGGCAGGTGCTCTGGGCCGACCTGGTCGAGCTGATGACGCTCGCGGTCGACACCGGCCGGATCGACACCGTCCGCGCCGCGCACCTGCCCGAGGCGATGGGTCGCCCGGCTCGCGTCGACCGGCACGGGGGAGAGGTGTACGTCTACCGCCGTCCCGGCCAGCCCTGCCACGTCTGCCGCACCCCGGTCAGCCGGGGCACCATCACCGCCCGCAACCTCTACTGGTGCCCCACCTGCCAGTCCTGAATCTTGGTGCGGTACGCCCTCCACGGGGCCGTTGCGGACCAGGATTTCAGCGAGTTGGCTCAGGTGAGGAGCCAGCGGGCGACCTCGACGTGATCGGTGAAGACCCGGTCGCCGTCGATGCTCCAGGCCAGGGTCTGGCCGATCGTCCAGCCGCGTACCCGCTCGCGGTCCAGCCCCAACTCGGCGCTGAGCCGGTCCAACCGGCGGCGAACGGCGGCCCGGGAGTGACCCAGCTCGGTGCCGCGCACCATCGCCACCACCGAGAACTCCCGCTCGCCGACCAGTGGCTTCGGGTCGATCACCAGCCACGGCTCGCGTTCGGCGCACAGCACGTTGCCCGCGTGCAGGTCCTGGTTGACCAACACCTGCTCACCCTGGCTGCCGGCCAGCCCGGCCAGCAGGTCGAGCGCGGCGTCGACCAGCCGGCGATCGTAGGGGCGGCCGACGCGTTCCCACTTGACCGGCAGCCGGGCCGCCCAGCCGGCCGCCGCCTCCGCCAACGACAGGAACGGCTGACCGGCCGGCACCCAGAGGCGGGGGAGCAGTGCCACCACGGCGTCGAGCGCCTCGTCGAGCGGTAACGCGTGCAGCGGGGTGCCGGGGTCACAGCGTTCCACCAGCAGGGCCCGCAGCTCGGGGTCGTGGGCGAGCAGCCGGGCGGCGCCGTCGCCGCCCCAGTGGCGCAGCGCGAGCGCTTCGTGCTCGCTCTCCGCGTCGGGGAACTGCACCTTGAGCACCGCCCGGGTGCCGTCCGGCAGGTCGGCCGGCAGCGCCAGCGATGCGCAGGCGTACCCGAAGGGTGGCCCGAGCCGCAGCGACCAGCGCCGGGCGCAGGTGGCCAACAGCTCTGGCAGCTCGGCCAACCACTGCGGCCCGCCCGCCATGCCGCGCAACCAGGCGAGCCCGTCGGGGATCCGCAGCGCCTCGGTCACCGGCTCATGGTCGCCGAACCCGGGACGACAGCACAACGGCCGGCCCGCCAGCCGGTCGACCTGCTCGGTACCGGACACGGCACCGGGGTCGACCGGCTGGACGGCAGCGTCGCTCACCGGCTCATGGTGGCCGAGCCCGAACGACCGTGGCAGCCGGCATCAGCGGAGCCGGCGGATGTCGCCGTACGCGCGGTAGAAGCCGCCCCGGCCGGACTCGCGTACCTCGGTGACCAGGTAGCGGGCCCCGGGCTCGCGGATGCCCTTGGGGAACTGCACCGACCAGTCCCGGCGGTAGCCGGTGGAGAGCACGTGGACCCGCAGCCGGCCGCCGTGCTCGACGCACTCGACCACCACGCCGCCGCCGGTGTCGCCGACCACCTCGACCTGGGTGACGGCGGCGGGCTCCGGCAACCGGGCCGGTGCCTTGACGTCGACCACCTCCGGCACGCTGCCCGCCTCCGCCGCCCGGATCGCCGGCTCGCTGGCGTCGATGCAGGCGAGGTGACCGCTGGTGGTCACCACGTAGAGCCGCTCATCGTGGTACTGCATCGAGTAGGCCGAGCCGCAGCCGGTGCCGAGCTTCCACAGCCGGGTGCCGTCGGCGGCGAAGCAGTAGATCGAGGACTGGCTGTCCCCGGCGAAGACGTACCGGCCGTCGGAGGCGGTGGCGCAGGAGAAGACCGGGGCGTCGGCGCGGTAGGTGCGCCGTGCCGACCCGCCGTCCTTGCCGAGGCGTACCACCTCGCGGGTGGCGGTGCCGGCGAACACCGCGTCGCGTTCCTGCCAGCCGAAGAGGACCGAGCCGGTGCGGGTGTGCCACAGCTCCCGACCGGTGCGCCAGTCGTACCCGCTGACCCCGGTCGAGTCGCCGTGGTAGACGGCGTCGGCGTCGCAGCGCACCATCCAGGCCGACCGGCCGCGCCCGGCCCGCCGCCAGAGGAACTCGTCCTCGTGGTCGATGGCGGCGATCCCGCCGTCGGCGTCGGAGACGCCCAGCACGCCGTCGTGGATGTCGAGCCAGTAGATGTCGATGTCGGGCGCGATCGCGTACGCCACCCGGGGGATCTTGCCGGAGAGGTCGTAGACGTTGCCGTCGTCGCAGCCGGCGTAGATCCAGGCGTCGTCGGCGACGATGCACTTGACCCCGTCGGGCAGGCGGACCTGGTCCAGCACCCGGGCGTCATGGTCGAGGGTGGTGATCACGCCCCGCTCGTTGCCCACCATGCAGGTGCGCCCGTCGACGAAGATGCCGAAGGCCGGTGCGCCGGAGTCGTACCGCCAGAGCACCGGAGCGGTGCGCGCGGTCGAGCGGGTGCTGACGATCTGCCGTCGGGAGACGGCCCGCTTCTGGCGTACTCCGGGCACCGCCGGGGCGTACCCCTTGCGGACCTTCTCGCCGATCTTCTTCGCCGCGGCGGCCCGGGCCCGCGCGTTGTCGGGGTAGCCGGTGGTCTTCACCTGGCCCTGGTCACCGATCCGCCCGTACCGCACGGTCATCGTGGCGTCGTCGACCACCACCTCGTAGAACTTGTGCGCTCCACCGTCCACTTCGGACAGTTCGAGGTAGGTCGTCTCCTGCGACATGGGCATTCCTCCGGAGGGGTCGGCACCACCGCTGACCGGGTGGGCGCGCACACGCTAACCGGCCCCACCGACAAGAAGCGCTCAGCGGGCGAGCGCGTCCACCGCCTTGCGGGCGGCGACCAGCACCGGATCCCAGACCGGGGCGTACGGCGGTGCGTAGGCGAGGTCCAACGCGGTCATGTCATCCACCGTCATCTTGTTCCACAGCGCCACGGCCAGGGTGTCGATCCGCTTCGCGGCCTCCGACCAGCCGACGATCTGGGCGCCGAGCAGCCGCCCGCTGGGACGCTCGGCGATCAATTTCACCGTCATCTTCCGCGCGCCCGGGTAGTAACCGGCGCGGTTGGTCGACTCGGCGATCACCGAGACGAACTCGAAGCCGGCCGCCTCGGCCTCGTCCTCCCGCAGCCCGGTGCGCCCCACCTCCAGGTCACAGACCTTCGTCACGGCCGTGCCGATCACCCCGGCGAAGGTCGCGTACCCGCCGCCGATGTTGATCCCGGCGATCCGGCCCTGCTTGTTGGCGTGGGTGCCGAGCGGTACGTGCACGGGCAGCCCGCTGACCTTGTGCAGCGTCTCCACGCAGTCCCCGGCGGCCCACACCCCGGGCACCCCGGACACCCGCATCCGGCGATCCGTCCGGATCCCGCCGGTCGGCCCGAGCGGCAGACCGGCCGCCGCGGCGAGCTCGGTGTTGGGGCGTACGCCGAGACCGAGGACCACCAGGTCGGCCGGGATCGGGCCGTCGTCGGTGACCACCTCGCAGACCCGGCCGTCGCGTGCCGACAGATCGGTGACCCGTACGTTCGTCCGGATGTCCACGCCCAGTCCCCGCATCGCCTCGGTGACCAGCCGGGCCATGTCCGGGTCGACGGTCGACATCGGCTGCTCGCCGCGCTCGACCAGGGTGACCGACAATCCACGCCGGACCAGGGCCTCGGCCATCTCGACGCCGATGTAGCCGCCGCCCACCACCACCGCCCGACGGGGCTGTGGGTCGGCGTCCAGCCACTTGCGCAGCGCCGAACCGTCGTCGAGGGTCTGCACCCCGAACACCCCGGCGGTGTCGGTGCGCGCCCAGGCCGGCTTCTTGGGCACCGCTCCGGCGGCGTACATCAGGGTGTCGAACGGCTCGCGGACCTCACCGCCGCCGTCCAGGTCGCGGGCGACCACCTCGCGGCGGACCAGATCGATCCCGACCACCTCGTGCCGGATCCGCACGTCGATGGCGAAGTCCTCGCGGTGCGTCTTCGGCGACCGGGTCACCAGTTGCTCCCGGTCGGTCACCAGGCCGCTGATCCAGTACGGGATGCCGCAGGACGAGTACGAGGTGAAATGCCCCCGCTCGAACGCGATGATCTCCAGGTCGTCCGGGCCCCGGCGCCGACGCGCCTGCGACGCGGCCGACATGCCGGCGGCGTCACCGCCGATGACGATCAACCGTTCCGTCACGGCACCCACTCCTTCGTCAGGCCGGGTCCTCGCCCCGGGTCTGTCGCGCCACGTCCCTCACCACATCCTCCAACCGTCCGTTGCGGGCGTACACGGAACGCTGCCGTGCGGCACCGCTGCCGTGCCGGCGCAGCCCCTCCAACAGCCTGGTCACCTCGGCGTGGTCGCCGTGTCGTTCCAGGGCCGGCCCGAGCCGCCCGACAAGCTGGTGCAGCACGTCCCACGCCGGCCGCAGCTCGCCGCTGGACAGGTCGACCGCCTCTCCCTCCAACCCGTCGTGGGCGGCCCGCCAGTGCGCGCCGACCAGCAGGTGATGATCGGTGGGCAGCGGTGGCCGTCCGGCCGCGATGTCGTCGAGCGCGGTCGCCACCAGTCCGCGGACCAGGGCGGCGACCAGGACCGCGTCGTCGACGGTCGGGCAGACGTCACCGATGCGCAGCTCCACCGTGGGGTACTTGGCCGACAGCCGGGCGTACCAGTAGAGCATCCCCTCGTCGAGCATCACGCCGCTGCCGATCAGCTGACGGATCAGTCGTTGGTAGTGCTCGTGGTTGACCAGGTAGGGCGTCGGTGCCACCGAGGGCCAGCGTTCCCACTCGATCGACCGCCAACTGGCGTATCCGGTGTCCGCTCCCCGGGCGAACGGCGAGTTGGCGGTGACCGCGTGCAGGATCGGCAGCCAGGGCCGCACGTGGTTGAGCACCTGCACGCCGGTGTCGGGGTCCGGCACGCCGACGTGGACGTGCATGCCGTTGTTGCCCGGCCCGGGCACCAGCAGCCGGAAGCGGGAGATCATCCGGTCGAAGCGGGGCTTGTCGACCACCGGTGGCACCGGTCCGTCGACCGGCCCGGTACCGATCGCGAGCAGCCGGGCACCGGCCCGCTCGGCGGCGTCGGCGAGCGCGGCGCGCAACAGGCCGAGGGAGTGCCGGATCGAGGACAGTTCCAACCCGGGCGGGCTGCCGATCTCGATCTGGCTGGTCTGGAACTCCCGCTCGACCTGTCCCCGCAGCTCGGCCGGTACCTGCTCCAGCACCGCCTCGACGGCGGGCACCGCGACCCCGGTTTCCGGGTCGACGAGCAGGAACTCCTCCTCGACACCCACGGTGAGCAGGTCGGTTGCCTCGACCGGAGGATTCGGGGCCGTCGCCGCCTGCCTGACCATCGCTACCACCGTCCACTTCTGCCGGGGCGGTCCGTCCGCACCGGGTCGGCCGGCAATTACCCCCGGTGGCGGGACCGGGAAACTCCGGCCGGTGTGGCGGGCCGGGAGCGGCCGTGGCGCGGGGCCGATCGATCGACATTGACAACTGCGCGAGCGAGACGTACAACTCCTGAGAGAGCGCTCTCTCACCCGTCCCCGCAGAGAGGCACGTCCATGACACCTGCCCCGGCGGCACCCGCCGCCCCGCCTGCGCGACGCCGGCTGCCGCTGGCGTTGGCCCTGCTCACCGCCGTCACCACCGCCCTGGCCGGGCTCACCGCGACGGCTGACGCCGCCGTGCCGCCGCC
This sequence comes from Micromonospora aridisoli, assembly GCF_056150025.1. Lineage (NCBI taxonomy): Bacteria > Bacillati > Actinomycetota > Actinomycetes > Micromonosporales > Micromonosporaceae > Micromonospora > Micromonospora aridisoli. Next base: position 56,934 of record NZ_JAXCFK010000010.1, on the reverse strand, counting down.
CCCGTCGGGCTGGAGCCTGGTCTGGAGCGACGACTTCACCGGTGCCGCCGGCACCCTCCCGTCGTCCAGCAACTGGATCATCGACACCGGCACCAGCTACCCCGGCGGCCCGCCGAACTGGGGCACCGGCGAGATCCAGACGTACACCAACAGCACCGCCAACGTCAGCCACGACGGTGCCGGCAACCTGCGGATCACCCCGCTGCGCGACAGCGCCGGCCGCTGGACCTCGGCCCGCATCGAGACGGTGCGCAGCAACTTCAAGGCCCCGGCCGGCGGAGTGCTGGCCATCGAGGGTCGCATCCAGATGCCCAACGTCACCGGCGCCGCGGCCGCCGGCTACTGGCCGGCGTTCTGGGCGCTCGGCTCGCCCTACCGGGGCAACTACCAGAACTGGCCGGGCATCGGCGAGTTCGACGTGATGGAGAACGTCAACGGGCTCAACACGGTCTGGGGCGTGCTGCATTGCGGTGTCGCCCCGGGCGGCCCCTGCGACGAGTTCAACGGCATCGGCGCCTCCCGGGCCTGCCCCGGCAGCACCTGCCAGTCGGCGTTCCACACCTACCGCTTCGAGTGGGACGCCTCGGTCAGCCCCCAGCAACTGCGCTGGTACGTCGACGGGCAGCTCTACCACACGGTCAGCCAGTCCCGGGTCGGTGAGCCGTACTGGTCGCAGATGACCAACCACGCCGGCTACTTCCTGCTGCTCAACGTGGCGATGGGCGGGGCGTTCCCGAACGGGGTGGCCGGCAGCACCACGCCCACCTCGGCGACCGTGCCGGGCCGGCCGATGCTGGTCGACTACGTGGCCGTCTACAGCCGGGGTGGCGGCAGCACCCCACCGCCCACCACGCCGCCGCCCACCACGCCGCCGCCGAGCGGTGTGCGGGACGCGTACGCGACCATCCAGGCCGAGTCGTTCAACGCCCAGAACGGTGTGATCGTCGAGGCGTGCTCCGAGGGCGGGCAGAACATCGCCGCGCTGCGTAACGGCGACTGGGCCCGTTACGACAACGTGGAGTTCGGCTCCGGCGGGCCGCGCGACTTCGTGGCCCGGGTCGCCTCCGGCGCGGCGTCCGGCGTCAGCGGCCTGGTGGAGGTGCGGTTGGACAGCCCGACCAGCGCGCCGATCGGCAGCTTCGCCATCGCCAACACCGGCGGCTGGCAGAGCTGGCGTTCGGTGCCCGGCAACGTCTCCGGGGTCACCGGGCGGCGCACCGTCTACCTGACCTTCACCAGTGGTCAGCCCAACGACTTCGTCAACGTCAACTGGTTCCACTTCCGCCGCTGAGGTGCAAGGAAGGGCCCCCTGTTAACGCCTCCGGTAGAGCAGGGGGCCCTTATTAACACTCCCCACCCCCTGGACAGAAACAGTTAACAGTCTTAATAATATCCGCCAGGTCGACGTTCATGGATTTCGTTCGGGCTGGAGGGGCACATGAAACGGTCCAGAACCCTGGCACTTTCGCTGGCCGGCGTGCTGGCCGCCGCGCTCGGCGCGGTCTGGCTGGCACCGGCCGCGTACGCCGCCGGAGTCACCGCGAGTTTCGTCAAGACGTCCGACTGGGGCTCGGGCTGGGAGGGGAAGTACACGATCACCAACGGTGGCGGCGCCACGGTAAACGGCTGGAGTCTCGCCTTCGACCTGCCTCCCGGCACCACGGTCGGCAGCTACTGGGATGCGCTGCTGACCTCCAGTGGCCAGCGGTACACCTTCACCAACCGCTCCTGGAACGGCACCATCGCGCCCGGGGCCTCGGTCTCCTTCGGCTTCCTCGGCAGCGGCTCCGGCGTACCGACGAACTGCCAGCTCAACGGCGCGGCCTGCGCCGGCGGCACCACGCCGACCACCCCGCCGCCGACCACGCCACCCACCACGCCGCCACCCACCACGCCGCCGCCGACCAGCCCGCCGCCGGTCACCGGGCTGCCGAAGCACATCCTCACCGGCTACTGGCACAACTTCGACAATCCGGCCGTCGAGCTGCGGCTGCGTGACGTGCCCAACGAGTACGACCTGGTGGCGGTCGCCTTCGCCGACGCGACCGGCACTCCCGGCGCGGTCGGCTTCGCCATCGACCCCGGGTTGTCCGCCGCGCTGGGCGGCTACACCGACGCCGAGTTCTCGGCCGACGTACGGACCCTGCAGAGTCGCGGCAAGAAGGTGATCATCTCGGTCGGCGGCGAGACCGGCCGGGTCGTGGTCAACAGTTCGGCCTCCGCGGTGGCCTTCGCCGACAGCGTGTACGCCCTGATCCAGCGCTACGGCTTCGACGGCGTCGACGTCGACCTGGAGAACGGGTTGAACCCGACGTACATGGCGCAGGCATTGCGGTCACTGCGGGCGAAGGTGGGCAGCAGCCTGATCATCGCGATGGCGCCGCAGACCATCGACATGCAGAACCCGGCGAGCAGTTACTTCAAGCTGGCGTTGGACATCAAGGACATCCTGACCGTGGTGAACACCCAGTTCTACAACTCGGGGGCGATGCTCGGCTGCGACAACAACGCCGCGTACGCCCAGGGGACGGTCAACTTCATCGTCGCGCTGGCCTGCATCCAGTTGGAGGCGGGGCTGCGCCCCGACCAGGTCGGGCTCGGCCTGCCGGCCGGTGCCGGAGCGGCCGGTGGCGGCATCGTCCCGCCCAGCGTGGTCAACGCCGCCCTGGACTGCCTGACCCGGGGCACCAACTGCGGCAGCTTCCGCCCCCCGCGCACCTATCCCGCCCTGCGCGGCGCGATGACCTGGTCGATCAACTGGGACGTCACGAACAACAACACCTTCGCCCGCACCGTCGCCCCCCACCTCCGCACCCTCCCCTGACCCGCTGCATCCGTGTGGTTGATCATGAGGTTAGCGGCGATTTTGATCTCCAAATGAACCGCTAACCTCATGATCAACCTGAGGAGGGGAGGCGCGGCGGCGGCGGAGTTTCTTGCGGGCCCAGAGGGCGAGCATGAGGACGATCAGGGCGAGGATTGCGTAGTCGAGCCAGGAGCTGTAGCGGTCGATCTGCTGCCAGCGGGAGCCGAGCTGGTAGCCGAGACCGATGAAGATCCCGTTCCAGATGCCGCTGCCCAACGTGGTGAGCGTGACGAACTCAACCAGCGGCATCCGGTTCGCCCCCGCCGGCACCGACACCAGACTGCGTACCACCGGGGCCATCCGGCCGAGGAACACCGCCCAGCGGCCGTACCGGTCGAACCACCGGTCGGCCTTCTCCAGGTCGTCCGGGTCGACCAGGGGAAGCCGGTCCAGCCAGCGTTTGAGGCGGTCCTCCCCGACGACAGCGCCGAGCCAGTAGAGGACCAGTGCGCCAAGCACCGAACCGACGGTGGCCGCGACGGTCACCAGGACCACGTTGAACCGACCCTCACCGGCGAGATAGCCGGCCATCGCCAGGACGATCTCGCTCGGAATCGGCGGGACGATGCTCTCCAGGGCGACCAGCAGGGCCACCCCCACCGCCCCACCCGCCTCGATGACCCCGGCGACCCAGCCGGTCAGCCCGCCGACCTGAGCGGGGTCGACGTCCTGGGCGAGCGCCATGATGTTGCCTCCCGCGGGTCCGGCGTAAAGCGGCTGTACCCGCCGAGGTGGACCCCACACCGCAGTCAGGGCGCGCGCGACCTCGACCAGGACCCGAGGTTCACTCCGGCGGGTGCAGAGCCTCGTCGGCCGGGCCGTGCCGCCATCCGGTGAACCGGACGGTCAGCCCGCCCCGACTGGGCGAGCAGCAGTACGGCCCGGCCGTCGCCACCGCGTCGGGGGCCAGCGGCGCGAGCCGGACCAGCCGCCACGGTTCCCCGGCCACCCGGGCGCGTACGGTCAGCGCGTCACCGGCGCGGCTGACGCGTACGCTCACCTCCCGGCCCGCCCAGTCGGGGACCGGTGCCACTGACCAGTCGGAAACCTCGCGGGTGACCACCGCGCCCACCTGGGGCTGGCCGTCGCTGACCTCCACGCCGGCCTTCACCCAGTTCCGGTCGTCCACCCGGACCAGCACCCCGGCCTGGTCGAACTGCTCGGTCCAGTCCACCCGGAAATCGACCTCCACGGCGGTGCCGGCCGGGAACGGCGTGAGCAGCGCCGGTGCGTCGTCGTGCACGAAGCCGTAGCCGGTGTGCCGCCACAGGTCGCTGCCCGGACCCGGCTCGACGCTCAGCGCGCCGGCCGGCTCCTCGGCCGCCCGGACCGGCCGACGGTGCCAGACGCCGGTGGACCATTCGATGCTCCGCATCCCGGCACCGTACCGGCTGCGGGTTTGCCGACGCCCGGGCGCGGAGAAGGTACTGGGGCATGTCTGACAGGTGGTACTCGGAGGCGGTCGTGTACTGCCTCGACATCGACACGTTCGCGGACTCCGACGGTGACGGGGTCGGTGACATCCGGGGCCTGATCGGCCGGCTGGACTATCTCGCCCGGCTCGGCGTCACCTGCCTCTGGTTGCACCCCATCCACCCGTCGCCCAACGACGACGACGGCTACGACGTGACCGACTTCTACAACGTCGACCCGCGCTTCGGCACCCTGGGCGACTTCGCCGAGCTGCTGCACCAGGCCGGCAACCGGGGCATCCGGGTGATCATCGACCTGGTCGTCAACCACACCTCCGACCAGCATCCGTGGTTCCAGTCCGCGCGCTCCTCACCAGACTCCCCGTACCGCGACTGGTACGTCTGGTCCGACGAGGAGCCGGCCGACCGGCACCAGGGCATGGTCTTTCCCGGCGAACAGCACGAGACCTGGACCTACGACCGGACCGCCAAGGCCTGGTACTACCACCGCTTCTACAAGTTCCAGCCGGACCTAAACACCAAGAACCCGGCGGTACGCGACGAGATCAAGAAGATCATGTCGTTCTGGATCCAGCTCGGTGTCGCCGGCTTCCGGATGGACGCGGTGCCGTTCATCATCGAGCGCACCGAGCCCGGCGACCCGAACCCGGACCTGGACTTCGAGTTCCTCACCGAGCTGCGCCAGCACGTGCAGTGGCGCCGGGGCGACGCGATCCTGCTGGCCGAGGCGAACGTCGAGCCGGACGAGCTGCCCGCGTTCTTCGGTGACAGCGGCGGCTCGGCCAACCGGGTGCACATGCTCTTCGACTTCATGCTCAACGGCCGGCTGATGCTGGCCCTGGCCCGGCAGGACCCGGAACCGGTGATCGAGGCGCTGCGGGACACCCCCGCGCTGCCCGAGGGCGGGCAGTGGGCGACGTTCCTGCGCAACCACGACGAGATCGACCTGTCGCGGCTCACCGCCGAACAGCGCAACCAGGTGTACGAGCAGTTCGGCCCCGAGGAGCACATGCGTATCTACGACCGGGGCATCCGCCGCCGGTTGGCGCCGATGCTGGGCAACGACCGCCGGCGCATCGAGCTGGCGTACTCGCTCCAGTTCTCCCTGCGGGGCACGCCGGTGCTGCGCTACGGCGAGGAGATCGGCATGGGGGAGGACCTGTCGCTGGAAGGCCGGGAGGCGATCCGCACCCCGATGCAGTGGTCGAACCAGCCCAACGCCGGCTTCTCCACCGCCGAGGCGGAGAAGCTGGTCCGGCCGGTCATCGACAAGGGTGAGTTCGGGTACGAGAAGGTCAACGTCACGCTCCAGCGCCGGGACCGCACCTCGCTGCTGGGCTGGTTCGAGCGGATGATCCGTACGCTGCGGGAGGCCCCGGAGATCGGCGCCGGCTCCACCACCCACATCGACATCCCGATGCCGCCGGGTGTGCTGGCGCACCGCGCCGACGGGCCGACCGGGACGATGGTCTTTCTGCACAACCTGGGCACCGCGGACGCCGAGGTGGATCTGAGCACCCTCCAGGCCGAGGCGGACCTGCCCATCGACGTGCTGTCCGACCGCAACTACGACGACGTGGGCAAGCTGGACAAATTGCAACTGGCCGGTCACGGCTACCGCTGGATCCGGCTCTGTCGCTCCTGGTCGTCCTGAGGTTAGGCTCCTGCCGTCGAGCCAAGTTACCGGGAGGTAGGTATGTCGGAGGGGCAGCGGGTCGCCATCGTGACCGGGGCGGCACGGGGAATCGGAGCGGCGACAGCGAAGCGGTTGGCCGCCGACGGGTTGGCCGTCGCCGTCGTCGACATCGAGGAGTCGGCGACGAAGGAGACCGTGGACGCGATCGTGGCGTCCGGCGGCCGGGCGCTCGGCGTCGGCGCGGACGTGGCCGACCGTCCCCAGGTGGAAGCCGCCGTGGAACGGGTGGCCGCCGAACTGGGCGCGCCGACGGTGCTGGTCAACAACGCCGGCGTGCTCCGCGACAACCTGCTGTTCAAGATGACCGACGCCGACTGGGACACGGTCATGGGCGTACACCTGCGCGGAGCGTTCCTGTTCAGTCAGGCCGCGCAGAAGCACATGGTCGACGCACGCTGGGGCCGCATCGTCAACCTCTCCAGCACCTCCGCGCTGGGCAACCGGGGCCAGGCCAACTACTCCACGGCCAAGGCCGGGCTCCAGGGCTTCACCAAGACCCTCGCCGTCGAGCTGGGCCCGTTCGGGGTGACCGTCAACGCGGTCGCGCCCGGGTTCATCGTCACCGACATGACCGCGGCCACCGCCGCCCGGATGAAGGTCGACTTCGAGGCGTTGCAGAAGCACGCCGAGTCGGAGATCCCGGTCCGCCGGGTGGGCCGGCCCGAGGACGTGGCGCACACCATCTCGTTCCTGGCCAGCGAAGGAGCCTCATTCGTCTCCGGCCAGGTGATCTACGTCGCCGGCGGTCCGAAGGACTGACACGTGTTAAGCGGGGCCCCTTCCGCTACATCAGGCGTTAGGAAGGGGCCCTTGCTTACGGGTTCGTGCGAGCCAGGCGAGGCCGAGGACCGGCAGCACCAGGGGGATGTAGCCGTAGCCGCTACCGAAGCCGGACCAGACCGTTTCGTCGGGGAAGAGGTCCGGGCGGGCCAGGCTGAAGGCGCCCACACCGACCACGCCGACCAGTTCCAGCGTGCAGCAGGCCAGGGCGACGCGGCGGCCGGCGTGACCGGCCCGGGCCAGACCGATCGCGGCCACGATGTAGACCACCGCCGCGAGGGCGGAGAGCAGGTAGGCCAGCGGCGCCTCGTCGAACCGGGTGGCGATCTGGAGGGCGGCGCGGCTGCTCGCGGCGATGGCGAAGAGCAGGTAGACCGCGATCAGCAGCCGGCCCGGGCCCGCGTTGGTCCGGGGCCGGACGGTGCTCAGCTCAGCCACCGAGCACCTCCCACGTCTGCTGGAGCCGCACCACGACCACCGGCGTCACCAGGCAGACGGCGCACACGATCGCCGACCCCCAGCGGGTCGGTTCCATCCGGGCCAGTACCGCCGCCAGCGGCGGCAGGCAGACCAGCGTGACCAGGTAGCCGAAGAACGACCCCGGCTCGCCCGGTCGCTCGCCGCCGGCCAGCGCCACGGCGGTCACCAGCACCAGGCCGAGCAGCAGCAGTTCCAGTACGGCCAGCCCGATCAACTGCACCCGGTCCGGCGGCCGGTGGCGCAGCGCGGCCACCAGCGCCCAGCCGGCGACCAGCAGCGACAGCACGATGGCGGCGACGGCCAGCGCCCCGTCGGCCGGAGATCCGGTGGTGGTCGCGGCGGCGGTCACCTGGTCCGCCCGGTGCTCGTTCCGATCACCGGCCCACTCTACTAACCCCCGTAGTAAGAGCATCCGCCGACAGGACAGGGCATAGCCTGGACGCGGTCGCGGGTCAGCCGCGGCCGGCGAGACGGCGGAGGTACGGAATGCGGTTCGGGTTGTTCGGCACCGGGCACTGGGCGGCGGAGACGCACGCGGCGGCGCTGGAGGCACACCCGAGGTCGGACCTGGTCGGCGTCTGGGGACGTGACCCGGACAAGGCCGCCGCGCTGGCGACCCGCTACGGAGTGCCGGCGTTCGAGGAGGTCGACGCGCTGATCGAGGCGTGCGACGCGGTGGCGGTCGCCCTGCCGCCGGACATTCAGGCGGACATCGCCGTCCGGGCCGCCACCGCGGGCCGGCACCTCCTGCTGGACAAGCCGCTCGCGTTGACCCTCGCCGACGCCGACCGCGTCGTCGAGGCGGCCGCCGGGTCGAGGGTGGCGTCGGTGGTCTTCTTCACCGGCCGTTACCAGCCGAACGTCGCCGGATTCATCGCCGCGACCGCCGCCGCCGGCGGCTGGCACACCGCCAACGTGATCCGGTTCGCCTCGATCTTTCAGCCCGGCAGCCCGTACGCGCAGTCGCCGTGGCGCCGGGAGCACGGCGCGCTGTGGGACATCGGTCCGCACGCCCTCGCCGTCCTGTTGCCGGTGCTGGGCCGGGTGGCCCGGGTGGCGGCCACCGACGGTCCGGGCGGTCTGGTGCACCTGCTGCTCAGCCACGCCGACGGCGCCACCAGCACGGTGTCGCTGACCCTGGACGCACCGCCCCGCTCGGTCGCCGCGGAGTTCGTCCTCTACGGCGAGAGCGGCATCGAGCGGCTGCCGGACGGCGGCGCGAGCCCGGCTACCGCCTTCGGGGTGGCGATCGACCAGCTGCTGGCCGAGGTCGACGCCGGCACCCGGGACCACCGCTGTGACGTGCGCTTCGGGCGCGAGGTGGTGGCGGTCCTCGCCGCCGCCGAGACCTCCCGCGCGGAGGGCACCGTCGTCGACGTACCCGTCTGACCCTGCCCCACCCGCTCGCTCAGGAGGGCATGCGCAGCGCCTCGGTCAGCTCGGTGGGGGAGCTGAACTGCTCCACCGGCAGGGCACGTACGGCCTGCAACTGCTCAGTGCTCGCGCCGTTCTCCTGGCACCAGCGGATCAGGTCCTCGCGGGAGACGGGATAGTCCAACCCGGCGAGGTACTCCTGCAGGGCGGCGCCACTGTCGGTCATGGCGTCCGATCTACCCGCGCAACCGCCCCGGCACACCACGGCTGGGCCGCGCGTTTGCCCGTCGGGGTGCCGGGTAGCCGCAGGCATGCTGGTACAGCGGCTCGGCGCGCCGAGCGACCTCGATCCGTTGCTGGAGCGCGTCCGGGACGCCCGGGTGGTGATGATCGGGGAGGCGACGCACGGCAGCTACGACTACTACCGCATCCGGGAGCAGCTCACCCGGCGTCTGATCGCCGAGTGCGGCTTCTCCTTCGTGGCGGTGGAGGGCGACTGGCCGGACTGCGACCGGGTGCACCGCTCGGTGACCGGTGCCGCGGGTGCGCTGGCCGAGCCGCAGGCCGCGCTGGAGGGCTTTGAACGGTGGCCGACGTGGATGTGGGCCAACGCCGAGGTGGCCCGCTTCTGCCGCTGGCTGCGGGCCTGGAACATGGAGCGGGCGGAGGCGTCCCGGGTCGGCTTCCACGGCCTGGACGTCTACAGCCTCTGGGAGTCGATGCAGGCGATCTTCGACTACCTCGGCGAGGAGGACCCGGCGTCGCTGGAGGCCGCGCAGGACGCGTACCGGTGCTTCGAGCCGTACGGCAAGCGGGTCGAGGAGTACGGGATGGCGAGCCGCTTCGTCTCCGCGCGGTGCGAGCAGGAGGTGGTCCGGCTGCTGGCGCGTACCCGGGAACACGCCGCCACCGACGGGCCGGGCGCCTTCTCGGCCTGGCAGAACGCGGAGGTGGTGGCCGGCGCGGAGCGCTACTACCGGGAGATGGTCGCCGGCGGACCCGGTTCCTGGAACGTGCGGGACATCCACATGACCGACACCCTGGACCGGTTGCTCGACCGCTACGGGTCGGGCGCCCGGGGCGTGGTGTGGGCGCACAACACGCACGTCGGCGACGCGCGGGCGACCGACATGGCCGCCGACGGGATGGTGAACATCGGCCAGCTGGCCCGGGAGCGCCACGGCGCCGACCAGGTGGCGTTGATCGGCTTCGGCAGCTGGCGGGGGACGGTGATCGCCGCACCGCGCTGGGGTTCGCCGGCCGAGGCGATGGTGGTGCCCCCGGCCCGCCCCGGCTCGCTGGAGCACCGGTTGCACGAGCTGATGCCGGAGCGGGCGGTGCTGGTCTTCGGCGGACCGGACCAGCCCGGCTGGGTCACCGACACGCTCGACCACCGGGCGATCGGGGTGGTGTACGACCCGTCGTTCGAGTCCTGGGGCAACTACGTGCCGACCCGGCTGGGCGAACGCTACGACGCCTTCATCTGGTGTGACGAGACCACCGCGTTGCATCCGCTGCCGGCCCTGGCCGCCCCGGGTGAGATGGAGACGTACCCGGCCGGCGTCTGAGCCGGTGCCGGCACGGGGTGTTAAAAGGGGCCCCCTGCTATACCCGAGGCGTTAGCAGGGGGCCCTTCCTTACACCGACACCTTGTCGTCGAGTCGGGCGCGCAGCTTCTCGCCCTCGATGTCGACGTTGGGCAGCGCCCGGTTCAGCCAGCGGGGCAGCCACCAGGCCACCTTGCCCAGCAGCGACATCACCGCCGGCACGATGGTCATTCGGACCACGAAGGCGTCGATCGCCACGCCGATGGCGAGCGCGAAGCCCATCGACTTGATCACCGGGTCGTCGAGGAAGATGAAGCCGCCGAAGACCGAAGTCATGATCAGCGCGGCGGCGGTGACCACCCGTGCGCCGTGCCCCATCCCGTTGATGGTGGCCTGCTGGGCGGTGTCCCCGTGGACGAAGTCCTCCCGCATCCGGGAGACCAGGAACACCTCGTAGTCCATGGCCAGGCCGAACAGGATGCCGATCAGCAGGATCGGCAGGAAGCTGATCAGCGGACCGGGGGTGTCCAGGCCGACCAGGTCGGCGAGGTGCCCCTGCTGGAAGACCGCCACGGTGATGCCGAATGTGGCGGCGACGGTGAGCAGGAAGCCCAGGGCCGCCTTGACCGGTACCAGCACCGACCGGAACACCAGCATCAGCAGCAGGATCGACAGGCCGACCACCAGCGCCAGGTAGACCGGCAGCGCGTCGGAGAGCTTCTCCGAGATGTCGATGCCGATCGCGGTCACGCCGGTGAGCAGCACGTCCGCGCCCTGGATGTCGCCGACGGCGGTACGGATGTCGTGCACCATCGTCTCGGTGGCCGGGTCGGTCGGGCCGGTCTGCGGGATCACCCCGAGCAGGGCCGTCCGGCCGTCCGGGCTGAGCTGCGGCGGGGCCACGGCCAGCACGTTCTCGGTGCGCTGGACCAGGGCGGTGACCTGCGGGACGGCCGCCGCGGTGGCCTGTGCGTCGTCAGCGGCGACGACCACCGCGAGCCGGCCGGTGAAGCCCGGGCCGAAGCCCTCGGTGATGAGGTCGTTGGAGACCCGGGCCGCGGATCCGACCGGAGCGGTGCCGGCGTCGGGCAGGGCCAGACGCATGTCCGGTGCCGGCAGCGCGAGCAGACCCAGGCCGAGCAGACCGACCAGGATCACCGGAATCCGGAACCGGGTGACCAGTCGGGCCCAACGGAACCCGAACGCCGACGTGTCCTCGCCGGCGATGGTGGCTGCCTCCGGTGCCGCACGGTGCGTGGTCACGTCGCTGCGGTGGGTCGCGTCGTCCGGGGCGTCATCGGCACTGAGCGCCACCGGCACCGACGAGCGCAGCCGGCGGGGGAGTACCCGTCGCCCGGCGAAGCCGAGCAGGGCCGGCTGGAGCGTGATCGCCACCAGCACCGCGACGGTGACGGTGCCGGCGGCGGCCAGACCCATCACGGTCAGGAACGGGATGTTGACCACGGCGAGACCGGCGAGCGCGATGACCACCGTGGCTCCGGCGAAGGTCACCGCCGAGCCGGCGGTGCCGACCGCCCGGCCTATCGCCTCGTCCGCCGGCAGCCCGTCGAGCAGGTTCTGCCGGTACCGGGAGGTGATGAAGAGCGAGTAGTCGATGCCGACGGCCAGGCCGAGCATCAGCGCGAGGATGGGCGCGGTGCTGGTCAGCTCGATCGCGCCACTGAGCGCGAAGAGACCGGCCATCCCGACGCCGACGCCGATCAGCGCGTTGAGCATCGTCATGCCCGCGGCCACCAGCGAGCCGAACGTGACCACGAGGACGACGAGGGCCACCGCGACACCGATCGCCTCGGTGGAGCCGACCTCCGGCTCGGTGTTGAGCACCTCGCCGCCGGGCGCCACCTGCCAGCCCTGTGCCGAGGCGGCGGCACCAACCCGTTCGTACGCCTCCCGCTGCTCCTCGGTCACCTGGTCGGCGCCGCCGCTGAACTGCACCTGGATCAGCGCGTACTGGCCGTCCGGTGAGACCGACCCGACCTGGAACGGGTCGACGGCGGCGATGACTCCGGGAACCGTCGTCGCCTCCTGGGCGATCGACTGGACGGTCGCCTGGCCCTCGGGTGTGCCGAGTTGCCCTGCGGCGGGCGCCTTGACCGCGATGGTGCCGGTGGCACCCGACGCGGCGGGGAACTGCTCGTCGAGCAGGTCGAGCGCGCGCTGCGACTCGGTGCCGGGCATCGTGAAGTTGCTGGCCGTCGGGCCGCGCAGGGTCGCCGCGGCCAGACCGAGCCCGACAAGTACGACGAGCCAGATCGCGGCGACGAGTCGCCGTCGGCGCATCGAACCCCGGCCAAGCCGGTATAGCAGGGTCGCCATGAGGTCCTTTCCCTCGGTCGTGGAGTGGTGGGACGGGTCAGCGGGTGGGTTCCAGCGCCCGGCGCAGCAGCGCCAGCAGCGCATCGCCCAGTTCCTCGTCGGACACCTCGGCGAACTGGCCGCACGTCTCGGCGATGCCGGCGAGCAGCACCAGCGCGGTGATCCGGGCGGAGGCCCGCTCGGGGTGCCCCGCGAGCGCGTCGATGAGCCGCTCGGAGATCTGCTGGATGTGGGCGAAGCCGGGTTGTTGCAGCAGTTCCGGGAACTCGCCCCGGAGCAGGGCGATCTCGCTGCGGAACCGGACCGCGAGGTCGACGAAGCCCTCGGCGGCGACGCGCTGCGCCGCGGCCGGTCCGGGCTGGGCGGCGATCCGGTCGTCGAGCGACCGCAGTACCTCGATCGCGGGGGCCATCAACTCGGTGAGGATGGCCTCCTTGTTGGCGAAGTGGTACAGCACTGCGGCCTTGGAACAGCCCACCTCGGTCGCGATGTCCTGCAACGACGTACCCCGGTAGCCGGTGGCGGCGAAACGTCTCGCCGCGGCGGCCAGGATCTCGCCGTGGGTCTGCGGGGTGGGGCGGGCCATGACCTCAGCATGCCTGACCGATCGGTCAGAGGCTGACCGATCGGTCAGATCAGTGGCCTTCCCCACAGCCAGCCGTACCGGATTGGCTCTCCGCGCGGCGTGGCCGAGCGTCGAGAATCGGGGGTCATGACCAACTCCCCGACGGCCCGGGCGGCCGCGCTGCGTGCCCTGCACCGACCCGGCGATCCGCTGGTGCTGCCCAACGCCTGGGACGCCGGCTCGGCGCGGGCCGTGGTCGACGCCGGCTTTCCCGCCGTGGCCACCGGCAGCGCCGCCGTCGCCGAGTCGCTCGGGTACGCCGACGGTGAGGACACGCCGCCGGGGGAGATGTTCGCCGCCGTGGCCCGGATCGCCCGTGTGGTCGATGTGCCGGTCACCGCCGACCTGGAGCGGGGTTACGGGCTACGCCCGGCCGAACTGGTCTCCCGGCTGCTCGACGCCGGGGCGGTCGGGCTCAACCTGGAGGACTCGGATCCCCGTACCGGCGTCATGCTGGACGCGGAGGAACAGGCCGACCTGCTGGCCGGGGTGCGGGCGGCGGCCGACGAGGCCGGGGTGGCGCTGGTGCTGAACGCCCGGGTGGACGTCTTCCTGCGCCCCGGAGGTGAGCCGGCCGACCGGCTCGCCGAGGCGATCCGCCGCGCCCGGCGCTACCTGGCGGCCGGGGCGGACAGCGTCTACCCGATCCTGCTGGCCGACCCGGCACAGCTGCGGAGCTTCGTGCCGGCCGTCGCGGCGCCGGTGAACGTGCTGGCGCGTCGCGGCGCACCGGCGCTCGCGGAACTGGCCGCCCTGGGGGTGGCCCGGGTCAGCTACGGTTCCGGCCTCTACGCGGCGACCCGCGCCCACACAGCCCGCCTGCTCGCCGCCGTCGCCGCCGGCGGCCCGCTCAGCTGACCTGGCGCTCGCGCTCCGACGGTCCGACCGTTCGTCCGGCGCATCGCTCGCGTTCCTGACCGCTCCGACCGTTCGGTTACGGAGTCACGCGGCCCGGCGGTCATGCTCCGCTGTCCCTGTCGAGCTGACGGCGTGGACGGTTCAAGCGGTGTTCCGGTTGACCGCCGGGCGTCCGGCCGGGATGGTGATCGGGTGGGCGGGGCCGACGAGACCCGGGACGGGGTCGCACTGACCAATCTCGACCAGTCGTTGTTCGACGGGTCGGGAGCGAGCAAGCGTGACCTGGTCGACTACCTCGACGCGATGGCCGGCCGGATCCTCCCGCCACTGCGTGGCCGTCCGTTGTCGGTGGTGCGGGTGCGTCCGGGACAACCGCCGTTCATGCAGAAGAACCTGCCGCGCTACACCCCGGACTGGGTACGTCGGGTGCCGATCTGGGCCGAGGCGTCCCGCCGGGAGATCGCGTACGCGCTCTGCGACGACCGCCGCACGCTGCTCTGGTTCGCCAACCAGCGGGCGGTCGAGTACCACCCCACCCTGGCCACGGTCGAGGACCTGAGCCGTCCCACCCACCTGGTGCTGGACATCGATCCGCCGGAGACCGGTGGGTTCGCGGCCGGCGTGGGCGCCGCGCTGCTGGTCCGGCAGGCCCTCGCCGACGCCGGGCTGGTGGGTGCGGTGAAGACCAGCGGTGCCAAGGGCGTGCACGTGTTCGTTCCGGTCGAGCCGGGCCCCGACGCCGAGGAGCTGGCTGCCGCCACCCGGGCCCTCGCTGCCCGGGCGGAACGGCTGGATCCGGAGTTGGCGACCACCGCGTTCATCCGTGAGGACCGGGGTGGGAAGGTCTTCGTCGATCCCACCCGGACCGGCGGTGCGACCGTCGTGTCGGTGTACAGCCCCCGGCTGCGCCCCGGCGTGCCGGTCTCCTTCCCGGTGGCCTGGGACGACCTGGAATCCGTGACCCCCGGAGACTTCACCGTCCGGACGGCACCGGCGCTGGTGGCGCAGCGGGACCCGTGGGCCGAGCTGATGCCACCACCGCAGCATCTCCCGGTCGACCTGGTCGAGGAGGGGCGGGCCATTCCGGTGCCGCGGGTGCAGGCCATGCACGAGGGCCGTCGTCGGGCCCGCGCCCGGCGCGCCGCCGCGGACTGAGCAGGACCACCGCCCGCGCCGGTCGCCCTGCCGCCGGCACACCGCTGGGCCGGACCGTGGTGCGGTCCGGCCCAGCGGCTGGTCGAGCGGTTCAGATCATCCAGCGGTGGCGCTGCACGAAGGGCAGGCGGGCCCAGAGCCGGCCCAGGCCCCAGGTGTGCCCGGCGTACGCGGCGGCCAGGGCGACCAGGACCACGGCGTAGATCAGGTGGTAGTCGACCACCGGGTTGGTGGAGCCGGTCGGGTCGCCACCGGCGGTGAAGCGGGCCAGCGGGAACTCGGCCAGCCACATCAGCGCCATCATCAGGGTGCCCGAGGCGGCCGCCACCCGCAGGCCGACGCCGGCGATCAGGGCGAGGCCGATGGCGGCCAGTCCGACCATGAAGAGTGCGTTCGCCCACCAGGTCCCGGCGATCGTGTGGGCCACCGACTGCATCGGTCCGACCTCGACGTTGGCGAGGAAGCCCTTGGTCGGCGAACCGCCGTTGATCCAGGCGCGCTCGGCCGGGGTGGCGTAGCCCAGACCGAAGGTCTTGTCGAGGAAGGCCCAGATGAAGACGAGCCCGGTGGAGATCCGCAGCACGGCCAGTGCCCGGGCGGCGGTGGTGGTCAGCATGGCGCCGGGCAGTTCGGCGTGCTCGAGCGGGCGCTCGATCGAGCGGTGGGTGCCCTGGTGGACGGTCATCGTTGCCTCCGTGGTCCGTTTCTTACATGACCACTCTCGCCCTGGCGGGGGCCGGGCGCGCGGGCCGGAACACCCGAACCCGCCGGGACCAAGGTCCCGACCTCGCCGGGCCCGTCCGCTGACGCGGTTCGCCTACTCCTCAGCTGCAGGAACCTCCTGCCGGCCAGGACGAACGATGCGGCAGCTACGTCGAACGGAACGCGGGATGTCGGTCAGTCGACGGCCCAGTGTGTCCGCCCGCCGATTCCGCCGCCAGAGCCGAGACGGACCAGCCGCGCGCCGCGCGGGATCAGGAATGCAAGGCAGATCGTCGCAGCTCTACCCGACGTGATCTGGGGCCGGTCAGCCGGGCACAGCGGTGTTGACACGTCTGCCTGGTCGAACCGCCTGCCCTGCTCGTCGTACGCGTCCATGGCCACTCTTGCATCGAGCGTCACCACGCCCTTGTTGGAAACCCGCACGTCCACGTAGTGCGGCACCACGCCATCCTTTGGCGCATCCTTACGCACCGTCAGCGGCGTCACGCCGAGGCGGGCCCCACCGGGAGGGGCGGTGCCACCGAGGAACACCACCTGCATCTCCACTTCGTCGCCCAACTTCTGCTGACCGAAATCGGCGAGTAACGTCCGCAGGACCACGAGGGTCGCGATCAGCGCGACGGCCCCGACGACGATCAACATCTTGCGCCGTCGGTCCGCCGCAGCCCGCTCCGGTTCCGCGCCCGCCGCCCAGGCCTGCCACGCGGCGTCGTCGGCATCGGGCGAGGACATAGGAGCGATTCTATGCCCCTTGTGGTTCCGCCGGCCTGCGTTGACGATCGTGGTCCTGGCACGGATCTCGGCCGAGCGTCATCCTGTTTCGCTCGTGAGTAGCAGGTGCGCTCCGCGGTCGACGCGTCGAGCAGCCGCCCGCTGTTCACCCAATCGAGCATCCACCCGAAAGAGTTACAGAGAGTGCCCCCGGCAGGATTCGAACCTGCGCTCCCGCCTCCGGAGGGCGGTGCTCTATCCCCTGAGCTACGGGGGCTCAGCGACTGGAGAAGACTAGCAAACCCCGTAGCCGATCACCGAATCGGTATCGGCGCGTCAGGCGGCGAGCGCGCGTCCGCAGCTGGGCAGCGGGTGCGGCACGATGCGCCGGGGGAGCCGGCGCGGCCATTCGTTGCGGGCCCAGGAGCCGTCCACGATCAGGTGTACGGTGCGCCGCTCGGCTCCGCTGAGCCGGTACACGAAGTCCCGGGGCAGCGGTGGGTCGACCGACGGGGTGGTAATCATGAATCGGACCCGTCCGCGCGAGGAGACCGCCGAGATGATGTCGGCCGCCGGCATCGTGCCGCGCAGCCGGATCCGGCCGATCCAGTAGACCTCCGCCAGGTGCTCCTGGGCGGCTCGGGTGATCGCCGGGTACTCGCTGCGTACCCAACGCTCGACCGCTCCGACGCAGAGCCCGCAGGCCCGTTCCCGGGGCTCGCGCGGACCCAACCCCCAGGCCCGCAGGTACGCCCCGACCACTCCCGCGTCCAGCGTCACCCCGAAGTGCTGCTGGATGAGCGTGTGCAGACTCTGGCGGGTCCACAGCTCCTCGTCCAGGCCGAACGCGTCAGGGTGGACACCCCGGAGGGTGTCGATCAGTTCCAGCTCCTGTTCGCGGCTGAGCGTTCCCGGCTCGCCCTGCCGCTGTCCGCGACGGACGGCTGCCACCGCCCCGTCACCGCCGATGGTGTGGCGTCGGCACCAACTGGTGACCGAACGCCGCGCGTCTCTGAGTGCAACCCCCACGTCCGGACAACGAGTGCACTTCGCTCCAAGTAACCCCTAGAGGGAAAATCGGTCGTATAACCCCAAGGTGGGGCGGAGCCTACGATCCCGGTCGAGGTGTTCCGACTCCAGGCACGCCGAACCCGGATGCCGGGGCGCCGACACGACGCCGCCCCGCTCGACGGCGAGCGGGGCGGCGAAGGTCGCGGCGGACATCGGGCGGATCAACCGCTGGCGGTCTGCGGATCAACCGCTGGCGGTCTCCAGAAGGCGCAGCTCGTTGATCTCCTTCTGCTGCGTCTGCTTCATCGCCTCGGCCATCCGGACCACCTCGGCGCGGTCGGAGACCTTGAGCACGCCGTCGGCCATGTGGACCCCGCCGAGGTGATGGTTGATCATCAGCCGGATGAAGAGGCGGTCCACCTCGGCACCCTGGGCCTCGTGCAACTGGGTGATCTCCTCGCGGGTCGCCATGCCGGGCATCAGCCCGTCCTGACCCACCGGCACGGCGTCGGGCATCCACTCCATCGCCGGCCGGGAGCCGGTGGGCAGCAGCTCCCACTCCTGCAACCAGCGCTGCATCTGGCCGATCTGGGCCTGCTGGGTCAGGGCCATGTCGTAGCCCATCTGCCGGATCGCCGGATCCTGACCCTTGGCGTACGCGACCATCGCCATCTCCACCGCCTGGGCGTGGTGACGGGACATGTCCCGCGCGAAGCCGGCCTCGGCCGAGTCGTCACCCGGAGCCCGCCCGGCGACCAGCGTCGCGGCCGTCCAGCCGACTCCGAGCAGCAGCAGCGCCGTGAGGGCCAGCGTGAGGTAGCGCAGCGTCCGGGGCCGCCGACGGGGCTCGACCGAATCGTTCCCCTCCGCCGTCGGGGCCTCCTGGACCGTGTCGGGCACGTCAGCCACCCGTCGGCGGCGCGAGTTCGCGCGGCTCGGTGCCGGTGCCGGTGGTGTAGTTGCCGGCGGAGCAGGGCACGCCCGGCTCGATCGAGGCGTTCTGCGCCAGCGTGGTGGCGAACTCCTTGATCCGCGGGTCGTCGGCGCTGTCGACCTTGAGCTGGTAGCCCCACGCCTGCAGCGACACGGCGGCGTCCAGGCCCTCGTACGGGCTCATCAGCATGAAGTCGTTGCCACGGATCACGCTGGCCAGCTTCTCCACGTCGGCGGCGGGCAGATCGGGCCGGTAGGTGAGCCAGACCGCGCCGTGCTCCATGCTGTGCACCGCGTGCTCGGATGCGATGGGCGCGTCGTAGACGTCACCCAGGCAGCGCTGCCAGGCGTTGTTGTGCGCGCCACCGACCGGCGGGCTGTACTTGTAGTCGATCTTGCCGGCCTGGTGCGACTCGTAGTTGAGGCTCTCCGGGTCCGTCTCGCGGTAGTTGACGATGCCCGAGATGCCCGCCGCCTTGTCCTGCCAGGACTGGCTGCCCTTGAAGGTCGCCCAGGCCCCGAACCCGATGATCGACGTGGCGAGCACCCCGACGGCGACGAAGAGCGCGATCGGCCCCCACGACCGGCCCTGGCTGACCTTGACCGGAGTGATCGGCTTGCGGGGCCCCTTGCCACCGCCGCCCGCGCGTTGCGCGGCGGCTGGTCTGTCGGAGCCGGCCTTGGACCCGGTCGCCTTGGTGCCGGCGGCCGGTCGACCCGCCGCCGGCTTCTTACCGGTGCTGACCACGGTCGGGCGGCGCTGCGGGCCACCCGGGGTGCTGATGCTCATCGTGCCTCGTCAGGTCGGTCGGTCAGGGGCTCTGGCGGGCCGAAATGGGATGCTGGGTCGCCGCCGCGGGGACCGAGTCTACCCCCGATAACATGGATCGGTGACTCCCGCAGAACTCGCCGACGCCGTCCTCGCCGCCGCTCACGCCGTCTTCGCCGACCGGGGGCTGGACCGCTCCGCGCTACCGGAGCACACCACGGTCGAGCGACCCCGCAACCCTGAGCACGGCGACTACGCCGCCACGCTGGCGCTCCAGCTGAGCAAGAAGGTCGGCCTGCCGCCGCGCGAGCTCGCCGCCGCGCTGGCCGCCCAGCTGGCCAGCGCCCCGGGAATCAAGTCCGTCGAGATCGCCGGTCCGGGCTTCCTCAACATCCGGCTCGACGCCGCCGCCGCCGGCCAGCTCGCCCGCTCGATCGTCGAGGCGGGCGAGGAGTACGGCCGGAGCGACCGGCTCGCCGGTCTGAAGATCAACCTGGAGTTCGTCTCGGCCAACCCGACCGGCCCCGTGCACATCGGCGGGGTGCGCTGGGCGGCGGTCGGTGACGCCCTCAGCCGGCTGTTGCGGGCCACCGGCGCCGACGTCGGCACCGAGTACTACTTCAACGACGCCGGCTCGCAGATCGACCGGTTCGCCCGGTCACTGCTCGCCGCCGCGCGAGGCGAGCCGGCACCGGAGGACGGCTACGGCGGGGCGTACATCGCCGAGATCGCCGAGCAGGTCACGGCCCGGCGGCCGGACGCGCTGACCCTGGACGACGCCGCCGCCCAGGAGGTCTTCCGGGTCGAGGGCGTCGCGCTGATGTTCACCGAGATCAAGTCCTCGCTGCGGGACTTCGGCGTCGAGTTCGACACCTACTTCAACGAGAAGGACCTGCACGACCGGGACGAGCTGGAGCACGCCCTGACCCGGCTGCGCGAGCAGGGCCACGTCTTCGACTCCGAGGGCGCCACCTGGCTGCGGACCACCGACTTCGGCGACGACAAGGACCGCGTGCTGCGCAAGTCCAACGGCGAGTGGACGTACTTCGCCGCCGACTGCGCCTACTACCTGGACAAGCGGGAACGCGGCTTCGACCGGGTCGTGATCATGCTCGGGGCGGACCACCACGGTTACGTCGGCCGGATGAACGCGATGGCGTCCTGTTTCGGTGACGATCCCGAGCGCACGCTGGAGATCCTCATCGGCCAGCTGGTGAACCTGGTCCGCGACGGCGCGCCGGTGCGGATGAGCAAGCGGGCCGGCACCGTGGTCACCCTGGAGGACCTGGTCGACGCGATCGGGGTGGACGCCGCCCGGTACGCGCTGGCCCGCTACTCCAGCGACTCGCCGATCGACATCGACATCGAGCTGTGGACCCGGGCCACCCGGGACAACCCGGTCTACTACGTGCAGTACGTGGCGGCCCGGACGGCGAGCGTCGGCCGCAACGCCGCCGAGGTCGGTCTCACCAGGGGCGACGCCGCGTCGTTCCGGCCCGAGCTGCTCGACCACGACAAGGAGAACGAGCTGCTCAAGGCGCTCGCCGAGTTCCCCGCCGTGGTGGTCACCGCCGCCGAGCTGCGGGAGCCGCACCGGGTGGCCCGCTTCCTGGAGGACCTGGCCGGGGCGTACCACCGGTTCTACGACAACTGCCGGATCCTGCCCCGGGGCGACGAGGAGGTCACCGACCTGCACCGGGCGCGGCTCTGGCTCAACGACGCCACCCGGGTGGTCATCGCCAACGGGCTGCGCCTGCTCGGTGTCTCCGCACCGGAGAGGATGTAACCGTGCGGGCACACGAGGCGGGCGCGCTGCACGGCGACATCGGCAACCGGGGACCGGCCTGGCTGCGTACCCCGGACGACGTCAACGCCCTGGTGCCGCAACTGTGGCCGGTCAACGTGGCGCGCGGTGCCGACGGCGCGCTGACCGTCGCGGGCCTGGGCGTACGTGACATCGCCGCCGAGTTCGGTACCCCGGTCTACGTCCTCGACGAGGACGACCTGCGCTCGCGTTGCCGGGACTTCCGGGCGGCCTTCCCGACGGAGGACGTCTACTACGCCGGCAAGGCGTTCCTCTGCCGGGCGGTGGTCCGGATGATCGCCGAGGAGGGGCTCTTCCTCGACGTGTGCAGTGGCGGGGAGTTGGCCGTGGCGCTGGCCGGTGGGATGCCGCCGGAGCGGATCGGCTTCCATGGCAACAACAAGTCGGTGGCCGAGCTGAGCCGGGCCCTCGACGTCGGAGTCGGCCGGATCATCGTGGACTCCTTCCACGAGATCGAGCGGCTCACCGCGCTGGCCCGCGACCGCGGGGTACGACCCCGGGTGCTGATCCGGGTCACCGTCGGGGTGGAGGCGCACACCCACGAGTTCATCGCCACCGCCCACGAGGACCAGAAATTCGGCTTCTCCCTCGCGGGTGGGGCCGCGCTGACCGCCGCGCTGCGCGTGCTCGACGAGGACGTGCTGGAGCTGCGGGGTCTGCACTCGCACATCGGCTCGCAGATCTTCGACACCAGCGGCTTCGAGGTCTCCGCGCGCCGGGTGCTCGCCCTGCAGGCGCAGATCCGCGACGCCCGCGGGGTGGACCTGCCCGAGCTGGACCTCGGCGGCGGCTTCGGCATCGCGTATACCTCGCAGGACGACCCCGCGCCCCCGCACGACCTGGCCAAGCGGCTCCGCAAGATCGTGGACTCGGAGTGCGCGGCGGAGCGGCTGGTCAGCCCGCACCTGTCCATCGAACCGGGTCGGGCGATCGTCGGCCCGGCCGTGTTCACCCTCTACGAGGTCGGCACGGTCAAGGACGTCGACGGCATCCGGACGTACGTCAGCGTCGACGGGGGGATGAGCGACAACATCCGCACCGCGCTGTACGACGCGTCGTACTCGGCGACGCTGGCCTCCCGGACGAGCGCCGCCGGGTCGATGCTCGCCCGCGTGGTGGGAAAGCACTGTGAGTCCGGGGACATCGTGGTGAAGGATGAATTCCTGCCCGCTGACGTGCAGCCCGGAGATCTTGTCGCGGTGCCCGGCACGGGTGCGTACTGCCGCAGCATGGCCAGCAACTACAACCACGTGCCCCGCCCCGGCGTGGTCGCGGTTAGAGACGGCCGGGCCCGGCTGATCGTTAGACCGGAGACCGAAGAGGACCTGCTCGCTTTGGATGTGGGATGACGTCACCTGTACGCCTCGCCCTGCTCGGCTGCGGCACCGTCGGTGCCGAGGTGGTCCGGCTGCTGCATGAGCAGTCGGCGGACCTCGCCGCCCGGGTCGGTGCTCCGCTGGAGATCGCCGGCATCGCCGTACGCCGGATCGGCCGGGATCGCGGCGACCTGCCGGTCGATCCGGCCCTGTTCACCACCGACGCGCTGGGGCTGATCAAGCGAGACGACGTCGACGTGGTGGTCGAGGTGGTCGGCGGCATCGAGCCGGCGCGCGGCTGGCTGGTGGAGGCGTTGCGGGCCGGCAAGAGCGTGGTCACCGCGAACAAGGCGTTGCTCGCCGAGGACGGCGGCGCGCTGCACGACGCGGCGGTCGAGGGGGGTGGCGACCTCTACTACGAGGCCTCCGTGGCCGGTGCCATCCCGCTGCTGCGCCCGCTGCGTGAGTCGCTGCACGGTGATCGCATCACCCGCGTCACCGGCATCGTCAACGGCACCACCAACTTCATCCTCTCCGCCATGCACGCCACCGGTGCCGGGTTCGCCGAGGCGCTGGAGGAGGCGACCGAACTGGGGTACGCGGAGGCCGACCCGACGGCCGACGTGGAGGGCTTCGACGCCGCCGCGAAGGCCGCGATCCTCGCCTCGCTCGCCTTCCACACCCGGGTCGGTGCCGCCGACGTGCACCGCGAGGGCATCACCGAGGTCACCGCCGCGGACGTGGCCAGCGCCAAGGCGATGGGCTGCACGATCAAGCTGCTCTGCATCGCCGCCCGTGGTGCCGACGGGCAGGGCCGGGAGGCGGTCAGCGTCCGGGTGCATCCGGCGATGATCCCGGTGACCCATCCGCTGGCCAGCGTCGGCGACGCGTTCAACGCGGTCTTCGTCGAGGCGGAGGCGGCCGGGCAGCTGATGTTCTACGGGCGGGGTGCCGGTGGGGCGCCGACCGCCAGCGCGGTGCTCGGTGACGTGGTGGCGGTCGCCCGCAACCGGCTCGCCGGGGTCCGCGCCGCCAGCGAGTCCGCCTACGCCGACCTGCCGGTGCGGCCGATGGGTGAGGCGCTCACCCGCTACCACATCAGCCTCGACGTGGCCGATCGTCCCGGTGTGCTGGAGGCGGTGGCCGGAGTGTTCGCCCGGCACGACGTCTCGATCGCCACCGTCCGTCAGGGGCCCGCCGGCGGTGCCGCCGGAGCGGCCGGCGACGCGGTACTGGTCATCGTGACCCATGTCGCGCCGGACGCGGCGCTCGCGGCGACCGTCCAGGAGCTGCGTGGCCTGGACATCGTCCGGTCGGTGGCGAGCGTGCTACGGGTCGAGGGCGGACTGTGAGCGGCCGGATCATTCGCAGAGGCGAGGAGCGCGAGATGTGGCGTGGCCTGATCGACGCCTACCGGGACCGGCTGCCGGTCACCGACGCCACGCCGGTGGTCACGTTGCACGAGGGGAACACCCCGCTGCTGCCCGCGCCGGTGCTCTCCGCCCGGCTCGGCTGCGACGTGTACCTGAAGGTGGAGGGCGCGAACCCCACCGGCTCGTTCAAGGACCGCGGCATGACGATGGCCGTCTCCAAGGCGGTCGAGGCCGGCAACAAGGCCATCATCTGCGCCTCCACCGGCAACACCAGCGCCTCCGCCGCCGCGTACGCGGCCCGGGCCGGGATGACCTGTGCGGTCCTGGTGCCGCAGGGCAAGATCGCGTTGGGCAAGCTGGCTCAGGCGCTCGTGCACGGCGCGAAGCTGCTCCAGGTCAACGGCAACTTCGACGACTGCCTGGCGCTGGCCGCCAAGCTCGCCCAGGACTACCCGGTGGCCCTGGTCAACTCGGTCAACATCGACCGGCTGCACGGCCAGAAGACGGCGGCCTTCGAGATCGTCGAGGCGCTCGGCGACGCACCCGACATCCACTGCCTGCCGGTGGGTAACGCGGGCAACATCTCCGCGTACTGGATGGGCTACGGGGAGGACCGCGACGCCGGCAACGCCAGCCGGCTACCGAAGATGTACGGCTTCCAGGCGGCCGGTGCGGCGCCGATCGTGACCGGGCAGGTCGTGGCCGAGCCCTCCACCATCGCCACGGCCATCCGGATCGGCAACCCCGCGAGCTGGACGAAGGCCCTGGACGCGCGGGACGCCTCCGGCGGCCTGATCGAGGCGGTCACCGACCGGGAGATCCTGGCGGCGTACCGGCTGCTGGCCCGGGAAGTCGGTGTCTTCGTGGAACTGGGCAGCGCGGCCAGCGTCGCCGGCCTGCTCCAGCAGGCCGCCGCCGGGCGGGTACCGGCCGGGTCCACCGTGGTTTGTACGGTCACCGGGCACGGCCTGAAGGACCCCGAGTGGGCCATCTCCACCGCCCCCGCCCCGGTGACCATCGCCAACGACCCGCTCGTCGCCGCCCGTTCCCTCGACCTCGCCTGAGTTCCCGGCCCCGCCCGCCGCCCGACCTGGGCCGCATCCGGCACCGTCCCCGCCACCCGCTCGGAGTCGGTTCCTCCGGAAGATCGTTGCGCGTGTCCTGCCGGGCGGAAAGGGCTCGCGCGCTGTCGAGCTGACCCGTCTGTGCTCTCAGCGGCTTGTCGGGCTTCTTCGGCCATCTCCCCATACGTGTGGTGGCAGCGAACGGGCTGGGGGCAGGCGATCCGTCTGTGCAGTCAGCTCGACAGCGCGGGAGTGTCGACAAGGGCCTTGCGTCGGAGGCAGGCGGCCTGGCGGTTGCGGCGGCGGGACGGGGTTCGGGTCACAGGTGGCGGCACGGGCGGTGAGCCGGTTCGGGGCGAGGGCGGGTCAGGGGCGGGGCGCGACCGCGCCGGCGACGGTCCGGGTGACCAGGCCGAGCACCTCGTGGCGGGAGACGTCGTGTTCGGCCAGGTAACTCCAGCCGGCGTAGAGCTGTGACCAGAGCACGGACTGCAACCAGGCCGCGGGCAGCGCGGGGTCGATGCTGCCGTCGGCGTGCCCCCGGGCCACCACGGCGTGGAAGTCGTCGTCGCAGACTTCGGCGGTCCACGCCGGGTCGGTGACGAGTTGCGGTTCGGCGAAGATCAGCGAGAGCAGGTCCCCGAGGTCGAAGTACTCGGCGCAGAGGCGGTAGAGGGCCTCCGCGCCGCTGCCCTCGTGCAGCCGGGCGCGGGCGGTGGCGTTGTTCAACCGAGCCACGCCCTCCGCGACCACGCCGGCCAGCAGGTCCGACC
The DNA here is from genome assembly GCF_056150025.1 of Micromonospora aridisoli. NCBI lineage: Bacteria > Bacillati > Actinomycetota > Actinomycetes > Micromonosporales > Micromonosporaceae > Micromonospora > Micromonospora aridisoli. Next base: position 31,285 of record NZ_JAXCFK010000010.1, on the reverse strand, counting down.
GTTCCGGGAAGTAGCGGTGCAGCGTGGTCCGGCCGACCTGGGCGGCGGTGGCGATGTCGCCGAGGCTGGCGGCGGGGTTGCGGCTCAGCACCTCGATCGCCGCCTGCAGGATGGCCTGCCGGGTCCGCAGCCGGCTACCGCTCTCCTCGGTGCTCGTCACGAGGAGAGGCTACCAATGTCCGTATTCCGAATAACACTTGCCCGTAATGGAACATCGGTGTTCCATTGCGGGGTGACCGAGACCGCTGCTTCCGCACCGACCGACCTTCAGCCGACCCTCCACCGGGCCCGTACCGGCCTTCTGCTGGCCTACCTCCGGCCGCACTGGCCGGCCATGCTGCTCGGGTTGCTGCTCGGCCTGCTGGCCAACGCCGCCGGGCTCGCGACCCCGCTGGTGACCAAGTGGGTACTGGACACCCTCGGTGCCGGCGGCTCGCTGTCCCGGCCGGTGACCGTGCTGTTCGCGCTGGTCGTCGTCGGTGCCGCCATCTCGCTGTGGCAGTGGATGCTGATGGGTGGCGTCGCCGAGCGGGTGGTGCTCGACGCGCGGTCCGGGGTCGTCCGCCGCTACTTCGCCGCCCGGATCGATCAGTTGACCCGCCGGCCCAGCGGCGAACTGGTCACCCGGGCGACCTCCGACCCAGGGCTGCTGCACGAGGCGTCCGGCAGCCTCGTCGGCCTGATCAACGGGGCGGTGGCGCTGGTCGGGACGCTCGTGCTGATGGGCACGCTCGACGTGGTGCTGCTCGGCACGACACTCGTCGCGGTCGTGGCCGTCGCGCTGCTGATGGGACTCCTGCTGCCGTCGATCGGGCGGGCCCAGGAAGCGGCGCAGGAGTCGGTGGGGCGTCTCGGCGGGATTCTGGAGGGCTCGCTGCGGGCCATCCGCACGGTCAAGGCCAGCCGGGCCGAGCAACGCCAGGCGACCATGATCACCAGGCATGCCGAGGACGCGGCGCGGCACGGCATCCACGCCGCTCGCCGCGCCGCCACCGTCTGGACCATCTCCTGGACGGGCATCCAGCTCGCCGTGATCGTCATCCTCGGGTTCGGGGCGGCGCGCGCCGAGCGCGGCCTCATCGAGGTCTCCACGCTCATCGCGTTCCTGCTCTACGCCTTCCAACTGATGGGGCCGATCAGCGAGCTGACCCAGAACATGACGGCCATGCAGGCCGGCATCGCGGCGGCCGGCCGGCTGCGGGAGATCGAGGCCATGGCGGTCGAGCCGGCGGCTCCGCCACCCGGACCGGCGGCTGCGGCCGCGCCGCGCGGACCCGAGGGTACGGACCGCCGCGACCCCGTGCTGGCGCTGCGGGGGGTCACCGCGCGGTACGCCCCGGGTGTACCACCCGCGGTACGTGGCATCGACCTGGAGATCCCACGGGTCGGCCACACCGCGATCGTCGGACCCTCCGGTGCCGGCAAGACCACGCTGTTCTCCCTGTTGCTGCGCTTCCTCGAACCCGAGCAGGGCCGACTGCTGCTCGATGGCCGTCCCTACCCGGAGCACACTCCCGGTGAGATCCGCGCCCGGCTGGCCTATGTCGAGCAGGAGGCGCCGGTCGTACCCGGCACCATCGGCGACAACCTGCGCTTCACCCATCCCGACGCGAGCGACGAGGAGCTCTGGACCGCGCTGCGCGCCGTCGAGCTGCATGACAAGGTGCGATCGCTCGACCGTGGGCTGGACACACCGCTGAGCGCCACCACCGTCTCCGGCGGCGAGCGGCAGCGCATCGCGTTGGCTCGGGCCGTGCTGCGTACCCCGGACGTGCTGCTGCTCGACGAGGCCACCTCCCAGGTCGACGGGCTGACCGAGGCGGCCGTCGGCCGGTGCGTACGGCAGCTGGCCGCGGCGGGCGCGGTGGTGACCATCGCGCACCGGCTCTCCACCGTGCTCGACGCCGACCAGATCGTCGTGATGGACCGTGGCAGGATCCGAGCCGTCGGTGACCACGCGACCCTGCTGCGCATCGATGAGCTGTACCGCGACCTGGTGAAATCGCTGCGAATCGGCACCGCCGACGGCTCGGCCGCCCCGGAGGCCGGTGGGCCGGCCGGGTCGGGCACACTGCTCGTGCCCCTCGACCGTCTCCCCCAGGAGTGAGCCACGCCGATGTCGCTGCTCGCCAGATTCAGCCTCGCCAACCGGGGGCTGGTAGCCCTCATCGCGGTGGTGACCACGGCGTTCGGTGCGTACGCCGTGCCGTCGCTGAAGCAGCAACTTCTACCGTCGTTGGAGTTCCCCGCCGCGTTCATCGTGGCCCAGTACCCCGGTGCCGCACCGGAGGTCGTCGAATCCCAGGTCGCCGAGCCGATCGAGAACAGCCTGCGCGGCATCTCCGGTCTCGACACGGTCATCTCGACCTCCCGGGAGGGCCTGACCACCATCCAGGTGCAGTACGAGTTCGGTACGGACCTCGACGACGTGGTCGGCAGGATGCAGACCGCGTTGAACCGGACCCGACTGCCCGACGGGGTGGAGCCGCAGGTCATCGCGGGCAGTACCGACGACCTGCCGGCCGTGGTGCTGGCCGCGTCCGGCGACGACGACCAGCGGGCCCTCGCCGGCAAGCTGCGTGACGTCGTGGTGCCGGAACTGGCGGCGATCGAGGGCGTCCGCAGCGTCGAGCTGACCGGCGTTCGGGACGAACTGGTGGTGATCACGCCGGATCCGGCGAAGCTGGCCAGGGCGAAGGTGCAGCCGACCGCGATCGGCACCGCGTTGCGGGCCAACGGCGTGGCGGTGCCGGCCGGTGCCGTACTCGACGGTGACCGCAGCCTGCCGGTGCAGGTCGGTGCCCCGCTGACCACCCTGGACGAGCTGCGTGACGTGGTCGTCGCCCCGCCGGCCAAGAAGGCCGGTCCGGTCCGCCTCGGTGATGTCGCGACGGTGGCGGACGGCCTCGCTCCGGCCACCGCGATCACCCGGACCAACGGTCGCGAGAGTCTCGGCATCGCGGTCACCGCCGACCCGGACGGCAACGCGGTGGAGATCTCGCACGCGGTCGCCGACCGCCTCGCCGACCTGCGGTCCGCCACCGGTGCGGAGCTGACCGTCGTGCTCGACCAGGCGCCGTTCGTGGAGAAGTCCATCAAGACGCTGAGCACCGAGGGCCTGCTCGGCCTGATCATGGCCGTGGTGGTCATCCTGGTCTTCCTGCTGTCGGTGCGCTCCACCGTGGTGACGGCGGTCTCCATTCCGCTGTCGGTGGTGGTCGCGCTGATCGCTCTCTGGATCGGCGACTACTCGCTCAACCTGCTCACCCTCGGCGCGTTGACCGTCGCGGTCGGCCGGGTGGTCGACGACTCGATCGTCGTGCTGGAGAACATCAAGCGGCACCTGACGTACGGGGGGCCCAAGCGACAGGCGATCATCACGGCCGTACGCGAGGTGGCCGGTGCCGTCACCGCGTCGACGTTGACCACGGTGGCCGTCTTCGCCCCCATCGCTCTGGTCGGTGGTTTCGTCGGTCAGCTCTTCGCGCCCTTTGCGATCACGGTCACCGTGGCGCTGCTGGCCTCGCTGCTGGTGTCGCTGACGGTGATCCCGGTGCTCGCGTACTGGTTCCTCAAGCCGGTGACCGGTGCCACCGACGGGGTGGCGGTCCGGCGGGCCGCCGAGGAACGCGAACTGCGCAGCCCGTTGCAGCGGGCGTACCTGCCGGTCATCCGGTTCGCCACCGGGCGGCGGGCCTACCGCTGGGCGACCCTGGCGGCGGGGCTGCTGGTGCTGGTCGGCACCTTCGGGCTGGCCCGGCAGTTGGAGACGAACTTCCTGGACGACTCCGGCCAGGACACCCTCAACATTCGGCAGGAACTGCCGGTCGGCACGGGACTGTCCGGCACCGACGCGGCGGCCCGTCGGGTCGAGGCGGTGCTGGCGAGCACCCCGGGCGTCGAGTCGTACCAGGTGACCGCCGGCGGCGGCGACACGCCCTGGGCCGGCAGCGCCGGCAACAACGTGGCCAACTACGCGTTGCGGCTCGGCGGCGAGACCGACGCCAAGGCGATGCGGGGCGTGCTGCGGGACCGGTTCGCGGCGCTCGGGCCGGAGGCCGGCGAGATCACCTTCCCGGCCGGCCAGGGCGGGGCCTCCGCCAACGAGCTGGCGGTGATCGTCCGGGCCGCCGACCCTGAGGCGTTGGCCGCCGCCGCGGAGCGGGCCGAGACGGCGATGGCCGGTATCCGGGGCGTCGAGGACGTCTCGACCACCCTGGCCGACCGGGTGCCGCGCGTCGACGTGACCGTCGACCGGGTCGCCGCCAGCCGGGCCGGACTCACCGAGGCCGCCGTCGGGCAGTTGGTGTCGCAGGCCTTCCGGGGTACGCCCCTGGGTCAGGTGACCGTCGACGGCGCCGCCCGGGACGTGGTGCTGCGCCTGTCGGCGACGCCGCCGGTGACCGTGGAGGGGCTGCGGGCGCTGCGCGTCGGTTCGGTCAAGCTGGACGACATCGCCGACATCACGGAAACCACCGGACCGCAGCAGGTACGCCGGATCGACGGCGAACGCAGCGTCTCGGTGACCGGCACGGTCACCGGGTCGGACCTCGGCGCGATCAGTACCGAGCTGCAGAGCCGCCTCGACGCGATCGACGTACCGGGCGCGACCCTCACGCTGGGTGGCGTCAGCGCCGAGCAGCGGGAGACCTTCGCCGACCTGGGCCTGGCCGTGCTGGCCGCGATCGCGATCGTCTTCCTGATCATGATGGCGACGTTCCGCAGCGTGATCCAGGCCCTGATCCTGCTGGTCTCCATCCCGTTCGCGGCCACCGGCGCGGTCGCCCTGCTGCTGGCCACCGGTACCGCGCTGAGCGTCCCGGCGCTGATCGGCGTGCTCATGCTGGTCGGCATCGTGGTGACCAACGCGATCGTGCTGCTCGATCTGGTCAACCAGTACCGAGCTCAGGGGATGGGCGTACGGGAGGCGGTGGTCGAGGGCGGGCGGCACCGGCTGCGGCCGATCCTGATGACCGCGATCGCCACCATCTTCGCGTTGACGCCGATGGCCTTCGGGCTCACCGGGGAGGGTGGTTTCATCTCCCGGCCGCTGGCGATCGTGGTGATCGGCGGCCTGCTCACCTCCACCCTGCTCACGCTGATCCTGGTGCCGACGCTGTACGCGATGGTGGAGGACACCAAGGTGTCGGTGCGGGCGTGGCGTCACCGCCGGTCCGGTGACACACCGGACGGAGGCGGGGCGAGCGTAGGTGCGGCGAGCGCCGTCGAGGACACCGCGCCGGACACCACCGAGCGGGCCCCGGTGGGTGCGGGGGTCGGTGCCGGCGCGACCGACGCCGTCCGGCGGGAGAGTCGACCGGTGCCGGCGGCGCCGTCCGGTGCGTTGATCGAGAACACCGACCAGTTCGAGGTGCTCCGGCTGCCGAAGAGCCGCAGCTCACCGTTCCCGCCCGCCGAGTGACCGGTGCCCCCGGAGGGTCCTCGGGCCCTCCGGGGGGCCGCTGTCCGCGCTCCGACGCAACCACTGACCGTGTTTGGGTATGGTCCGCTCCGTGGCGTCCACCCTCTCGGTCCTCACCCGGAACCGGAACTTCCGCAACCTCTTCCTGGCCGAGCTGGTGGTCTTCGGCGCCGACTGGTTCGTCATGGTGCCGCTGCTCGTGCTGTTGCCGAAGCTGACCGGCAGCGGCGTGTGGGGAGCCCTGGTGCTCGCCGTGGACACCGGCATCGTGGCGTTGCTGCTGCCGTACACCGGCACCATCGCGGACCGGTTCGACCGACGCACGATCATGATCGTCTCGAACTGCGCGGCGCTGGTCGGGGTCCTGCTGCTGCTCGCCGTACGCAGTGCCGGCACGGCCTGGTTGGCGCTGCTCGGCATCGGCGTGGTCGCGGTGGCCAAGGCGTTCTACTCCCCGGCGGCACAGGCGGCGTTGCCGAACGTCCTCGACCCGGAGGAACTGGCCGCGGGTAACGCGGTCGCCGGGTCGGCGTGGGGCACGATGACCATCGTCGGCGCGTCGCTCGGCGGGGTCCTGAGCGCGGCGGCCGGACCGTACGTGTGCTTCTGGGTCGGTGCCGTCGCGCTGGTGATCGCCGCGGGCCTGGCCACCCTCATCCGCCGCCCGTTGCAGGCCCCCCGCGAGCAGGGCGCGAGACCACCGCAGACCTGGGCGGCCATCCGCGAGGCGCTCAGCTACATCGGGCACCGTCCGCGGGTGCTGGCGCTGGTGACGGTCAAGTCGGCGGTGGGTCTCGGCAACGGCGTGCTGACCGTGTTTCCGCTGCTCGCCGGGGTCTACGGGGTCGGCGCGCTCGGCGCCGGCCTGCTGTTCGCCGTACGCGGTGCCGGCGCGTTGGTCGGCCCCATCCTGATGCGTCGGGTGCTGACCAACCGTGCCTGGCTGCTGCCGGGCCTGGCACTGTCCATGTCGGCGTACGGTCTGGCCTACCTCGGCACCTCCGTGGCGGCCTGGTTCCCGCTGGTGCTGGTGCTGGTCTTCGTGGCCCACTTCGCGGGTGGCAGCAACTGGGTGATGTCGAACTTCGCGTTGCAGGGCGAGGTGCCGGACCGGCTACGGGGTCGGGTCTTCGCCACCGACATGATGCTGGCGACCCTGGCGATCTCGGTCAGCCAGCTGGTGGTGGCCGCGGTCGTCGACCTGGTCGACGAACGGGTCGTGCTGGCCGGCTGCGGCCTGGTCACCCTGGTCTACGCGATCGGCTGGCGGATCGCGACCCGGCGGCTCTCGCTCGCCGCGCCGCCACCCGTGGTCGCGGGCACGACCCGGTAGACACCTCCGTTCGGGACTACCGGGCGACGGTGGGCGGTCGTTGCGGATCCGGCGCCACGGCCCAGGCTGGTGCGCCGTCAGCGGGCGCGCCGCCCGGCCCGGAGGCGGTGCGGCGACCGCTGACGGCAGCTGCGATGAGCAGGCCGAGCCCGAGGGGCAGGAGCAGAGCCTGGATCACCCCCATGACCAGGGCCAGTGCGCCGTACCTGGTGGGGTCGTCCGTGGCGGCCCAGGGCAGCATGATCGACCACAGGGTGCTGATCAGCGCGAGGAGCAGCAGCGTACCGAGCCCGGCCAGCAGCAGGCGGCGTGCCGATGGCGGCAGCCGGTACCGGCCGGTCGTCACCAGCAGTCCGCCGGTGAGCAGGACCGCGAACGTCGGTAGCTGCGTCGCCAGCTGGATCAGCACGTATCCGAGGTTTCCCATGTCCACCTTCCAAAGCCTTCGGTCGGCGGGAGCCTAACGTCTGCTGGCAACCGGCGGCGGACGTGCCGGGCGTCCCAGGAGCCGGGCGAAGGTCCCCACCGGCGGTCGGTGTCCCTAGCATGGGCGACGTGCCGATCACATTCGTCGCCGAACCGGTCCGGGCCCGGGTCCCCGCCACCAGTGCGAACCTGGGGCCGGGTTTCGACGCGCTCGGGCTGGCCCTCGCGCTGCATGACGACGTGGCCGCCGAGGTCACGACCGAGGGTGTGCGGGTGACGGTGATCGGCGAGGGCGCCGGCGACCTGCCGGTCGACGACGGGCACCTGGTGGTACGCGCCATGCGGGCGGCCTTCGACGCGCTGGGCGGGCAACCGCCGGGGCTGGCCGTGGAGTGCGTCAACCGGATCCCGCAGGCACGCGGGCTCGGCTCCTCCTCCGCGGCGATCGTCGCCGGGGTGCTGCTGGCCCGGGCTCTGGTGACGGACGGGGAGCGCCGCCTCGACGACGAGGCCGTGCTGCGGTTGGCGGCCCGCATCGAGGGCCATCCGGACAATGTCGCGCCCTGCCTGCTCGGCGGCTTCACCCTGGCCTGGACGGAAGCCAGTGGCGCGCGGGCGGTGTCGCTGCCGGTGGCCGACGGGGTGCGTCCCACGGTGCTGGTGCCCGCCGAACGCGGGCTGACCGCCTCGGCCCGCGCGGCGCTACCGGCGACCGTGCCGCACGCCGACGCCGCGTTCAACGCCGGACGAGCGGCCCTGCTGGTGCACGCGTTGACCACGCAACCGGCACTGCTGCTGCCGGCGACCGCCGACCGGCTGCACCAGGACAGCCGGGCACCCTCGATGCCGGGTACGGCCGCGCTGGTCAACGAGTTGCGTGCGGCGGGTGTGGCCGCCGTGGTCAGTGGGGCGGGCCCCACCGTGCTCGCCCTGCCTGAGCTGCCCGTAGACTTCGACGCGGGAACAGATTGGCGACCGCTGCGGTTGTCGGTGGACGTATGCGGCGCGCAGGTTCGACGGGGTAGACTCGGACACGCGGAGCGGGACCCTGTTGCCGCAGGTCGGAAGAGTTGATTACGCTCTAGACTTAGCACAGCCGCGAAGCATGCGATCTCCTGCGGGTCGGCGCACCCCCGAAGCTTTCGGCGGTAAGCCCGTCACCCCTGCCTAGGCCCACGCCGCACCGCAGTCTTCACTGGTCGCCGCAGACGGCGAAACCCCGCTCACCGGCGCATCTGGTGGGTCGGGTGACCGACCGGCTGCTGTGTTACAGACTCCCGCGAAGCGTCATGCGAGGCGGGTGCACCGAGGCCGCCCGGCCACCTGTTGTCGATTCCGGGCAGTCCCGGCCTATCGAGGGAAGGAATCCATTGAGCGACACCACCGACGTGACGTCGGATGTTTCCAACGTCGCTGGCGATGCCACCACCGCTGCCCCCGCCCGCCGTCGGCGCAGCGGTACCGGTCTGTCGGCGATGCTGCTGCCGGAGCTGCAGAGCCTGGCTGCGTCGCTCGGCATCTCGGGGACGGCTCGCATGCGCAAGGGCGAGCTGATCAGCGCGATCACCGAGCGGCAGGGCGGCGCTGCCGGGGCCCCTCGACCACGGGCCGAGGTCGCGGCGGCCGCCGCACCGGTCCGCGAGGAGGTCCACGCGGAGGTACGCGACGCGGGTGAGCGGTCGGAGGCTGAGCGCCGTGGCGCCGAGCAGCCGGCGGCGAGCGTCGAGAACGAGGGCCGTGGCCGTACCCGGCGTAGCCGGACCGCCGTGGCGGAACCGCGCGCCGAGGAGACCGCCGCCGAGGGCGAGCGTTCCGAGGGTCGGTCCGGCCGCGGCGATCGTGCCGAGCGCGGCGACCGTGCCGAGCGTGCCGCTGACCGTGGTGACCGTGCCGAGCGCGGCGACCGTGCCGAGCGTGCCGCTGACCGTGGCGACCGTGCCGAGCGGGGCGAGCGTGCCGAGCGTGCCGCTGACCGTGGTGAGCGTGCCGAGCGCGGCGACCGTGGTGAGCGTGCCGAGCGCGGCGACCGTGCCGAGCGTGGCGACCGGGGCGACCGCGCCGAGCGGGGCGAGCGTGCCGCCGATCGTGGTGAGCGTGGCGATCGCGCCGATCGTGGCGACCGCGGCGACCGGGGACAGCGTGCCGAGCGGGACAACGACGGTGACGACGACGGCGAGGGCGGCGGCCGGCGCAGTCGGCGCAGCCGCTTCCGGGACCGTCGACGGGGCCGTGGTGACCGGGGCGAGTCCGGCGGTGACAACGGTCGCGAGCCGCAGGTCGGCGAGGACGACGTGCTCGTGCCAGTGGCCGGCATCGTGGACGTGCTGGACAACTACGCCTTCGTCCGGACCACCGGCTACCTGGCCGGCCCCAACGACGTCTACGTGTCGATGTCCCAGATCAAGAAGTACGGCCTGCGTCGCGGCGACGCGATCACCGGTGCGGTTCGTGCGGCGCGTGACGGCGAGCAGCGGCGCGACAAGTACAACCCGCTGGTCCGGCTGGACACCATCAACGGGATGGAGCCCGACGAGGCCAAGCGTCGGCCGGAGTTCTACAAGCTCACCCCGCTGTATCCGCAGGAGCGGCTGCGGCTGGAGACCGAGCCGCACATCCTCACCACCCGGGTCATCGACCTGGTCATGCCGATCGGCAAGGGGCAGCGGGCGCTGATCGTGTCGCCGCCGAAGGCCGGTAAGACCATGGTGCTGCAGGCGATCGCGAACGCGATCACGCACAACAACCCGGAGTGCCACCTGATGGTGGTGCTGGTGGACGAGCGGCCCGAAGAGGTCACCGACATGCAGCGGTCGGTCAAGGGCGAGGTCATCGCGGCCACGTTCGACCGCCCGCCGCAGGACCACACCACCGTCGCCGAGCTGGCGATCGAGCGGGCCAAGCGCCTGGTCGAGCTGGGCCACGACGTGGTCGTGCTGCTCGACTCGGTGACCCGGCTCGGCCGGTCGTACAACCTGGCGGCACCGGCCAGTGGCCGGATCATGTCGGGTGGTATCGACTCCACGGCGCTCTACCCGCCGAAGCGGTTCCTCGGCGCGGCGCGCAACATCGAGAACGGCGGCTCGCTGACCATCCTCGCCACCGCCCTGGTGGAGACCGGCTCCATGGCGGACACGGTCATCTTCGAGGAGTTCAAGGGCACCGGTAACGCGGAGCTGAAGCTGGACCGGAAGATCGCCGACAAGCGGACCTTCCCGGCCATCGACATCCACCCGTCCGGCACGCGCAAGGAGGAGATCCTGCTCGCGCCGGAGGAGTTGGCAATCGTGCACAAGCTCCGCAAGGTGCTGCACTCGCTGGACTCCCAGGCGGCGCTCGACCTCCTGCTGGACCGGCTCAAGCAGTCCCGCACCAACATCGAGTTCCTGATGCAGATCGCCAAGTCGACGCCGGGGGAGTGACCTCCCCGGCACCGTACGGCGAGGGGCGCGGCCGACACCGGCCGCGCCCCTCGCCGGATCCGGACCGCGTGGCCAGGAATGCTCCACCGGGGCGGTGGGAATGCGTCCGGACGGCCCGGTGTTGACCTGCACGACCAGCGCACCCCCGTGACGCGGCCCGCCTCCAGGGGCGGTCCACGCCCATGGCAGACTGGTCAATCGGCCACCGGTTCCGGTTCACGCCCACATCGGCAGGCAACAGCGGCCAGGGGCGACCCGGCGACCACAGACGAGAGGACCGAGGCGACATGAAGCCCAACATCCACCCGGAGTACGTGACCACCGAGGTCACCTGCTCCTGCGGTAACACCTTCACCACCCGCAGCACCGCCAAGGGCGGCTCGATCCACGTCGAGACGTGCAGCGCCTGCCACCCGTTCTACACGGGCAAGCAGCGCGTGCTGGACACCGCTGGTCGGGTCGCGAAGTTCCAGCAGAAGTACGCCAAGGTTCAGGGCAAGAAGGCCAAGTAGCTCCTCGTCCGACGCCCGCGTCCGGTTTGCCGCCGGCCGCGGGCGTCGTCCGTCTGTGTCCCCGGTCTCCCCGCCGCCCAAGGAGCGTTACCGAGCATGAGCAGCGAGCGCCTGGCCGCCCTCCTCGACGAGTACGCCGAGCTGGAGAAGCGCCTGGCCGACCCCGCGATCCACGCCGACCAGGGCACCGCCCGCCGGGTAGGCCGTCGCTACGCCGAGCTGGTGCCGCTGCACAAGGCGGCTGCTGAGCTGGAGCAGGCCCGCGCCGATCTCGCCGCCGCGCGTGAACTCGCCGCCGAGGATGCCTCCTTCGCGACGGAGGCCGAGACGCTCGCGGCGATGCTCCCGGCGCTGGAGGAGCGCCTCGCCGAGCTGCTCATTCCGCGTGACCCGCACGACGCCAAGGACGTCATCGTCGAGATCAAGGCGGGTGAGGGTGGCGAGGAGTCCGCGCTGTTCGCCGGTGACCTGCTGCGCATGTACACCCGGTACGCGGAGCGGCGCGGCTGGCTCACCGAGGTCATCGACGCCCAGGACTCCGATCTCGGTGGCGTCAAGGACGTCTCACTGGCGATCAAGACAAAGGGAGTGCCCGAGGGGGGCAACGGCGTCTGGTCCCGATTGAAGTGGGAGGGCGGCGTACACCGGGTGCAGCGGGTCCCGGTCACCGAGTCGCAGGGGCGCATCCACACCAGCGCGGCCGGCGTGCTGGTGCTGCCGGAGGCCGAGGAGGTCGATGTCACCATCGACCCGAACGAGCTGCGCATCGACGTGTTCCGGTCGTCCGGGCCCGGGGGCCAGTCGGTGAACACCACGGACTCGGCGGTCCGGATCACCCACCTGCCCACCGGCATCGTGGTCTCCTGCCAGAACGAGAAGTCCCAGCTCCAGAACCGGGAGCAGGCGATGCGGATCCTGCGCGCCCGGCTGCTCGCCGCGGCGCAGGAGCAGGCCGACGCCGCCGCCTCGGACGCGCGCAAGGCCCAGGTGCGTACGGTGGACCGCTCCGAGCGGATCCGTACGTACAACTTCCCGCAGAACCGGATCACCGATCACCGCATCGGCTTCACCGCGTACAACCTGGATCTGGTGCTCGCCGGGGAACTGGACGGCGTGCTCGACGCGCTCGGCGAGGCGGACCGGGCCGCGCGCCTGGCGGGTGACGCGGAGCTGGCCCGCCGCTGAGACGCCGTCCCTCGTCAGGCGGTACGCGGGCGGGCCTTGGCCCGCAGCATCTCGCGGTCGGCTGCCTCGAACGCGGCGCCGAGCGCGTCCCGCTGGCCGGGCCCACCGGAGCCCACCTCGGCGAAGCCGATGCTGACGCCGACCGGAGTGCCGGGTACCAGGGACTCCCACTCCTCGGCACGGATGGCGGCGTCGATGCGTCGGGCCACCTCGGCCGCCTCGGCCATACCCGCTTCCGGCAGCACCACCACGAACTCGTCGCCGCCGTACCGGGCGACGAAGTCGCCCCGACGCATCACCCGGTTGATCACCCCGGCGATGCGTTGCAGAACCAGGTCACCTGAGTGGTGTCCGTGCCGCGTGTTGACCGCCTTGAAACCGTCCAGGTCGCAGACGCCGATCACCACCCGTTCGCCCCGGGCGACCACGGCCGCGATGTAGCGTTCCAGCCGGCGCCGGTTGGGCAGCCCGGTCAACGGGTCGGTCAGCGCCTCCCCCTCGAACCGCGCCGCCTCGCGGCGCATCTCCTCGTGGTCGATGCGCGCGGCGATGCCGTCGATGTAGACGTCGCGGAGGCGGTCATGGCGCTGGGCGGCGAGCCGGAAGGCCAGCCGGTCGGCGCGGTGCGCGGCCGCGTGGTCACCCGCCCGCCCCAGCGCCATGCTGCGCAGCCGAGCCGGTTCGGCCGCGCCCAGCGTCTCCGCGGAGACCTGGACGGTGTCCAGCCGGGTGACGGCCTCGATCGGCCGCCCGCTGGCGATGGCCAGACACACCTGACCGAGCTGACGCATGTCGCGGGCGCGGGCACTGTCCGCCCCGTGCCCGAGCAGGCGGGCCGGATCCCGGCCCGGGGCGAGGTCGACGTCGTCACCGAGCGCGCACCGGCGGGCGGCCGCGTAACCGTAGGCGGCCAGGCTGCTCGGGCGTAGCCGGTCGGCGCGCCCGGTGGTCACGAACCGGTCGAGGTCGCCGCCGACGTCCCGCAGCACGCGCAGGCAGCCGTCGCTGTCGCCGGTGTGGTCCAGCGCGACCGCGTTGCGCAACCGGATGCCCGGCGCGGCGAACGTCTCCTCCGGAATTCCGGCTGCGGTGCCGAGTTGCCGGGCGCGTTCGATCGCGCCCAACGCGTAACCGTGGAAGCTGAGGTACGAGTAGGCCATCGCCAGGTCGTGCCAGCCCCAGGCGGTGTCCCGGTCCGGGTCCTCCACCGCACCGAGCGCCCGAGCGGCCTTGACCAGATGCGTCACACAGCGGTCCAGCGCGCCCTGGTGGTGGGCGGCCAGCGCGGCCAGCGCGTTGAGGTGCCCGTGCAGATAGGGCTCGGCGAGGTCGCGTACCGCCGCGGAGGCCTCCTCGATGGCGCGGGTGTACTCGGCGGTGCGCCCTAGATTGATCAGCGCGGAGAGCCGCTGGACGAGGGCGTCGGCGCGAGCGTTCGGGTCGCGACTGGTACACAGCACCCGTTCCAGGAGCCCGTACGCCTCGTTGGAGCGGCTCACCTCCTGCAACGCCCGCGCCTTCGTCAGGGCGTCAACCTGGTCTCCGACCCGGTCGAGCCAGCCCACCCACGACCTCCCTGTCGGTGTGCCGCGCGTGCACCCGCTGATGCACGTGCACGGCGACGCCTCATGATTATTGCGTGACCACCGCGCCGCAACACCCGTCCGAAGGGACGAGACGCCACCGTCCGACTCCCGTGGTCGCCGAGTCGGCCCGGGTCCTCGCCGCCGCCGGCGTGGCCTCGGCCCGTGCGGAGGCGGAACTGCTGGCCGCGTACGTGCTCCAGGTGCCCCGCGGACGGTTGGCCCTGGCGGACGGGTTCACCGACGGGCAACTCGACCGATACCGTGCGTTGGTGGCCCGCCGGTCACGACGGGAACCCCTCCAGCATCTCACCGGCACCGCCGGATTCCGGCACCTGGAACTGGCCGTCGGGCCGGGCGTGTTCGTGCCGCGTCCGGAGACCGAACTGCTCGCCGGTTGGGGCGTCGAGCAGGCCCGACAGGCGGCACGGACCGGAGAGCCGGCCGGGCCGCTGGTGGTCGACCTGTGCAGCGGTTCCGGCGCGATCGCCCTGTCGGTGGCGTACGAGGTGCCGAGTGCCCGGGTGGTGGCGGTGGAACGCTCGTCGGAGGCGTTGTCCTGGCTGCGGCGCAACGCGGCCGCCCGGGCCGCCGCCGGTGACCGGCCGATCGAGGTGGTGGCGGCGGACGTCACCGGTCCGGCGCTGCTGGACGGGCTGGTCGGCGAGGTGGACGTGCTGCTGTGCAACCCGCCGTACGTGCCGCTCACGGTGGCCGTGCCCCCGGAGGTGGCCGACCACGACCCGGCGGAGGCCGTGTTCGGCGGGGCCGACGGGCTGGACGTCATCCGTCGGGTGATCGACCGTGCGGCGTCCCTGCTGCGTCCCGGCGGCACCCTCGGCATCGAACACGATGACAGCCAGGGTGCCGTGGTGCCCGAACTGATCGCCGCCGACGGCCGGTACGCCGCGATCGTCGGCCATCGTGACCTCGCTGGCCGGCCCCGATTCGTCACGGCGTCCCGCCGGGCGGACCGCCCGCCACCCGACCCGGCCGTGACGTGGCAGACTGGCTCCTCGTGATGCTCTACGACTGCCGGTCGCTCGCCGACCGGGACCGCGGCATCGCCGCGGCCATCGAGGCGGTCCGCAACGGTGAGCTGGTCGTCCTGCCGACCGACACGGTTTACGGGATCGGTGCCGACGCGTTCACCCCGTACGCGGTCAAGGCGCTGCTGGACGCCAAGGGCGTCCCGCACGCGCCGCCGCCGGTGCTGATCGGTTCCCGGCACACCCTCGACGGCCTCGCCTACACGCTGCCGGCGGCGGCGCGGGACCTGGTCGAGGCCTTCTGGCCGGGGGCGCTGACCATCCTGGTGCGGCACTCGGCGACCCTGCGGTGGGATCTCGGCGACGACAGCGGCACGGTGGCGGTGCGGATGCCGCTGCACCCGGTGGCGCTGGAGGTGCTCCGCGAGACCGGGCCGATGGCCGTGGCCTCGGCCAACAAGGCCGGCCAACCGGCCGCGCTCACCGCCGACCAGGCGCGTGACCAACTGGCCTACTCCGTGCGGGCCTACCTGGAGGCGGGGCCGGCGGTGGATCCGGTGCCGAGCACGATCGTGGACCTGACCGGTGACGAGCCGGTGCTCGTCCGGGAGGGCGCGATCGACCTGGCCCGGCTGCGCGACGTGGTGCCGGAACTGCGCGAGAGTCAGGTGGCGTAGGTGCCTCCCTTCACCGTCCTGCACGTCTGCATGGGAAACATCTGTCGCTCGCCGATGGCCGAGCGGCTGCTCACCCTCGCCGTGGCCGACCGGCTGGCCCGACGCGAGGTCGATCCGGCCCGGGCCGAGGAACTGCTGCACAGCCACAGCGCGGGTACCGGTGGGTGGCACGCTGGCGAGGAGATGAACCCGCCGGCCGCCCGTCAGGTTCTCAACCGGGGCGGAGACGTCGCCGGTTTCGCCGCGCGCAAGCTGCGCTCCGACCACATCGACGCCGCCGATCTGGTCCTCACCGCCACGGCTGACCAGCAGGAGTACGTGACCGCGCTGCGACCCGACGCCGCCGCCCGTACGTTCGTGCTCGGTGAGTTCGGACGCCTGCTGGCCGTCCTCGATCCGGCCCCGCTGCCGGCGGTCGACGCCACCCCCGACGCCGTCCACGCCCGTGGTGTGGCGTTGGTCGAGGCGGCGCACGCGGCCCGCCAGGGTGCCACCCCGCTGCCCACCGACGACCTCGACGACCCGTGGGGGCGTGGCGACCAGTGCTTCAGCCGGGTGGCCGACGAGATCGAGGAGACGGTGCAGCCGCTCGCCGCGCTGCTGCTCCCCTGATCGGCGAATTTCATCCGGGTTTGAGGGAAAAGCGCGGCACAAAGGGGGATTAGCGCCATCCTGGGGGAGTCCTGACGGCTCCTGCGGGGAGAGCTGATGACCCGGGCGTTCCTGCCGAAGATGTTCACCGTTCTGCTGGCCGGCGCACTGGCCGGCCTGGTGCTGGCGGCGGCGGCGCTGCCGGCCGCGCTGGTGTTCGGCATCGGCTTCTCGGCGCTCTCCGCGCCGTACGCGGAGCTGCCCAACACGTTGCGCACACCGCCGACTGCCCAGCGGTCCAACCTCTACGCCAACGACGGCACCACCCTGATCACCTCCTTCTACCAGGAGGACCGGGTGGACGTGCCGTTGGACGAGGTGGCTCCGGTGATGCGTCAGGCGATCATCGCCGCCGAGGACGCCCGATTCCACGAGCACAGCGGGGTGGACCTGCGGGGCATCGTGCGGGCGTTCACCGCCAACCGGCGCGACGGGGTCACCCGGCAGGGCGCCTCCACGCTGACCATGCAGTACGTCCGCAACGTGCTGAGCACCGATCCCCGGCTGACCGAGGCGCAGCGGGCGGCGGCCACCGAGGTGAGCACCGCTCGCAAGATCCAGGAGATCCGGTACGCGCTGGCGCTGGAGCGGGAGCTGAGCAAGGACCAGATCCTGACCCGGTACCTCAACATCGCGTACTTCGGTGCCGGGGCGTACGGCGTCGCCGCCGCCAGCAAGCGCTACTTCTCCACGTCCCCGGCCGAACTCACGCTGGCCCAGGCGGCGCTGCTGGCCGGACTGGTCCGTTCCCCCCACAGCGACGACCCGATCAACGGGGACGCCGACAGCGCGACGGCCCGCCGTGGTTACGTGCTGGAGCGGATGGTCGAGTCCGGCGTGGTCGACCCGGAGCAGGCGGCCCGGGCGGCGGCCGAACCGTTGAACCTGCGGCCCAGCGAAACTCCGAACGACTGCACCGCGGTGCCCGAGGGGCACAACGACTGGGGATTCTTCTGCGACTGGTTCACCCGCTGGTGGAACGACCAGAAGGCCTTCGGCGCCAGCGTCGACGAGCGGCAGCGCACCCTGCGCCGGGGCGGGTTCAGCATCGTCTCCTCCCTCGACCCCGGGGTGCAGCGGGCCACCACCGAACAGGTCCGACGGATCTACCCGGCCGAGCATCCGCACGCCATGCCCACCGCCGTGGTCCAGCCCGGCACCGGGCGGGTACTCGCGATGTCGGTGAACCGGGTCTACAGCGTGGCCGCGAACCCGGGCGGGCAGCAGAACCACCCGAACACCGTCAACCAGCTCGTCGCCGGGGGCGGCACCATCGTCGGCTACCAGGCCGGATCCACGTTCAAGCTCTTCACCATGCTGGCGGCCCTGGAGGCCGGACTGCCCCTGAACACGGTCTTCGCCGCGCCTCGACGGATCATCACCGACTACCGGGTCAGCGGCGAGGCGAGCTGCGGTGGGTACTGGTGCCCGCAGAACGCCAGCGCCTCGATGAGCGGCCGGCACGACATGTGGACCGCCTTCGGCGACTCGGTGAACACCTACTTCGCCTGGCTGACCGAACGGGTCGGCGCGGACCGGGTGGTGGAGATGGCCGAACGGCTCGGCATCGTGTTCCGGGCCGAGGACGACGCCCAGTTGGCCCGGCACGGCGCGCGAGAGTGGGGGCCGTTCACCCTGGGCGTGTCCGCCACCACCCCGCTCGACCTGGCCGGGGCGTACGCGACGCTGGGTGCGGAGGGCACCTGGTGCGCCCCCACACCGGTCACCTCGATCACCGACGCCACCGGCCGGCCGGTGACCGCCGGGCAGCCGGACTGCCGGCAGGTGCTCGACGTCGACGTGGCCCGCGCGGCGGCGGACGCGGCCCGCTGCCCGGTCGGCGACCAGTCCATGTACCACGGCTGTGCCGGCGGCACGGCGGCCCGGCTGCGCGGTCAGCTCGGCCGGCCGGTCGCGGGCAAGACGGGCAGCTCCGAGCGGTACGCCACGGAGACGGTGGTGGCCCTCACCCCGCAGTTGGCGGTGGCGGCGATGGCGGCGAACCCCGACGAGCCGCACGACGCCGTCGGTCGGGCGGTGCAGGACGCCATGGTGGAGGGGATCGGCGAGATCCTGGCCTTCGCGCTGCGGGACGAGCCGGTGCGTGACTTCGTGCCGCCGAGCGAGATGACCGCCTGGCGGGTCACCGGGCAGCGCACCGGCAACTGACCGGCGCGGCTGGGCTCGTGAACGGCGGCCTACGGCCGGGCCGGCACGGCGAGACGTTCGGCGCCCACAGCGATGTTGCGGGCCATGCCGCCGAAGACCAGCGCGTGGAACGGCGCCACCGCGGCCCAGTACGCGTGCCCCGCCAGACCCCGGGGCAGGAACACCGCCCGTTGCCGGTACCGCACCCCTCCGTCGTCGTCCCGCTGCACCTGCATCTCCAACCAGGCTCGGCCGGGCAACCGCATCTCGGCGCGCAGCCGCAGCAGCTCGCCCGGCACGATCTCCTCCACCCGCCAGAAGTCCAGCGCCTCACCCACCCGCAGGTGGTGGGGGTTACGCCGACCACGCCGCAGCCCCACCCCACCGACCAGTCGGTCCAACCAGCCGCGCACCGACCAGGCGAGCGGGAACGAGTACCAGCCGTTGTCTCCACCGACCCCCTCGATCACCTGCCACAACGCCTCCGGCGAGGCGTCCACCGCCTGCTCCCGCAGGTCGGTGTAGGCGGTGCCGCCGCTCCACTGCGGGTCGCTGGGCAACGGCTCGGCGGGGGCGTCCGCACCGGCCGCGGTCGACCAGCGGGTCTCCACCTGGGCGTCGCGGACCATGGCCAGCGCCAGCTCGACGGCCCGGTCGAAGCCGGTGAGCCCGCCCGGAGGGTCCGGCAGGTACGCCGCGATGTCGTGCTCGTGCGCGACCGCCTCGTGCACCAGGCTCTCCACCAGCGGCCGGGCGAGCGCGTTCGGCACCGGGGTGACCAGTCCGACCCAGTACGACGACAGCGTGGGCGTCAGTGGCCGTACCGGTAACAGGATCCGGCGGGAGAGCCCGGCGACCCGCGCGTAGCGCTGCATCATGTCGCCGAAGGTCAGCACGTCCGGGCCGGCGATGTCGAAGGCACGGTTGAGCTCCGCTGGCATTCCGGTGCAGCCGACCAGGTAGCGCAGCACGTCGCGGACCGCGATCGGCTGGATCCGGTTGGCGACCCAGCGCGGGGTGACCATCACCGGCAGCCGTTCGGTCAGGTAGCGCAGCATCTCGAAGGAGGCCGAGCCCGAACCGATGATCACCGCTGCCCGCAGCACCACCGTCGGCACCCCGCTGTCCAGCAGGATCCGGCCCACCTCGGTGCGGGAGCGCAGGTGCGCCGACGAGCGCTCGTCGCCGGCGGCCGGCGCCGGCCCGCCCAGGTAGACGATCCGGCGTACGCCCGCGGCGCGGGCGGCGTCCGCGAAGGCGGTCGCGGCCTGCCGGTCGGCGGCCTCGAAGCCGGCCTGGCCGAGCGAGTGCACCAGGTAGTACGCCACGTCGACGTCGTCGAACACCCCGGCCAGGCTCTCCGGCCGGCTCAGGTCACCCTCGACCACCTCGACCTGCGCGGCCCACGGCACGTCGCGCAGCCGGCCGGCCCGCCGCGCCAGACAGCGCACCGTGTATCCCTCGGCCAGCAGGCGCGGCGCCAGGCGCCCGCCGATGTATCCGGTCGCACCGGTCACCAGGCATCTCACGCCTCCAGTCTGCGGTCTCATAGACTCTGGCGCTGTGGAGACCGCCGAGGGCACCTTCTGGGGGCCGGACTTCGAGCAGCTCAGCACCACCGACCCGGAGATCGCGGAGGTGGTGCTCGGCGAGCTCGACCGGCTGCGCGGGGGCCTGCAGCTGATCGCCAGCGAGAACCTCACCTCGCCGGCCGTGCTGGCGGCGCTGGGCTCCACGCTGACCAACAAGTACGCCGAGGGCTACCCGGGGCGGCGCTACTACGGTGGCTGCGCCCAGGTGGACCGGGCCGAGGAACTGGGCATCGCCCGGGCGAAGGACCTCTTCGGCGCCGAGCACGCCAACCTGCAACCGCACTCCGGCGCGAGCGCCAACCTGGCCGCGTACGCCGCGCTGGTGCAGCCGGGCGACACCGTGCTGGCGATGGAACTGCCGCACGGTGGGCACCTGACCCACGGCAGCCGGGTGAACTTCTCCGGCCGGTGGTTCCACCCCGTCGGCTACACGGTCCGGCGGGACACCGAGCTGATCGACTACGACGAGGTCCGCGACCTCGCCCGCGCCCACCAACCGAAGATGATCATTTGTGGGGCGACGGCGTATCCGCGACTGATCGACTTCGCCCGGTTCCGGGAGATCGCCGACGAGGTGGGCGCGTACCTGATGGTGGACGCGGCGCACTTCATCGGGTTGGTCGCCGGACAGGCGATCCCGTCACCGGTGCCGTACGCCGACGTGGTCTGCGCGACCACCCACAAGGTGCTGCGCGGCCCCCGCGGCGGCATGATCCTCTGCCGGGAGTCGCTGGCCGAGCGGATCGACAAGGCGGTCTTCCCGTTCACCCAGGGCGGTCCGCTGATGCACGCGGTGGCGGCCAAGGCCGTCGCGCTGCACGAGGCGGCGCAACCGGCGTACCGCAGCTACGCCGCACAGGTGGTGGCGAACGCGCGGGCGCTCGCCGACGGTCTGGCGGCCGAGGGGATGCGACCGGTCTCCGGGGGCACCGACACCCACCTGGCCCTGATCGACCTGCGGGATTCCGGGGTCACCGGCGCCGAGGCCGAGGCGCGCTGCGACGCCGCCACCATCACGTTGAACAAGAACGCCATCCCGTACGACCCGCAGAAGCCGATGGTCGCCTCCGGTATCCGGGTCGGCACCCCAAGCGTGACGACCCAGGGCATGGGGGAGGCGCAGATGCGCCAGATCGCGCAGCTCATCGCCCGGGCGGTACGCGCCGACCCGTCGGCCGCCGGTGGGACCGACGAGCTGGCCCGGATCGCCGCCGACGTGGCCGACCTGGCCGCCGAGTTCCCGGCCTATCCCCGATGAGCGAGCCCCGTACCGGCGAGCCCGACGTGCCGCCGACGACCGCGCCCCGGGCGGGGGAGCCCGGTGCCATCCGGGCCCGCGTGCCCCACCTGCGCCTGCCGCTGCTCGCCTGCGCCGGGTTGGCCGTGATCGCGGTGCCGGCGGCGGCCTGGCTGCGTGGCCCGACCGGGGCGGCGGGGATGGCCGCCGGGATCGCCCTGGTGATCGTCAGTTACCTGATCTCAGGGCTCTCGGTGGCCTGGGCGGACGCGGTCCACCCGAGACTGATCATGTCGGTGGGACTGGTCACCTACGTAACGAAGATCGTCATCCTGGGGGTGGTGATGGCCGCCGTCGCGGCCACCGGCTGGCCCGGGCTGCCGGACATGGGCGTGGCCATCATCGCGGCCGTCGTCGTGTGGACCGGCGCCCACCTGACCTGGGCGTTGCGCTCCCCGCTGCCGCACGTGGACCGTCCAGCGGGTCACTGACCGTACGGCTGGCGTTTCCCGGGCGTTTCGTCGGCCTGTCCGGCTGGCCGGACAGGAGTAGGCTGATTCCGGCTTGACGCGCCCGCACCCGCCGCCCGCACGCTGCTCGCAGTGTGGGGGGTGCCGCACACTCGCGAAACACCCGGCTGATAGTGTTCGCCTCGTCATGGCCGACAACCCTCACCGCAGAAGCCCCGACGAAGACTCGTCGGAAGGTGTCGCCGGAGCCGTCCTCGGCTACCTGCTCGCCGGCATCGTGGTGTGGGGATTCCTCGGCTGGTTGGCGGGGGAGTTCCTCGGCGTGCCGACCGGCGTGGGAATCGCCGTGGGCATGATGCTCGGCGCAGCCGGAGCGATCTACCTGATCATGAAGAGGCTCAGTGCCTGAGTGCCGGCACGCGCGGGTCTGTCGAGTGCGGAGGATGACACGGTGAGCGGACAGCTTGTCGCCGCAGAGGGCCTTCCCTGGCCCCCCAGCGTCGAAGACTTCTATCCGCCGGATCTCGCCGGCCCGTGGGTCACGAAGTTCACGCTGATGGTCTGGCTGGCCGTCGGTCTGCTGATCATCTTCTTCATGGCCACCTACCGGAACCCGAAGCTGGTGCCGAGCAAGGGCCAGTGGTACGCGGAGTCGATCTACGGCCTGGTCCGGGACAACATCGCCCGCGAGCAGATGGGCAAGGACGGGATCCGGTTCGCGCCCTACTTCACTGTGCTGTTCTGCTTCATCGTGGTGACCAACCTTTTCGGTATCACCCCCGGGTTGCAGATCTCACCGAACTCGCACATCGCCTTCCCGATCGTGCTCGCCGCGATCTCCTACGTGATGTACCTCTACATCGGTGTCCGCAAGCACGGTCTGGGCCGCTACCTCAAGCAGAGCCTGATCCTGCCCGGCATCCCGTGGCCGATGCACTTCCTGCTGATCCCGATCGAGTTCCTGCAGACGTTCGTGGTGCGGCCGGTCACGCTGGCGGTCCGGCTCTTCGCCAACATGTTCGCCGGCCACCTGATCCTGCTGGTGTTCACCGTCGGCGGCTTCGTGATGCTCGCCTCGGACAACCTCTTCGTCCAGATCTCGTCGATCGCCGCGTTCCTCATGGCGATCCTGATGGCCTTCTTCGAGGTGCTGGTCGCGCTGTTGCAGGCGTACGTCTTCGTCACTCTGACCGCCAACTATATCGGCAGCTCCCTCGCCGACGAGCACTGATCCACAGACCCCGGCGGGCCGCCCGGCCCGACCTAGCTTCCGGCACGACCGCGTACGCGTGAGAACTCACGCGTCTACTAGGAGGAATACCCGCAATGGACGTTCTTGCCGCCATCGAGGGCAACGTCAACACCATCGGCTACGGCCTCGCCGCCATCGGCCCCGGCATCGGTGTCGCCCTGGTCTTCGCGGCCTACATCCAGGCCAGCGCCCGTCAGCCGGAGTCCGCCGGCTACAACCGCACCTGGCTGGTCCTGGGCTTCGCGCTGGTCGAGGCGCTCGCCCTGTTCGGCCTGGTGCTCGCGTTCGCAGTCTGACGGTCCGTTAGTCGACCCGGAGGTCTGACATGAATCTCGCCGCTGAAGGCCACCACCCGCTCGTGCCGATCTGGCAGGAGCTCGTCGTCGGGACGATCGCCTTCGCCCTGCTCTGCTTCGTCCTGATGAAGTTCGTGCTGCCGCGCATGGAGGCGATGTACCAGGCGCGGGTCGACGCGATCGAGGGCGGCCTCAAGCGTGCCGAGGCTGCTCAGGCCGAGGCCAACCAGCTGCTGGAGCAGTACCGGGCCCAGCTCGCCGAGGTGCGTACCGAGGCGGCCCGGATCCGGGACGACGCCCGTGCCGACGCCGAGTCGATCCGTACGGACATCCTGGCCAAGGCCCGGGAGGAGTCCGACCGGATCATCGCCGCCGGCCGGGAGTCGCTGGCCGTGGAGCGCCAGACCATCGTGCGCGAGCTGCGCGCGGAGGTCGGTGGCCTCGCGGTCGACCTGGCCAGCCGGATCGTGGGTGAGTCGCTCGCCGACGAGGCCCGCCGCAAGGGCACCGTCGAGCGGTTCCTCACCGACCTCGAGAGCGCGGGGACCCGCTGATGCAGGCCGCCAGCCGGGAGTCCTACGCCGCCGCGCTCGCGCGGCTGGAGGAGCACGTCGCCGGTGCCGAGCCGTCGGCGGTGGCCGGCACCGGCGCGGAACTGCTCGCCGTCGCGGACCTGTTGCGGCGGGAGGTCCGGCTGCGCCGGGCGCTCTCCGACCCGGCGCGCGCGGGCGCGGACCGGACCGGTCTGCTGAACTCGGTGCTCTCCGGCAAGGTCGGCGCGGACACGCTCGACCTGCTCGGGGTTCTGGTCGCCGGCCGCTGGTCGGCGCCGTCGGAACTGCTCGACGGCGCGGAACGCCTCGGCGTGCAGGCCCTGCTCGCCAGCGCGGACCGCGCCGGTGAGCTGGGCGAGGTGGAGGACGAGCTGTTCCGTTTCGGCCAGGTGGTCGCCGCGGACCCACAGCTGTCCAACGCCCTGTCCGACCCGATGGCGCCGGTGGCGCAGCGGGCCGAGCTGGTCGGGATGCTTCTGACGGGCAAGGCCCGGCCGGTGACGGTGCGGCTGGCGGAGGCGGCACTGGCCGGCTTCGGTGGCCGGTCGTTCACCGCCTCGCTGTCCCGATTGGTGGAGTTGGCGGCGGAGCGGCGGGACCGGCAGGTCGCGTATGTCACGGTCGCCGCCCCACTCACCGAGGAGGAGGAGCAGCGACTGGGCGATCGGCTATCCGCCATATACGATCGACAGGTTGCTGTCAAGCTTACGGTTGACCCGACGATCCTCGGTGGAGTGAGCGTCCGGGTGGGTTCGGACCTGTACGACGGTACGATCCTCCGCCGCCTCAACGAGACCCGCAACGCGCTCGCGAAGCGCTGACCAGCACCCCGCGCAGCGCCCGGAAACGACAGTCGACCCGAGGACCGGTCGGTACTAGGTATCCCGGGCCCCTGATACTTAAGGAAGCAGAGGATGGCCGAGCTGACCATCTCGACGGAGGAGATCCGCGGCGCCCTGGAGCGCTACGTCTCCTCCTACTCGCCCGACGTCTCCCGTGAGGAGGTCGGCACCGTCGCCGACACCGGCGACGGCATCGCCCACGTCGAGGGCCTGCCCTCGACCATGACCAACGAGCTGCTGGAGTTCGAGGACGGCACGCTCGGCGTGGCGCTGAACCTCGACGTCCGGGAGATCGGTGTCGTCGTCCTCGGCGACTACTCCGGGCTCGAAGAGGGGCAGCGCGTCAAGCGCACCGGCCGGGTGCTCTCGGTGCCGGTCGGCGACGGCTTCCTGGGCCGCGTGGTCAACGCGCTCGGGCAGCCGATCGACGGCCTCGGCGACATCGCCGACGAGGGCTACCGCGAGCTGGAGCTGCAGGCCCCGAACGTGATGGCCCGGCAGTCCGTCTTCGAACCGCTGCAGACCGGCATCAAGGCCATCGACGCGATGACCCCGATCGGTCGGGGCCAGCGGCAGCTGATCATCGGTGACCGCAAGACCGGTAAGACCACGGTCGCTCTGGACGCCATCCTCAATCAGCGGGAGAACTGGGCCTCCGGCGACCCGAAGAAGCAGGTCCGCTGCATCTACGTCGCCATCGGCCAGAAGGCCTCCACCATCGCCGGCATCAAGGGCATCCTCGAGGAGGCCGGCGCGATGGAGTACACCACCATCGTCGCCTCCCCGGCGTCGGACCCCGCCGGCTTCAAGTACCTCGCCCCGTACACCGGCTCGTCCATCGGACAGCACTGGATGTACGGCGGCAAGCACGTCCTGGTGGTCTTCGACGACCTCAGCAAGCAGGCCGAGGCGTACCGGGCGGTGTCGCTGCTGCTGCGTCGCCCGCCGGGCCGTGAGGCGTACCCGGGTGACGTCTTCTACCTGCACTCCCGCCTGCTGGAGCGCTGCGCGAAGCTCTCCGACGAGATGGGCGGCGGCTCGATGACCGGCCTGCCGATCATCGAGACGAAGGCCAACGACATCTCGGCCTTCATCCCGACCAACGTCATCTCGATCACCGACGGCCAGATCTTCCTGGAGACCGACCTGTTCAACCAGGGCGTCCGGCCGGCGATCAACGTCGGTACCTCGGTCTCCCGGGTCGGCGGCGCGGCCCAGGTGAAGCCGATGCGCAAGGTCGCCGGCTCGCTCCGGCTGAACCTGGCCCAGTACCGCGAACTGGAGGCGTTCGCCGCCTTCGCCTCGGACCTGGACAAGGCCTCCCGCGCCCAGCTGGACCGCGGTGCCCGCCTGGTGGAACTGCTCAAGCAGCCGAACTACTCGCCGTACCCGGTGCAGGAGCAGGTCGTCTCGGTCTGGGCCGGCACCGAGGGCAAGCTCGACGACGTCCCGGTCGGTGAGGTTCGCCGCTTCGAGACCCAGTTCCTGGAGCACCTGCGGCGCAAGCACAACGCCACGCTGCAGGCTATCGCCGACAACACGTGGGACGACGAGATCATCGCGACCCTCGACTCCGCCATCGCGGAGTTCAAGCAGGGCTTCCTCGGCCGTGAGGACGAGCGCACGATCAACGAGGCGCCGGCGGCGCCGCTGGAGGGCGAGGCCGAGCACGAGACGGTCACCCGCTACAGCGGCGGAGCCCCGGCCCAGAAGCAGTAGGGCCGGGCCATGGCGGCGCAGGTACGTGTTCTTCGTCAACGCATCCGCTCGGCGAAGGGGATGAAGAAGATCACCAAGGCGATGGAGCTCGTGGCGACGAGCCGGATCGCCAAGGCCCAGGCCCGGGTGGAGGCGTCCCTGCCGTACTCCCGGGCCATCACCGGCGTGCTCACCGCGCTGGCGTCCAACGCCTCGGTCGACCACCCGCTGCTCACCCCGCGCGAGCGGGTCCGGCGGGCGGGCGTGCTGCTGGTGACCGCCGACCGGGGTCTGGCCGGTGGTTACAGCTCCAACGCCATCCGGACGGCCGAGTCGTTGGTCGCCCGGCTCCAGGCCGACGGCAAGGAGCCGGTGCTCTACGTCATCGGGCGCAAGGGCGTGTCGTTCTACCGGTTCCGTAACCGGCCGATCGAGGCCAGCTGGACGGGTTTCTCGGAGCAGCCGTCCTTCGCCGACGCCCGTGAGGTCGGTGAGACGCTGATCAAGGCGTTCGCCGCCGGTGCGGACGACGTCGACGGCGAGCCGGGCCCGGACGGGGTGCGCGGGGTGGACGAGCTGCACATCGTCTACACCGAGTTCAAGTCCCTGATGACGCAGAACCCGGTCACCCGGATCATCGGCCCGCTGCAGATCGAGGAGCGGCCCCGGTCGGAGGCGGCGCCCGGCGTGCTGCCGGCTTACGAGTTCGAGCCGGACGCGGAGGCGCTGCTCGACGCGCTGCTGCCGAAGTACATCAACACGCGGATCTACGCGGCGTTGCTGGAGTCGGCGGCCAGCGAGTCGGCGGCCCGGCGGCGGGCGATGAAGAGCGCCACCGACAACGCCGAAGAGATGATCGACAAGTACACGCGTGAGATGAACTCGGCCCGCCAGGCCGGGATCACCCAGGAGATCAGTGAGATCGTCGGCGGCGCGAACGCGCTGGCCGCGTCGGGAAGTGAAGTGTGATGACTGCCCCAGTAGAGACCAAGACGGCCACGGGTCGCGTGGTCCGGGTCATCGGCCCGGTCGTCGACGCCGAGTTCCCGCGCGACGCCATGCCGGACCTGTTCAACGCGCTGCACGTGGACGTGACCCTGTCCGGCGGCGAGAAGACGCTGACGCTGGAGGTCGCCCAGCACCTGGGTGACAACCTGGTCCGCGCCATCTCGATGCAGCCGACCGACGGCCTGGTGCGCGGTGCCGAGGTGCGCGACACCGGCGGCCCGATCAAGGTGCCGGTCGGTGACGCGGTCAAGGGCCACGTCTTCAACGCCATCGGCGAGTGCCTCAACCTCACCGAGGGCGAGACCATCCAGGCCGACGACCACTGGGGCATCCACCGCAAGGCCCCGGCCTTCGCCGACCTGGAGCCGAAGACCGAGATGCTGGAGACCGGCATCAAGGTCATCGACCTGCTCGCCCCGTACGTGAAGGGTGGCAAGATCGGCCTGTTCGGCGGTGCCGGCGTGGGCAAGACGGTGCTCATCCAGGAGATGATCACCCGTGTCGCCCGCAACTTCGGTGGTACCTCGGTCTTCGCCGGCGTGGGTGAGCGGACCCGTGAGGGCAACGACCTGATCCACGAGATGACCGACTCCGGCGTCATCGACAAGACCGCCCTGGTCTACGGCCAGATGGACGAGCCGCCGGGCACCCGGCTGCGGGTGGCACTCTCCGCGCTGACCATGGCGGAGTACTTCCGCGACGTGCAGAAGCAGGAAGTGCTGCTCTTCATCGACAACATCTTCCGCTTCACCCAGGCCGGTTCCGAGGTCTCCACCCTGCTGGGCCGGATGCCCAGCGCGGTGGGTTACCAGCCGACCCTGGCCGACGAGATGGGCGAGCTGCAGGAGCGGATCACCTCCGTCCGGGGCCAGGCCATCACCTCGATGCAGGCGATCTACGTGCCGGCGGACGACTACACCGACCCCGCCCCGGCCACCACGTTCGCCCACCTGGACGCCACCACCAACCTGGAGCGGTCCATCTCCGACAAGGGGATCTACCCGGCGGTGGACCCGCTGGCCTCCTCGTCGCGGATCCTGGCCCCCGAGTTCGTCGGCCAGGAGCACTTCCAGGTGGCCAGCGAGGTGAAGCGGATCCTCCAGCGCTACAAGGACCTGCAGGACATCATCGCCATCCTCGGCATCGAGGAACTCTCCGAGGAAGACAAGATCACCGTGGCCCGGGCCCGGCGGATCGAGCGCTTCCTGTCGCAGAACACCTACGCGGCGGAGCAGTTCACCGGCGTGCCGGGCTCGACGGTCCCGATCAAGGAGACCATCGAGGCCTTCCGCAAGATCAGCGAGGGCGAGTACGACCACTTCCCCGAGCAGGCGTTCTTCATGTGCGGCGGGCTCGACGACCTGGAGAAGAAGGCCGCCGAGCTGATGAAGGGCTGACCCTTCGGCTCCGCTGAGAGACACGAAACAGAAAAGGCCGTCCCGGTAACCCCGGGGCGGCCTTCTGTTCATCTTCGCGACGTACCATCCCCGCTTGCCCGGTTTCCCGTGCTCGGCGATCACGCCGCTTGCGAGATACCGTCTAGCCACGCTCATGCGCCGATGAGCGTTGATCCGTTTAAACCATTGGACCGCGCGCGTCCGTATCCCTCGGTGGGGCGCGACGAACGGAGAAGCTTGTGGGTAGGGCCGGTAGACGCGGCAAGCCTGGTGGGCGCTCGTCGGTGTGGCGGGGCGTGCCCCGCTGGGCGCAGCTCTGCACCATCTTCGGCGTCATCCTGATGGTCCTCAGCGGGACGAGCCTGGTGGGCGCGGAGGCGCTGATGGCCCGTTACGAGGGCGCGATCGGCAAGGCCGACCTCTTCGGCGACCAGGCGGCCGGTGCCAACACGCGCAAGAGCGACATCAAGGGACCGCTCAACATCCTGCTGGTCGGCATCGACCCCCGCGACGAGGACACCCCGCCGCTCTCCGATGCGATCATGGTTCTGCACGTGCCGAAGGAGATGGACCGCGCGTACCTCTTCTCCATCCCGCGCGACCTCTACGTGGAGATCCCGCCGTTCCGTAAGGCGGAGTTCGGCGGCGCCACCACCAAGCTCAACGCCGCGATGTCGTTCGGCAGCCGGGTGCCGGGTGGGAAGCCGGACGCGGCCCGCGGCTTCGAACTGCTCGCCCTCACCGTGCAGCAGGTCACCGGCATCGAGCGGTTCGACGCCGGCGCGATCATCAACTTCTCCGGCTTCCAGAAGATCGTCGACGCCATGGGCGGCGTCACCATGAACATCGAGCGGGAGGTCCGCTCCGAGCACCGGGAGCCGAACGGCAAGCACCGCCAGGGCAACCCCAATGGCAAGGGCTACATCGGGCCGCAGGCGGTTTACCCGAAGGGCAAGCAGCACCTGAGCGGCTGGCAGGCGCTGGACTACGTCCGCCAGCGGTACCCGGAGAACGGTGTCCCGGACGGCGACTACGGCCGGCAGCGGCACCAGCAGCAGTTCGTCAAGGCGATGGCCGGCCAGGCGCTCAGCGCCGACGTGGTGACCAACCCGGTCAAGCTGGACAAGGTGCTCCGCGCGGCCGGCGAGTCACTGATCTTCAGCGGCCGGGGGCACAGCGTGGTCGACTTCGGCCTCGCCCTCAAGGACATCCGCCCCGGCAACATCCAGATGATCAAGCTGCCGGGCGGCGGGATCGTGGAGAACGGCAAATACCTGGGTGAGCGGTTCGAACCCGAGGTGGACGACTTCTTCGTGGCCCTGGAGCGGGAGCTGCTGGACCCGTTCCTCCTGGAGCATCCCAAGCTGGTGAACAAGAGCTGACAGTGGTGTGGGTCTCGGCACCCGCCTGAAGAACACGACCGGGGCGCGACTAGAATTTTCCCAATCCGCCGCCTCAGCAAGGAGACAGCGTGGCAGAGCAGCTTAACGTCCAGCTCGTGGCCGTCGAGGAGAAGGTCTGGTCGGGCAAGGCCGAGATGGTCATGGCCCGGACGACCGAAGGTGAGCTGGGTGTGCTGCCGGGGCACGCGCCCCTGCTCGGCCAGCTCGCCGAGCCCGGCCAGGTACGCATCAAGCTCCCCGGGGGTGAGCAGCTGACCTACGACGTGGCCGGCGGCTTCCTGTCGGTCAGCGAGCAGGGCGTGACCGTGCTGGCCGAGAACGCCACTCCGGCCGCCGCCGCTACGGGCAACTGAGCCGACCCGCCGATGGAGATCGTGGAAGGGATCGGAATCGGCTTCGCCGTGATCCTCGGCGCGATCCTGTTCCTCTTCATCCGGCGGGCTCTGGTCACTCGTAGCGGAGGCATCATCCGGCTCAGCGTCCGGACCTCCACCATGCTTGACGGCCGCGGCTGGTCGCCCGGTTTCGGCCGCTTCGTCGGCGATCAACTCCGCTGGTACCGGATGTTCAGTTTCGCCGTACGTCCCAAGCGGGTGCTCTCCCGCGAAGGGTTGACGGTAGAGCGGCGGCGGCTGCCGGAGGGGCAGGAACGAATGTCCATGCCGGCCGACTGGATCATCCTCCGCTGTACCAGTCGACACGCCCCGGTCGAGATCGCAATGGCACGATCCACCGTCACCGGGTTTCTCTCCTGGCTCGAGGCCGCCCCTCCGGGGGCGGTCTCGCCACGTGTGGCCTCCCAGGACTGGCCCGCCGCCTGACCCAGGCCGCGCCCGTCCGAGCTCGGCCTGCCGCGTTGTGATCGTGGGCTGCAGCCCGCCCGTGCCACACCCTCGTCGTGGGTGACCTCCGCCCGGGTGCGCCGGGTGTCCGGTTTCGTGGTGTGTCGGGTGGGGATCTTGGTGCGGTTTCGCCCTTCGGTGGGTGGTTTGGGACCAAGATTGCGGGGCGGTTGGGGGCTCGGGGTGGAATGGGTGGCGGGTCGGGGTGGTTGTTGACGGGTGAGCGACCGTGGAAGATCGCCTGCCGGCGTGGTGGGTGGGTGTGGTCCGGGAATGGTGGCGGGCCGCCGGTCGTTGGACATGGCTGAGCGACCGAGGAAGATCGCCCGCCGGCGTGGTGGGTGGGTGT
>NZ_JAXCFK010000009.1:0-332733 GCF_056150025.1 Micromonospora aridisoli | reverse complement strand
CCTGGCCGGTGGTGGGTCGGGTACGGCGGGCGGGGGTGTCGGCGTTCGGGATCAGTGGGACGAACGCGCATGTGATTGTGGAGCAGGCACCGGAGCCGGGCGGCGTGTCCGAGGTGGGCGGCGTGTCCGAGGTGGGCGGCGTGTCCGAGGTGGGCGGCGTGTCCGAGGTGGGCGGCGTGTCCGATGGGGAGTCCGGGCCGGTGGCGGTGGTGGTGTCGGGGGCGTCTGAGGGGGCGTTGCGGGCGCAGGCGGGTCGGTTGCGGGAGTGGGTGGTGGCGGGTTCGGGTTTGCGGGTGGTGGATGTGGGTTGGTCGTCGGTGGTGTCGCGGTCGGTGTTGGGGCATCGGGGTGTGGTGGTGGCGGCTGGTCGGGATGAGTTGTTGGCGGGGTTGGGGGAGTTGTCGGTTGGGGTGGGGTCGGGGGGTGTGGTGGTGGGTGCGGATCGTGGTGTGGATGGTCGGGTGGTGTTTGTGTTCCCGGGTCAGGGTTCGCAGTGGGCGGGGATGGCGGTGGGCCTGCTGGACACCTCACCCGCCTTCGCCGCCCGGATGAACGAGTGTCAGCGCCTGCTGGACGGCCTGGTCGACTGGTCGCTGCCCGACGTGCTGACCGACGAGGCCGCGCTGGCTCAGGTGGACGTGGTGCAGCCCGCCCTCTGGGCGGTGATGGTCTCGCTGGCCGAGGCCTGGCGCGCCGCCGGTGTCGTGCCGTCCGCAGTCGTCGGGCACTCGCAGGGCGAGATCGCCGCCGCCTGCGTGGCCGGCGCGCTGTCCCTCGCCGACGGCGCGCTGATCTCGGTGCTGCGTAGCCGCTCGTTGACGGCGTTGGCCGGGCGCGGCGGGATGGTCTCGGTCGCGGCACCTGAGGACCGGGTGCGCGAGCGGATCGCGCCGTACGGCGACCGGATCTCGGTGGCGGCGGTCAGCGGACCGTCCTCGGTGGTCGTTTCCGGCGAATCGGATGCCCTCGACGACCTGATCGCCAGGTGCGCGGCCGACGAGGTGCGGGCACGTCGGGTCCCGGTCGACTACGCCTCCCACTCCGTCCAGGTCGAAGGTCTGCGCGAGGAGCTGCTGGAGTCGCTGGCCGGGGTACGGCCGCAGCCCTCCGAGGTCGCGTTCTACTCGACGGTGACCGCAGGCCGGCTCGACGGCGCGGAACTTGACGGCGCGTACTGGTACCACAACCTGCGCCGGCAGGTGCGGTTCGAGGAGACCGTCCGAGCCCTGTCCGCCGACGGCTACGGGGTGTTCGTGGAGGTCAGCCCGCATCCGCTGCTGACCATGGCGATTCAGGACACGGTGGACGACGCGGTGGTGGCCGAGACGCTGCGCCGCGACGAGGACGCCGCCCGGCGGTTCCTGCTGTCCATGGCGACACTGCACACCCAGGGCGTCGCGGTGGACTGGGCCCGGACGTACGAGGGCACCGGCGCGCGTACGGTCGAGTTGCCGACGTACGCGTTCCAGACGGCGCCGTACTGGCTGCGTACGCCGAAGCCGCTGCTGGACGCCCCGGTGGAGCTGGTCGAGGGCGGCCAGGCGGTGTTCCCGGGCCGGCTGTCGTTGCGTACGCATCCGTGGCTTGCCGACCACCGGGTGCGCGGCCAGGTGGTGGTGCCCGGAACGGCGCTGCTGGCGATGGCGCTGCGGGCCGGGCACGTCGTCGAGGAGCTGACGCTGCAAGCACCCATGGTGCTCCCGGAGCAGGGCGACCTCGAAATCCAGCTGCTGGTGGGCCCGGCCGTCGACGGATACCGGCCGCTGCGGCTGCACTCCCGCGGCCCGGACGCCGACTGGCGGCTGCACGCGACCGGGGCCATTGCCGCCGACCAGGCCCAGTCCGACGGGGACCTGGATCTCGCAGCCTGGCCGCCAGCGGGTGCCACCCGTGTCGACCTCTCCTCCTGGTACGACGACCTGGCCACCCAGGGCCTGGAGTACGGGCCCCGGTTCCGGGGCCTGCGGGCGCTATGGCGGCGCGATGACGAGCTGTTCGCCGAGGTCTCGCTGCGCGAGCCGGAGCTCAGCGCGCTGCTGGACGCCACCCTGCACGCCTTGGATCTGAAGACCGAGCCCGCTCTGCCGTTCAGCTGGAGCGGGGTGCGGTGGACGCCGCCCGATCCGGACCTGGCGAGCGTACGCGCGACGATCACGCCGCGCGGCGACGGCGCGGTCGGCCTGCGCATCACCAACGGCACCGGTCACGCCCTGCTCACGGTGGACTCGCTGACCCTGCGCCCGCTCGACGCCCTGCTGAGCGGCTCGGGCCAGGGCGCGCTGTATGAGCTGGACTGGGTGCCCGTGCAGACCGACGCCCCTCCTGCCGACATCACGGCCGTGACCGTGCTGCACTGCCCGCTCGCCGACGGCGAGCAGCCCGTCCGGATCCAGGCGGTGACCGCCGCCGTCCTCACCGACCTACAGACCTGGCTCGCCGGCGCGGACGACGGCGACGCCCGCCTGGTGGTGGTGACGCGCGGCGCGGTGCCCGACGGCGGCGACGCCGATCCCGCCGCGGCTGCGGTCTGGGGACTTGTGCGCTCGGCCCAGGCCGAGCATCCCGACCGGATCGTGCTCATCGACACCGATGCCCCCGACGCTGTGGCACAACTGCTCGCGACCGCGCTGGCCGCCGACGAACCGCAGCTGCTGGTGCGCGCCGGCCGAATCCGCGCGCCACGGCTGGTGCGAGCGCACACCTCGGGCTCGGCCCCGTTTCCGGCCGATGGCACCGTCCTGATCACGGGGGCCTCGGGGACGCTCGGCGCGCTCGTAGCCCGGCACCTGGTGGCCACGCACGGCGTACGCGACCTCCTGCTGTTGAGCCGCCGGGGCGCGTCGGAACTGGCCGAGGAGCTGACCGAGGCGGGCGCGCGTGCGGTGTCGGTGGCCTGCGACGTCGGCGACCGCGCCGCCCTGGCCGCGTTGCTGGCGGCGATCCCGGCGGACCGCCCGCTGCGCGCGGTCGTGCATGCGGCCGGCGTCCTCGATGACGGCGTGATCGGCGAGCTGACTCCACAGCGCCTGCGTACGGTGCTGGCGGCCAAGGCCGACGCGGCCTGGCACCTGCATGAGCTGACCCGTGACCGGGATCTCGCCGCGTTCGTGCTGTTCTCCTCGGTCGCCGCCACGCTTGGCACGGCGGGGCAGGGCAACTACGCAGCCGCAAACGCCGTCCTCGACGCGCTGGCTCACCACCGGTGTGGCCTGGGCCTGCCCGCCCTGTCATTGGGGTGGGGACTGTGGGCCGAGCCAAGTGCCCTCACCGGACGGCTCGACGAGACCGACCTGGCCCGGTTGGCCGAGGCCGGCGTGCTGCCGCTGGCCACCGGGGACGCGCTGGCGCTGCTGGACGCCGCGCTCGGTGCGGACCGGGCACACCTGCTGCCGCTGCGCCGGGACCGGGCGTCGGCCACGGCGTCACCGCTGCTGCGTGAGCCGGCCCTGGACCGGCCCCACCGCCGGAGCGGGCCCGATCCGCGTCCGGCGCCCGGAGGCGACGGCGGCGGGCTGCGGGACCTGCCTGCGGACGAGCGCGACCAGGTCGTCGGCGAGCTGGTGCTGCGGGAGACCGCGGCGGCGCTGGGGCGTTCCTCGACCGAGGACATCGATCCCGACCTCGGGTTCCTGCGCCTGGGCTTCACCTCGCTGGCCGCGCTCGAATTGCGCAACCGGCTCGCGGCACGCAGCCGGCTGCGGCTGCCCGCGACGATGGTGTTCGAGCACCGCACGCCGCGGGCGCTGGCCGCGTACCTGTCCGGCCGGCTCGCCGCCGAGGCGCCGTCGGTGGTGTCCGAGGTCGGCACGCCGGTCGAGGAGCCGGATGCCACCGACGACCGCATCGCGGTCATCGGAGTCGCCGGACGGTACCCGCTCGCCGGGACGGTCGGCGAGTTGTGGGACAACCTGGCCGCAGGGCGGCACTGCGTCCGCGAGGTGCCCGCCGACCGCTGGGACGCCGACGCGCACTACGACCCGGCCGGGACGCGCGCCCCGTACAGCAAGTGGGCGGGCTTCCTCGACGACGTCGACACGTTCGACTCGCTCTACTTCCGGGTCTCGCCGGCCGAGGCCGAGGCGATGGATCCGCAGGAGCGGCTGTTCCTGGAAACCGCGGCGGCGACGCTTGAGGACGCCGGCTACCGGGCTGCGGACCTGGCCGGGCCGGGGCCGGTCGGGGTGTTCGTCGGTGTGATGAACAGCGACTACGAGTGGATGAGCGGCGAGGCCGCCGCACGCGGCGTGGTGACGAACGCCCACTCGCGGCACTGGTCGATCGCAAACCGGGTGTCGTACTTCTTCGATTTCACGGGGCCCAGCCTGGCCGTCGACACCGCCTGTTCGGCCTCGCTTACCGCAATCCACCTGGCCTGCCAGAGCATCCGCAGCGGCGAATGCGTGAGCGCCATCGCCGGTGGCGTCAACCTGATCCTGCACCCGAAACACCTGCGCGCGCTGACCGAGGCCGGCATGCTCTCCCGCGGCGACCGGATCAAGGCGTTCGGCGCGGACGCCGACGGCTTCGTTGACGGCGAGGGCGTGGGCGCAGTCCTGCTCAAGCCGCTGGCACGGGCCCTGGCCGACGGCGACCGGGTCCTCGGCGTCATTCGCGGCACGGCGGTCAACTCCGGCGGCAACAGCGGCGGCTACACCGTGCCCAGCTCGGCGGCGCAGAGCGACGTGATCCGCGCCGCGCTCGACCGGGGCGGGATCGCCGCGGACACGGTCGGCTACGTCGAGGCCCACGGCACGGGCACCCTGCTCGGGGACCCCATCGAGATCGCGGGGCTGGTCGCGGCGTTCGGTGGGCGGATCGATCCGGCGCGGCGCGCCCAACTGCCGGCGGTGGCGATCGGCTCGGTGAAGACAAACATCGGCCACCTGGAGTCGGCGGCGGGCATCGCCGGGCTCACCAAGGTGCTGTTGCAGATGCGGCACCGCACGCTCGCGCCCTCGCTGCACGCGGCGCGGACCAACCCGGAGATCGACCTCAGCACCACCCGGTTCGCGGTGCAGCAGACGCGGGAACCCTGGCCGCGGCTGCGCGACGACGCGGGCGGTGAGCTGCCGTTGCGTGCCGTGGTCAGTTCGTTCGGGGCCGGCGGCGCCAACGCGTGCGTGGTGGTGGAGGAGCATGCCTCGGAAGACGCGCCGGTCGCGGTCGAGGATGGGACCGAGCACCTGGTGGTGCTCTCCGCGCAGAGTGAGCAGCGGCTGCGGGAGTACGCCGCGGATCTGGCCGCCTACCTGCGCCGGGGTGCC
The DNA here is from genome assembly GCF_056150025.1 of Micromonospora aridisoli. NCBI lineage: Bacteria > Bacillati > Actinomycetota > Actinomycetes > Micromonosporales > Micromonosporaceae > Micromonospora > Micromonospora aridisoli. The sequence continues at coordinate 327,469 of NZ_JAXCFK010000009.1, read as the reverse complement.
CCCACGGCGGCGGGCGCGGGTGACGACGTACGCACCCGCTGCCTACGGCTGGCCGCCGAGCTGGCCGGCGTCGCGCCGGAAACTCTCGACCTCACCGTCGACCTGGTGGACTGCGGATTCGGTGTGGCCGAACGCGCGCACTACTTTGCCCTGCTCGCCGAGGAGCTGGGCAGCAAACTGCCGGTGGCGGTCACCACCGCGGAAACCCTCGACGGGGTGGTGCGTGCCCTCGCCAACATCGAGCCACCGGCGGCGCCGGCCACCGTGCGCGCCGACCTACGGCTCGCCGACATCGCGCATACGCTTCAGGTGGGCCGGGCCGTCCACGAGTTCCGCCTCGCCGTGCCCGCCCGATCCGTCGCCGACGCGGCGCGGCTGCTGGCGGCGTACGCCGCCGGGGCGGCCGACGCGCGGGTCCGCACCGGCCGCGCCACCCACACCGTGGTCACGCTGCCGGCCGAGCAGGCCGACGCACTGGGCCGGGCGCTGTCGGATCGCGATCTCGCCGCGGTCGCCGGGCACTGGGTTACCGGGGCGCACATCGACTGGGCGCGGGTCACCGTCGCCACCGCCCGCCGGATCGAGCTGCCCACGTACCCGTTCGGGCGCAAGCGCCACTGGATTCCCGACGCGCCGTCACCGGTCGTGCCGGCCACGGTCGCTGCCCCCGTGGTACCGGCTGCGGTCGCTGCCCGCGTGGTGCCGACCAGGGTCACTGTTCCCGTCGTGCCGGCCACGGTTGCCACGCCGGACGTGCCGGCTGGTCTCGATCCCGCCGTGGCCCGGGTGCTGGCCGGGTTCGCAGAACTGGACGTCGTGTCGGTGTCCGGGGTGCTGCACGCCTACCGGCGGATGGGCGCGTTCCACCGCTACGGCGAGCGGCACGACAGCGACGAGCTGCGCCGCGAGCTGGGTATCCGGGACAAGTTCCAACGGCTGCACGAGGCGCTGCTGGGCCTGCTGGCCGGGGCCGGGTACCTCACCCGCGAGGGCGGTGAGGTCGTCACCACCTCGGCCATGGACCTGGTGGACGCGGCAGACGACTGGGTGGAGGCGTTCGACCGGGTCGCGCAGGCGTACCCGGACGTCGCGCCGACGGCCGTGCTCAACCGCGAGTTCCTGCGGGCGTACCCGCAGCTGCTGCGCGGCGAACTGGTCGGCACCGAGGTGATGTTCCCGGGCACGTCGATGCGGCTGGTGGAGAAGCTCTACCGGGGCAACCCGCTCACCGACTTCTTCAACGACCAGGTGGCCGACGTGGTGTGCCGGTTCCTGGACAGCCGGCTGCCGCAGCTGCCGGCCGGCGCGCGGCTCGAGGTAGTGGAGCTGGGCGCGGGCACCGGCGCGACCACTGAGCCGGTGCTCGCCATGCTCGCCGCGTATCCGGGCCGCGTCGGCTACACGTTCACCGACATCTCGCCGCGCTTCCTCGAACACGGCCGGGAACGGTTCGCCAAGCGGTACCCGTACGTCCGGTTCGCCCTGCTCAATCTGGAGCGCAACCTGACCGAGCAGGGCTTCGCCGACGGCACGGCCGACGTCGTGGTGGCCACAAACGTGGTGCACGCGACCCGTAACCTGCGCGCCACCCTGGGCAAGGCCCGGGCGCTGCTGCGGCCCGGCGGCCGGCTGGTACTCAACGAGCTCACCGCGATCCGGCCCTACCTGACCGTCGGCGGCGGGGTGATGGAGGGCTGGTGGGCGTTCCAGGACACCGAGCTGCGCATCCCGGCCTCGCCGCTGGTCGCCCCGGCGACCTGGCGCACGCTGCTGCGCGAGGCGGGCTTCACGGAGGTTGGCCTGCTCGGCGACGAGGCCGGCGACCTGGGCCAGCACGTCCTGGTAGCGCAGCGCGACGGCGTGCCGGGCGAGGGCGAGGCCCGGCCGAGCGTCGCGCCCCGCGCGGCGGCGGGCACCACGGCGGTGGTGCCCGCCCGCACCGCCGACGCCGCCGGGGAACGCCTGCGGGAGCTGCTGGAGCGGGTCCTGAAACTGGACGTGCGGATCGATCCGGAGCGTCCGCTGGCCGACTACGGCTTCGACTCGCTGAGCGGCATGAAGATCGTGGCCGCGGTCGAGGAGGCGTTCGGAGCCACCGTGCCGCTCGAGGAGTTCTTCGAACGTCCGACGTTGCGCGAGCTGACCACCCACCTGACGGCGCGCTGGCTGCCCGACGCCGCCCCGGCACCGGACCTGACCCCAAGGCCGGACGCGCGGGTAGCGGCCCGGGTGCTGCGTCCCCGCACCGACGCGACGCACTCCACCCACCCGCTCTCGCCCGGGCAGCACGCACTGTGGGTGTTCGAGCAGATCGCGCCCGGAAACTATGCCTACAACCTGCCGGTGACGTTCTGGCTCGCGCCGGACGTCGACGTGCTCGCCCTGCGCGTCGTGTTGCAGGACCTGTTGGACCGGCACGAGGAACTGCGGGCGACGGTGCACAGCGGCGACGACGGCCCGTACGCGCGGATCGCGGTCGAGCCCGAGCTGCCGTTCCAGCAGGTGTGCCTGACCTCAGCCTCCGACGACGACCTGCGCGATCGGGTTCGGGCCGACGCGCGGCGGCCGTTTGACCTGGCCCGGGGTCCGCTGCTGCGGGCCACCCTCTACACCCTCGGCGACGGCCGTCAGGCGCTGCTGCTGGCCGTGCACCACCTGGTGCTCGACGGCGTGTCCATCCCGCTGCTGGTGCAGCAGGTCGAGCGCGGCTACCGTGCTGTCCGCGCCGGGGCCGAGCTGCCCGCGGACCGGCCGGCCCGGACGTTCGCCGATTTCACGGCGTGGCAGCGTGAGCGGCTCGCCGGGCCGGAGGGGCAGCGGCTGCGCGCGTACTGGTTGGAGCGGCTGCACGGCCGGCAGACGACGGTGGCGCTGCCGCTGGACCGCCCGCGCCCGGCCGGGCCGCGGTTCGCGGGCGCGAGCCTGGAGGGCCGCCTCCCGGCGGCGGTGTCGGCACAGGCCCGGGCGCTGGCCCAGGCCGAACGGACGTCGCTGTCCAGTGTGCTGCTGGCCGGGTTCCTTGCGTTGCTGCACCGCTACAGCGACCAGGCGGACGTCGCCGTGGGCATGCCGACCGCGGGTCGTCCGTCCGGCTACGACGACGTGCTCGGCTACTTCATGAACATGGTCGTGCTGGCCGAGCGGGTCGACGGCCGGGAGGCGTACGCCGACCTGCTGCGCCGCGTCCATCGGACCGTGCTTGACGCGTTGGACCACAGCGCGTACCCGCTGCTCAGTCTCGCCGAGGAGCTGCGGCGGGCGGACCCGGCGGCCCCGGCGATGCCGTTCAACGTGGCCTTCTACTTCCACAACTGGGCCCGCGACGTCAGCGCCGACGGCGTGCTGCGCGGCGCGCTCGACGGCGTGCACCAGGAGGGCGAGTTCGAGCTGACCCTTGACCTGGTCGACGAGCCTGAGGGCTGCCGGTACACGCTCAAGTACGACCCGGGCCTGTTCGACGCGGCCACGGTGCGTCGGCTCGGCGAGCACTACGGCACGCTGCTGGCCGCCGCCGTCGCCGCGCCCGGGACCGCCGTCGGTGACCTGGCGCTGCTGACCACGGCGGAGCGGGCACTGCTCGCCCCGCCCCCCGTGGTCGACTACCCGGCCGGGACGCTGGTCTGGGAGCTGGTGCGGGCACAGACCGAAGCCCATCCGGACGCGGTGGCGGTCAGCTGCGGCAGCACCGAGCTGACCTACGGCGAGCTGTGGGCACGGGTCGAGGTGCTGGCCGGGCGGCTGACCGCCGCGGGCGTCGGGCGCGGCCGCACCGTGGGCGTGCTGCTGCCGCGCACCGTGGACCTGCCGGTGGCGCTGCTGGCGGTGCAGGCGGCGGGTGGCGCGTACGTGCCGCTGGACCCCTCGTACCCGGCGCAGCGGCTGGCGTACATGGCGCAGGACGCCGGGCTGCACCTCATCCTGACCCACTCCACGCTGCCCGGCGGGGACACCGCGACGCCGCGGCTGCTCGTCGACCGAGCGGACGCGCTGCCCACCAGGCCGTCGCCCGGTCCTGCCGGACCCGCAGACACCGCCTACGTCATCTACACCTCCGGCTCGACCGGCCAGCCCAAGGGCGTCGCCGTCCCGCACCGCGCGCTGACGAACTTCCTGTGCTCCATGGCGCGCGAACCCGGGTGCGGTCCGGCGGACACGCTGCTGGCCGTCACCACCGCCTGTTTTGACATCTCCGCGCTGGAGCTGTACCTGCCGCTGATCACCGGCGGTCGGGTGGAGATCGTGCCGACCGAGGTGGCTCGGGACGGGCTGCGGCTGCGCGACACCGTCGAGCGGCTGCGCCCGACGCTGATGCAGGCCACGCCCGCGACCTGGAGCATGCTGCTGGCCGGCGGTTGGTCGGGCGATCCCGCGCTGACGGTGTTGTGCGGCGGCGAGGCGCTGTCGGCGGAAACCGCGGCAGCGCTGCTGGCCGGCAACCGCGCGGTCTGGAACCTGTACGGCCCGACGGAGACCACGGTCTGGTCGGCGGCGAGCCGGCTCGTGCCCGGCGAGCGGATCACCATCGGCGGTCCGATCGCGAACACCACGCTCTACCTGCTGGACAGTGCGCGCCGGCCGGTGCCGACCATGGTCGCCGGAGAGCTGTACATCGGCGGGCACGGCGTGGCCGACGGCTACCTCAACCGCCCGGAGCTGACCGCCGAACGTTTCCTGCCCGACCCGTTCGTCGGCGGTGACGCCCGCATGTACCGCACCGGCGACCTGGCCCGCCGCCTGCCCGACGGCCGGATCGAGTACCTGGGGCGGATCGACTCGCAGGTGAAGGTACGCGGCTTCCGGGTGGAACTGGAGGAGATCGAGGCGACGCTGCGGCGGATCGCCGGGGTGCGCCAGGCGGTGGTGGTGGCGCGCGGTCGGGACGGTGGCGACCGGACCCTGCTCGCCTGCTACGTGCTCGCCGACGGTGCCGCCGAACCGACCCGGGAGCAGCTCGCCGCCTGGCTACCCGACCACATGGTCCCGGACACCCTGCTGCGGGTGACCGCCCTGCCGCAGACTCTCAACGACAAGGTCGACCGCAGCGCGCTGGCCACCCTGCCGTTGGCCGACCTGCGCGCGCGCTTCGGCGCGACGGCGGCGGCCCGGCCGCTCGTCCCGGCCCGACCCGCGAGCCGGGTCGAGGCGCTGGTCGCCGACCTGGCCGGGATCGTCGGCCGGCTCGCGGGCGTACGCCCGGAGGACATTGGGGCGCACGCCCCGCTCGGCGACGCCGGCATGAACTCGGTGACCTTCACCGCGCTGAGCGTCGAGCTGCGCAAGGCGTACGGCATCGAGGTCTACCCGACGCTGTTCTACCGTCGCGGCACCCTGACCGCACTCGCCGAGCACCTGTGGGAGGAGTACCCGGCGGCGCTGTCGGCCCGGTTCGCAACGGTCGCGCCGCCGCCGGACGCCGAGCCTGTCGCGCCGCAGCCCTCCGGCGGGCGGCCGGGCGGTGGGGACGTCGCCGTCATCGGCATGGCCGGGCGGCTGCCCGGCTCGGCCGACCTGGCGGAGTTCTGGGCGCACCTGCTTGCCGGCGACGACCTGGTCACGGAGGTGCCCGCGGACCGCTGGGACTGGCGGGAGCGGCCCGGCTCCCGCTCGCGCTGGGGCGGCTTCCTGTCCGGCGTCGACCGGTTCGACGCCGCGTTCTTCGGCATCTCCCCCCGGGAGGCCGAGCTGATGGACCCGCAGCAGCGACTGCTGCTGGAAGTGGTCTGGTCGGCGGTGGAGGACGCCGGCTACCGCCCGTCAGAGCTGTCCGGCCGACGCGTCGGGGTGTTCATCGGCGTCGCCAATGCCGACTACCTGGAGGCGCAGCGAGCGGCCGGACATCCCCCGCAGGGCCACACGGCCACCGGCGCGGCGCTGTCGATCATTCCGAACCGGGTGTCGTACCTGCTGGACCTGCGCGGTCCGAGTGTCGCGGTGGACACTGCCTGCTCGGGCTCGCTGATCGCGGTGCACCAGGCGCTCGCCGCGTTGCGTGACGGCAGCTGTGACCTGGCCATCGCGGGCGGCGTCAACCTGATCCTCTCGCCGACCGTGAACGACGTGCTCAGCCAGGGCGAGATGCTCAGCCCGCAGGGACGCTGCCGGGCCTTCGACAGCCGGGCCGACGGCTACGTCCGTGGCGAGGGCGTCGGCGTGGTGCTGCTGAAGCCCGGCGAGCAGGCGGCCCGCGACGGCGACGCCGTGCACGCGCTGATCAAGGGCGCCGCCGCAGGGCACGGCGGCCGGACCACCTCGCTTACCGCCCCGAATCCCGACGCCCAGGCCGATCTGCTTGTCGAGGCGTACCGCACGGCCGGCGTGCCGCCGGAGACGGTCGGCTACATCGAGGCGCACGGTACCGGCACGGCTCTCGGCGACCCGATCGAAACGACCGGGCTGAGCATCGCCTTCCGACGGCTCTACGCCGAGCAGGGAACCGGGCCGGGGCCGGGCTGCGTACTCGGCTCGGTGAAGAGCAACATCGGTCACCTGGAGGCCGCGGCGGGCATCGCCGGGCTGTTCAAGGCGGTGCTGGCCGTGCGGCACGGCACCATCCCCGCCAGCCTGCACGTACGCGAGCTGAACCCGTACCTGCAACTGGACGGCGGCCCGTTCGAGGTGGCCCGCCAGACGCGCGCCTGGCCCCGGCCACGGGACGCCGCCGGGGCGGAACTGCCGCGCCGCGCCGGGGTCAGCTCGTTCGGTTTCGGCGGGGCCAACGCGCACGTGGTGCTGGAGGAGGCGCGCATGACCGAGACCCATGGCGAGGACGACAGCGAGCAGCTGTTCGTGCTGTCCGCCCGCACCCCGCAGGCACTGCGCGACAGCGCCCGCCGGCTCGCCGACCACCTGGGCGCGCACGAGGTCGCGGCCGGCGACCTGGCGTACACCCTTCAGGTGGGCCGCGAGCCGATGGCGTACCGGCTCGCCGTGGCGGCGCGCGGCGTCGCCGGGCTACGCGCAGAGCTGGCCGCGCACCTCGACGGTCGCCCATCCCAGGTACGCACCGGGCAGGCGGGTCAGGACGCGCCGGCCAGCGCGCCGTCGCCCGACCTGGGCGCGCTGGGCCAACACTGGTTGGCCGGCGGCGAGGTCGACTGGGCGCACCTGCACCGGGGCGTGGCGCGGCGCAGGGTGCACCTGCCGACCTACCCGTTCGCCGGTGGCCGGCACTGGTTCGCCGCCGACCCGGCGGCGGCTCGGCTGCATCCGACCCTGCTGGACGCGGACGTGTCCACCCCCGACCGGCGTGCCTACGCCAAGACGCTCACCGGCCGCGAGTTCTTCCTGCGCGACCATGTCGTCGGCGGCACGATGGTGCTGCCCGGGATGGCGTACCTGGAGATGGGCCGACTGGCCGGGGAACTGGCCGGCGGCCGTCGGGTGCACGGCGTCGACGGCCTGGTCTGGGCGGCCCCGGTCCGGATGCCGGCCACGGGCGCGTACCGGCTGCGGGTGGAGGTCACCGAGCACACCTTCGAGGTGCGCACCGACGGCGACGACCGGATAACGCACGCCCGCGGCACGCTCGTCCGGGGCGAGCCGCCGGTCCGTCCCGAACGGGTCGACCTGCTCGCGGTACGCGCCCGCTGCACCACCGTGCATCCCGGCGCGAGCTGCTACCAGACCTTCTCTGCGCTGGGCTTCGACTACGGCCCGGCCTTCCAGGTGCTGGAGGAGATCGCCGTGGGGGAGGGCGAGGCGCTGGCGACGCTGCGGCTGCCTGCCTCGCAAGCCGCCGATCGGGCCGGGTACGTGTTCCACCCGTCGCTGATGGACGCGGCCCTGCAGACGGCCGGCCGGCTCGCCGCCGGTGGGCAGGATCCGGCGGACCAGCCGGCGTACCTGCCGTACGCGCTGGGTGCCGTGCGGATCTTCGGCGAGCTGCCGCAACGCCTGCACGCCCACGCCCGCCCCGCCGCCCGCCCCGCCGCCGCCGGGACGCTGTGCTTCGACGTGGCGCTGCTGGACCCGTCCGGCGAGGTGCTGGTGACGATCGACGCGTTCACGCTGCGGGTCGCCGCCACGGCGGAGACTGCGGGGGACACGGTCGCCGCGTACGAGCCGTACTGGCAGCCCGTCCCAGCGGCTCCGCGCCCGCTGACCGGCACGGCCATCGTCCTCGGCGCGGCTGACGAGGGCCGGGCCGTGACCGCTGCGCTGACCGCGGCGGGCATGCCGGCGCGGCTTGTCGAACTCGACGACCGGTGCGACGTCGAGGCCGCGGTCCGCGACGCGGGCATCGGACCGGTGCAGGTGGTGCATCTGGCCCACCCGGACGCTTCACCCGCCGCCGCGCTGGAGCACGGCTTCCACACCGCAGTGACATTCCTGCAAACCTGGCAGCGCGGGCCGGGCGGCGCGCTGCGCTACCTGTACGTGCACCGCGACCCGCCGGCCTCGCCCGCCCACCCGGCGATGGCGGCGTTCGCCCGCTCCGTGCGCCGGGAGTACCCCGCGCTCGACATCGGCACGCTCGCGGTGGCCGACGGCCCGCTGGCCGAGGCGGTCACCGCCGCGCTCGCCGACGAGGGGGCAGCCGAGAGTCGGGTCGGCGCGTCGGGCCGCGCCCGTCGGGCCTGGCGGCAGCTGACCCTGCCCGACGCCCGCGCGGGCGTGTTCCTGGGCGCGGGCGCGCATGTGATCACCGGTGGTGCCGGCGCGCTCGGCCTGTTGCTGGCCGAGCACATCACCGCAGTCCGGCGCGCCGCAGGCGTGACCGAGGGCGGGGTGGTGCTCGCCGCCCGCACCGCACCCGACCCGGCGACGCAGGCGCGCATCGACGCCGCCGGGGCACAGTTGATCCTCGCCGACGTCACCGACCCCGCTGCGGTGCGGGCGCTGCTGACGCAGGCCCGCCACCGGCACGGCGCAATCCGCGGCGTGTTGCACGCGGCCGGCGTGCTGCGCGACGGCCTGCTGCACCGCAAGCAGCGGGCGGACGCGGAGGCCGTGCTGTCCGCCAAGGTGTTCGGCACGCTGCTGCTGGACGAGGCGACGGCGGACGACCCGCTCGACTACTTCGTGGCGTTCTCGTCGGCCGCCGCGGCGCTGGGCAACGCCGGGCAGACCGACTACGCATTCGCCAACGCCTTCCTCGACCATTTCGCCGAGCAGCGCCATCAGCGCTGCCGGGAGGGCGTCCGGAGTGGGCGAACCCTCGCTGCTGCCTGGCCGGTCTGGGCCGAGGGCGGTATGTCCGTCGATGCCGCAGGCCACGAGTACGCGGCCCGGGTGGCGGGCCTGCGTCCGCTGTGTACCCGGCCGGCGCTCGACGCCCTGGAACGTGCGCTGGCCACCGCCGCGCCGCGGCTGCTGCTCGCCGCAGGTGACCCCGCGCGGCTGCTGGCCGCGCTCGACGGTGACGCGGTGCCGTCGCGGCCCGCGTCCGGCGTCACGGTACCGGCCCCCGACGTGGCCCGTGCCCAGGCCGAGGAACTGGTCCTCGGGATCATGGCGGAGGAGCTCAAACTGCCCGCCGCCGAGATCGCCGTCACCGAACCGTTCGACCACTACGGCGTCGACTCGCTGATCACGTTGAACGTCACTCGCCGCCTGGAGGAGAGCGTCGGCCCGCTGTCGAAGACGCTGCTGTTCGAGTACGTCACCGTCGGCGAGCTGGCCGACCACCTGGCGGCGGCGCACCCGGCCGCGTTCGCCACCGCCGCGCCGCCGGCCGTCACGGCGGTCCCGGCTGCGGTCACCGCCGCCGTCACGCCGCTGGCCGTCGGGTCGGTCCCGGCTGCCACGGCCACGACGAGCACGGCCGGCGACATCGCGATCATCGGCGTCGCGGGCCGCTATCCGCAGGCCGACGACGTCGACGAGTTCTGGCGCAACCTGCGCGCCGGCCGGGACAGCATCGAGGAGGTGCCGGCCGACAGGTGGCGACACGAGCGGTTCTACGACGCGGACAAGTCCGCGTTCGGGCGCACCTACGGGCGGTGGGGCGGCTTCGTCCGCGACGTCGGACGCTTCGACCCGCTGTTCTTCCGGATGTCGCAGATCGAGGCCGAGCACACCGATCCGCAGGAGCGGGTGTTCCTGGAGACGGTCTGGCACCTGCTGGAGGACGCGGGAGTCGCCCCGGAGCGGATGCGCGGCTCCCGCACCGGTGTGTTCGTCGGCATGATGTACGGGCAGTACCAGCTCTACGGCGTCGGGGCGGCGCTGCGCGGCGAGGGTCTGCCGCCGCACTCCTCCTTCGCCTCGGTGGCCAACCGGGTCTCGCACTTCTTCGACTTCACCGGCCCCAGCGTGGCCGTGGACACCATGTGTTCCTCCGCGCTTGTCACCATCCACCAGGCGTGCCTGGCCATCCGGAACGGCGACTGCGACACGGCGGTGGCCGGCGGCGTCAACATCACCAGCCATCCGGCGAAGTACCTACAACTGGCCTGGCGTGGCTTCCTCTCCGAGGACGGCCGGTGCCGCAGTTTCGGCGCGGGCGGCACCGGCTATGTCCCGGCCGACGGCTCCGGCGCGGTCCTGCTCAAACGCCTTGACGCCGCATTGGCCGACGGCGACCGCATCCTCGCGGTGGTCAAGGCCTCCACCGTCAACCACGGCGGTGCGGGCCGCGGGTTCACCGTGCCCAACCCCAAGGCGCAGGGCGACCTGGTACGCGACGCGCTCGACCGCGCGGGGCTGCGCCCCGCCGACCTGGACTACATCGAGGCGCACGGCACCGGCACCGCGTTGGGCGATCCGGTCGAGGTCACCGGGCTGCTGCGGGCCTTCCAGCACGACCCGTACGACCTGCCGGAACCGCTGCCGATCGGTTCGGTGAAGTCGAACATAGGGCATGCGGAGTCGGCGGCCGGCATCGCGGCCGTCACGAAGGTGTTGCTCCAACTGCGGCACAACGAGCTGGCTCCGTCGCTGCACGCCGATGAGCTCAACCCACACATCGACTTCGCGATGACGCCGCTGCGGGTGCAGCGCGAGGCCGCGCCCTGGCCGCGCCGACTCGGCCCCGACGGCGTGGCGCGCCCGCGCACCGCCGCGGTCAGCTCGTTCGGGGCGGGTGGCACCAACGCGCACCTCATCCTTCAGGAACATCTCGGCACGCCGACGTCCGCCAGCCCGGTCGGTCCGCAGCTGGCCGTGCTGTCCGCCCGCGACGGCGAGCGGCTGGCCAGGTACGCCCGCCGCGTCGCCGCGTACCTACGCGCCGAGGGCGCGGACCTGGCGCCGCACGAGGTGGCCTGGACGCTACAGACCGGACGCGAGGGCATGGCGCATCGGCTGGCGATCCGCTTCACCGACCTCGCGCAGTTGGCCGCCCGCCTGGACGAGCACGCTGCCGGGGGCACACCCGACGAAAGCTGGACCGGAATCGTCGACCCGCGCCGACCGTACCCGGCAGATGTGGCGGGGACCGAGCTCGCGGCCTACGCCGAGGCCTGGACCCGCGGCGGGATCGTCGACTGGTCCCGCCTGCACGCCGCGCGTCCGGGCCGGGTGCCGCTGCCCGGCTACCCCTTCGGCGGCGATCGGGTCTGGCTGGCCGCCGCCGACGCGGAGCTCGCCGCCCTGGACGCCGCCCCCGCCACCCCCGAAGCATCTGCGCCGCCCGTCGCACCGATGGCACCCCCGTCGCCCGCCGCACCAGTGGCATCTGCGGCACCCTCGGCGCCCGCCGCACCGGGCGTGACCGGCAGGGAGCTGCTGCTGGAGCGGCACTGGGTCCCCGCCGCGCCCGCCGACCGTCTCGCCCTGCCGGGCCGCGTCGCGGTGCTGGCCGCGCCCGGGACCGAGGACCTGGCGGAACGGCTCGCGGCGGCGCTACCCGACGCCGAGGTGCTCGACCGTGCGGCGCTCGACGCGGACCTCACGGCCACGGACGTCCGCTGGGACCGGTTCGACGCCGTGGTCGACCTGGCCGGCTGCGCCGGTACGCCAGTCGAGCGCCCCGCGCTGTTCACCTGGCTGCGCTGGGTGCAGCGGGTGGTCGACCACAGCCCCGACCTGCGGCTGCTGCTGATCTCCCGCGACACGCCGGCCGGCCTGGGCGGCGCGGCCCGGGTGGGCCTCTACCGGATGCTGCAGAGCGAGTACCGTCACGTCGCATCGCGGCACGTGCACACCGGCTCCGGATCGGACGAGCAGCTGTGCCGGTGGGCGGTCGACGAACTCGCCACCGGGGCAGCGGCGGCCGAGGTCGCCTACCGCGACGGCGTACGCCATCTGGCGGGGCTGCGTGAGCTGGCCGCCGCCGGCTCGGGTCCGGCCCCGTTCCCGGACGGGCACGTGCTATGGGTGACCGGCGGTACGCGCGGCCTCGGCCTGCTTACCGCGCGCCACTTCGTCGCCCGGCACGGGGTGCGCAAACTCGTCCTCACCGGACGCGAGCCGCTGCCGCCACGTACCGCGTGGGACGGACACATCGCCGCCGACACGCCGCTGGGCCGCCGGCTGCGTCCGCTGGCCGACCTGGCCGCCCAGGGCGTGGAGCTGCTGGTGCTGGCGCCGCCGCTGGACGACTCGGTGGCCCTGGCCGAGGCGCTGGCCGAGGTCCGGCGGACCCTCGGCCCGGTGGGTGGGGTGATCCACAGTGCCGGCGCGGTCGACGCCGACAATCCCGCCTTCGTCCGCAAGACGCCCGACGGCATGGCACGGGTGATCGACCCGAAGGTATTCGGACTCGATGCCCTTGTCGCGTGCCTGCGGGACGAGCCGCTCGGGTTCTTCGTGCTGTACTCCTCCGTCGCGGCCGCCGTACCCGCGCTCGCGGTCGGGCAGAGCGACTACGCCCTGGCCAACGCCTACCTGGACGCGGTCGCCGAGGCGCGCCCGCACGGCCTGCCGCTGATCAGCGTGCAGTGGCCGAGTTGGCGGGACACAGGTATGGGTGCGGTGCGCAGCGCCGCCTACCGGGCGTCCGGGCTGGATCTGCTGTCGGACGAGCAGGGGCTCGCCCTGCTCGATCGTGCCCTGGCCACGGACGCGCGGGTGGTGCTGCCCGTCGTGGTCGCGCCCGGTGTGCACTGGCGACCCGAACGGCTTACCGCCCGCCGCCTGGACGCCGACGGCGCACCGGCGGCTGCCCCGGCCGTGCCCGCGCCACCGGTCGGTCCGCAGCCGAGCAGGAACCAGGTCGTGCCCGCCGAGCTGGCGCGGGCCCGGGCTGCGGCGACCTCCTGGCTGCTTGATCGGCTCGCGGCCGAGCTGCGCTTCGACCGGGCCCGGCTGACCGGTGACGTACCGGTCCAGGATTTCGGCACCGACTCGATCCTGCTCACGCAGCTGGTGCAGGCCCTGGCCCGGCGGCTCGGCATACAGCTCGACCCGTCGGCCCTGCTGGAGCATCCGACCGCGGACGAGTTCGCGGCGTACCTCGCTGCCGAGCATCCCGGCCCGCTCGTCACCTCCTTCGGCGGGCCCACCCCCGACGCCAACGCCGACACCGACGCCCACTCCCACGCCGACGCTGCGTTGGTGCGGCAGGCGACGCGGCCGGACCTGGATGCCGCACCGCTGCCCCGGCCGGCGACGCGCGCCGGTGCGGACCGTGCGGCGCGGACCGGTGACGAACTCGCGGTGGTCGGCCTGTCCTGCCGGTTTCCCGACGCCGGGTCGGCCGGCGAGTACTGGGAGTTGCTGCGGCAGGGCCGCAGCGCGCTGCGGCCGGTTGTCGGGCGGCACGGGCTGGCCGGCTACCACGCCGGGCTGCTGGAGCCGGAGCTCCGCTTCGACCCCGAGGCGTTCCTGCTGTCGGAGGCGGACGTCGCCGCCATGGACCCGCAGGCGCTGCTGTTGCTGGAGGAGGTCGACCGGGCCGTACGCGACGCCGGCTACCGGCCGGCCGAACTCAAGGGCCGGCGGATCGGGGTGTACGTCGGCGGTCGCACCACAAGCACACCCGAGGACACGCTGCTGGGGCAGGCGCGCAACCCGGTGATGGTCACCGGCCAGAACTACCTGGCCGCCAACCTCTCCCACTTCTTCGACTTCCGTGGCCCCAGCATCGTGGTCGACACGGCCTGCTCCTCGGCGCTGGTGGCGATGGACACCGCCGCACAGGCCCTGCGTGCCGGCAGCGTCGAAGCGGCGGTGGTCGCGGGGGTGAGCCTGCTCGTCGACGACCGGGCGCACCAGATCTTCGCCCAGCGCGGCCTGCTCAACCCCGGCCCGGAGTTCCACCTGTTCGACCGCCGGGCCGCCGGCCTGGTGCTGGGCGAGGGCGTCGGCGTCGTCGTGCTCAAGACCCTGGCCAGGGCCCAGGCCGACGGGGACCGGGTCCTCGCGGTGGTGAAGAGTCTCGCGATCAACAACGACGGGCGGACCGCGGGCCCGGCCGCGCCGAACCCGGCCGCGCAGCGGGAGGTGATGACCGAGGCGCTGGCACGCAGCGGCCACCTCCCGCAGGACGTCGGCTGGGTGGAGGCCAACGGCTCCGGCAGCGTCGTCACCGACCTGCTCGAACTCAAGGCCGTGCAGGCGGTGTACGGCACCGATCCGGCGCGGCCGGTGGCGCTCGGCTCGGTGAAGCCGAACATCGGGCACCCGCTGGCCGCGGAGGGTATCGCCGCGTTCATCAAGGTGGTGTTGATGCTGCATCACCGGGAGCAGGTGCCGTTCCGGTCCGGGCAGCAGCCGCCGGCGCACTTCGACCTGGCCGCCTCGCCGCTGTACTTCCCCCGCGAGGCCGGGCCCTGGCCGGACCACGCGGGTCTGGCCGCGCTCAACTGTTTCGCCGACGGCGGCACGAACGCTCATGTGCTGCTCGCCATGGCGCCGCAGACCCCGCACCGCACGCGGCAGCCGCTGCCGGAGGCCGCGCGCAACCGTCGGATGGTGATCCGGCGGACCGCCGAGCCCGTAGCCGTGGCCGGGGGCCTGTTCTGGGACGACTACCGATGACCGGGACGCGGCCCGTGGTGTTCCTGTTCTCCGGGCAGGGCTCGCAGTACCACGGCATGGGCCGGGAGCTGTACGAGACCAACGAGGTGTTCCGCACGGCGCTGCGCGGTTACGACGACGCGGTCGCCGAGGTGCTCGGTGAGTCTGTGCTGGCCCGGATCCTCGACCCGGCGCGGCTGCGTCATCACCCGCTGCTGGACACCCGGATCACCCACCCGGGCATCGTCATGATCGAGCTGGCCCTGGCGGAGCTGCTGGCAGCGGAGGGCATCGTGCCCGACCACCTGCTCGGGTGCAGCCTGGGCGAGTACGCCGCAGCCGTCGTCGCGGGCAGTCTCGCCCCGCTGGACTGCCTGCGCCTGCTGGCCCGCCAGGCCGAGGCGCTGCGCGCGGGCCCGCCCGGCGGCATGCTGGCCGTGCTGACCGGGATCGACGTGCTGGACCGCATACCGGCGCTGCGCGCCTGCGAAGTCGCCGCACGCAACTACCCGGCCAGCTTCGTGCTGGCCGGCCGCGCGGCGGACCTGGACCGCGCCGAGGCCGCGCTGCGGGCAGCCGACGTGCTGCACCTGCGGCTGCCGGTCGAGTACGCGTTCCACTCGCACCTGATGGATCCGCTCCTCGACCCGATGCGGGCGTCCTTCGCCGGGGTGACGCTGGTACCGCCGCGCCTGCCCTGGGTCTCCTGTGTGGATGGACACCTGGTGCGTGATCCGGATGCGGAGCACTTCACCCGCGTGGCCCGCCAGCCGATCGACTTCGAGCGGGCCATGACCGGGCTGCTCGACCGCGGCGACCTGCTCTGTCTCGACCTCGGCCCGTCCGGCAACCTGCACAACTTCGTCGGCCGGCTGCTGCCGCCGGGCACCGGCACCCGGTCGCTGCCGCTGCTGAGCCAGTTCGAGCGGGACACCACCCTGCTCGACCGGGTCCGCGCGCAGGCGCCACGGACCACACAACGGAAGGGACACGCCGTGGGCGGCATCCGCGCAACGAAGGTGTACGGCTTCCCCGGGCAAGGCTCGCAGCGGCGCGGCATGGGTCGAGAGCTTTTCGCCAGGTACCCCGCCGAGACCGCCATCGCCGACGAGGTGCTCGGCTACTCCATCGCGGAGCTGTGCGTGGAGGACCCGCAGCGTCGGCTCAGCCGTACCGAGTTCACCCAACCTGCCCTGTACGTGGTGGGCGCACTGTCCTACCTGGACCGGATCGCGACCGACCCGTTGCCGCCGGACTACCTGGTCGGCCACAGCCTCGGCGAGTACGTGGCGTTGTTCGCCGCTGGCGTCTTCGACTTCGCGTCCGGGCTGCGTCTGGTGCGGCGGCGCGGCGAGCTGATGTCCGCCGCCGGGGGCGGGGGCATGGCCGCGGTCGTCGGCGTGGCCGAGGCGACCGTGGCGCGTACGCTCGCCGACCCGGCGCATCAGGCCCTGGACCTGGCCAACTACAACGCGCCCGACCAGTTTGTGATCTCCGGCCCGGATGCGGCGATCGACGCGGCGTGCGCGGCCTTCGAGGCGGCCGGCGCCCGCACCGTGCGGCTCGCCGTCAGCGCACCGCTGCATTCCCGCTACCTACGCGATGTCGCCGAGCAGTTCCGGCACTTCCTGGACGGCTTCACTGCGCGTCCACCGTCGGTGCCCGTGCTGGCCAACATCGACGCCCAGCCTTACACCGCAGACACTGTGCGGGATCGCTTGATCGCGCAGATCGCGGGTCCGGTCCGGTGGACCGAGACCGTCCGCGCCCTGCTGCGTCACGGCGACATCGAGTTCGTCGAACTGGGTCCCGGCCAGGTGCTCACCAAACTGGTCAACCGCATCCGGGCAGCCGCGGATCCGCTGCCGGCGGCCGAGCCGTCCGCGGCCCCGCCGGTGGTCAGCGCGCCCGTGGCCGCCGAGGTCCGGACGGTCCCGGTGGTGACCACTCCCGTTGCGGCGGCCCCGGCCATGCCGGAACTCACCGCCGCCGACCTCGGCGCCCGCAGCTTCCGGGAGCGGTACGGCCTGCGGCTGGCCTACGTCGTCGGCTCCATGTACGGCGGCGTCTCCGGCCCTCGGCTGCTGCGTGCCTCGGCCAAGACCGGTCTGCTCAGCTTCCTGGGTGCAGCCGGGCTGGCGCTGGCGGAAGTCGAGCGGCAGCTGCGCGAGCTGGAACTCGGCGCCGCGTACGGCGTGAACCTGCACCACCGGCCGGACGCGCCCCAGGAGGAAGCCGCCCTGGTCGACCTGCTGCTGCGGCACGGGTGCAAACTGGTGGAGGCGTCCGGTTTCCCGCTGGTCACCGAGGACCTGGTGCGATTCCGGCTGCGGGGCGGCCGGATCCTGGCGAAGGTGTCGCGCACCGATGCTGCGGCTGCCTTCCTGGCTCCGCCCCCGCCGCGGCTGGTCGCGCGGCTGGTCGCGGCGGGGGCGGTGACCCCGATGGAGGCCGCCGCGGCGGCGTCGCGTCCGATGGCCGACGACCTGTGTGTCACGGCCGACGGCGGCTGGGTGTGCGACGACACGGACGTGCTGACGCTGCTGCCGGCGGTGATCCGGCTGCGGGACGCGGCAGCCCTGCCCGGTGCGCCGGTGCACGTCGGCTGCGCCGGCGGCATCGGCACCCCCGCCGCAGCTGCTGCGGCGTTCCTGTTCGGTGCGGACTTCGTGCTCACCGGCTCGGTGAACCAGTGCACGGTCGAGGCGGACACCAGCGACCGGGTGAAGAACCTGCTGGCCCGGGCCCGCGAGCACGACGTGGTCGCCGCACCCTGGCTGGACCTGATCGAACACGGGGTGCGGGCCCGCTACCTCAAGCGTGGCCTGCTCTTCCCGGCCCGGGCGGGCCAGCTGTACGACCTGTTGCGCGGGCAGGCCAGAGGCGTCGCGCTGGACGCGGCGGCCCGCCTCCAGCTCCTTGACCGCTACCTGGGCGGCGAGCACGTACCGCCCGGCACCGCGGGCCCCGACGGCCAGGCCGAACTTGTGGCGCTGGCCCGGGCGTACGCCGCGCGCGGGCTGCGTCTCGCGGTGACCGGCGACGAGGCGGCCAGGGTCGACTATCTGGTCCACTGCGGACCGGCAATGGGTGCCTTCAACCAAGCTGTGGCCGGCACCGACCTGCAGCCGTGGCGGGCTCGTACTGTCGAGGCAGTCGCCGACACGCTGATGGACGGCGCGGCGGTGCACCTCACGGCCCGGCTGCGGGCCCTGGCCGAGCTCCAGTACAGCGACACCCAGTGACCCATCCCGAAGGAGGCCGGCAGACGGTGACCACCTTGCCGCAGGACCCCCCGCTGTTCTTCTACCCGTTCACGCCGGAGTTCATGGAGGACCCGTTCGCGCACTACGCGCAGTTGCGCCGGCATGTGCCGGTGCACGAGCACCCGGGCGGTTTCTGGATGCTCTCCCGCTACGACGACGTGTCGGCGCTGCTGCGGTCGGGGCTCTCGGTCGAGCAGCGCAAGGTCGGCCCTGGGCGCTTCCGCGACGCGTACGCCCACGCGGGTGTCACCGACGCTCCGCGGCTGAAGGGTCTGGCCCTGCTCGACCGCGACCCGCCGGACCACACCCGCCTGCGCAAGCTGGTCACCCAGGCATTCACCGCGCGGGCGATCAACGCCCTCGAACCGATGATCCGCGGCCTGGTCGACGACGCCCTCGACGGCGTCGCCGTGGCCGGCGGCGGCGACCTGGTCGAGGCGCTGGCGTTCCCGCTGCCGTTCACGGTGATCTCGCGGATGCTGGGAATGCCGCCGATCGACACCGCGCACATGCGCATGCTCACCACCCTGCTCATGCGCTCGGTTGAACTGACCACCGACCCCGAGGTGATGCGGGTCGTCGAGGCCGCCGACGCGGAAATCTTCACGCTGGTCAGCGAGGCTGTTGCCCGCAAGCGGCAGGAGCCCGGCGACGACCTGCTCACCGCGCTCATCGCGGCCGAGGAGAACGGCGACAAGCTCACCCACGACGAGCTGGTCGCGCAAGTCACCATGCTCTACGTCGCCGGGTACGAGACGAGCGTGAACATGATCTCCGGGGGCGCGCTGGCGCTGCTGCGCAACCCGGAGCAGCTGGCACTGCTGCGGGCCAGGCCCGACCTGGGCGCCAACGCGGTGGAGGAGACGCTGCGGTACGACCCGCCGGTGCACACCAGCCGTCGCGTGACGCTGGAGCCGTACCACGTCGGCGGCTACGAGATCCCCGCTGGCTCGTTCATTTTGGCCAACCTGGCTGGGGCCAATCGTGACGAGGAGTTCTGGGGGTCCGATGCTGACGAGCTGCGGCTGGAGCGGGAGAACGCGCGTAAGCACCTCTCCTTCGGCGGCGGCATTCACCACTGCCTCGGCGCGGCACTGGCCCGCCTGGAGGGTCGCGTGGCGCTCGTCGAGCTGGTCCGCCGCTTCCCCCGACTGGAACTGTCCGGCAAAGTCGAATGGAACGGCCTTCTCAGCCTGCGTGGAGCGGCCCGACTCCCGGTGAGGGTGTGAGCGCATGACCACGACTACGGTGCAGACCGACCGGTGGTTGCGTACCTTCGGCGCGCCGGTCGCTGGCGAGTCGCCCGTCCGGCTGTTGTGTCTGCCGCACGCGGGCGGCAGCGCGAGCTTCTACGCGCCGCTGGCCGAGGCGCTGCGGGGACGGGTGTCCGTCGCGGCGCTGCAGTATCCGGGGCGGCAGGACCGGTTCCGTGAACCGTTCCCGGACTCGATCCAGGAGTTGGCCGACGCGGCCGTCGCGGCGCTCGGCGAGGCGGCGCGGCGGCCGTTCGCGCTGTTCGGCCACAGCATGGGCGGGGTGGTCGCGTACGAGATGGCCGCGCGGCTGCAGGCCGCGGGGCAGTCGCCGGCGGCGTTGTTCGTCTCCGGCACGGCCGGCCCGCTGGCCTCGCGTGACATGGGCACGCACTTGCTGGCCGACGAGCCGTTTATCGACGAGCTGGTTCGCGTCGGTGCCACCGATCGCGAGCTGCTGACGGGGGGGATGCGTGACGTCGTGCTGCCGATGATCCGGGCGGACTACCGAGCCATCGAAACCTACCGGTGCATCCGGCCGCACACGCTGGCCTGTCCAGTGACGGCGCTGTTGGGCAGGGACGACCCGTACGTCACCCGACAGGAAGCCGCCCGCTGGCGGGTGCACACCACCGGCGTGTTCACGCTGCGGGTCTTCCCCGGTGGGCACTTTTACCTCCAAGAGCAGGTCGCCTCGGTCGCCGCGGCCATCGGCGCGGAGGCCAGGACCGGACGTGCCCCGGTCGAAAGGCCCACAGCGACTTCTTCGATCGCGCTCGGCAGCATCGACCTCGATAGAACGGCAGCTTCGCCACCAGCCTGATCATTGAGCCGTTCGTGCGTCCAGCGAGTGGAGGTTGATCGTGCAGGTACTTGATCTTCGTTCGTAGGCTCGTCGTCGCTTGCCGCTGGAAGTCCGGTCCGGATAGATGCCAGAAGGCCTGCGGCGTGGGTCTGCTGCATGGGCAGGTGACAGGTGTAGTCACGCGGCCGTACTGGCCGGTGGGTGCATGATGGTTTCGAATTCGACGGGGGCAACCGGGACAGCGAACGCTGGCGTCTGCGGCGGTGGTAGTTCCGTTCGATCCAGGTCACGATCGCGATCCGTAGTTGCTCGCGGGTGGTCCTCAATCGCCGGTCGAGGGCGTTGTTCCGCAGGAGGCCGAAGAAGGACTCCACCGTCGACCATGCGCAAACAGACGCTCGGCTGGACCAGCCCGAAACCACGCGACCCGCACGCCGCCGACCGCTGGACCTCGCTCGCGCTGGCCGCCTACACCCAACTCCGCCTCGCCCGAGGCGCCGCCGCCGACCTACGCCGGCCCTGGGAACGCCCCACACCACCCGAACGGCTCTCACCCGCCCGCGTCCGCCACGCGCCCACTCGCGTCACTCCACCCAGCCGTGCCGGGTGGCCATGCGGCACAACGCGACGCGCAGATCGACGATCTGGGCGCCGGTTACGGCGGGCGCGGCAGCGATGATCAGCTCGGTGATCTCCGCCATGAACGTCGCGGTGGACAGCACGTCACACGTGTCGTCGCCCGAGTCGTCATCGGACCGCACCGTCGGCACGACGGCCTGCACGGCCGGTGCGGCGGCCGGTGGTTCGTCCAGGATCCGCACGTCATACGCCTTGAGCCCGCGCTCCCCGTCGATGATTTTGAATTCCACGGTGGTGCCACACGACACCGGTGCGCCGTTTCCCGACTTCAGGTCGTTGGCGTGGACGAACACATCCTCGCCGCCGTCGTC
Source organism: Micromonospora aridisoli (assembly GCF_056150025.1). Lineage (NCBI taxonomy): Bacteria > Bacillati > Actinomycetota > Actinomycetes > Micromonosporales > Micromonosporaceae > Micromonospora > Micromonospora aridisoli. The sequence continues at coordinate 306,354 of NZ_JAXCFK010000009.1, read as the reverse complement.
CGGCGCGATGAAGCCATAGCCGCGGGACGCCTCGAACCGAACAACCCTGCCCTTGACCAACCTGTCAACCGTCATCAGCCCAACCGCTTCCGCCTCGATTTACTGCCGCGCCACTCGGTCCGATGCCACCCAGGCCGCGGGCCGGCGCGCGGCTCTTTCCGGAACAGACTCGCAGCATCGGCGATGCCGAGAAACCCGAAAAACCACCCCTAATTCGGGGCCGGCGTCCCTTAGTATTCTAGCCGCACCGTCGGAGTGCACCGGCGGTGCAGCTGCGGATGTCGATGCTGTCGCGTCGATGGGTGCGATCGCACTGTCTGCTGTGGTGGGCTGCAAGGCAGGCAGGCCGCCGTGCTTGTGTTGAGCCATCTCCATCGTGACGGTGCAGGCCACGGGCGATGCGTGAGGCAGTCGTCCATGTAGGACGGGACTCCCGGTAAGACAGCAATCTGTGAGTGGTGCTTGTCAAGTGGTCGCGGGTGCGGTGGTCTGCATGAGCCGGAGGAGTTGGCGTGCGGTGTAGCGCTTGAGGCGGCCTGGCCGCCGGATTCGAGATCGGCGTCACGACGGCCTGGCGCTGGTTCCGCGAAGCCATCGACCCGCTCGCCGCGCGCGCCGATGACCTGGCCACGGCCATGACCAGGATCCGGCTGCTCGCCTACGCAATCCTCGACGGCACTCTGACCCCGATCGACCGGTTGTCAACCAGAAGCCGCACTACTCCGGAAAGCACAAGCGGCACGGAGTGAACGTGCAGGTCATCGCCGACGCGGCCGGGCGTCTCGTCTGGGCCTCGGCCGCGCTGCCCGGCTCGACGCACGACGTGACCGCCGCCCGCGCCCACGGCATCAGCGACGCCCTGACCAGCGCCCGACCTGATGACCTTCGCGGACAAGGGCTATCAAGGCACCCCCAGCTGCGTGCGCACCCCGTTCAAGCGGCGCCCGATTCCGGCCGAAGCTGTCACGCAGGCAGCAGGCCGTCAACCGGGCCCACGCGAAGATCCGCGCCCGCGGCGAACGCGCGATCGCCACCCTCAAACCTGGAGAACCCTGGTCAAGCTACGCTGCTGCCCACGCCGAGCGACCGCGATCACGCAGGCCATCCGCGTCCTGCACCACGTCGAAGCCGACCGCTACGCAGGAGTCTGAATCCTCCCGCGCCGGCGAATCGGCCGCTGGGATGTGCCGCTCCCGCTCCTCGGCCGTGGCGGACAGCAGCCCGATGACCTCGCCCGGACGGCACTCGGCCGACGCGATGACCACGGTGTGGTCGGGGCGGGCCTGCAGCCGATAGCCGGAGCACGGTTGGATGACGGCACAGACGATCTCATGTGGATCGGCGTCGCGGCGTGGTGATGCAGGGCTGACGGTTCCGCATACCTCTTCCTGCTTTCGACGGGAGCGACGACTGACCGACGATGGCCATGGTCCTTCGCCTGGCGCTTGGCGTGGTGGCCTGGCCATGCTCGATATGGGGGAGGGCCTCGGCTGGTTCGGCGAGTCGGCGCTCCGCACGGGGTTGCACCCGTTTGACCCTCTGGTGCCGTTACCGCCCGCCCTCCCGGCCGGGGATGATCGGCACGTAGGTCAGCGCGATCCCCACCACCTTCGCGGCATGGCGCGCCTATCGCCGCAAGGCCGCTGGCCTCGGGGACGACGCGCTCCTGATCATTGCTATCGCCGCTACCGCCACGTCCGTGGCTCTGGTAGTGCTGTCGACCGGCATGCTCAGCAGCGTCAACATAGGCTGGCTGGGCGCCCTGTGCCTCCTGATCGCGGTGTCCGCCCCCGCCAGATCCTGTCCGTCCAGCGGTGGGTGGGCTTCTCCCACCGAGGCGATCCGGGTCCTTTAGCAACTGGCCCGCCATCGTGACATGTACGCGGGTCACGATGGCGGGCCGCTGTCGTAGGTGGATTCATGCCCACCGCCGCCGTCTGTTCGGTGGGCAGAGCGGCGATGGCAGGGCTTCAACGTCAGTACGGCTTATCGGGTCGATACGACGCCATCAGCCCAGACAATTCTTAAAGTGATGCCAAGATCGCCGTGTGTAGCCAGGAGACCCATTTAATCCACGTTTGCGTGACGGGGTCATCAAGTGCAGCCGCCTGCGCGGCGGGGGACAGGAGGCTCGCGCCGACATCGACGACGGCGCCGAGCGCCAATGCAATGATCGAAAACACGGACGGCACACTACCGCCGCTGCTGTAGCGAAACGTGTCGGGTGCCCCCATTCCAGGATATGAGATGGCATCGGCAGGCTCGTCATGCCAAAAACCTTAAGGAATAAATAAGTAGACAAGGCGGGCGATGGATGTATATAAGCCATCGGTGAAAGCCGTGTCGCTTGCTGGGTGGGCGGGGGCTGGCCTGCGCACGGTACTGTGACCGTCACAGCACCGAAGCTTGTCAATATCCGGCTCGGCTGGGGGTCGCCGATGGAAGATCAATTAGTCGTGGCGGTCGTCGGCGCGCTGGCGGCAAAGGGGGCCGAGGCTCTCGCCTCGGGAGCTCGTACCGCGACGGCTGCCCTGGCCCGCTTGATTCGCTCCCGCTTCCGCGCCGGAACACCGGAGGGCGACGCCCTCACCGAGGCTATGGCGCACCCCTCCAAGCGAGCCCACCAGGTGGCCGTAGCCTCATTCCTGGCAGAAGAAATGTCACGGGACCCGGCATTCGACGCCGCAGTTAAAGCTGCCTGGCTTCGCCTATCAGATCCCGGATCTGACGGCATCAGAGACAGCGTGGTGAACAACTTCAGCGGCACCGCAGAGCGAGTAGTTCAAGCGCGCGACGTCCGAGGCGACATTACCTTTTAAACCTCGACAACGAACTTCGCGACCGGTTGCGGGCGAAAGGCATTGGCGATTGGATCCCCAAAATCCAGAACTTGAGCACGAAGTGCTCCACGCGACGGTCAACGAGCTTTCCGGAACAGTGGTCGGGCCCAACGTGCAGGCCAGAATCATTCATGGTGGCGTACATTTCACCAGCCCGGTAGCAGCCCGAAGCACGGTACCCCGACAACTTCCCGCACCCTCGGCGCATTTCACCGGCAGGGCGGCAGAAACAGCCGAGCTGGACCAGCTGCTCAGCCAGGGCGCAAACATCGTCGTACTCTGCGGACCTAGCGGCGTAGGAAAGTCGGCACTGGCCAGGCAGTGGGCACACGCCCGACGAAACAGGTTCGTGGACGGGCAGATCCACGCCGACCTCCGGGGTTTCAGCGGCGACACGCCATTGGACCCCGGCGAAGCGCTGACGGTATTCCTACGCGCGCTGGACGTGCCATCCCAGCGGATACCCGTGGAACTGGCCGAGCAAGTCGCCCTCTACCGGACGGTCACCGCGAACCGGTCGCTGCTGGTACTACTCGACGACGCCTTCTCTGGCGCTCAAGTCAGACCCTTGGTGCCCGCGTCGGCATCTGCCATGGTCGTCGTGACCAGCCGCCGACGATTGACCGGACTGATACCCGACGGCGCCCACCTGTTCGACGTCGGCCCACTTCCCGTGACAGCAGCGGTGACTCTGTTAGAGCGCACAGTCGGTCGCGAGCGGATCGCCCAGGAGTCTGGGCCAACCGAGGAACTGGTTCGCATTTGCGGCGGTATACCGCTCGCGCTGATGGTCGCTGGCGGACGCCTCGCTACTCGACCACGGTTGACCATCCGCCGGGTGGTGTCCGAACTCGCTGACGAGACGCAACGGTTGGCACGCCTATCGGCCGTGGAAGGGCTATCAATCAGAGCGATGATCGAGGTCTCCTATCAGGCGCTGACGCCGCAGGCCGGCGGGCTGTTCCGGCGCCTGGCACTCCACCCCGGGCCCGAGTTCAGCGCCGAGTTGATCGCCATGACAGCCCCACCAGCCGACCAGCACCGAGTGCCACAACTGGTCGACGAACTGCTGGAAGCCAGCCTCTGGGAAGAGGTCGCCGAGGAACGGTTCCGCTACCACGACCTGCTGCGCCTCTACGCCCGCGAATTGTCGCAGCACCATGACTCGGACGCAGAACGGCACGCAGTGCAACTGGCGATGAGCGAGTTCTACTTCGCCGCCGCACACCGCGCGGACCTCGTGGTGACCCCCTACCGTCGCCGCCTGCCGTATGCCTTCCCACAGCCACCGGCAGGCCTGCCCACGTTCACTGACCGCGCCGCCGCTCTCGCCTGGTTCCAGCGGGAACGGAGCAACCTTCTGGATGCCGGACGAGTCGCCTTTGAGCTTGGCCACCACGAGCTGGCCTGGCATCTCAGCGACGTGATGTGGCCGTTGTTCCTGTATTTCAAGGACTATAAAGATCGCTTGACGGTGGACGAGCGAGGCCTGCATGCGGCCCGGGCGTGGGGGAACCTCCGGGCCGAAGCGAACATGCTCAAGCGCTTGAGTAGGGCCTACAGCAAGGTGGGCAACCAGGAGGCTGCGGAGTACCACGGCCTGGCGGCGATCGACCGATACCGGGAGGCCGGCGACGTGCAGGGCACCGTTGATGCCGAGGAGGGACTGGCCACCCTGTACGCCGACACCGGCCGTGACAACCAGGCAGCCCAAATGTTCGGGCGGATCCTCCCGCTGAGAAGAACCCTTTCCGACCCACGGAGCACCGGCCTGACCTGCCTCAACGCGGCCATGCTACTGACCCGGATGGGCCGACCGGCCCAAGCAATGCCACTGCTGACTGAGGCGGAGGAGATCTTCCTCGGGCTGACCGACATCGACCCCTACAACGGCGCACGGGTGCTGCTCGGTGTCGCCGGTGCCGAACTCGGTCTCGGTAACCACGATGCGGCCGAACAGGCGGCGACTGAGGCAGCTCACCGGATGGCGCAGCTCGGGTCGGCCACCGAGTGGGCAGAGGCGCTGGACCTGCTCGGCCAAGTTGCCGAACGGCGCGGTGACCACGAGGACGCACGACGGCACTATCACGAGGCGGCCGCGGTCTTCGACGCCATCGGCTCGTCCCGGCTCGCCACAGTGCGCGGTCGACTCGACAAGCTCGGCGGCACCGTCACCGAATAGCAGCTCCAGCGGCGCCACCCGCTGACGACGCAGATCGCCGAGGACCCACCGGTCATAGATCTGTCCGGCGACGGCCGCCAGACGCGGGATGCGCATTCCTACCAGCAGGCTCGCGGGGCCGCAGCGATAGCGCAGGCCGTCGCGGGTCTGCACGGCGACCTCGCCCGCCGATCCGTGCACCACGGCCAGGGACGCACCCGGGTACGCCACGAGCAGCCGGTCACAGACCCCAGCGACGTCGTCATGCCCAGCGGTCGTGAGCACCACATCGGCCAGCCTGGTGAACAGTGACGACGGCCGGAACGGCAGAAGTGCCACGATGACAGGCTCCGGCCAACACGTCACGGCCTGACCTCCTCACGCTGCAGGTGCGGCACGGATACGGGGGTGACACCGCGGTGCCGGCCGGGTTCGGTGAGGCCGAGAAGTCGATAGATCGCACGGCGCAGCAGCCTGCCGGCCTGCCCCGGGTGCCCGGTCAGCGCCGACATCACTGCTTGCCGGTCCAGTTCGCGGGCCGCCGCGAGTTGAGGCAGCAACGCCTGGCAAGGATCGAGATAGGTGGCCTCGGCGGTGACCAGGTGTTGTGGTGTGCCGGCGGCGGGTATCGCGGGCAGGGCGGGCAGCAACAGGATCGGGCGCCCGACGGCTGCGGCGTAAGCGGCGACCGAGCCATGGTCGCCGACAACGCGATCGGCGGCGACGACCAGGGCGCGCCAGTCCTGGGTAGGGTCGGGTAGGAGGAGTCCTGCCTCACGGCAGTGCCGCAGCCATGCCCTCACCTGACGGTGCCCGTGAGCGTCCCAGACCGCCGGATGCAGGAGCGCAGCAACCCGGTAGCGGTCGGGCGGCAGTTGGGCCATCAGCAGGGGCAGAAGGTCAGGCACGTGCCCGAACAAGCCGTTCGGGCCCCAGGTGGAGGAAACCACCACAAGGTCCTGATGGTCCTCGACACCCAGGTCGCGTCGGTAGTCCTGCCGGTGCGGGAGGCTGGCTACGAGACGGTCGAAACAGGGATCGCCGACGACCGTCGCGACCTCCAGTGCTTCCGGGCACTGAAGGCGCAGCACCTCCAGTTCGTGTTCGTGGGACAGGGCGAGGGCGGTCGGCAGCACCCGCCCGCCGTGAATCAGCCGTTGCGCGTCGAGACCATAGACCGCAGGGGACGCGAGAGGTGGACCGCCGTACGGTCCCGGCCGGACCCACTTGCTGCGGCCGGCACCGTGCGCCATCACCAGCAAGGGCGTGTGCAACTGATGCAGCCCTCCCCAGGAGGCGGCGATGCCGAGGTCGAACCGTTCCCGAACAGCCTGCTGCCAAGGCAGGACCAGCGCCCCGAGTCGCTCCAGGTGCCCGGCAACCTGCTGGTTGAACACATCCGGCGCCACGGTGAACACCACCTGCACCCGAGAGTCCTCCTCGATGTAATCGATCACGTCGAGCAATCGGTGGCAGCTGGCGATCGTGTGTGCCACAGCAAGTACGGTGCGGCACCCCATCCGGGTGACCCACCGACCGGCGTCGATTCCGACGGGTGCGGCTAACCATTCCCGCGACGTCATTGCTTCCTCCCCATCTCGTGAAGCCCGAGGAGGCCAGCGTCGAAGAGCACCGTGCGGATCAGGTTGCGCGTCACCTTGCAACCGGCTTGCATCGAACTGGCAGTGGAATGTCCGATTTCGGACTCTGAGCGGTGGGGTTGGCGCCCCTTGCTGCATGGAACAGAATAAAATAGCCGGTGATCGATAAATCCTGTCGGGGGTGGAGTCGATGGAGTTCACGATTCTCGGACCAACGGAACTCCGGATCGACGGACGATCAATCCCACTCGGCAGCGCGAAACAACGCGGCCTGCTCGCCACCCTTCTCTACCACGCCGGCGACCCCGTGCAAGTAACAACAATCGTGGAACTTCTGTGGCCAGGCCGCGACCCCGACACCTGCCGCACCCTGCTGTACACCCTCGCCAGCCGCCTTCGCACCGCCCTGCGGACTGCCGGCATACCCGAGACCCTGACACGAGTACCAGGCAGCAGCGCCTATCGCCTCGGCGTCGCACCAACACAGGTCGACTACCACCGGTTCCGTCGACTCATAGCCGAAGCGCGACGCGCAGCCGACCTCGACCAACACGACCGCTGCACCGCCCTACTCACCACCGCGCTGCAGCTGTGGCGCAACAACCCGCTCGCCGAACTCCGCGGAGCCCGCAGCGAACATCTCCGGCGCGACATGCGGGAGCAATTGCTCACCGCAGAAAAACTACTTGCGGGAAGCGAATTGGCCACCGGCCACCACGACCGAGCGTTGACCCGGCTCGAGCCCCTCATCGCAGACAACCAGTTCGACGAGACACTCGCCCGCCTCCAGGCAACCGCCCTGCACAGGGTCGGCCGCACCCATGACGCCCGCGAATTCATCGTGGCCTTCCGACGCCGCTACCGACGCAAGATGCGCATCGAACCGCACCTGGATTTCGTGGAGATCCCATCCAACTCCGACAGCAATAACCACACCAACCGAAGCGCCGCGGACGAGACATCACCGGTACCACGACAGCTGCCGTACGACGTACCGGACTTCACCGGGCACGCCGAACTCCTGTCTGAACTGGACGCACTCGCCACTGACAGCGGCACCCCGAACGTGATCGCCCTAACCGGAATGCCCGGAGTAGGAAAAACCGCCTTCGCCACCCGCTGGGGCCACCACCGCCACGACTGGTTCCCCGACGGTCAGCTCTACCTCAACGCCGAAGCGCACAGCCAAGTCTCACCAGTCCACCCGGACGACGCCATGCGACGCTTCCTCACCGGCCTCGGTGTACCCGCAGATCGCATCCCCACCGACGCCATACATCGCAGCACGCTGTACCACCGACTACTGAGCGACCGACGCATACTCATCGTCCTCGACAATGTCCTCGACTCCGACCAGGCACAACACCTCATACCCCGGTCCCCGACCAGCCTCATGATCGTGATCAGCCGCAACCGACTCAGCGGCCTCAGCGTCCGACACGGCGTCCGCAGCCTGACCATCGCGCCGCTGCCGCACGCCGACCGGCACAGCCTTCTCACCCGGATCATCGGACCCCACCGCGCCGATGCCGAACCCGCCGCCGTGCACAGGCTGGCACAACTCTCCGGCGGACTACCGATCGCCCTACGGATCATCGGCGAACACATCGCCTCCCAACCCAGCACCCCCCTCGGAGATCTCGCCGACGAACTGGGGGACCGACTACTCGATATCGACGGCGACGACAGCAAAGAGCTCACTTTAGGCACCGTCTTCGCCTGGTCGGTCAACGCGCTTGCTCCACTACCCGCCCGACTCTTCCGCAGCCTAGGCCTATTCCCCGGCACGACCGTCGCAGTCGAGGCAGCATCCACATTGCTGGCAGCAGACCTGATCAACACCGAACGAGCGCTCGAACGGCTCGCCCGTGCGCACCTGATCCACCATGACGCCGTGGGTCGATACCGGATGCACGACCTCCTGCACCGATACGCCATCAATCGCGACCGACTCGAAGGGCTGCTTGAGGAGCGACACGCCGCCCTCCACCGGCTCCTCGACTGGTACCTGCTCACCGCCGTCAACGCCATCCGATGGCTGGAGCCACAACGCCCCGTGGTACCCGACCTACCCGAACCCACGAGGGTCCGACCACTCGAGCTCCAGTCAGAGGCTGACGCCATGCGATGGTGCGAAGCGGAGCGCACGAACCTGCCCAGCGTGATCCGTGCGGCCAACCGAGAAGGCTTCCCACGCCACGCATGGCAGATCGTCGACACCCTGCACGAGGTCTACGACCGCTCCGGCCCGCAGGACGACCTGCGAGACATGCTGAACCTGGCCCTCGACGCCGCCATCGCCGACGGCCACCTGCCCGGTCGCGCAGGCACCCTCGCCAACCTTGGAGCCGTCTACTTCGCCAGCCACGACTACCAGCACGCAGCCGAGCTCTTTACCCGAGCCCTGAACCTGGCCGTCGAGAACGGCTTCGCCGAGATCGAGCTGGCCTGCCTACACAACCTCGCCTCGGTCCACCTCCGCACGGGCCGCGTCATGACCGCCATCGACGTCTTTAACCAGGTGCTGGCCGCATGCCGGGTAGCCGACAACGCCGCCGGCGAGGCATCGACCCTCTACCACCTAGCTGACGCTTATCGACAACTCAACGAGCCTGACCAGGCCCGCCGCTACTATCACGAAGCACTCACCATCTGCGAGCAGGTCGGATCATTGCGCGGACAAAGTCTCAACTACGTAGGACTGGCCGAACTGAACGCCGAAACCGGACAGCCCGAAGCCTCTCTCTCGCACGCCCAAGCCGCACTGGAGCTACACCACCGCGTCAACGACGATGTCATCCGTTGCGACGCGCTCGTTGCCGCCGCAGAAGCCCGACTTCACCTGGGACAACACCGCTACTGTCTGTCCGAGGCCGCCCTTGCCCGGGCAGTCAGCGAAGGACTGGCTGACCCCCTACGTGAGGCGCGGGCACTCGTCGTCCTTGCAGAGGCCCTCCTCGCCACGGGAGAACACCGCACCGCCCACGCCCATTGTCGCGAAGCCCTCAACCTCCTCAATAACGCCGGTGAGCATGTGGATGTCGCCGTACAGGACCGCCTGCTGGCGATCGTCGCTGCTTCCGCGAGCTGAGATCCGGCGATGCTCTCCTGCCGCGCCCGTGCCGCTACAGCGCGGCAGATGCTGGCCCATCCGGGTGTCACCCTCGCCGATCTTGAGGCCGAGCCTGGTCCGGGTCGGTGATTTGGTCGGCAATCAGCTGGACGTCGAGGCGCCGTCTGCTCCCGTCGAGAGATGATGCGCGGGCGGTGTCGACGATCGGAGCAGACGGGTGAGGGTGCTGGTGCTGGGCGGGACGCGGGAGGCGCGCTCGCTGGCCGACAGATTGGTGTTCGACGGCGACGAGGTGGTGACGTCGCTCGCCGGGCGGGTGGCTCGTCCGCGGCTTCCCGTCGGTGAGGTGCGGGTAGGCGGGTTCGGCGGGGTGGACGGGCTCGTCGGCCATCTCGACGCCGAGGAGGTGGACGTGGTGGTCGATGCCACCCACCCGTTCGCCGAGCGGATCAGCGCAAACGCCGTGGTGGCGTGCCGCCGCGCGGGGGTGCCGCTGCTGCGTCTGGAGCGCCCGGGGTGGTCGACGCGACCCGACGCCGGGACGTGGCACTGGGTCGACGACCACGATGAGGCCGCACGGGTCGCCGCACAACTGGGCGAGCGACCGTTCCTGACCATTGGCCGCCAGTCGCTGCACCGCTTCGCCGACCCGCTGCGTGAACACCGGTGCCTGGTGCGCGTGGTCGACCCACCCGAGATCATGCTGCCTGTCCGTTGGACGGTCCTGCAGAGCCGCGGGCCGTACCCGCTCGAGCATGAGCGTGGTGTGATGGCCGACGTGGATGTCCTGGTGACGAAGGACTCAGGCGGGGATCACACGGTGGCCAAACTGGACGTCGCAGCCGAGCGCGGGCTTCCTGTCGTTGTCGTACGGCGGGCCGGCGCGCCGACGGGCGTCAGTGTCGTCGCCGAGGTGGAAACGGCCCACGCCTGGGTTCGAGCGCAGCCGACACGCTGAGCGGGCCGCCGCGGCGATGGCACAGCGGTACCACCGCCGCGGCCCCTGCGATCCGGCCGGTCGACGTCCTACAGGGAGGCGGCGAGTTCGCGGCGGCGCTGAGCCTCGGCGGCCCGGTCCGCGTCGCGACCGATCAGGCCGGTCAGGACCACGCCGAGCACCGCCCACAGGGTGGCGATGGTGAGAATCGACTCGCGGCGGTAATACCAGAGCGTGTCGGCGGGGAAGTTGCCGACCTCGTTGACCGTCGGCAGGATCAGGCCGGCGGTGACCACGACGACGAGGTACCCGGCGCAACCGATCACGACGCTGGCGAACGCCCCGAGCCGGGCCAGCAGATGGCGCGTCAACATGACCGCCGCGATCGCGGCGACGAGGCTGATCGTCCAGAACCCGAAGTACAGGGCGGTGCGCTGGCCGATGGTGTCGCCGCTACCGACAGCCGGTGGGGTGGACGGGTATTTGAGGAAGGGCACGAGGGCCGTCGCGACGAACCCGGTGGCCGCGACCAGGGCAGTCGAGGAGCGTGGTGACAGGGAGCCCAGCCGGCCGAGCGCGAATGCTGCGGCTAGCGCACTGGCGCCACCCAGAACCGTGCCGAGCAGGATGGTGCCGGTGGCCAGGCCCCACGTCGACTGAGTGGCGCGGGATACGTCGGCGGCCTCGCCGTGACTGTGGTCGCCCGCAGCCGTGTCGTCGTGGCTGTGCTCGGTTGCGGCTGAGCCGGCCTCCTCAATAGCGATGGCGGTGTTGATCTGGGGTTCGGCGATGGCGTAGGCGATGAGGAAGGCCGCGAAGCCGGCGAGGGCACCGGCGACCAAACCTCGGAGCAGAAAGGTGCGGGGAGTCATCTGGGGTCCCGATCGTGAAGGCAGCACCGCGGGCAGCACGATCTGTCAGCGATGTCGATGAAGAGAGGAGCAGTCGGCGCCGCCCGGACAGGAATCCGGGCGGGATGACGCGCGGAAGTCAGTGGCAGGGATAGCCCATGACGTGGCGGGCGTCGTGGACGAACTCGTGAACCATCGTGCCCTCGATGACCGAGAAAGCACCCTGCTCGGCACCGACGAAGAACAGCACCACGAGGGCGAGCAGGGTGAAGAAGCCCGCCCACGGAGCGAGGGCGGAGACCGGGATGCGGGGAAGGGCCGGCACGGCCGTGGTGGCCTGAGACATGTGACACTCCTTGGGGATTCAGCGTCCCATCGACGGATGTTCGCCTTGGCTGGAGGGTCTGGCTTCGCCGCGAGCGGCGTCACAGTAGCGCGACTGCGCCGGATTCACACCGGCTTCCGCCAGCAAGGTGACACGAGGCTAACAGAGCGGCGAGCCCACCTGAAGGCGTAGCGCCGGTGCCTGAGTAGTCAGGTGGTCACGGTACGAGGGCGGCCACCGCACCGATGACCGCGACGGCCGGGGCACCGACGCCGGTCGCTGCGGCGTCGGTGGCGACGCGCGCCAGCGTGCTACGGACAAGCCGTTGGCTGGTCAGGCTGGCGTCGGCCACGACGGCGCACGGGGTGTCGGGCCCCAGCCCGCCGTCCAGCAGGGCCTCAGCGATGGCTGGCAGGGTCCGCACACCCATCAGCACGACCAGGGTGGTACCGGATCGTGCCAGTGCGGCGTAGTCCAGCGTGGAACTCGAATGGCCGGGCGGAACGTGACCGGATATCACGGTGAACCCCTGGGCGAGGCCGCGGTGGGTGACCGGGATACCGGCCAACTCGGGTGCCGCGACGCTGGAGGTGACTCCGGGCAGCACGGTGACCGGGACGCCAGCGGCGCTACAGGCCTGGACCTCCTCGAAACCGCGGCCGAACACGTACGAGTCACCGCCCTTGAGCCGCACGACGTGCTTGCCGGACTTCGCGTGCTCGACGAGGAGCCGGTTGATCTCCTCCTGACTGGTCGAGCGCCCGAACGGGATCTTCGCCACGTCGATGACCTGCACGCCCGGAGGCGCCCAGGCCAGCGACTCCCAGGGTGCGAGCCGGTCGGCGACGACGACGTCGGCGGTTTCGATCGCTGCTCGTCCGGCGACCGTTACCAGGCCGGCGTCGCCTGGCCCGGCGCCGACAAGCGTCACGCGGCCGGTGTCCGTGGCTGAGACGGCAGCCGGACTTTGCGGTCGCGTAACGGAGCGGATGACCAGGTCGAAGGTTGTCTCGTCGACTGGCTCGGCGGTCAACCTGAGTCGGCCGCGCTGGGCGAGGTCCTCCAAGGCGGCGCAGACGGTGGCGGCATGGACGGTCACGTCGGCGCCGTCGCGCAGCAGTCCCGCGACGATCGGGACGGCATGGGCGGCGCCGTCCAGGACGAGGACGCAGCGTCCGGTGACGTTCATCTCCATGCGGTGTGGACTCCCAGTGCGGTGATCAGGTGGCGGGTGGCCGCAGGCTCGGGCACTGTGATGCGTAGCCAGGTCTCGTCCAGACCGGGAACCGTGTCGACGCGACGCGCGGCGATACCTGCGCCGCGCAGCCGGATACGGGCGGCCGACCTCAGCCGCGCGAGCACGAACGGGGCACTGGAAGCGGCGACCTCGACACCGAGTGCACTGAGCCCATCGACGAGGACCCGCCGGTGCTGCTCGACTCGATGCGCTTGCCGTCCAACCTCGCGTGATGCCTCGGGACCTGCGGTCGCCGCGATGGCGTACAGGGCAGGGGTGCTGACCGACCACGGCGGCTGCTGCACGCGCAGGTCGGCCAGTACGGCGGGGTCACCGATGACGTAACCGGCGCGGATGCCGGGCATGGACCACAGCTTGGTGAGAGTACGGATGACCAGCAGACCCGTGACCCGGTGCCCGGCCAGACTTTCCGGCTGCCCCGGCACGAAATCCATCAAGGATTCGTCGACCACCGCCACCCGTCCCGGCCGGCACAGCGCACGGATCGTCGCAGCCGGGTGCAACCGACCCGTCGGGTCGGTGGGGTTGCCGATGACCACGAGGTCCGCGTCCGCGGGGACGGAATCCGGTTCCAGGGCGAAGCCGTTCCCGGACCGGCAGAGGACGTGGACCGCGGTGCGGCCGGCGGTGCGCAAGGCAACGTCCGGCGGGGTGAGCTGCGGATGCACGACGACCGGGTGCTGCCACGGCCGGGCTCGGGCGACCAGGAAGAACGCCTCGGTGGCCCCGGCGGTGACGAGGACGTCATCGGGGCAGCGGTGGTGACGCCGTGCCACTGCCCGCTGCGCCACCGTGGTGTCGGGGTAGCTGGTGCAGGCGGCGATACCGTCACGCAGTGACTGGTCAAGCCAATCCGGCCTAGGCAGCCGGCTCCTGTCGTCCGCGAGGTCGAGCAGGTCGTTGCCGGTCTCGGCCTCCGTGTCGGCTGGCGGCGGGCACACCACTGACGCCGGCTCGGGCGGCACCGGGGCGCGCAGGGCGGGGCGGGATTGCGACGCGACGGCGTCGGCGAAGGATTGGGCGAGGTGAGGGTGACCGGCCCAGTGCACGTGCAGGTAGGAGGCGCTCAGGGTGGGGCCGGCGTAACCGACGGGCTTGGCGTCGACCGTCCAGGCCGGGCGGTCGCCGTGCACCGGGGCGACGGCCGTGCGGTGGAACTCGTGCGCGGTCGCGACGGTCCCGGCCGGCCCGAGGAGCTGGTCGTCGGCCAGGGCGGGCCGCCGGTAGGCCAGGGTGAGGCGCGGCGTCATCGCGGCGTCCGCGTCGAGGGCCCCCACCATGGGGTGGCCGTCGACGGTGTGGCACAGGTACAGCAGGCCGGCGCATTCGGCGACGGTCGGGACGCCGTCCAGCACGGCTTGGCGCAGCTCGGCGCGCAGGCTCGTGTTCGCGCTCAGCGCTGCGGCGTGTACCTCCGGGAAGCCACCGCCCAGGTACAGCCCTCGAGTGCCGCTGGGTAGGTGGGGGTCAGTCGCGGGATCGAAGGGGACGATGGCGCATCCCGCCGCTTCGAGCAGTTCGGTGGTCTCGGTGTAGCGGAAGGTGAACGCGCGGCCGGCCGCGACCGCCACCACGGGAGCCGTGCAGGACGAGCGGCGGACCTGCCGGCTGGGTTCCCAGGGTGCCGCCTCGATGCCCGGTGCGGTGCGCGAGATCTCCAGGACGGCGTTCAGGTCCACGTGCGCCGCGACCTGCTCAGCGAGCCGGCCGAGCGAATCGGCCGCCGTGTCGCGTTCGGCGGCCGGAACGAGCCCGAGGTGCCGTGAGGGGGCGCTGACTCCCTGGTCACGCCGGAGGATGCCCAGGACGGGGATGCCAATGGAATCCACGGCCCGGGCGACCTCGGCGGCATGGCGGGGGGAGCCGGCCTTGTTGAGTACGACGCCGGCGATCGTGACGCCGGGCTCGAAGGTCGCCATGCCGTGCACGACCGCGCCGACGCTGCGTGCGGCGTGCGAGACGTCCACGACGAGGACGACCGGCGTTTGGGTCAGCGTCGCGACGTGCGCGGTCGAGGCGAACCCGTCGCCGCCGATCTGGCCGTCGAACAAACCCATCACGCCTTCGATGACCGCGATGCCGGCATCCCGAGCACCGTGCAGCAGCAGGGGCACGATGAGCGAAGGGCCGACCAGATGGGGGTCGAGATTGCGGCCGGGGCGGCCGGTGGCGAGGCTGTGGTAACCGGGGTCGATGTAGTCCGGCCCCACCTTGTGGCCGGAGACGACGTGCCCGCGGGCGGCGAGCGCGGCCATCAGCCCGGTCGCGACCGTCGTCTTGCCGTGCCCGGAGGCCGGTGCCGCCACGAGGACCCGTGGCAGGGTCACCATTCGATGCCCCGCTGGCCCTTCTGGCCCACGTCCATCGGGTGCTTCACATGCTGCATCTCGGTGACCAGATCGGCGACCTCCAGCAGGCGTGGATCCGCGTGGCGGCCTGTGACGACCACGTGCTGGGTTCCCGGGCGGTTCGCCAGGGTCTCGACGACATCGTCGACGTCCACCCAGCCCCACTGCATCGGGTAGGTGAACTCGTCGAGCACGTACAGGCGGTGCCGCTCGGCCTGGATGCGTCGCTTGACTTCGGCCCACCCCTCCGCTGCCGCGGCGGCGTGGTCTTCGTCGGTGCCGCTCTTGCGGCTCCATGACCAGCCCGAGCCCATCTTGTGCCACTCGACCGGGCCGCCTTCGCCGGTCTCCTCGTGCAGCCGGGCGAGGCGTTCGAGCACGGTCTGCTCGCCGATGCGCCACTTGGCGGACTTGACGAACTGGAAGACGCCGATATCCCAGCCCTGGTTCCATGCCCGCATCGCCAGGCCGAAGGCGGCGGTCGACTTTCCCTTGCCGTTTCCGGTGTGGACCATGAGCAGCGGCCGGTTGCGACGCTGCCGCGTGCTGAGCCCGTCTTCGGGCACGACGAGCGGCTTTCCCTGCGGCATCAGGCCACCGCCTCGCGCTGGGCGGTCGCGGCGTGCACCACACCGGTGAGACCGTCGGCCGTCACCTCGCCGAGTGGCACGTACTCGGCCCGTAGGTGGGCGGCGAGCTGAGCCGCCAACCCGAGCCGGAAGCGGCCTGTCTCGCAGTCGACGACAACGCTCTGCACGCCGGACGCGGCGAGGCGCCGGGCGTTGCGATGGGCACGCCCGAGCGCATCGGGCCCGGCCGTGGCCCGCCCGTCGGTGACCACCACGAGCAAGGCACGGCGCACCGGGTCGCGCAGCGTCTCCCGGCGCAGCACCCCCGCCGACTGCTCGAGGCCTTCGGCGAGTGGGGTTCGTCCGCCGGCGGGCAGCTGGGCCAGACGGCGTGCGGCGACGTCGACCGAGCCGGTCGGCGGCAACGTGACGTCCGCGGTCTGCTGGCGGAACGTCACCAGGGCCACCTTGTCACGACGACGGTAGGCGTCCAGCAGCAGCGCGAGGACCGCTGCTTTGACCTGCTCCATCCGGCGCCGTGCCGCCATCGAGCCGGACGCGTCGACACAGAGCAGGACGAGGTTGGATTCCCGACCGACGGTCTCGGCTCGACGCAGGTCGGCAGTGGACAGCACGAGGCCACGTCCGGCGGTGCGGCCACCACGGGAAACCTGGTGCGGTGCGGCGGCGGCGATGGTGGCGGGCAGGTGAAGCCGACCGGTGGTGGACCGGTCGCGTTTTACCCCGGCGACGCGGCCCTGCGGGGTACGCGCTTGCGAGCGGCGTCCGGACTGGCCTTTCCCGGTGCCGTGCACGACGAGCAGCCGGGCGCGTACCGGCTGGCCAGCCGGGGCGACCGTCTCGCTCGCCGGATCCGCCGGTGGCGCCTGCCGGCCGGGCTCGGCAGCGGAGCGCGAAAGGGACTCTGACGTGCCGTCCGCGGGTGCCTGTTCGGCCCGATCGTCGTGCCGCGTCCCGCCGGGGCCGTCACCCGGGCCGTCATCCTCGGGGCCGGGATCGTCGCGGCCGAGTAGCTGGTCGAGGCGTTCCTCGTCCAGGCCCGGCTCGTCGAACGGGTTGCGTCGACGCCGGTGCGGCAGGGCAAGCCGGGCCGCCACCCGGATATCCGCGCGGGTCACCTGGTCACGTCCCTGCCAGGCGGCGTGTGCGGCGGCCGTCCGGGCGGTCACCAGGTCGGCGCGGAGCCCGTCGACGTCGAACGCGGCACAGATCTCACCGATCGCCGTCAGCGTTTCCGTGTCGAGCGTCACCGCAGCCACCGAGCGTTGCGCTTCGGCCAGACGGGCGCGCAGCTGTGCCTGCGCGGGCGCCCAGGCAGCGGTGAACGTGTCGGGGTCGGCGTCGAAGGCCAGCCGGCGGCGAACGGCCTCCGCGCGCAGCGCCGGATCGCGCGGAGCGGCCACCTCGACGGTCAGGCCGAAGCGGTCCAGCAGTTGCGGGCGTAGCTCACCCTCCTCGGGGTTCATCGTGCCGATCAGCACGAACCGGGAGGCGTGTTCGACGGAGATGCCGTCGCGTTCGACACTTACCCGCCCGGTGGCGGCGGCGTCCAGCAACAGGTCGACCAGGTGGTCGTGCAGCAGGTTCACCTCGTCGACGTAGAGCAGGCCGCGGTGGGCACGAGCCAGCAGACCCGGCTCGAAGGCGACGACACCGTCGCGCAGCGCGGCGTCGAGTTGAAGGGAGCCGGTCACCCGGTCGTCGCTGGCACCGATCGGAAGCTCCACGAGCCGAACCGGGCGCTCGACGACTCGTGCGCTCGGCTTGAACGGTCCGTCGGGAGACAGCTCTGCGGAATTGTCCGGGTCGACGGAGAAACGGTCGCCCTCGAAGACCCGGACGGCTGGCAGCACGTGGGCCAGTGCCCGGACGGTGGTGGTCTTGGCGGTGCCCTTCTCCCCACGGACCAGGACACCGCCGATGAGCGGGTCAATGGCGACCAGGGTGAGGGCGAGGGTCATGTCGTCAGAGCCGACGACGGCACAGAAAGGGTACTGCGCTGGCATGTAGGGCTCCCGCTCGATCTGCCATGGCGGTCCACGTCGCGGTCGCGTCGCGGTTCGGATCGAGGCCGGTCTTCGGACTTCCCCGGTCTGTGCCGGGGTCACCGCAGCGGGCCCTGTGCCGGACTTTCACCGGCTTCCCAGATTCTCCCCGTAGCCGTCGGCCGTGGGGCACCTCGAACCTTCGCCAGCCACCCTAGACGCTGTCCTGTCGGTCTAGGCAAGGGTCCAGGTCCGGAACACGCGGGGTTAAGGTTCACCCCCATGAGCGCGCACGTCACCGTCGTCGGGCTCGGAGCCGACGGTTGGGTGGGTCTGGCCGA
Source organism: Micromonospora aridisoli (assembly GCF_056150025.1). NCBI lineage: Bacteria > Bacillati > Actinomycetota > Actinomycetes > Micromonosporales > Micromonosporaceae > Micromonospora > Micromonospora aridisoli. Next base: position 288,044 of record NZ_JAXCFK010000009.1, on the reverse strand, counting down.
ACCGGCCCGAGCACTGGTACGCGGCGCGGCGACCCTGCTGGGCGGCCGCCGGCACCTCGAGTCGATGCCTGCGGTCAATGGGCAGGACCGGGTCGTCTGGCCCACCCCGCTCCGCGAGAGCCTCGCCGGCATGTTGGCGGCCCGCCGCGCGCCGATCGTCGCCCTGGCCTCGGGGGACCCGCTTCTGTCCGGCATCGGCACGACGTTGCTGGATGTCCTCGGTGCCGAACGGGTGACGGTCGTGCCGGCGGTGTCATCGGTCGCTCTCGCACGGGCGAGGCTGGGCTGGCCGGCCGAGACCACGACGGTGATCAGCCTGGTGGGCCGGGACACCCGGCTGCTCGTGCCGGCCCTCGCCGCAGGCCGCCGGCTGCTGGTGCTGTCCAGTGACGAGTCGACGCCCGCGGCCGTCGCGGGGTTGCTCGCGGAACACCGCTGGGGTGACTCGCGGCTGGTCGTGCTCGGGGACCTGGGGTCGCCGACGGAGTCGCGGGTGGAGGCGGTGGCGCGCAGCTGGAATGTCGCCGGTGTGCCGAGGCTGAACATCGTGGCCGTGCAGGTCCGGGGGACCGGGCCGGGGTGGGCGACCGGAGGAGTGCTGCCGGACGAGGCGTTCGAGCACACCGGGCAGATCACCAAGCGCGACCTGCGTGCCAGCGCGCTGGCGCGGCTGTCGTCCGCACCCGGGCAACTGCTGTGGGATGTCGGTGCCGGCAGCGGGTCGATCGGGGTGGAGTGGATGCGCGCGTGGCCGACAGCCCATGCGGTCGCGATCGAGCCACGTGCCGATCGGGCCGCCCTGGTTCGTGCCAACGCGCAGCGCCACGGGGTGCCCTCGCTCGAAGTGGTCCAGGCAAGGGCGCCCGACGCACTGCGGCACCTGCGACGTCCCGACGCGGTGTTCGTGGGTGGGGGCGCGACGACGCCGGGGGTGCTGGACGGCTGCTGGGCGGCGTTGCGTCCCGGCGGGCGGCTCGTCGTGCACGGCGTCACGGCCGAGACCGAGGCCGTCCTGCTGGAGCGTTACCGCCGCCACGGCGGCGAGCTGGTACGGCTGCACGTCGAGCGAGCCGAACCGCTCGGCCGTTTCACCGGCTGGTCGCCGGGGCGGGCGGTCAGCCAATGGTCCATCACCAAGGGAGCGTCATGACCGTCCACTTCGTCGGGGCCGGACCCGGCGCCGCCGACCTGCTCACGCTACGGGCCGTGCGGCTACTGAACGCTGCCGACGTCTGCCTGTACGCGGGCACCTATCTGGACGCGGAAGTGCTCGGACACTGCCGCCCGGACGCCCGCCTGGTGGACACCCAGCACCTCGACCTGGACGAGATCACCGCCCAGCTGATCCGGGCGCACGCCGGAGGCCTCGAGGTGGTCCGACTGTGTTCCGGGGACCCGTCGCTGTACTCGGCCGTCCACGAGCAGGCTCGCCGGCTCGACGCGGCCCAGGTGCCGTGGGACATCACCCCCGGCGTGCCCGCCTACGCCGCGGCCGCCGCCATCGTGGGTGCCGAGCTGACCGTTCCCGAGCTGGCCCAGTCCGTTGTGCTCACCCGCGCCCAGGCCCGCTCGACGGCGATGCCCGAAGGGGAGAAGCTCGCCGCTTTCGCGGCGACCGGCGCGACACTGGCGCTGCACCTGGCGATCACCCGGACCCGGGAGCTGGCCGCCGAGCTGGCCGAGCATTACGGGGCGACCTGCCCTGCCGTGGTGGTGTCCCGGGCCACCCAGCCCGGTGAACTCGTGCTGCGCGGGACGCTGGCTGACATCGGAGAGCAGGTGGAGGCCGCACAGTTGCGCCAGGCCGCCGTCATCCTCGTCGGGCCGGCGCTGGCGCCAGATGTCCGCGGCGGCGAGTCGTTTCTGTACGCGGCCGGCCGCGAGCGGCGCGCCCGCGCCTGATCACCGCACGAATCGAGGACTCCAGACCTGGCCGTTGTCGGTGACGCGGGTGGCCGAGGCGCCGATGAGCACGAGACACCTCATGTCGATCGTCTCCGGCTCCAGCTCGCCGAGAGTCGTCACGGAGAGGCTCTCGCCGGGCCGTCCGACGTCGCGCCCGACGACCACGACCGTGGCCGGCGGCTTCTGTTCCAGCAGTACCGCCTTGGCCCGTGCCAACTGCTCGGTGCGTGAGCGCGAGCGCGGGTTGAACAGCGCGAGCACCAGGTCGGCCTCGGCCACGGCGCGCAGTCGCTTCTCCACCACCTCCCACGGCTTGAGCCGGTCGGAGAGGCTCAGCACCGCGAAATCGGCGCCGATCGGCGCGCCCGCACGCGCCGCGACGGCCTGGACCGCCGAGATGCCCGGCACCACGCGGACCGTGACGTCGGCGTAGCGAGGGTCCTCGGCAGCTTCGAACACGGCCGACGCCATGCCGAAGATGCCGGCGTCGCCACCGGATACCACCGCGACCCGCGCACCGGCCAACGCGAGATCGAGCGCAGCCCGGGCGCGGTCCACCTCGACGCTGTTGCCGGACGCGTGCCGTACCAGCCCGGGCCGTTGCGGCACACGCTGCACGTATGGTCCGTAACCGACGACGTGGTCCACCTCGGCCAACACGTGCGAGGCCTCGGGGGAAAGCCACTCGTCCGGTCCGGGCCCCAGCCCTACCACGACGACCTCCGCGCCGGGCACCGCCCGGACCGGCTCGCGTTCGGGCCGGTCGTAGCGGGCGACGCCGGGACGCGTGTCGCCCGGCACCAGGACGATAGAGAAGTACGGGACCGTCGCGGGGTCGACGTCGGAGACGGGGAGCACCCGTTCGGCGTCCGTCGAGGCGCGTTCGACGTACCAGGAACCCTCGATGCGGCCAGCCTGCTCCAACGCTGAGCGGACCTTCGCGAACGTGCGGCCGAGCTTCATGATCACCGCGCCGTCGGTGTCGGCCAGGCGCCGTGCCAGCTCCGGCTCGGGCAGGGTGCCTGACAGCACCGTGAGCACGTCGGTCTGGCGTACCAGGGGGAGCGCGGTGGTGGCGGTGGCGGCCGCGAACGCCGGGACACCGGCGACGACGTGCGTCTGGAATTCGTCGCTCAGGCGGTCGTGCAGGTACATGAACGATCCGTAGAGCATCGGGTCACCCTCGGACAGCACGACGACGTCGCGGCCCGCGGTCAGGTGGCGACGCAGGCGCTCGGCGCACTCGAGGTAGAAGTCGGCCATCGCGCCGGCATACCCGCCCAGGTGATCGGTCGCCTGCGTCGTGACCGGGTAGACGAGGGCCTCCTCGACCACGCCGTCCGGCAGCAGGCCAGCCGCGATCCGCCGGGCGTTCGAACTCTTGCCGACGCCTTGGTGGTAGGCCACCACGTCCGCCGAGCCGATGATCCGGGCGGCCTTGAGCGTGATCAGCTCGGGATCGCCGGGGCCGACGCCGACGCCGTACAGGACGCCGCTCATTCCTGCTCCTGTGCGAGGGCGTTGAGGGCCGAGGCGGCCATCGCCGAGCCGCCGCGGCGGCCGGTGACGACGAGGTACGGCACGTCGAGGTCCGGGTCGTCGCAGGCAAGGTCGATCAGCGCCTGCTTGGCCTCGGCGGCCCCGACGAAGCCGACCGGAGTGCCGATGACCGCAGCCGGCCGCGGTGCGCCGTCGTGCAGCATCTCCAGCAGGTGGAACAGCGCGGTCGGCGCGTTGCCGAACGCGACGACGGCGCCATCGAGGTGTTCAGCCCACAGCGAGACGGCGGCGGCCGAGCGCGTGGTCGACCAGGCGCGGGCGATGCCGGGGACGCGGGCGTCACGCAGCAGGCAGCGGACCTCGTTGTCGCGCGGCAACCTGGCCCGGGTCACGCCCGATGCGACCATCTGCGCATCGGTGAGGATCGGGGCGCCCGACTGCAGCGCCGAGCGGGCCGCGGCGACCAGCGCCGGGTGGATGACCAGGTCGCGAGCCAGGTCGGTCTGCCCGCACGCGTGAATCATCCGGACCGCGACTTTCTCCGCGTCGACCGGGATGCCCGACAGGTCGGCCTCGGCGCGGATGGTCGCGAACGAATCGACGTAGATCTGCGCGCCGTCGGTCACGTAGTCGTAGCGGCGTGTGGGCGGGGCGAGGGTCATGCGTTCTCCAGGTCGGGCACGATCAGGGTGCGCCACGGCGTGACGACGACGTGCGGGGTGCCCCAGGCGACGATCTCGTTTACCAGGCGCCGGTCCAGGCCGCTGCCGGGCACGGCGAGGTGCAGCGCGTGGCGCCCGTCGTCCTGGGTGATCATGCCAAGGGTCGGCGGGCCGGTGGCCACCCGGGTGCCGGGGAGGGCCGCGACGCGGTTGCCCAGCAGGGTTTCACCGCCTGCGGGCAGCTCGTCAACATGCCACGGGGACCCCGGCTGCGTTCCGGCGGCCTCGACGAAACGAGCGGCGAGCCTCGTCAGGGCCGGCGCGGCACGGTCGAGGGCCACCACTTCGCCCCAGTCCGAGCGGCCGGCACGGATCTGGGCATGGTCAGCGTCGACGGCGACCAGACCGAGGTCGAGGTCCCGGCCGGCCACATCACCGCGCCCGTCGTCGAGGACGAACAGGAACCGGCCGGGCAGTTCGACGAGACCGGCCTCGGCGCACACCAGTTCATCGAGCTGGCGTACGACCGGCCGCAGGTCGACCCGTCCACCGACCCGTCCGGTCAGCGGAGAGACCATGATGTTGCGCACCCGCTCGTGGGACGGCGACGGGATCAAATCCGTGGACATCACCGCATCGACGACCGGGTCGGGCAGAAACCCGCCGTCGTGGTCAAAGCCCCGCAGCTGGAGGTTGGCGCGGCTGGTCAGGCGTATCGCACCGTCGCCGTGCTGCTCGGCCACGTCCGTCAGGGCCACGAGCGCGCCGGTGGGAAGGATTCCCCCCGGCAACCGTACGCGGATCAGTGCGCCGTCCTCGGCGATCCACGGCCGCAGCAGGCCCGGACACAGGTCGCGTCGGGTGCGTGGAGTCATGGCGTCATGGTGCCAGGATCCGGCTGTTTCCTGCCTGACGGCCGGGCTGCTACGGTCCTCTCGCCAGTCGAACTCAGCGATGAGCCAGGGAACCCGGTGCGAATCCGGGACTGACGCGCAGCGGTGTGGGTGACGGGCGGAGCACGACGCCACTGGACCGACCGGTCTGGGAAGGCGCTCCGTCCGGACGATCCCGAGTCCGAAGACCTGCTGGCCCTCACGGCACTCGCCGTCTGGTCTGACCGGGCTTCGCGAAACAGCCCCCGACCTCGTAAGGGGAACACGTGCGGGTACCTCCGTCCGCCGTCGAGCGGTACAACCTCATGGACCTGGCGATGGGGCAGCGGCAGCCGTGAGCGTGCTCGTCCATGTCGCGACGCTGCTGCAGGACGCCGCCCGCACCGACCAGTTGCACCGGCGTGCGCAAGCCGCCGGCGCCCAGCTGGCGTTCCTGCAAGGCGGTGACCCGACGCTGACCCACCTGCTCGATCGGCTGCACGCCGACGGCGTCCGTGCCATCCGGTTGGAGCCGGTGAGCACGGAGGAGCGTGCGGATGCGCGATCCTGGATCGGTCGGGTTGCCGGCCACTGGCACCGACAGCAGGTCGACCCGCCGGTGATCGAATTCGTCGGTCGCACCATCACCGGCGGCGAGGCGTCCCTCTCGTCACCGGCGTGGGAGCGGCCGCCGCGGTACCGGCATCACCTGTTGGTCTGTCGCGGCCCGCGGTGCAGCGCCCGCGGCGCGGACGAGACGTACCGCGAGATCCTCCGCTGCCTCGTGGTGACGGGCCTCACCGACACCGACGTCCTGATGGCACAGACCGGTTGCCTGTTCCCGTGCAACCACGGGCCGGTGGCCGTGGTGCATCCCGACGGCACCTGGTACGGCCCGGTGCGCACCGACAGCGCCGAGCGGCTGGTCCGCGAGCACCTGGGCGCCGGCCGGCCCGTCGACGACCTGCGCATCCCGAGCATGCCTGCGCCCATCGAAGGAGAAGCATGACCCGTATCGCTCTGATGTCGACTTCGGACACCGACCTGCTCTCGGCACGTGCCAGCGGGGCGGGCTACTCCTGGTTGAACCCCGCCCGGGCCACCGACGAGCGCCGCGACGCGCTCGTCGCCGACGCGGATCTCGTCGTGCTGCGAGTCCTCGGGTCACCCGAGGACGTTCGCGACCTCACCGCGCTGGTCCACGCGTCCGGCCGTCCCTGCGTGGTGCTCGGCGGTGAACGCACGCCCAACGCCGCCCTGATGGAGCTGTCGACGGTTCCGATCGGGGTGTGCGCCGAAGCTCACCGTTACCTCGCCGAGGGCGGCCCGGAGAACCTGCGGCAGATGCACGCCTTTCTCTCCGACACCGTGCTGCTGACCGGCGAGGGCTTCGATCCCCCGGCGGTGCTGCCCGAGTGGGGGGTATCCCGCAAGGCCACCGGCGACCGGCCGCGCGTCGGCATCGTGTACTACCGGGCCCATGAGGTGAGCGGCAACCGCGGCTTCGCCCACGACCTGGCCGACGCGGTCGACGCCACCGGCAAGGCCACCGGCGTCCCGCTCTTCGTGTCGTCGCTGCGCGCGGCCCCCGACGACCTGTTCGACGAGCTCGCCACCCTCGACGCGATCGTCGTCACCGTGCTCGCGGCCGGGGGCTCCAGACCCGCCACGGCCGGCGCCGGCGGGGACGACGAGTCGTGGGACGTCGAGCGGCTCCGGGCACTGGACGTCCCCGTACTGCAGGCACTCGCGTTGACCTCGACGAAGGCCGAGTGGGAGGCCTCCGACGACGGCGTCACCCCGCTGGACTCGGCCACCCAGATCGCCATCCCCGAGTTCGACGGCCGGCTGATCACCGTACCGTTCTCGTTCAAGGAGGTCGATGACGACGGCCTGCCCCGCTACGAGACCGACGCCGAGCGGTGCGCCCGGGTCGCCAACATCGCGGTGAACCACGCGCGGCTGCGGCACCTGGCGCCCGCCGAGCGCAAGGTCGCGCTCGTGCTGTCCGCCTACCCGACCAAGCACAGCCGGATCGGCAACGCCGTCGGCCTGGATACGCCCGTCTCCGCGATCCGGCTGCTGCGTCGCATGCGTGCGGCCGGCTACGACCTCGGCGCGCCCGGCGAGATCCCGGGCCTGGACCCGCTGCCGGCGGTCGAGGGCGAGGACGCAGACACCACGTCGGGCAACGCGCTGATCCACGCACTCATCGCCGCCGGTGGTCAGGACGAGGAGTGGCTCACCCAGGCTCAACTGAGCGAGTCCCACGTCCGCATCAGCCGCGAGGAGTACCTGCGCTGGACCGCGGACCTGCCCGCCGCGCTGCGCGACGCGATGACCGAGACCTGGGGTGCGCCGCCCGGCTCGCTGTTCGTCGACGACGCCGGCGACATCGTATTGGCGACCCTGCGCGCGGGCAACGTGGTGATCCTCATCCAGCCGCCGCGTGGCTTCGGGGAGAACCCGATCGCGATCTACCACGACCCGGGCATGCCACCCTCACACCATTACCTGGCCGCCTACCGCTGGCTCGAGAACGGCTTCGGCGCCGATGCGGTCGTTCACCTCGGCAAGCACGGCTCGATGGAGTGGCTACCGGGCAAGAACGCGGCGCTGTCGGCCGCCTGCGCCACCGACGCGGCCATCGGCAGCATGCCACTCATCTACCCGTTCCTGGTCAACGACCCCGGCGAGGGAGCACAGGCCAAGCGCCGCGCCCACGCCACGATCGTCGACCACCTGGTTCCGCCGATGGCACGCGCCGAGGGGTACGGCGACATCGCCAAGCTGGAGCAACTGCTCGACGAGCACGCCAACGTCGCCGCAATGGACCCGGCCAAACTCCCGGCGGTCCGCCAGCAGATCTGGACCCTCATGCAGTCCGCCCAGATGCATCGTGACCTGGGTCTGGAGGAGCGCCCCGGCGACGAGGAGTTCGACGACTTCCTGCTGCACGTCGACGGCTGGCTGTGCGAAATCAAAGACGTGCAGATCCGCGACGGGCTGCACGTCCTGGGCCAGGCACCGGTCGGCGAGGCCCGCGTCAACCTCGTGCTGGCCGTACTGCGGGCGACCCAGGTCTGGGGCGGGCAGGAGAAGGCGCTGCCCGGGCTGCGCACGGCGCTTGGCCTGACCGAGGACGCCCCACTCGCCGAGGTCGACGCGGTCGAGACCCAGGCGCGAGCCCTCGTGAGCGCGATGGAGAAGGCGGGCTGGGACGTCGCGGCCGTCGAGTCCGTGCATCAGGACCCGGTAGTGCGAAACGTCCTGCGGTTCGCCGCCGAGCAGGTAGTTCCCCGCCTGGCGGCCACGACCGACGAGCTGAGCAACGTGCTGCACGCCCTGGACGGCGGGTTCGTCCCGGCCGGCCCGTCCGGGTCCCCGTTGCGCGGCCTGGTGAACGTCCTGCCCACCGGGCGAAACTTCTACACCGTCGACCCGAGGGCGGTGCCCTCCCGACTGGCCTGGGAGACCGGCCAGGCGATGGCGGAGTCGCTCGTCGCCCGGCACCTGGCGGACACCGGTGAGCACCCTCGCTCCGTCGGCCTGTCGGTATGGGGGACCTCCGCCATGCGTACCTCCGGCGACGACATCGCCGAGGTGCTCGCGCTGCTCGGTGTTCGGCCCACGTGGGATCCTGCCTCTCGGCGGGTCAACGGCCTGGAGGTCATCGACCTGAACGAGCTGGGTCGCCCCCGCATCGACGTGACCGTCCGCATCTCTGGCTTCTTCCGGGACGCCTTCCCACACGTCATCGAGATCCTCGACGACGCGGTGCAGCTCGTCGCGCAGCTCGACGAGCCCGACGAGCTCAACTTCGTGCGCGCCCACACCCGCCAGGACCTGGCCGAGCACGGCGACCTGCGCCGCGCCACGACGCGGATCTTCGGCTCGAAGCCCGGCTCGTACGGCGCGGGGATCCTGCAGGTGGTGGAGTCCGGCACCTGGCGCGACGACGCCGACCTCGCCGAGGTCTACACCGCGTGGGGCGGCTTCGCCTACGGCCGGGGGCTGAACGGGGTCGCCGCCAGCGACGAGCTGCGCAGCAGCTACCGACGCATCGCGGTAGCGGCCAAGAACATCGACTCCCGCGAGCACGACATCGCCGACTCCGACGACTACTTCCAATACCACGGAGGCATGATCGCGACGGTCCGCGCGCTGACCGGGACCGAACCGAGAGCGTACGTCGGCGACTCGACGACCCCCGACGCCGTACGCACCCGCAGCCTGCAGGAGGAAACGAACCGGGTCTTCCGTTCCCGGGTGGTCAATCCACGGTGGATCGCCGCGATGCAGCGCCACGGCTACAAGGGCGCATTCGAACTCGCGGCGACCGTCGACTATCTCTTCGGCTTCGACGCCACGGCCGGTGTCGTACACGACTGGATGTACGAGTCGCTGGCCAAGGAGTACGTCCTGGACGAGACGAACCAGCAGTTCATGCGCCGGGCAAATCCGTGGGCGCTGCGTGGCATCGTGGAGCGGCTGACGGAGGCGGCCGACCGCGGCCTGTGGGCCGAGCCGGACGCCACGGTGATGGCCGAGATGGCGCGTGTGTACCTCGAGATCGAGGGCGATCTGGAGGACGCTTCATGACCCGTCGCCTCGCCCTGGTGGGGCTCGGACCGGGAGATCCCGACCTGGTGACTGCCCAGGCCGTCCGGGTGCTCAACGAGGTCGACTACTTCCTCGTCGCCGACAAGACCGAGCAGCATCCCGGTACGGCGGACCTGATCGCCATGCGCGAGGCGATCTGCGCGCGGCATGTGCGGAAGAAGTGGCGCCTCGTTACCGTGCCCGACCCGGAACGGGATCGTACCGACCCGGCCGACTACCCGGACGCCGTCCGGGCCTGGCACGACGCCCGGGTCGTCCGCTGGGAGCAGACGCTGCTGGACCACCCCGGTGACGCCGCCGTCCTGGTGTGGGGCGACCCCGCGCTGTACGACTCGGCGATCAGGCTGGCCCACCGCATTGTCGAACGGGGAGTCGTAGACGTCGAGGTGGAGATCGTGCCGGGACTCAGCAGCGTCCAACTGCTCGCGGCCCGGCACGGCCTGGTCCTCAACACGATCGGCGGGCCGATCATGATCACGACCGGCCGACGCCTGCTCGAGGACGCCGCCAGCGGCGACAACCTGGTCGTCATGCTCGACGGGGCGCTGACCTGCCGGCGCCTACCCGACCCGGCCGGGTGGCGGATCTGGTGGGGCGCGAACCTCGGCTCGTCCCACGAGCAGCTCGTCGCAGGCCACCTCGACCGAGTCGCCGATGACATCTGGGCACGACGCGCCATCGCCCAGCGCGCCCGCGGCTGGGTGATGGACACCTATCTGCTGCGCCGAGGAGGAGCGTGCAACTAACCGGTTGACCGGGCTGCGGTAATCAGCGGTCCGTCTCGGCTGGGCCGGCCCTCCCAGTGACCTACGGCTCGGCACCGGCGGGCTCCAAAGGCGGCCGGCGCGGACAGCAGCAGCCCGGGCCAGCACCGCGACCACCACGACCTGCAGCAGCAGCGTCTGCCCTTGCGAGATCGACGTGGCGAAGCTGACCACGGTCGCGGCGCTCGACCGGTCGACCGGCAACAGGACGCACTTGCGGACTGGCCGTCAACTGTTCCGCTCGTCAGTGGCCGCTTCGGCGTCGCCGCGAGGGTCGTCGCATGTGGCAAGGTTGCCGCATGACCATCGAGCCCGCACCCGTGGACCGGCCCGCGCTGCTCGGATTCGCACCCATCTTTCCCGTCGCCGACCTGCGAAAGGCAGTCGTACACTATGAACGGCTCGGCTTCGAGGTGACGCCGTACGCCGACGGCGCGGAGTACGCGTTCGCGGTGCGCGACGGCGTTCAGCTGCACCTGGCGCACACCCCGGACCACGATCCGGCAAGCGGAGCAGCCTGCGTCTACCTCTACGTCGATGACGCCGCCGCGCTGGCGGCGGAATGGCACCAGCCGGGCATCGACGGCCGGACCGGCCCGCCCCGGGACATGGAGTACGGCATCCGAGAGGCCGTCCACATCGACCCGGACAACAACATGATCAAGTTTGGCTCCCGCATCGTCGACTGAGCGCGCTGTCCGCCGCCTTTCAGCAGGGTCGACGCCGGCACGTTTCTGATCACCCGTCCACGCACGACAATCAGAGTCGGCTCGCCGGTGCCACCGGCGCGATCATCGCGCCGGCGCTGCTGACCCTGGACCGGTCGCCGCTCGCCGCGCTCGGCATCGTCACCGCGCTGTCCGGCGCGGCCGAGGCGATGTCGCGGCCGGCCATCCGGTCCCTGATCCCCGGCTCCGCCCCGCCCGCGACAGCGCACTCGATCAGACCGACATCAGCGTCGTCCGCTGCGGCATGCAGCAGCGGCAGCCGGTCGTAGCGTCCCAGCCCGTCGGCGATCAGATCCGGATCCTCCGTGAGCACGCAGCTCGGACCAGCGGTGACGGCCGGTTGCGCGCCGGAGGCGTGTTGTCGAATTGGCAGCTATCGACGGCACCTACACCGGCGGGCGGGCGCAGCGCCGGCTCAGGGCCTCGCGGGCGTTCGGAGCGTACGAGTCGACAAACTCGGCGATCTCCACCTCAGCGAACGTGTCAGCGGCCTGCCGTTCTGCTACCACCGTGATCGCCCCGGTTCGACGCCGCTGCGGAGCCGGATGGGGGAGCGGCATTGGTCGTATATGGATCAGTTCGCGCCACGACATCCACGAAGCCTTCCCCCCACCCTCGCCTGCACCATCGTCTGCTGGCGCCGACTCCAACGCTCGAAGAGTGAGAAGCTTCAAGACGTCGTGGGGATATTCCTGTTCACGCCAGGCAGGAGGGTGCAGAGCACCGGCAGCTGACGGGAGGCACCGAGGACACTCCCGTCGGGGCGGACAATTGCTGCGTGGGCACCGCCGCTTCTGAGCCATCGCTGTAGTTCGCTGCCCGGTGGGGCGGCGAGGAGGACTGCTCCGCGCCGTTCGATGTCTGCTCGCTGCGTGGCGGAGGGCTCGGTGGACGTGACGATGACGAACCGGCCGGCGGCCACGTCGTCGAATCGGCGGTCGCCGTCGAGGATGGCGTTCGGGCACAGTCGACCCGCGAGGGTGCGGCGCAGGCGCGGCCGCTCCACCAGGTCGGACCGGCACAGCGGGGGTGTCTGGCTGTCGGTGGCCAGTTCCCTGAGGCCCGGTACGAGGTGCAGCCGTGGCGCCACCGCGCGGCGGATGACGTCCCCGACCCTGCCGCCGGCCGTCATCGCAGCACCGATGATCTTCGCCAGTCTGATCATGGCGCGGGCGTGGTGCTTGCGTTCGATCTGGTAGGTGTCGAGGACGTTCTCGGGCAGGTTTCCGTCGAGGACGCCGGTGAGTTTCCAGGCGAGGTTCATCGCATCGCGTAGTCCGGCGCCCATGCCCTGGCCGATGAACGGTGGGGTGAGGTGGGCGGCGTCGCCGAGCAGGAACACCCGTCGGTCGCGCCACCGGTCGGCGACCTGTGCGCGGAAGGTGTATTCAGCCGCACGGACGACCTCCAGCTCCCCGGCAGGGACCTTTCCCGTCCACGGCGCGATCAACGGATGCAGCCGGGTCAGGTCGCGGAAGTCGTCGGCGGTCTCACCGGACGCCAGTCGGAACTCCCAGCGGTAGCGGTTCTTGCCGACGCGCATGTACGTGCCGGCGCGGGCCGGATCGCAAAGCTGGTGTACCCCTTCCCACTGGTGGAGGTCGGCCTCGGTGACGACGTCGACGACGAGCCAGCGTTGTGTGAATCCCAGGTCCTGCATGCTGGCGCCGATCGACGCCCTGGTCAGGCTGTTGGCGCCGTCGCAGCCCAGGACATACGCCGCGCGGATGACCCGGTGCTCGCCGGTGGCCGGGTCGGCGACGTCGAGCCGTACGCCGGTGGCGTCCTGGCTCAGCGCGGTGACCTCGGTGCCGCCGTGCAGGGTGACGCTGCTGTGCTTCTGGAGATTCTGGCGGAGGATCGCCTCCAGCTCCGGCTGGTCGAACATGCTTCCCTGGGGGTAGCCGTGCCGGCCTGGCCCGACGTCACGCGAAAACTCGGCCAGCACCCGCATGCTTCGGTCGACGAGCCGTAGGCCCCGGTGTGGCCTGGAGATGGCGGCGAACTCGTCCCGGAGTCCGAGACGCGCCAGGATGCGGTGGACCTCGTCGTCGAGGGCGACGGCGCGGGGCAGGGGATAGACCGAGTCCCACCGGTCGAGAATCAGGCACTCCACGCCGTATTGGGCGAGCAGCGTCGCGGCGGTCAGCCCGGTGGGTCCCGCGCCGACGATTGCGACCGGAACTTCGCTCATCGTGTCGTCAGCACCTGAAGTACGAGGTAGGCCGCGACCAGGATTCCGCAGACGACGGCCGGGGCGTACTTCTGCGGGCCGTCTCCCTTGCGCAGGTGTACGACGAGGGCGCCACCGAGCAGAAGCAGCAGACCGGCACCGGCGAGGATACCGATCAGCGGCTGAACCAGGCCGACGAGCAGCCCGATCACCGCGGCGACCTCGAGCATGCCGATGCGGCGGTAGGCCGCGACGGAGAAGCCGGCCTCCGCGGCCAGCGCCCGCATCGGTTGCAGGGCCAGGATCTTGGCCGTGCCCAGGGCGGAGAAGATCAGCACGAGCAGCACCGCAAGGATGATCGAGGCGAGCGTCATGACACAACCACCAATCGCCATTCAATGGCATATCGACCCAGGATGTCCTTGACGGCGTCCTCCTGGGCAGTGGGATGAATGTTCACAGTGGCCACGATGGAGCTGCCCTCGATCGTGGCATCGATACCCAGCACTCCAGGGGTCCGCTCGAGCGCGGCACGGAGTTCCGCCCGGGCGGCGTCCCTGCGGAGGGCCCGTCCGGCGAGGAAGTTGAGCTCCAGAGCTGCTCCTGTTGTTACCGCGTGGCAAGCTCCTCGCCATGATCGATGACTTCGCGAAGGACTTCCTGCACGGCCGGTTGAAGGTGATCCGTGAGGCGCTGGTCTGGAAGCTCGATGGCCTGTCCGAGTACGACATCCGGCGTCCCCTGACGGCGACAGGGACCAACCTCCTGGGCCTGGTGAAGCATATGGCGACCTTGGAGGCCTGGTATTTCGGTGAGGTCCTCGGTCGCCCATCCCCGGAGCCGCTGGGGCGATGGCAGGACGCGGACGGCAGTGACCTGTGGGTGAGCCCAGATGAGACCCGCGAACAGATCATCGACTTCTACCAGCGTGCCTGGAAGCATGCGGACGCGACGATCAACGAGCTTCCCATCGACGCGCCTGGCCACGTGCCATGGTGGTCACACCCTGACGTGAAGCTGCTCAACATCATGATCCACGTCCTTCAGGAGACCACCCGGCATGCCGGCCACGCTGACATCCTGCGTGAGCAGCTCGACGGCCGGACCGGGCTGAGGGCTGAATACGAGGAGGAGATCGACACGGCGGCCCGGGCGACACACCGCGCGAAGATCGAGCGGGCTGCGCAGGAAGCGGCCGGCGGCGCGGGCCATGCCGGCCTATCTGCCCCACACGGCGCAGTCGAGACTACGCCGTGATCAGCCCGATCACCGGCGGCCCTGGCTGATCGACATGCCGCACGAGGCGGCACCGCCATCGTCACCCTCGACTGCAACCACGTCAGCGTCACCCACGCCTGCTGCCGGGAGCTGATCGACGCCGGTATCGCCCGCGTCGTCATCATGCCGAAGCGCGTTGCACCAACTTCGTGGGCAGGATGATGGACGAGGGTTCGCGCCCCGCGATGAGTTCGACGAGCATCCGGGTCATTTCTTTGCCCAGGGCTTGGACCGACTGGTGAACGGTGGTCAGCGGCGGATCGGTTCGTTCGGCTGTGCCGAGGTCGTCGAAGCCCACCACTGCCACGTCGGCTGGCACGGACCGGCCTGCGTCGACGAGGACGCGTAGGGCACCGGCCGCCGTGTCGTCGCTGGCGGCGAAGATGGCGTCGAGGTCGGGGTGGCTGTCAAGCAGTGATTTCATCGCTGCGGCGCCGCCGGTCTCGGTGAAGTCGCCCTCTGCCGTCGCGTACGGGGTCAGCCCAGCCATGATCATCGCTTCGTGGTAGCCGCGGTGGCGAGCCCGGCCGACGTCGGTGGACATGGGGCCGGTGATGGTGACGATCCGGGTGCGGCCGAGGCCGATGAGATATTCGGTGGCAAGTCGCGCGCCGCCGACGTTGTCTGAGTCGACGTACCACTCTGGCTCGAAATTCAAGGGCCGGCCGCCGTACACCGCGGGAAGGCCGGCCCGACGCACGATGTGAGTCAGCGGATCGTCGCCGTGCAGCGCCATCAGCATGATGCCGTCGACGCCGCGCGTGCGCAGGAGGTTGGTCAGCCGGGACCGGCCCCGGCCGGAGCTGGCAAGGCACAGCAGCAGGTGGAGGTCGGTCTCCTCGAGCGCTGCGGACACGCCGACGATGACCTGCGCAAAGAACGGGTCGGCGAACAACTCGGGATCGTCATGGGAGACCGCGAGCGCGACGATCCCCGTCTGCTGGGTGGCCAGGGCACGGGCGGTGCGGTTGGGTAGATAGCCCATCTCCTTGATGGCACGCTCCACGGCATCGCGCGTGGCGCGGCTGACATGCGGCGCCTTGTTGATGACCCGGGACGCGGCGGAACGTGACACACCGGCGCGCTCGGCCACCTCGTCGAGGGTTGGTTGCCGCCGAGGCCGCTGCGCTGCCATCGCGATGCCGAATCCTTCCTGCCCGACGTCGGGGCAGCCGCTACCACCGGCCGGCGCCGTTGTCGCTGACCGATCGTATCGGCCGGCATCGACGGCGTCGAGGTGGCTTACCGTCGCTCACCGGCTGGAAGCGGTCCCAGGAATCCCTGGATTCGATCTTGTCGTTCGGCTGGCTCCCCTTGACATGTGCCCGATATTTTCCGACGATCGGAACCAAAAGCATGGATGAACATCGCTGGAAGCGCTTCCAGTTTCCCTCGAAGGAGACCTGCTCATGAAACGATTCAGCCGCCCCTGGGGGCTTGCCGCCGCCCTGGCGTTGGCGGTGCCCGCGATCCTGCTCGGGGCATCGGCTGCGCACGCGGATCCGGTCAGCCAGACCAGCGGTTTCTACGTCGACCCCAACTCGAGTCCGGCGAGGTGGGCGGCCGCAAACCCGGGCGACGGACGCGCTGCCGCCATCCGCACCGAGATCGCGCAGAAACCGATGGCCAGATGGTTCGGCAACTGGAGCGGCGACATCGGGAGCGCGGTCAGGAGCTATGTGGGGGCAGCGGACGCCGTTGACAAGCTTCCGCTGCTGGTGGCCTACAACCTTCCCGGCCGGGACGCGTGCGGCGGCCACTCCGGCGGTGGTGCCGGCAGCGTGGCCGCCTACGACTCATGGATCGCCTCCTTCGCCTCCGCCATCGGCAGCCGTCCCGCCGTAGTGGTGCTCGAACCGGACTCTTTGGGCGACTTCAACTGCATGAGCCAGGCGCAGATCAACGACCGAGTGGGTATGCTCTCCCGCGCCGTCGGCCAATTCCGGTCCAAGGCGCCCAACACCTGGGCCTACATCGACGCCGGCAACCCCCGCTGGGTCGACGCCCAGACGATGGCGCAGCGACTCAACATGGCCGGCGTGGGCAACGCACGCGGCTTCGCACTGAACGTCTCGAATTACTTCACCACCGGCGAGAACACCAACTACGGCAATCAGGTCGCGTCCGCGCTGCAGCGGTTCGGGCACAATAAGCCATACGTGATTGACACCAGCCGCAACGGTAACGGCTCCAACGGCCAGTGGTGCAACCCCGGCGGCCGCAGGATCGGCACGCCCAGCCGGCTGGGCGGCGGCGCGGAAATGCTGCTGTGGCTCAAGACGCCGGGTGAGTCCGACGGCAACTGCGGCGTCGGCGGCGGATCCAGCGCCGGGCAGTTCCTGCCCGAGGTGGCCTACAAGATGATCTACGGTTACTAGCGCAGCGCATGGAGAGCATCGGTGTCGCGCGCACCCGATGCTCTCCATGCCCTGGTGTCCGCAGACACCGGGATCCGACTGCCCCCGTGACGGGTGCGCTGCGGCAGAAGCGCGCATGTGACCTTGATCAGCGCGTCCGGTCGAGCTGTCAGGCGTACGAGGGCCGGCGCGGGTCCAGCAACTCGGTGACGCGGCCACGGTCGAGGACTTCGATGAGTGCCTCGTACCGCGCCCTGAAGAGATGAGGCACCGCGGTCGTTTCAGCGGAGCTGTTCGGCCAGTCCGACGAGGATGCCCTCGGGCCCTCGGACATAGCAGAGCCGGTACCTGTCCTCGTACTGCGCCAGCTCGCCGACGAGCTCGGCGCCGTGGGCGCGCAGCCGGGTAACGACGTTCTCGATGTCGTCGACGGCGAACATGATGCGACGAATGCCCAGCGTGTTCGCCGGCGCGTCCTTCGGCTCGGCGCTGATCGCCGGCGGCGTGTGGAACCTCGCCAGCTCGATTCGGCCGTGACCGTCCGGGGTACGCAGCATTGCGACGTCCTGCCGGACGTCGTCGACTCCGATGACACGCTCCACCCAACGTCCCTCGATAGGCCCCTTGCCCTCCAACTCCATGCCAAGCTCGACGAAGAACGAAATAACAGCATCAAGATCGTCGACAACGATGAGGACGTTGTCCATCCGCTGGATCATGCCGGGTCTCCTTGGTCTCGTACGGCGACGGTCGCCGAGCTCGCTCCTGAGACGGAGCCGTCAGGCCGTTCTCGACATCCCTTGCACCACTCTCGTCGGTAGCCACACTCAGCGTGACCGGAAGCCGACGGCTCACCCCCTAGCCCAGACGTGAGGCCATGCCACGAGATACCGATGCCACCCGACGGACCTTCGTCTCGGATCGAGGCATGGTGACAGTCGCGTGTGGGTTGCTGGCCTGCCTCGTGGTGCTGTCATCGGCTGGTTGCGCGTCCGCCTCCGACCGGGCCCGTGAGCAGGTGCTGCAGCAGGCGAGGCAGATCGCCCACGAGACCGAGCCGTGGGCCACCGACTCGCACAACTTGGAGGGCTGGAAGAGCAACGAATCAGTACTCAACCGGCTGGTCCTCCAGACAGGTGGCACGCAGCTCACCTCCGTGGTCCACGACTCCGACGAGCACGGGGTGGGTCTACTGGCCACGGTCGAGGTCGTGATGACGGGCGCGGCCTCTGACGGCTGGTTGAGCGGGCAGGACGTCCACTACAACATCTGCGTGCGTTTCGTGATCAGCCGGGAGGCCACCGGGCCGCGCGAGATCACTCCGACCACGATCCAGTGCCCGCCCACGGTCCCCGCTACTCAATCACCCGGTCACGCCTACGACAACTGACACCGCGATCTCAGGTGTGGAGGCCCAGATCGAGCCGGACGTCAGCGTGCGCCGCGATGTCGGAAGTCGGGTCGCCAGAACTACCTGCCGTCGATGCGTCACGTCCTTTTAGCATGCCGTCATGACATGGTTTCAGATGGTGACCTTCGCTGGTGTGGTGGCTCTCGGTGCCATGTCGCCGGGTCCGGATTTCGTTGTCGTGGTTCGGCAGACGGTAGCCGGTGGCCGGAAGTCCGGCACCGCCGCAGCTGCCGGGGTGGCAGCCGGTGTGTTCCTCTGGGCCGTGGCCGCGGCGGTGGGGCTGATCGCCCTGATCTCGGCAGTCCCGGCGGTGCTGACCACTGTCCGGATCGTTGGCGCGGCGTACCTTGTCTACCTGGGCATCCAGGCGTGGCGCCACACCGCCGACGTGGACGCACCGCACATGCGCCGCGGCTCAGCCTTCCGGGACGGGCTGCTGTGCAACGTGCTCAACCCGAAGGCTGCGGTGTTCTTCGTGGCGTTGCTGCCACAGTTTCTGCCGACACGGCCGGATTCGCTGGACGTTCTACTGCTGTCCATAATGACCGTGGCGATCACGTTGGCCTGGTTCGCGGCGGTGGCGCAGTTGGTCTCGCTGCTACGGCGAATCCTGTCACGCCCCCGCGTGCGCCGCACGATCGACGCCGTCTCCGGCGCGGCTCTGATCGCACTGGGCGCGAGGCTGGCGATGAACACCGCCCGCTGACGTTCCTTCGGGACAACGGCGTGGCCAATGGTGCTCGTTACTATGGCGATGGGCTCCTGTGATTCAGCGCGCCCGGCGGTAGTGCATGGCCACCACGCCGTTGCGCAGCGGGTCCGCCGAGAGCAGCTCGAGCCGCCGCGTGCCGGGTAGCCCGCCCTGGTACAGCATGGGGCCGTGGCCGGCGATCCTGGGGTGGACGAGCAGTTTGTACTCGTCGATCAGGTCCAGTCGGTCGAGTTCGGTCGCGAGCTTGCCGCTTCGAGGAGGACCCCGGCCGGTGTCGCGTCCTTGAGCTTCTGCACGCCCTCGCGTAGATCGCCGGGGATGTCGGTCAGCGAGTCCGAGGTACACGCGCCCAACTCGCGCTCAGCCGGAGTTGTTGGCCGCGCTCGTCCCGGCCCCGGTGTCCTCCGGCATGGTCAGCGCCTCGCGTGCCCGCAGCTCCCAGGAGACCGCCCCGATCTCGGCGAAGACATCGGCACCGTGTTGCAGGCACGCGGCCGCGGCGTCGTCGTCGCCGATGTTGCGCAGCAGCAGCCCTCGCCGGTACGCGGCCATGCCCTCGCCGTACGGCATGTCGCAGTTCCGGAACTGTGCCTGTGCGGCCGCCATGGTCGCCTCGGCGTCGGCCAGCCGGCCCAACCCGGCGAGGTCCTGCGCGATCGACATCGTGGTCATCGCCTCGCCCACCTCAGTGCTGGCGGCGCCTGTCGCCCGGCGCTGCTGGTATGACCGCAACGCCGTACGGTGGATCTCCAATGCCTCAGCGCACCGGCCCAGCGCCGACAGAGCTGCACCGAGCACCCCGAGTGACGACTCGGTGCCGATGGCGAAGCCCAGCTCGCTGAAAATGGCCGCCGCGCGTCGGCTCAGTGCGACGGCCTTGTCGGGTTCGCTGGTCCGCAGCGCGATAGCGGCCAGATAGGCCATCGCCCACGCCTGCTCCCGGTCGTCGCCGAGCTGTTCGGCCTGCGCCCTGGCCTGCCGAAACATGGCCCGAGCGTCGTCGTAGCGCTCGGCGCAGAGGTAGAGCGCCCATCCGGTGAAGTTGCGCAGCGCGACCTCGTCGGAGGGCTGGTCGGCGGCCTGGGCGGCGGCGACGCCGAGGCCGAACACCTCGACCCAGGGGTGGCGGTGGGTGGCCGCGTCGGAGTACCAGTGCAGGGCCCGGGTGGCGGCGACAACTTCCGCATGTCGGCCGAGCCGCAGGCCGTCCCGCAGGGCGGCCAGCCAGTTCTCCGCTTCGTCGTCGAGCCAGGCCCGCGCCTGCGTCCGCTGCTCAGGCGTGCTGGTCGGATCGGCTGCCTCGGTGTCCAACAACCGTCCAGATTCCGTCGTTCGGGCCAACAGCCAGGACAGGATCCGATCTTCGGCGGCGCGCCGCACCGGCGGGGGCTCCTGGTTGAGTCGTTCCCTGGCGTAGAGACGTACCAGGTCGTGGAACCGGTAGCGGATCCCGATCGAGCCGAGCAAACCGGCATCCACCAGGGTTTCCAGCGCCGCCGAGGTGGTGGCGGAATCGTGCCCGGCCACGACGGCCGCCAGGTCCACTCCGAAGTCGTGACCGGGAATCAGCGCCGCGTGCCGGAACACCTGCGCGGCTGCCCGGTCCAGTTGTCGGTACGACACGTCGATGGCGGCGCGGACGCCGAGGTCCCCGGCGGTCAGCGCGGTCAGCCGTTGGTGTTCGTCGCGCAGCCGCTCCACCAGGTGCCGGACGGGCCAGTGCGGGCGGGTGGCGAGCCGGTTTCCGGCGATCCGAAGCGCCAGGGGCAGCGCGCCGCACAGGTCGACCAGTTCGCGGGCCTCGGCCGGCTCCGCAGCGACGCGGCGACCGACGATCGTGCCGAGCAGCCGGTGCCCGGCGGAGGCGGGCAGCACGTCCAGGCCGATGCGGTCGACGCACTCCAGGCCGAGCAGCGGGCGTCGGCTGGTGACCAGCACCAGACAGTGCGAGCCGGCCGGAAGCAGCGGGCGTACCTGTTCCTCGTCGGCCGCGTTGTCCAGCACCATCAGCAGTCGTACCCGGCTGGTGAGCGTACGAAGCAGCGCCGAGCGTTCGGGGAGCGAAGCCGGGATGCCGGCGTCGGACACACCCAACGCCCGGAGGAACCGCTCGACGACCTCACTGCTGTCCAGCGGATCGGGGTCGGTGCCATGCAGGTCGATGAAGAGCTGCCCGCCGGGAAAAAGTTCCCGCACGCCGGTGCCGGCGGACACCACCAGGCTGGTCTTGCCGATGCCGGGCGGGCCATGCACCGACACCACGACACTGGCGGGAAGATCGCCAGCGACGGCCGTACCCGCGTGGGCGCGGAGGAGGGCCAGCTCGCGGTCGCGTCCGGTGAGGTCGGAGACCGCCCCGGGAAGCTGCGCCGGGTAGCGGGAGCGCCCAGCGGGACCGGAGCGGTCCGGTCGGGTGCCGCAGCGCTGGTCGCGGTGCCGCTGCGAGCCTTCGACCGGTGCGCGGCCGGTGCGAGCGGCGGCCAGGAAGCCAGCCCGGAGTTCAGCGGTCAGCCCGAACACGTCCGCCAGCATGGTCACGGTACGCCGTTGCGGGACGCGGACGCGGCCCTGCTCCAGGTCGCGGATCGCCCGCACGCTCAACCCCGACAGATCGGCCAGCTCTTCCTGGGTGAGGCCGCCGATGCGGCGGTGCCGTCGCAGCAGCCGACCGAAGCCGGGCTGACTGTCTGCGCCAGCTGGCTGCGTGCCCACCGGTGCCCCCACCGTCCGGTCGTGTCCGGGCCGGCCGACCGGCCCGAAGGGTATGCGTGTACGTCGATGGTGTCAGCCGCAGCCGTACGGATCATACGATCCGGCCACAAAGGAGACAATCATCACCGGCAGTACTGCCGGTACACCGGCACCCGTACCGCTTCCTGCCGGCAGTTCTTCCTGGCGCGGCCGGCGACCCCACCGCGATGCTGGCGGCGCAGCGATTCCGCTGCCGATTCCACCGATGTTTCTTTAGGGGACGCAATGCGCGTACGAAGACTCGCGGTGCCGCTGGTGATGTCGATGCTGGCGACCGCCGCCGTCGTGGTCGGCACGCCCGGAGCGGCCCAGGCGAGCAGCTCCTACCACAGCATCACCGAGGCGTCGCCGGCCAACAAGACCTGGATGGGCGGGGTGCCGGACAACGCCAGCCTGGCTGATCTCTCCATCCCGGGCACGCATGACAGCATCGCGTTGTGCGGCTACTCGCCGCCCCGGGACGGCTCCGACTGCGACCTGCTGAGCACGAGCATCACGCAGACCCAGGAGCATCACGGCTACAGCGCACGGACCCTCACCACCCAGTTCAACGCCGGCGTCCGGGCCATCGACATCCGGGTGCGGGTGGACCAGGGCAGCGAAGGGCTGACGTTCACCGTCCACCACGGCGTCTACTACCAGTGGGCCAACTTCACCGACGTCCTCACCAAGATCGAGGCGTTCCTGGCGGAGAACCCCCGGGAGACCGTCCTGCTGCATTTGAAGGCGGAGTGCGTGGGCAACGGTCCGACGGACTGTTACGACGCCGACGGGTTCGGCACCCAGGAGTGGCACAAGAAGGTTTTCCGCTCCTACCTGGATGGGGCCTTCTACACGGGCGTCGGCGACGCGACCAGGCCGGCCAAGGCGTGGCGGAACCTGTTCTGGGACAAGTCGGTGACCGGCACCTCACAGGCGGATGTGCCGACCCTCGGCGAGGTCCGTGGAAAGATCGTGCTGCTCGGCTTCCGGGGGCACCGCGGGGGCATCTACAGCGGCTACGGGCTGAGCCAGCCCTATCCCGCCGGTGGGTCCAACGAGGAGTACGTCCAGGACCGGTACGAGGTCAAGAACATCAGCGACATCAACGACAAGTGGGAGACCGTCCGGGCGCACCTGCGGCGTACCAACGGGGTGTGGGACCTCACCCGGGCCGGGGAGCGGGAGTACGGGCACAAGCCGGACGCGCTGTACATCAACTACACCAGCGGCACCGGCAGCGGGGCGCACCCGTACACGGTGGCCGGTGGCACCCCGACGGCGACCGGCGTCAACGAGTTCCTCTACCAGTGCCTGCGCAACACCAACGGCAGGTGTCCGGAGTTCTATCCCGGCCGGGAGGACAAGTTCGGCGGGCGGCCGTCGATGGCCCGCACCGGCGTGCTGATGATGGACTTCCCCGGCGGTGGGCTCATCGACGAGATCCTCAAGCGGAACCCCACCGGAAGCGGGTTGGTCAACGGCGGCGTAGGCGACCCGATGGAGGTCCACCTCGGCGGCGACGACGGCGGGGCTCGGCCGAATCCGCCCAGCGACCATGCCGCGTGCCGCCCCGACGGGATGATCCCGACCGCGAGCGCCGCAGCGCCGTACTGCCGGATCTACGACGGCAACGGGCGGGAGTGGCTGGGCAACGGCCGGTCACGGCGAGTGGTTGCCTACTTCAACGGTGCCCGCACCGGGGCCGACGGCACGCCGTACTACCTGGTCAAGAACATCCCCTGGTCGAAGGTGACGCACATCAACTACGCCTTCGCCACCGTGGAGAACAACCGGATCTCGATCGGTCCGAGCGGGCCCGCCAACCCGGCCACCGGGATGACCTGGCCCGGTGTGCGGGGTGCCCAGATGGACGAGAGCCTGCCCTACCGGGGGCACTTCAACCAGCTCACCACGTACAAGCGGCTGCACCCGCGGGTGAAGACGCTGATCTCGGTGGGCGGCTGGGCCGGCAGCGGCGGCTTCTACACCATGACCACCAACGCGGACGGTACGACCAACCAGGCCGGCATCAACACGTTCGCCACCTCCGTGGTGGACTTCCTGCGCACGTACGGATTCGACGGGGTGGACATCGACTTCGAGTATCCGACGACGCTGGACGAGACCGGCAACCCGGCCGACTGGGGCGTCGCGAAGCCGCGCCGAGCTGGACTGTCGACGGCGTACACCGCGTTGATGAAGACCCTGCGCGAGCGGCTCGACTCCGCCGCCCGCGCCGACAACCGCTACTACCTGCTCACCTCGGCGTCATCCGCGTCCGGCTACCTGGTGCGCGGCATGGAGAACCAGAAGAACCTGCGCTACCAGGACTTCACGAACCTGATGGCGTACGACTACCACGGCACCTGGAACGACGTGGTTGGCCCGAACGCCACCCTGTACGACGACGGCAAGGACCCGGAGCTGGCCGAGCTGTACAACACGCCGGAGTACCAGAAGATCGGCTACTTCAACACCGACTGGGCCTTCCACTATCTGCGCGGCGCGCTGGCGGCGGGCCGGATCAACATCGGGGTGCCGTACTACACCCGGGGCTGGAAGAACGTGTCCGGCGGCACCAACGGGCTGTGGGGGACCGCCAGCAAGACCGGTTGCGAACCCGGCACCGGCATCAAGCGGCCGTGCGGCGACGGCGCGGTCGGCATCGACAACATCTGGCACGACCTGACCGCCAACGGTCGACAGGAACTCGGCTCGGGAACCAACCCGATGTGGCACGCCAAGAACCTGGAGGCCAACATCCTGCCCAACTACGCCCAGAACGTCGGTCTGAAGCCGGACACCGACCCGACGGACCGGCTGACCGGCCGGTACACGCGACACTGGGACGCCACGACCCGCACCTCCTGGCTGTGGAACGCGGACAAGAAGACCTTCCTGTCGACGGCGGACACGCAGGCCATCGACGAGATCGCCGACTATGTCAAGAACAGCGGAGCCGGCGGCGTGATGATGTGGGAGCTGTCCGGGGACTACGAATGCTCGACCAGGGTGACCGCCGCCACGCCGTGCCAGATGGGTTACACCCTCACCAACCGGCTGCACGACAAGCTCAACGGCGCCGGCGACTACGGCAACAGCCGTAGCCAGAACAGCTCCGCCAGGCCACCCACCTCGGCCATCGACGTGTCGGTGGACCTGGTGAACTACCCGGGCGACGCGACCAAACTGTGGCCGGTGACGCCCGTGGTGCGGCTGACCAACAACACCGGCGTGACCATCGGTGGCGGCAAGGACACCACCATCTCGTTCGACCTGCCCACCTCGACCCCCGCCCTGATCAAGGACGGGAACTGGCAGACCGGTGAGCAGGGCGGCCAGTGGAAGGTGACGGCCGGGCACACCGGCGCGAACGCCGGCACCGGCCTGAAGGGCTACTTCCATCGGGTGAGCACCACCCTGGACTACTGCCAGATCATCCCGGCAGGAAAGAGCCTCGACCTACCCATCATCTACTACCTGCCAGCCACCGGTCCGGTGAACACCGTCGTCAGGGTCGGCGGCACCAACTATGCGCCCCTCGCGGACCACAACCGGGGCGCCACGAAAGCGACCCCGGCGGCGGGCGGCTGCTCGGCGCCGGCCTGGAACGCGAACACCGTCTACAACCCGACGACCCAGTCGGTCGAGGCGGTGACCGTCAAGTACAACGGCAAGGTCTGGCAGGCCAAGTGGTGGACCCAGGGCAACCCGCCTGGCACCGGAGCCGACGCCGACCACGAGCCCTGGAAGTACGTGGGGCCGGCGGCCTGATCCCAGCCACCTTGGCAGCTGCGCGACCAGACCGGCCGGCCTGGTCCTCGGCAAGCGGCCGGGTGCGAGGGCGGCGCTGCCGCACTTGACCGGCGAAAACACGGCCCGGGTCACCCTTCGGGGTGACCCGGGACCGGCGTCGGCGTCAGCGCACCTGGTCACCCTCGCCGGTACGTGCCTGGGCCTGGTCCACGCCCTTGTCGATGTGCTGTTCGTACTTGCCACCGGTGCGCTTGTCGGCCATGTCGCCGCCCCGCTCCAGCCCTTGGTCGACCTGCTTGTCGTGCTTGTCCGCGAGGTTCTTGGCCTTGTTCATGAAGTCACCCACGACGGTCCTCCTTCTTCTAGGGGCCACCTTCTGCCGGATTCCCCTGGCCCCGCATCGCAAACGCCGACCGTTCGGACGAATCGCCCGGTATCGCCCGAGCTGGCACTTGGCCTGAAACGGTGATCAGGGATGACGGCTTCACGTCATTCACGGTGGCTGCCACGACAGCGCGAGACTGCTTACTCAGGACGGCGATCGGACCAGCGCGGCTTCACGCCACGGAGTGCGCGGATCGTTGCAACAGCGGATCGGTGCTGATCACTCGGTGAGGAATGCGGACAGGATCTTGAGGTGCTCATCTGGAACGTTCTCGTGCACCAGGTGGCCAGCCTCGATCGTCGCCACCTGGGCGTCGGCCAAACGATCGGCGAGTTCAGCGACGTACTCGTGGTGGACCGGGCTCGCGATACCTACGAGTGCGCCGGCGTCGCCCGCGGTGGTGGCGGAGCCGACCGGCCCGCAGGCGGACGTACCTCCGAACCATGGCGACAACAACGCCTGGAAGCAGCGGCGCGGGCTCTCCGAAGCGGACCAGCGCACCGGGAAGGAACTCATCGTGGTC
Organism: Micromonospora aridisoli; assembly: GCF_056150025.1. NCBI lineage: Bacteria > Bacillati > Actinomycetota > Actinomycetes > Micromonosporales > Micromonosporaceae > Micromonospora > Micromonospora aridisoli. Next base: position 261,662 of record NZ_JAXCFK010000009.1, on the reverse strand, counting down.
GTTGTGCTGCTGGTCTCGGCGGTCCTGGGCCGGGTGTTGTTGCAGCGCCCCTGGACGGTGCAGGCGACAGCGGGCCACCGCAAGACTCTCGTCGCGCAGGTCGTGGGATTCCGTGCCGCGCTGCGTCGACGGGACGAGATCGCCCAGTCACTGGCGCGGGGAATCGTCCCTTCCTGCGACGAGCCGGACCGGGTGGGCCCGTAGTCGCTGCAGACCGTGCAGACGCTCGCACCGCAGACGACGACTACCTCCGGCATCGAGTGGAGATCCAGGTGGTACCTGAGCGATGCCCCCGACCTCGGTGACGGGGTCGTTTTCTGATTGACCAGTCGCTGTCTGCTCCCTTGACCACCGAATTACTGCTTTACTATGTTACTGGTAAAGCAGTAAGGGGCTACCGTGTTCGTCTTCCGGCTCGACACCCACTCCGGCGTGCCGCCGTACCTGCAACTCGTCCAGCAGGTCCGCCAGGCGGTGCTGCTGGGCTTTCTCCAACCCGGTGACCGCCTCCCGCTCATCCGCGAGGTGGTTGAGGACCTGGCGATCAATCCGAACACCGTCGCCAAGGCGTACCGGCAGATGGAGCAGGAGAACCTGGTCACCGGCCGGCCCGGCCAGGGCACGTTCGTCAATGAACAGCAGTCGGCCGTGATGCCGGCATCGACGTACACGTCGCTGCGCCGCGGTCTGACGACCTGGCTGCGCCGCGCCTACGCGGCCGGCCTCGACGAGCAGGCGGTCAACGCGCTCTTCACGTCCGTCCACCAGCAGACAAGAAACGAGGACGTGGCGTGACAGCGAATGAGTTCGCGCTGCGCACCGACGGTGTGGGCAAGCGGTACCGGAAAGGCTGGGCGCTGCGCGACTGCACCCTGGCCCTGCCGGCGGGCGGCGTGATCGCCCTGGTCGGGCCGAACGGCGCGGGCAAGACGACGCTGCTGCGCCTGGTCGTCGGGTTGCTGGCACCCAGCACCGGCACGGTGGAGGTCCTCGGCCACGACGTCACCGCCAGCACCCCGCAAACCCTGTCCCGGGTCGGGTTCCTGGCCCAGGACCACCCGCTGTACAAGCGCTTTACCGTCGCCGAGATGCTCCGCTTCGGCCGGGCCTGCAACCTGCGGTTCGACCAGGGGCTGGCCGAGCGTCGGCTGGCGAAGCTGGGCATCCCGCTCGACCGCCGGGCCGGCACGCTCTCCGGCGGGCAGCAGGCCCAGGTCGCATTGGCACTTGCCCTGGCGAAGCGGCCGGACCTGCTCGTCCTCGACGAGCCGGTGGCCAGCCTCGACCCGCTGGCCCGGCACGAGTTCCTCCAGGTCCTCATGGGCGGGGTGGCCGAAGGCGGGGTGACCGTCCTGTTCTCCTCGCACGTCGTGCACGAGCTGGAACGCGTCTGCGACCACCTGGTGGTGCTCAACCAGGGCCGGGTCACGCTCACCGGTGACATCGACACCCTCCTCGCCGAGCACCGGCTGCTCGTCGGCCCGCGTACGCCCACCGACCTCGACCGGGCCGGCGCCGTCGTGGAGGCCGTCCACAGCGACCGGCACACGACCCTGCTGGTACGCGACGGCGGGCTCCCGGCCGCGCCTGGGTGGCAGGCCCGGCAGGTCGCGCTGGACGACCTGGTGCTGGCGTACCTGCGCCGGCCGGCCGAGCCGAGCGCCACGGTTACGTCGGAGGTGGCGGCATGAGGTGGTTGATCTGGCGCCAGCACCGGACCGAGGTCTGCGTCCTGGGTCTGCTCGTCGGCATGTTCGGCATTGCCCTGCTCGTGCTCGGGGTGCAGGCCCACGACCTGTTCTCCGGCGGTGCCGCGCGGTGTGCGGGAGAGGCCGGTACCAGCGAGGCCTGCGCCGCCTCCTTCCGCCGGCTCGACGAGGAGTACGGGTACATCGAGAACCTCCTGGCGGGCTTCTATCTGGTCCCCGTCGTCATCGGTGCGTTCCTCGGTGCGCCGCTGCTCGCCCGCGAACTGGAGGACGGCACCTGGCAGCTCGCCTGGACGCAGGCCGTGCCGCGGATGCGCTGGCTGGCGGCCAAGCTCGCGGCACTGGCCGGGGTCACCGTCGCGCTCACCGGGATGTTCACCGCGGTGCTCACCTGGTTCCGTCAGCCGTTCGACGCGTGGGAAGGGCGGTTCCAGTACGACGCCTTCGACGTGGAGGGACTCGTGCCGGTGGCGTACGCGCTGTTCGCGTTCGGCGTCGCCACCGCCGCCGGGGCGATCCTGCGGCGCAGCCTGCCCGCGTTCGGCGTCGCGTTCGGGGCGTTCCTCGCCGCCCGGATGTCGGTGGCGCTGTTGGCCCGTCCCGCGTACGCCACCCCGCTCACCGCCATGCAGCCGGTCCCCGTCGGCGGCTCGGACCAGGCGGGGTACCGGCCCGTGTCCAACTTCGCCGACTGGGTGATCGAACAGGGCTACGCCGACGCCACCGGGCGCAGGCTGAGCTGGACCGACTACTACGAGTTGGAGGCCGCCGCCGACCGGGCCGGCACCAACCTCAACCAGTTCCTGCACGCGCGGGGCATCCAGCAGTTCGCGGTCTACCACCCGGCCGACCGGTTCTGGACGTTCCAGCTCATCGAGACGGCCCTGTTCGTGGCCGCCGCGGCGATCCTGATCGGTGTGGTGGTGTGGCGGGTACGTCGCCGTGTGATCTAGTGCGGTGTCCACTGACGTTCACCGGGTTTGTGGTGGGTGTTGTGGATCCTCGCCTGGTGGGCGAGCGACTCCCCTCCCGGATGGGTGGGGCGGGCCACCGCTGGCCAACCGATCCCGTGGTGCCGCCCGGGGTGGGCGGCGGGGGTCACGTCGGGACTGACCTGCACCGGGGAGGTGTCGGCCGGCTCGACGGTGCGTGATCACCTGCGGCAGCAGTGTGCTGGGCTGGTGGTGGGTCCGCCGCCCGGTGCCCGGGTGGCGATGGTGGCGGCCGCGGTCAGGTCGCGGTGCCCGCCGGGCCACCGCCCGGCGGCGGGCTTTCGGGTCGGTCAGGGGCATCCGATGCTCGGCACGGATGCCCCTGCCGGACACCAACAACCCCTGCCCGGCCGGCCCAGCCACATTAATGGACACCGCACTAGCCCTGACCATCCTCGCGCGGGTCCGTCGTGCTGCCGGCCGCGACTCTGGCGCCGCCACCCGATATGTTCGCCCGGTGGTGGTGATCGAAGGCACCCGGCTGCTGTTGGTGCGGCACGCGATGCCGGTGGTCGATCCAGCGGTGCCGGCCGAACGTTGGCAACTCAGCCCAGCCGCCCGGGCCGCCGCCCGCGCGCTGCGTCCGCTCGTGACCGGTCCGGCCTACCATGTGGCCAGCAGCGAGCCGAAGGCCGTGCAGACCGTGCAGGAGATCGCCGGGCCCAGCACCGTCGTCACCGACACCGCACTGGTCGAGGTACACCGCCCCCACCAGTGGTCGGACACCTCCAGCTACCGCGCCACCGCCCGCTCCTACATTCAGGGCGTCTGCCCCCACGGCTGGGAACCCCACGAGCAGGTCGTCCACCGCCTCGACGAGGCCATCACCCGCCATGCCGCAACCGCAGCCGACCAGGGCAGAACGCCGGTGGTGGGCACCCACGGAATGGCCGTCACAATCTGGCTGGCCAGCAGGCAGCTCCTCGGACCCGACTCGGTCGAGTTCTGGGCGACCCTGCGCTTCCCCGACCTCATCGAGATCGACCTGTTCAATGGTGTCGTTCGGCGCCTCAGCGACTGAACAGTCACCAGCCGGCACGACACCTCCCTCAGGAGTGCACGGACTGGTCGCTGATGGGGCGTCAGCGGATGTCCGGGAGATAGGTGGGAGGAGACAGTCCCGAACCAGGCGCGCTCGGCCTGTACCGAGGCCCGGCCGGTGCGGTCAGCGGCGGCAGTGGCCGGTGCATGTTGACCTTGACATGATCCTGAAAGGATTATCCGGTCGTTACCGCCCTGCTGGACAGAATTCCTGCATGGACCCCCGATCCGACGATCCGGTGATCGACGTCCGTGGTGCGGCGAAGACGTACCCCGTACCAGGCGGTGACTTCTCCGCGCTGAGCGAGGTGGATCTCCAGGTCCGCGCGGGGGAGTTCGTCGCCGTGGTGGGCCGGTCCGGCAGCGGCAAGACCACCCTGCTGAACCTGCTCGCCGGCATCGACCGGCCGACCGCCGGACAGATCCGGGTGGCCGGGACCGCCGTGCACGAGGTGCGCGAGGCCGGGTTGGCGGCGTGGCGGGGGCGCGCCGTGGGGCTCGTCTTTCAGTTCTTCCAGCTACTGCCGACGCTGACCGTGGCGGAGAACGTGATGCTGCCGATGGACTTCAGCGGCACCGTCCCGGCGCGCCGCCGCCGGCCGCTCGCCCTGGAACTGCTGGACCGGGTCGGGATCGCCGAGCACGCCGACAAGGTGCCGGCCGGGCTGTCGGGCGGGCAGCAGCAGCGGGCCGCGATCGCCCGGGCGCTGGCCAACGACCCACCGGTCATCCTCGCGGACGAACCGACCGGCAACCTGGACTCGGCCACTGCCGAGGCCGTCCTCGAACTGTTCCGCGAGCTGGCCCGCGCCGGCAAGGCCATCGTGATGGTCACCCATGAGCGCGACCTCTCCGGGTACGCCGACCGCCAGATCACCCTGATGGACGGGCGGGTCGCGGGCGACGTGGCGGTGTCGGCATGATGCCGCCGCGGACGGTGAAGATGTGGCGGGACCTGTCCGCCGCCCGCGGCCGGGTCGCGGTCATGGTCGTGGCGCTCGTGGTGGCCCTGTCGGGAGTAGGGGCGCTGCTCATCGCCCGTACCGTCATCGTCCGCGAGGCCGCGGCGGTCTATGCCGGCACCAACCCGGCCAGCGCCACCATCGACGTCGAGGGCGGGGCCGACGCCGCCCTGCTCGGCCAGGTCCGCACTCGACCCGGCGTCACGGATGCCACGACTCGGCAGACGGTCCACACCCGGGTTCGTGTCGGTGATCAATGGCGCCGCATGCTGCTGTTCGTCGTCGCACCGGACGACCCGATGCGGATCGCCAAGATTCGGGTGGAGTCCGGCGCCTGGCCGCCCGCCGACGGTGACCTGCTGATCGAACGAACCGCCGAACCGGTCCTGGACGCGGAAGTGGGCGACAGCCTGGCCATCGCCGGACCCTCCGGCGCGACCACCGCGGTCCGAGTCTCCGGCACCGTCTACGACCCCGCGCAGGCCCCCGCCGGGCAGGAAGCCACCGGCTATGGCTACCTCACCCCGGCAGGGCTGGCCCGTCTCGGCTTCACCGCGACCGCCGACGAGTTGCGCATCGTCACGTCAGCACGTGACCCGGCCGGCGTGGAGGCGACGGCGCACGCCGTGGCCGGATGGCTCACCTCGCAGGGTCACAAGGTGCATCTGATCCAGGTGCCTCCGTACCAGCACCCGCACCACAACCAGTCGGAAACGATCACCGGCATGTTCCTGATGTTCGCCATCGCGGCCCTGTTCCTCGCCGGCGTCCTGGTCGCGGCGACGCTCGGCGGGATGCTGGCGGCACAGACGCGCCAGATCGGCATCATGAAGACCGTCGGCGCCACCACCGGTCAACTGCTTCGTCTCTACCTCGGGGCGGTGGCCGTGATCGCCGCGGCCGCCACCCTGCTGGCCGTCGGCCCGGCACTGCTCGGCGGGTACGGGCTCACCCATCTCGTGGCCGGGATGCTCAACGTCGAGATCACCGACCACGCTTTGCCGTGGTGGGTGCCAGTTGTCTACGCGGCTGCCGGGCTTGCCATCCCGCTCGCGGTCGCACTTGTGCCACTGCTGCGGGCGGCTCGGATCACCGTTCGGTCCGCGCTCGACGAGTACGGCGCGGGCAGCGGTGTGGGAGGCAGGCGCAGTGACCGGTGGCTGACCCGGCTGCGCGGTGGCCGCCTCAGCAACCTCGCCGTCCGCAATCTGCTGCGCCGCCGGGTCCGGCTGGTGCTGACAGTGGCGTTGCTGGCCGCCGGTGGTGCTCTTTTCACCACCGGCCTCAACAGCTCTGCCGCGTGGGACCGCTGGGTCGATGACTCGATGGCCCGCCGCGCCTACGACGCGGAACTTCGCCTCGCCTCGCCGGCACCAGCCGGTACGGTCACGACGGCCGTGACCGCCGTCGACGGCGTCACCGCGGCCGAACCGGTGCTCTCCCTGCCGGCCACACCCGCGACCGCGGACGGACGCATCGAGGCGCAGCAGACCTACCCCGACGACGGGCACGGCCAGTTCGTGATCGCCGCGGTGCCCGCCCCCACCCACCTGCTCGACTTCGAGGTCACCGCCGGACGCTGGCTGCAGGCGGGCGACACCACCGCGATCGTGCTCAACCAGACCGCCCTCGCACGCCTCGACGAGCCCGCCATCGGCGACGACATCCACCTCGCCGTCGACGGCATCGTGCGGCGCTGGCAGCTCGTCGGCACCGTCGTGGAGGCCGGCGGACCGGCCACCGCCTACACCAGCCCGCAGGGCGTCACCGGGCTCACCGAAACGGGCACCACCATCGTGCGCATCAGCACCGCCGGCGACCCGGTAGCCGTCACCAGTCAGGTCGAGGCCGCGCTCGCCGCCGCCGGGCTACCGGTCGTCGACACGCTCCTCACCACAGACCTGCGTGCCGCGATCGACGAGCACGTCGCCATCTTCATCGGCACCCTGATCGCGCTGGCCGTGCTGATGGCCGCCGTCGGTGTCCTCGGGCTCGCGTCCACGATGAGCATCATCGTCACCGAACGCACCCGTGAGTACGGCGTCATGCAGGCCATCGGCGCCCGTCCCGCCACCATCCGCCGCCTGGTCCTCCTGGAAGGAACCCTCACCGGCATCCTCGGCGCCCTGATAGCCGTCATCCTCGGACTACCGCTGTCTCTCCTGATGGGTCGATTCCTGGGCACGCTCTCCTTCGGGCTGCCGCTGCCGCTGCAGCTGTCACCGGGCGGGATCTCCGTCTGGTTGCTGCTCTCAGTCGCCACAGCCGCCGTGGCGACGCTGGCGGCAGCCCGCCGAGCGGCCCGGCTCACCATCCGCGAAACGCTCAACTACCAGTGACGCCCGCGATCACGGCCGAATTCGCGCCCTTACCCGGCCATGGTCAGGCCGGCGGCGAGTGCCATCGGCCGCCGGTCCGCCGGACGCACAGCGGTCGCGCCGCGAGTAGCGCTGCCCTTAGCCTGCTCGGAGCGTGCGCTAATCCGTTGCGTGCTGGACTGCACCAGCAAGAAAGCGCTCGATGCAGCCGCCCGCATACGGATCTCACGCGCCCCGTCCACGGCCTCGCATGCCACGTGGCCGATGGCGCACCGGTCGTGAGCCGCGACAGCTGAACCTTGGTGGCGATCGTGACAACGCCATGTCCAGCCGCGCGCCGCCACCTGTGGGCCACCGGCTGCACACCGTAGCGCGCGGCCGGCGGCAGAGAAGAAGTACGCCGGCCGGAGTTCAGCGCCGCGGTGCGGTGGGCCTGGTGCCGGCGTCGATGTATTCGGCGAGCCGGGCGGCCCCGGTCAGCATGGCCTGGCCGCGCGCGGTCAGTTGTTCCCGCCACTGGCGCAGCGACGCGGCGAGCGGTTCGGCACCACCGGCTTCGCGCACCCGATGCAGCACGCCAGCGATGTGGTCGAGCCGGTATCCACCGCGACGCAGCAGGTGAGCGAGTTCGGCGTCGCGGACATCGTCTGGAGAGTAGACGCGGTAGCCGGTCGCCGGGTCGCGCGCCGGCTGCAGAATTCCAGCCCGCTCCCACTTGCGCAGGGTCGCGGGTCGTACGCCGAGCCGGTGGGCCAGCAGGCTGATCGGCACGGCTTTCCGGTTCTGCGGTCGCGGCGTCGAACCGGTGAGAACGGCGATCGTCGCCTCGACCGCGTCCACGGTTTCTCGGTCGCGTTGCAGCAGCGCATGGCTGTGGTCGATCGTGCGCAGCGCCGCGTCGATCTCGCCCCGGTTGACGGCACGCATGATGTCGCCGCTGGCCGCGTGGCCGTGGCCCGCGATCAGCGCGAGGTAGGCGCTCAGCGCCATGGCGTGCACCTCGGTGAACCGACGGTAGCCGGTCGGGCTGCGCTGGGCCGACGGCAGGACGCCATCTCGTTCGTAGTTGCGCACGGCCTGCGCGGAGAGGCCGTGCCGGCGCGCGAGGTCGACTGGTCGGTGTACCCCAGGGTTGGAGGGTTTCGTGGCTGTCACCGCGCTCCGTCTCTCACAAGTTTCAACCGGCGGTTCAAAGATACGGTTGATGGAATGACAGCCTTTCTCGACCTGTTTGGCGTATCGCCGGATCTGCTCGCGCTCGGCGAGCCGACCCACGGCGAGTCCGCCTTCCTCCAGATCCGCAACGAGGCCTTCATGGCGCTGGCCGAGCATGGCTACCGGTCGATCGCGCTGGAGAGCGACCGGGCTGCGGGGCTGATCGCCAACGAGTTCGTCCAAGGCTCCGCCGCAGTCACGCTCGACCGTGCGCTCGCCAACGGGTTCAGCCACGGGTTCGGCGTCGCCCCGGCCAACCGCGATCTGCTGCTGCGGATGCGCGAGTGGAACGCCGGACGGCCGGCCTCCGAGCGCCTGACGTTCCACGGCTTCGACGCCCCGCTGGAAATCGAGGGCGCCCCGAGTCCGCGGCGCTACCTCACCCAGGTTTGTGACTTTCTCGGTCTCGATCGATCAGCGGAGATCGACGACCTGATCGGGGACGAGGCGCGGTGGAGCGACACGGCAGCGATCTGGGAGCCCGGCAGGTCGATCGGGCGTTCGGCCGACGCCCAGCGCCTGCGGGTGATCGCCGACGACCTGCTGACCGAGCTGTACCAGCAGGCACCCCGCCGCCCCGATGGCTGGCAGGCGGCGTTCGTGCACGCCACGTCCGCCGTCGCGGTGCTGCGCTACCACGCTACGGCCGCCGCACCGCTGAAGCAGGAGGAACGCATCGCCCGCCTGGCCGGGGTCCGGGACGCACTGATGGCCGAGAACCTGCTCGCGATCCGGTCGACCGAGGCACACCGCGGACCCACGCTCGTCTTCGCGCACAACACGCACCTCCAGCGCCACTCGAGCACGATGACCATGGCCGGAACGGACATATCGTGGGCCGGTGCCGGCGCGATCATCGCATCGCTGCTGGACGACCGGTACGCGGTGATCGTCGGTAGCCTCGGCGCGAGCCCCGCGCTCGGCATCGAGGCGCCCGCCCCGTGGACCTACGAAGGTGTGCTCCAGCAGGAAACCACGCTTCCTCGGTACGTCCGGGCCTCCGAGATGGCGGCGGCCGAGAAGAGAACACACGACTACCGCTACTTCCCGCTGGACCAGGCCACCATCGACCACGCCGACGTGGTGCTGCACATCCCGACCGGTGTCGACGTGGCCGTGCTCGCCGACCGTGTTCTCGCGCTGCCCGACGTCGAGCAGGTCGTGGCGAGCGAGGAGAACGGGGCACCCGAGGGCGCCCGGGGTGACCGGTTCTTCTATGTCGGCCCGGACCGCCGCCAGCCCTTCGCCACTATCGTCGAGCACGACGTGCCCGGCTTCGACGAGGCCTCCCAGCTCGACCGTCCGGGCGTCTTCCGCCTCAACCTGGACCTGGGCCGAGCCGAGTTCGAGAGCCTGTTCGGCTTCCCACCCAAGGCCTTCGAGGACCACCGGCACGAGTTCGACTTCGCCCGGCTGGACACTCTCATGCCGCACCCGGGTTACGCGCTGTACGGCGTCGGCAGCATCGTCATGCCCGGCCCGCACATGCTGCCCGAGATCGATCGGCTCCTCGCGATCGCCCACACTCGAGCAGTCGACCGTCACGAGCGCTCAACACGCCGAGCGGCTGACCAGCAGGACTGAGCCACCGACCAGCGCCGCAGCGGTACGTGCGTCTGCCGGCGATCTCCGATCAGGGTCTTGCGGTACACGTCTGGACGGTCCCGTGATCGGTGCCCCACCAGGTGAATAGGTGTGGCGGGTGGTGCACGCCGATGAAGTCCCACGCGTTGAGCAGTTGTCGGAGGCCACTCACTTGTTGGTCCACGGTGCGATGCGTCAACCGCGTGGGGTCAGGCCCCGGCGATCCACGCGGGATAGGTGATCACGACATAGCTGGCGAACCGTCGCCGTCAGTTCCTGGTTGCTGCGTCCCCAGCCCTGGTCCCATTCGTCCGGGATCACGTGCAGGTCGGTGAACGGGCTGCGCAGGTTCCCACCCAGGTCCAGATGTGAGGAGACGAAGGCTGAGGCGTGCTCACTGACGGTGCGCTCGTCCACCACACCGTAGACCAGTTGCTGCGCCAGGGCCGCCAGCCACGCGTCCGCTGCTTCGGCTGCGGACGGGACAGGCGCGCCGGCTTCGATGAGGGCGTCGGGTAGCAGTTCACCGACGGGCCGGGTGTCGGTGTCGTTGAGTCCGGCGAGTTCACGCAGTGTCGGTCCGTCGTGTCCGTTGGCGAGTCAGTCCGCCGCGTACCAGGGCACCCGCTCGAGATCCACGTCACCCAGTGCGTACTCGGCGGCGACCAGGTTGGGTGGCTTACCCATCGGTCGGTTCCTGTTCCCGCAGACTCGTGCGGGTCTGCATGAGGGCGAAGCCGAGCAGGTTCAGCCCGCGCCAGCGTGTGGGGTAGGTGGCGTGCGGGTGGTCGGCGGCCACACCGATGCCCCAGACCCGGTCCAGCGGGCTGGCCTCCACGAGCACCCGCCTACCGGTACCGAGCAGGTAGGCGCGCAGCGCGGGATGCTGGCCGAACTTCGCCATGTTCCCGGCCACCACGATGGCGTAGCGGTGCTGCTCCCACACCTGCGGGTCGAAGCCGGTGACCTGCCGGCCCAGCGTCTTCGCCGCCTGCGGGTGCGCCACGGTCAGGATCTGGGCGGCCGTGGTGTGGTCGTCGAAGAGGCTGGCCTTGCACCACATCATGTAGTGCTCGGCGGTGGCGAAGCGCTGCCCGTCGATGGTGAACGCTGCCGGCCACCACTGACTCAGGCAGCCCGCCCCGATGCTGCCGTCGCGCTGCGACCGGTGGCCCCAGAAGGTGCCCCGACCAGTTGGCCCAGCCAGACACGCCGCTCACCGCCGTTCGGCGTGTTACCTGGTCACGGGGCCGATCCGCTGGGAGCGATACCAACGGGGCGGCAATCCGCACCGTCCGATCGCTACACTCCCGGACAAGGTCCGGAACCGCCCACTGGAACCGGTGCGGTGATCAGAGTCGGATGGAGACGCCGTTGACCCGCGACAAGGCCGCACCTCCCGGAATCGACCCCACCGTTCCCAGCGTGGCCCGGGTCTACGACTACTTCCTGGGCGGTAAGGACAACTTCGAGGTCGACCGGAAGGTCGCCGAGCACGCCCTGCGGATCACTCCGGACGGGCCGGCCGCCGGGCAGGCGAACCGGGCCTTCCTGCGCCGCGTGATCCGTTTCCTCGTCACCGAGGCCGGCATCGACCAGTTCCTCGACATCGGGTCAGGACTGCCCACGCAGGGCAACGTGCACGAGGTCGCCTCCGAGCACAACCCGGACGCCCGGGTGGTGTACGTGGACAACGACCCGATCGTCCTGACGCACGGGCGGGCCCTGCTCTCCGCGGAGGGCACGGCGACGGTGATTCAGGCCGACATCCGGCGACCGCAGGAGATCCTCGACGACCCGGACGTCCGCCGGTTCCTCGACCTCGACCGGCCGGTCGGGCTGTTGCTCTTCGCGATCCTGCACCACCTCGGTGACGACGAGGAGCCGCGAGCGGTGTCGGCAGAGTTGGTCGAAGCGCTGCCGTCGGGCAGCTACGTGGCGATCTCGCACTTCCGTGATCCGGGTGAGCGGGACCCGGAAGGCTCCCGAAAGGCCCGTGAGGTCGAGCGGATCTTCAACGAGTCGCTGGGCACCGGCCGCTGGCGTACCGACGAGGAGATTCTCTCCTTCGTCGATGGGCTGACGCTGCTGGAGCCAGGACTGGTGCCGTTGGCCGAGTGGCGTCCGGATCCGGACACACCCGCGTCGAAGCAGACCGACACCTACCACACCTTCGTCGGACTACTTGCCCGCAAACCGTAGAGCGTCGCGACGTAGCCGGCCGCTACGGCGGAGGTCTGGTTCGACCGCACCGTCGCATCCAGCGTGGACAGTGCTCGGAGGGCGGCCGCCTGGGCGGTCAGCAGCTGGGTGACCGCCGCGCCGAGGGGGCGGTGCGGCTCACGCTCGCCCGTGGCGAGGTGCCACAGGCGGCAAGCACCTCCGGCGAGACCCGTCCATCCGGGTCGGCGTGCGCAGCCGCCAGCCAGGACAGCTCGTGCTCCACCAGAGAGTGGGTGAACAGCCGGTTCGGCAACATCAGTGGGAACTCCAGGTCACCATTGCGCTGCGAATGCGGGATGGTCGCCATGTCGCGCGCTCCGGTAGGCGACCGCAGGCCGTGTCCGGCGTCGTTCCTGACTCCGCCCCGGCCCCAAAAGGGTATCGAATATCGTTTCCAATAGGCTAGATTTGGTGGAGCGGATGAACCGGCCGGTCCACCAAGGAGCCATACGTGCCGTTCGACGAAGGCGGCCAGTGCGCCGCGACGGCACTGGCGGCCCGCCGGCTGGCAGCGCACCCCTGGATCGATGTCGCGCACGTCGAGCCGGGCGGTGTCGTGCTCACGCCGGCGGCGGCCGCGCTGTCGGTCCGGCCGTCCCCCGGTGCGCTCATGCAGGAGTATCTGCGGCACTGGGGAGACATCTACGACTCGGTCTACGGTGAGACGCACGGGCGGACACCAGATCTGGACATTGCCGGATGGCGCAGGTCCGACACGGGAGCTGCGTTCGACGCTGAGCACATGCGGGACTGGGCGGACCAGGCCGCGGCGCTCGCCCTGCGAGACCGGCCACGCTGGGTGTTGGAGATCGGGTGCGGTACGGGTCTGCTCGCGCAACGCCTGCGCGAGCGTGTCGATGGCTATGTCGGGACTGACATCGTTCCCTCGGTTCTGGCGTCGCTCGCGGAGGTCGACGCTGGACGAACCGCCTTCGTTTCCGCCGCGGCCCACGAGGTCGACGATGATTCGGTCCGTCGTGCCCTGAACGCGGTGGGCTGCCCGGTCGACGGCCCGGACTGCGTGGTGCTGAACTCCGTCGTGCAGTACTTCCCCAACCTGGAGTATCTCGGCGTGGTGCTGCGCGCCGCAGTCGATCTGGTGGCTCCCGGCGGCCGGATCGTCGTCGGTGACGTCCGGCACGCGGGGTTGTTCGCCCGGTTCTGCGAATGGGTCGAACGCGGTGTCGAGCCGAGCGCCGATCCGGCGCTGATCGCCAGCCGGGCACGGGCGCGGGCCGACCGCGAACCTGAACTTCTCATCGACCCGGTAGGGCTGGCCCGGCTGCTGTGCCGGATCGCGGCGGAGACCGGTCGTCAGGTGTCGATGGCCGTGCAGCCCAAACAGCTGCGCGCCGACACGGAACTGACCCGCTACCGGTTCGACGCCGTGCTCCTGGTCGACCAGCCCGGGAACCCGGTCGAGCCCCCGGGGGTCGAGTGGGAACGGATCGGCCTCTCCGCGGTCCGGCTGGAGGCGTTGGCCGACCGGGTGGCCAGGGGTCCCGTGCGGATCTCCGGCATCCCGAACCGGCTGTTGGCGGCCGCGCCCGATGCTGTGACCGCGTACCAGCTCGGGCTGGCGGTCAGGGGGACCGGTGCCGTCGTGGCCCTGGAGCCCGGCGACCCGCACACGTTGGGCGTGGTCTGTCCCGCTGCGGCGGCGGCACGGCCGGTTGCGCTGATCGCCGCGAGCGGTCCGGGTGTCGCCCACGAGCCCTTCGAGCTCTTCGTCCGCCGCATGCTGATGCAGGTCGCCCGCCGGGTGTTGCGGGCCGAGCGGCTGGACGGCATCGACGTGTCCGTCGCCGTAGGCGTGCCGCTCGCGCGGTCCGTATCGGAATCCCTGGGGCGGGGGGCTGGAAGAGACCGCGGTCGGCCCTTATGATGACAATGAAAACCAATACCAAACTTGTGTGCGGCGCGGACGCATGACGACGGAAGCGGGTGACCGATGGACCGGACCGACGGTTGGTCCCCGCTCGACACGTCCCCTGCCGACGGCAGCGCTCTGGAACACCTGGTACGCCAGGCGTCAACCGCGGGCGGGCAGACGCTCGAAGATGTCCATCTGCCCGACGTGCTGGCCGTCGCCGATCGGCTCGACGAGGTGGCGCTCCTCGCCATCGCCTACACCCTCGGTCGCTGCGGCCTGTTCGACCGGCCCGAGACGGTCCACCCGCTCGGCACGATCTACGCGGCGACCAAGGTCGCACCGCGGCACCGACGCATCGTGCGACGGTGGCTTTCGGCGCTGACCTCGGCGGGCATGCTGACCGAGGATCCGGCCGGCCATCGCGGGCTACGCCGGGTCTCCGCCGCCGAACTGGAAGAGGCGACCGCCGACCTTGAGGACGGCGTGGCGCGGCTCGAGTACGGCCCGGCCATGAGCCATTTCCTGCTCAGCTCGGTGGCGTACCTGCCGGAGCTGCTGCGTGACGAGATCAGCCTCCAGGCGCTGCTGTTCAACGATGGTGACCTGGATGTCGCCGAGGCCGTCTACCGCGGAAACGTGGGCAGCCGCTACATCAACCGGGCCGCCGGCACGCTGCTGCGCGGCATCGCGAGTCGACACCGCGGCGCCGCGCCGTTGCGGGTGATGGAGGTCGGCGCCGGTATCGGCGGCACCACCCACGAGGCCCTCGCCGCGCTCACCGACGTGCCGGTCGACTACCTGTTCACCGACGTGAGCCGGTTCTTCCTCACCGCCGCGGGCCAGCGGTTCACGCACCCGGGAATGCGGTACGGCCTGTTCGACATGAACCGGGACTTCGCGGCGCAGGGCTACCACCGGGGCTGCGCCGACGTGATCCTCGCCGCGAACGTACTGCACAACTCCCGGCACGCCGGTGACGTCCTCGCCGGCCTCCGGACGCTGGTCGAGCCGGACGGATGGCTGCTGTTCATCGACACCAGCCGGGACCACCTGCAACTGATGACCTCGATGGAGTTCCTCATGTCGCCGGCCGCGGACGATCCGGACGTCGACTTCACCGACTTCCGTCGCGGTACCGACAGGTTGTTTCCCAGCCGTACGGAATGGCTCGACTGCATGCGGGTCGCCGGCTTCGACCCGGTGGCGGCGCTGCCGGCGGAGTCCGACGCCGTCGCCCGGTTCGGCCAGTTCGCCTACCTGGGACGCGCTTCCGCCGGTTGATCCTCAACGAAGGAGACCCCTTGATCGAGCCTGTCGCCGTGGTCGGCCTGGCCTGCCGCTTTCCGGAGGCCCCGGACGCGGACGCGCTGTGGGAGTTGCTGATCGCGGAGCGCGAAGGGCTGACGCGGTTCAGTGCCGCTGAGCTGACCCGGCGAGGGGTGCCCGCCGCACTGCGCCGCAACCCGTTCTACGTGCCCGTCGGCGGAGTGCTCGCCGATCAGGACCGCTTCGACCCGGACCCGTTCGGGATCGGTGCCCCCGAAGCTCAGGTGCTCGACCCGCAGCAGCGGCTGTTCCTGGAGTGCGCGTGGCACGCGCTGGAGGACGCCGGTCACGGCGGCACCCGTGACGCGGGCACCGTCGGGGTCTACGCCGGATCGGCGTTGTCGGCGTACCTGCTGACCAACCTGGCCGGCCG
This sequence comes from Micromonospora aridisoli, assembly GCF_056150025.1. NCBI lineage: Bacteria > Bacillati > Actinomycetota > Actinomycetes > Micromonosporales > Micromonosporaceae > Micromonospora > Micromonospora aridisoli. The sequence continues at coordinate 246,046 of NZ_JAXCFK010000009.1, read as the reverse complement.
GTTCGACCCGACGGGCGGTGCCGACCCGGCCGGGAATCTGGACCTGCACGGCGCCAACGTCGCGGACTACCTGCCGCTGCGCACCGCGTACCGGCTCGGCCTGACCGGGCCCGCGGTGAGCGTCGGGGCCACCTGCGCCACCTCTCTGGTCGCGGTGCACCTGGCCGCCCAGGCACTGCTGAACGGAGAGTGCGACACGGCCATCGCCGGGGGTGTGTCGCTACGTGTACCGCAAGGGCTCGGCTACCTGTACGTGCCGGACGGCCCGTTCTCCCGAGACGGCCACACCCGCCCGTACGCCGCCGGGGCGAACGGGACGGTCTTCACCCAGGGCGTCGGGGTGGTGGTCCTGCGGCGGCTGTCCGACGCGCTGCGCGACCGGGACCCGGTCCGGGCCGTGATCGTGGGTTCCGCGGTCGGCAACGACGGCGCCGAACGGGTGGGCTTCACCGCTCCGTCCGTCACCGGGCAGGTCCGCACCATCGCGGAGGCACTCGGGACGGCCGATCTGCACCCCACCGACATCTCCTACATCGAGGGACACGGCACCGGCACGCCGCTCGGCGACCCCATCGAGGTACGCGCGCTGGCCCGTGTCTTCGGCAGTGCGCCCCGGCCCTGGTGCGGCCTGGGTTCGGTCAAGGGCAACATCGGCCACGCCGACTCCGCCGCCGGGGTCGCCGGGCTCATCAAGACCGTCCTGGCTCTGCAGCACCGGGTCATCCCCGCCTCCCGGTACGCCGACCAGCCGAACCCGCAGCTGGGTCTCTCCGGATCCGCCCTGCGACTGGTCGCCGAGACCACGCCGTGGGAGCCGGTCAACGGCGCACGTCGAGCCGGGGTCAGCTCCTTCGGCGTCGGCGGAGTCGACTGCCACGTCGTGTTGGCGGAGGCGCCGGCCACACCGTCGGCAGCCCGTGACGAGCGCAGTCAGCTGCTGCTCGTGTCGGCGGCGACCGGCGCGGCCTGCCAGGCCACCGCACTCCGCCTGGCCGACCGGCTGGCCGAAGGCCGCCCCGATGACCGGCTCGACGACGTCGCCTTCACCCTCGCCGCCGGCCGCCGGGAGCAGACGGCTCGCACCGCGGTGGCGGTGCGACCCGGACAGGATCCCGCCGAGGCGCTGCGCAGGGCCACTCCGCTCGCACCGTCGCCCAACCGGGCCGCCCGGGTGATCTTCGCCTTCCCCGGGGGTGACGCGCAGTATGCGGGCATGGCCCGCGGCCTCTACGCCGACGAGCCGGTCTTCGCCGCCGCGGCGGACGACATCGCCGCGGAGCTGTGCCGGCTGACCGGCGACGACCCGCGCGACATCATGCTCGCCGCGCCCGACGACGCGAACGCCCGCGCCGCGGCCCGAGCGCCGCGCACCGGTCTGCCCGCTCTGTTCACCACCGCGGTCGCCACGGCCACGCTGCTGGAGCACTACGACGTCCGCCCGGACCTGGTGCTGGGGCACAGCGTCGGTGAGTACGCGGCGGCGGTCGCGGCGGGGATCCTCTCCGCCGGTCAGGCCGCCGAACTGGTGGCGGAACGGTCCACGCGGATGGGTGAGCTGCCGCCCGGAGCCGTGCTGGCCGCCCAGATCACCGAGGACGACGCGCGCGCCCTGCTCGCCGAGCACCCCGAGTTGGACCTGGCCGCGGTCAACGCGCAGGATGCCTGCGCCCTCTCCGGGCCCCGCGTCGCCGTCGCGGAGGCGGCCAGGCAGCTCGCCGCCGCCGGACGGAACGTCCGGGTTCTTCCGATCGACACGCCGGCCCACTCCCGCCTGGTCGAACCGATCATGCCGGCACTGCGGGCGGTGGCCGCGCGCCTGACGGCCAAGCCGCCGGTGATTCCTCTGATCACCACGCTCACCGGCCGGCAGGTCACCCCCGACGAACTCGCCGACCCTGAACACTGGGCGCGGCACCTGCGCTCCACCGTGCGGTACGCCGAAGCCATGCGGACAGCGCTCGCCGACGGTCCCGCGATCGTGGTCCAGGTGGGTCCGGGCACCGGCCTCGCCTCGCTGGCGGCGCAGGCCGGACGGGAGGCGGTACCGGCCGCGCTGACCACCTTCGCGGACCCGCAGGACGCCTCGGCCACGGCGACGCGGCACGCCTTTCTCGAAGCGCTGGGCCAGCTCTGGTGCCACGGCGTAGCAATCGATTCCGAGGCCCTGGGCCGCGGCGACCGCCGCCGGCTGTCGCTACCCGGGTACGCCTTCCAGCGCGACCGCTACTGGATCGACGCGCCCACCGGTCGGCGTACCCGGAGCGTGATCGGCCCCGACACCGCCGAACCCGACGCCACCGAGCCGCTGCAGGTGCCGGCCTGGCGACAGCTGCCGCCCGCCGACGTCACCGGGCAGCTGGCCGGCACCCGCTGGCTGATCTGGGGCGACACCGACCGGGCACCGGTCTTCGAGGCCGCCCTACGGCGGGCCGGTGTCGACGTCCGGACCTCGACCTCCGACGGCGCGGACCACCGGATCGACGGCGTGCTGTGGGTGGCCGACTCGTCCGCCACGACTGCCGACGCGCAGGCCCGCGTGCGCGAAGATCTGCTCACGGCGGGCCGGCTCGCCGGTCTGCTCGCCGATCTACCCGGCCACACCGCCCCGGCGGGCCTCGCGTTGCTTCAGGTCACCGTGTGCGGGGAACGGGTGGCCGGCGACGAGCCGGTCGACCCGTCCGCGACCGCTGCCCGCGCAGTGCCGCGGGTGCTGGCTCAGGAGCTGCCGGCGATCCGCTGGCGCAGTGTCGACCTGCCCGGCGCGGACCAGGACGCGGCGCTCGACGCGGTGCTGGCCGAGGCCGCTGACCTGGTGGGTCCGGACGCTGCGTCCGGCTGGGAGTTGGCCTGGCGGGGCGGGCGGAGGTGGATCCGCGAGTGGGAGCCGTGGCGGCCGGCCGCCGGGGTGCCCGAACGCGTCGACGCGCCGGTCGTGCTGATCACCGGCGGGCTCGGCAACGTCGGGCTGGCGCTGGCCCGGCGGCTGGTCACCGAGGAGCACGCCCGGGTCGTGCTGGCCGGGCGTACCGGGGAGCCGGACGCCTCGGCCACCGAGCCACGGCTGGCCCACCGTCGAGAGGCGCTGGGTCAGCTTCGCGCCACCGGCGCTGGGGTGTGGGTGGAGACGCTGGACGTCACCGATACCGATGCCGTCGCTCGGCTGCTACACCGGGTTGTCGACCGGTGGGGGCGGATCGACCTGGTGGTCCACGCCCCGGTGGTGATCGAACTGACACCGCTGTCGGAACTCGACGCCGCCGCCGTGGACGCCGTGGTGGCCCCCAAGGTCGGCGGCGCGGTGGCGCTGGCAAGGACGATCGGCGGGCTGCAGCCGCAGGTCCGTCCGCGGGCCGTGCTGCTGATGTCCTCGGCCGCCGGGACGGTGGGCGGCTTCGGGCTGAGCCCCTACGTGGCGGCCAGCCGGTTCCTGGACGGCGTCGCCGTCGCCGGGGGAGCGGCCGAGGCGTCGTCGAGTGCACCGGAGGTCGGGGGGCGGACCGAGGGCACCCGCTGGCTGTCGGTGGACTCCGACCGCTGGCGGTTCGGCACCGCCGAGGAGCGGGAATCCGTATCCGAGATCACGATGCGGTACGCCCTGGACGCCGACGACGCCGTAACCGCGCTGATCCGGCTCGGCGCCCTCGCCCGCTCGGGCACCTGCCCACCCCAGGTGGCCGTCTCACCCGGGGAACTCAACGGCCGCTCGCTGGCTCTCGCCGCCCGCACGGTGCGGGCGACCAGCGGCTCCAGCGGAGCCGACGGCACCCTCGCCGACGACGCGGAGCGCCTGATCGCGGGGGTGTGGAGCGAGGCGCTGGGCCGGCCGGTCACCGACCGCGACGACGACTTCTTCGCACTGGGCGGGCACTCGCTGCTGGCGACCCGGGTGCTCGCGGTGTTGCGGGACCGGCACGGCGTGGAGGTCTCGCTGCGCGACCTGCTCGCCCATCCGACGGTCTCGGCCCTGGCCGGCCTCGTCGCGGTCGGGTCCCGGCAGCGCGGCGAGACCAGCCCGACACCGGCTCCTGCGCCCGCCTCGATCCCGCCACCGGCCGTGGTCACCGGACCGGCGTCCGTCACCGGGCCGGCCTCCGTCACCGGACCGACGAGTCGGCCGGTGCCCAGCGAGCCGTTTCCGCTCACGCGGGTGCAGCACGCCTACTGGATCGGCCGCTCCGGCACCTTCGACCTGGGCCAGGTCGGCTGCCACTTCTACTACGAGCACGACTGTGCGGGCCTCGACCTCGAGCGGTACCAGCGGGCGTGGAACCGGCTGATCGAGCGGCACGAGATGCTGCGCGCGGTGATCACCGACGACGGGCAGAATCTGGTGCTGGACCAGATCCCCACGTACCGGATCCCGGTCGTGGACTGCCGTGCCGTCGGACCAGAGCAGCGGGAGCAGGTGCTGCGGCAGCTGCGCGAGCGGCTCTCCCACCGGGTCGCCGCCCCTGGCCGCTGGCCACTCGTCGAGGTGCACGCCGTCCGGCTGTCGGAGGACGTGACGCGGGTGGCGCTCTCGGTGGACGTGCTGATGTGCGACTCCGCCAGCTACATGATCATGGACCGGGAGCTGGCGACGCTCTACCGCGATCCGCAGACCGAACTGCCGCCGATCGGGATCACGTTCGCGGAGTGCGTGACCGCCCTCGAACAGCGCAGCCACGGCGAACGGTACCGCCGTGCCGCCGCGTACTGGCGCGATCGGCTGGACGTGTTGCCCGGTGCGCCCGAGTTGCCGGCGCGACCTGCTGCGGGCCCGCCGCGGTTCGGACGCCGTCGCGCGGAACTGGAGCCCGACCGGTGGCGACGGTTGCGGGACAGGGCCGCCACGGCGGGAGTCACGCCGACCGCGGTGCTGCTCGCCGCGTACGGTGACGTGCTGGCCGACTGGTCGGGCGGGCAGCACTTCACCGTCACCCTGACCGTCTTCGACCGTCCGGAGATTCACCCCGATGTGGACCGGGTGGTGGGGGAGTTCTCCTCGCTGCTGCTGCTGGAGATGGACCGGCGAACCGGACGCAGCTTCGGCGACCGGGTGCGGGCGGTGCAGGAGCGCCTCTTCGCCGACCTGGACCACCGCGAGTTCTCCGGGCTGGAACTGTTGGCCGAGCGCGCCCGCCGCACGGGCTCCCAGACCAACGTTCCGGTCGTCTTCACCGGCATGCTCGGTCTCGACCGGGCCGGCGGAGCCGAGCCACACGAGCACGACTGGCTCGGCCCGGTCGTGTACGGCGTCAGCCAGACCCCCCAGGTCTGGTTGGACCACCAGGTGTTCGAGTTGCGTGACGCACTGGTGCTCCAGTGGGACGTCAACGAACAGGTCCTCGACCCGGCGCAGGCGGACGCCGCGTTCGGCAGCTACGTACGCCTGCTGGAACGGCTCAGCGACGTCGACGAGGCCTGGACGGACGGGACGCCGCGGCCCACGACGGCGGTCCGCCCCGCTGACCGGAGTCTGCCCGACCAGACCGAGGCCGCGCTGGCCGGCGTCTGGGCCGACCTGCTCGGCCTGGCCCCGGACGGCGTCCCGGTCGACGCGACCTTCCTCAACCTCGGCGGGGACTCGCTGCTGGCGGTCCGCATGGCGGCCCAGATCCGCCAGCGCCTCGGGGTGGGGTTGCCGTTGCCGCAGATCCGACCCACCTTGACCATCCGGCAGCTGGCCGAGCTGGTCCGGGCGCAGCCGGCGGGCACGGCTGCCCGGCCCGGCACGGACATCCGGCTGCGCCGCCGGATCGACCGGGACGCGCCGTTCCCCATGCTGCCGCTGCAGCAGGCGTACTTCGTCGGCCAGCACGGCGGCTGGGAGCTGTCCTATCCGTCGGTGCACGCGTACACGGACATCCGGCTGTCCGGACTGGACGCGGAGAAGGCCGCGCAGGCGTTGGACGACGCGGTTCGTCGGGTGGTCGCGCACCAGCCGATGATGCGCGCCCGACTGTTGCCGGACGGTACGCAGCGCATCCTCGACATCGAGGATCCGTCGGTCTACCGGCCGGTGCGCACCCTCGACCTGCGCGACGCCACCCCGGACGAGGCGGACCGGGCCCTCACCGCGCTGCGCGCCGAGATGAGCCGCCACGGTCCGGACCCCACCAGCGGTCCCGGCTACGACGCCCGGCTGACCTTCCTGCCCGGCGGGCAGGGCCGGCTGCACGTGTCGTTGAGCCTGCTCACCTGCGACGGGTGGGGTGCCGGCGTGTTCGACCGGGAGATGTTCACCTACGTCGCCGACCCGAACACGGTGCTGCCGCCGCTGCTGGTGGACTTTGGCGACTACGTGGCGGCGATGGACCGGGTCCGCCGGACGCCGGAGTGGCGCGCCGACTGGGAGTGGTGGCGGGCGCGGCTGCCGAACCTGCCGTACGCGCCCTCCGTACCCACCGTCGTCGACCCGTACCAGGTCGATCCGCCGCTGATGGGCATGCGGGAAACGCGACTGGACGGCGCGCAATGGACGACACTGCGCGAGCAGTGCGCCCGGCGCAACGTGACGCCGGCGACGGCGCTGCTGACCGCGTACTCGATCGCGCTGTCCCGGCTGACCGGGGAGCGCCGGTTCCTGCTCAACACACTCCAGTTCAACCGGTTGCCGTTGCACGCTGACGTGGATCGCATGATCGGCCCGTTCTCCACCACGGCCCTGGTCGCGGTGGATCTCACCACCGGGACCACCTTCGCGGAGTTGGCGGCGGCGGCGCAGGCCGAGGTCGGCGAGACCCTGGCGCACAACCTGGTCACCGGCGTCGAGGTCGCTCGGGAACTGGGCCGGCTGCGCGGGACGCGGCGTCCCGTCGCTCCGGTGGTGTTCCAGAGCACTCTCGGCATGGACAACGCGCTCGGCGGGGACCTGCCGGCCAGCGCGGGCCCACTGGGCGAGCTGGTCACCGGCGAGTACTACCAGCAGGTCCGGACGCCACAGATCTGGCTGGAGTGCCGGGTGTTCGAGCTGCGCGAGGAGTTGGTGATCAATTTCGCGCTGGTGGAGGAACTCTTCGGCCCCGGCGTGGTCGACCGCGTCGTCGCCGACACGACGACCCTGACCCACGCCCTGCTCGACGGCTCCGGCTGGGAACGACCGATCGATCTGCCCGCCCCGGTGGTCGCACGTCCCGGGGAGACCGGCCCCACCAGCTCCGCTCTGGCCGCCGGCTCAGCCGGCGGCCCACCCGCCGACGATCTGGAGCGCGAGCTGGCCGCCCTCTGGGCCGAGGTGCTCGGCCTCGACGTATCGGACCAGGCCGCCATGGACCGCCGCGCGGACTTCTTCGCGCTCGGCGGGGACTCGCTGCTGGCGGTCCGCATGCTGGGCAGAGTCGCGACCCGGCACGGTGGACCGGTCTCGCCGAGGGATTTCCTCAGCGTTCCCACGCTCGCAGGGCTGGCCGACGTGCTCCGCGACCGAAACACCGCCTCGGCCGTGACCACCGGGGACGTCACCGCTTCGGCGGTGACGGTCGCCGAGCCGGGTGCCGACATCGCGGTCCCGCTGCGGGAGGGCCGGGGAGCGCCGTTGTTCCTGGTGCATCCGTCCGGTGGAGACGTCATCTGCTATGCGGAGCTGGCCCGGGAACTCGACACCTCGCGTCCGATCGTCGCGCTGACCGACCCTGCGCTCGCCGGACACGAGGGGCCCTCGACCATTCCGGCCATGGTGCGGCAGTACCTGGACGTCATCCGACTCCAGCAGCCGGAGGGCCCCTACCTGCTCGGCGGTTGGTCGATGGGCGGCACGGTGGCCCACGACATGGCCGTCGAGCTCCGCCGTCGCGGCGATGATGTGTCCCGGCTCATCATGATCGACTCGAACAGCCCGGACCGCATCGTCGCTCTGGAGGGTCTGGACCGGCCGCGCACCCGAGACGAGCTGTGGCGGCGTTACCTGCGCTCGATCGCCGCCTTCCTCGACACCGATATGCCGGCAGACCTTCCGGCCCTGGAACAGCTGTTGCGCGGGCACGGCGTGCTGGGCCGGGACGAGCCGGCGACCAGCCGGCGCTTCGAGGTGTTTGCCCGGCACCTCGACGCCCTCGCCGGGCACACCGCCCACCCCCTCGGCCCGGAGGTACCGGTCCTCCTGCTGCGTACCGGCCGGACCTCGCCTGCCAACACCAGGGTCGGCATGGGCGTCGACGACGCGTTCGACGAGGCCGACCTCGGCTGGCGACCGTTCGTCGGCGGCGATCTGACCATCAGGGTCGTCGATGCGCATCACTACTCGTTGTTGCGCGCACCGGCGGTGCAGGCGGTCGCGCGGCACATCGGCGCGGCCCTTCCGCCGGCCTGAGAAAACCACTGATCAAGGAGAACGACCATATGGGGCAGATGTCTCGCCGTTCGATGCTTCGTGCAGGAATGCTGATCGCCGGCCTGGCGGCGTCGGGACCACTGGCCGCCGCGTGCGGGTCACGCGACGACAGCGCCACCAGCGGCGCCGAGGCGACCGGTGGCACGCTGCGCTTCGGCGGCATCGGATCCGCCACCGCGGTGACCACCGATCCGCACGGCGGAATCCCCAGCGAGTCGGACTGGGCGCGGATGAGCGCCCTGTACGACGTGCTGACGATGCCCGGCCGGGACGGCACCGTGCTGCCCTGGCTCGCCACCTCGTGGAACACCGAGTCCGGCGCGACGCGACACCGTTTCGAACTGCGCACCGACGCCGCGTTCAGCGACGGACGGCCGGTACGCGCCGCCGACGTGCTCTTCTCCCTGCGGCGGATAGCGGGCAAGAGCACGGAGAACGGCGGGCGCCTCGGCACCATCGACGTCGACCGCTGCCGTGCGGACGGCGACCACGCCGTGGTGCTGACCACCACCGCCCCCGAGGCCGACGTGGCCCGCGCGCTGGCCGGCCAGTGCTTCATCGTCCCCGACGGCACCGAGACCTTCGACGAGCCCGTCGGTTCCGGTCCTTTCCTGCTGTCGTCACTGCGGGGCAGCACGGCGGCGCTGACCCGTAACGATTCGTGGTGGGGCGACGGCCCGAAACTGGACGGCCTGGAGATTCGCGGATTCGCTGATCCGCAGGCGCTGGCCACCGCGGTGACCTCCGGTGAGATCGATCTGGCCGCCAACGTGGGCTACCCGACCGCACGCAGCGCCGAGCAGACCGGCCGGCTCACGGTCGTCCGGCGCAGCGCCGCGGCCAGCTACCCGCTGGTCATGAACATGTCCCATCAGCCGTTCGACCGGATCGAGGTGCGTCGGGCCGTCAAACTGGCACTCGACCGGCAGGCCCTGGTCGACGCCGTGCTACTCGGCTACGGCAGGCCGGGCAACGACGCGCCGTTCCCCGCCGACCCGTCGTATCCGAGCGACCTGCCCGCTCCCGCCCGTGACCTGGACCAGGCCCGTCGCCTGCTGGCCGAAGCCGGGCACGGTGACGGCTTCGAGGTCGTCATCCACGCCACCACCGCCTACCCCAGCATGACCAGCGCCGCGACCCTGATCGGTCAGCAACTCGCCGAGGTCGGCATCCGCGCCACGGTGAAGGAGCACCCGCCCGAGACGTACTGGGCGCAGATCTACACCAAGGAGCCGCTCTACATGGGCTACACCACGGACGCGCTGCCGATCCAGCACTGGGCGCGGGCGACGACGCTCAGCAGCGCCCCGTTCAACGAGACCGGCTGGCGCAACGCGCAGTTCGACGCCGCCTTCGCCGACGCCACGGCCATCACCGACGCCGACCAGCGGCGGCAGCAGCTGAACCAGCTCCAACGACAGCTCGCCGACGAGGGCGGCTGGGTGATGTGGGGGCTCGGCGACGGCGTGGACGTGACCGCCGCCGGCGTACGGGACGTGCCGACCGCCTCCGGCTTCGCGCGCTACTCCATGGCCGGCGTCCGGCTGAACGGGTGACCGGCACGTCGCGGCTGGCATCGGGGGCGCGGCCGAGCCGCGCCCGCCCGGCGCTTCTCGTCGCCGTGCGGATCGTCGCCACCATGCTCGGCATCTGCGTGGCGGTGTTCCTGCTCACGGAGCTGCTGCCCGGCAACGCCGCCACCGTGATCGCCGGCACCCAGGCCGATGCCACCCGCCTCGCCGCCATCGAGGCCAGCACCGGCCTGGACGCTCCAGCTTGGGAACGGTTCGGCCGCTGGGTGGGCGGGCTGCTCACCGGTGACTTCGGACGATCGCTGCACGACGACCGGCCGGTGCGCGAGCTGCTGGTCGAACGGCTCACCGCGACCCTGTGGATCGCCGTACCGGCCTGGCTGTCAGCCGTCACCGGCGGTGTGTTGATCGCCTTCCTGCTGGCGTGGCGGGCGGGCGCCCGCGGTGAACGGGTCGGATCCGGGGTGGTCTCCGCGCTCTGTGGCATGCCCGAGGTCGTGCTCGTCACCGTCCTCGTGGTGTTGCTGGCCGACGGTCTGCGACTGCTCCCCGCCGTGTCCCTGATCCCGGCCGGGGGCACACCCGCGGATCGACCCGAGATTCTGATCCTGCCGGTGCTGGCCATCGCGCTGCCGTCCATGGCCTGGTGCGGACGGCTGCTGCGCGGGCCGGCGGTGGACGTGCTGCGCAGGCCCTTCGTCGCCGACGCGCTGCTGCGCGGCGTACCGCCGTGGCGGGTGACGGTGCGTCACGGGTTGCCGCACCTGGCGGCGCCGCTGGCGCAGCTCGCGACCGTGCTGGCGGCGGCGACGCTCGCGAACACCGCCGTGGTGGAGGCCCTGCTGGCCTACCAGGGGCTGGGTCAGCTGCTGGCCGGCGCGATCGCGGGCCGCGACGTACCGGTGGTGCAGGCGGTCGCGGTGTTCCTGGCGGCCCTGGTGCTCGCGGCGTTCCTGGCCAGCGACGCGCTCGCCGCAGCGCTGGCCCGGCGCGGCGGTGCCCGGTGAGCCGCCGCGCCGCCGTCGCCGGTGGCGTGGGCGTGACGGCGGTCCTCGCCGCCGGCCTCGTCGGCGGCCGGTGGGCGCCGCACGACCCGCAGCGGATCCTCGGGCCACCCTGGTCCGGACCCGCGCCGGGTTACCCGCTCGGCACCGACGTGCTCGGGCGCGATGTGCTGTCCCGGCTGCTCGCCGGCGGCGACGACCTGGTCGTGATCGCCGTCCTGGTGGGCACCGCCACCGCCGTGCTCGGTGCCGCGGCCGGGCTGCTCGCCGCCTGGACTCCCGTCGCGGAGCGGGCCGTGCGTCACCTCAGCGCCGGCCTGCTCGCGGTGCCCGGGTCGATCGTGGTGCTGGTCAGCGCGGTGGCCTTCCCCGCCTGGCTGGCCGTGCTCACCGGCATGCTGCTGCTCGGGGTGCCGCTGTCCGCCCGGGTCGTGTACGCGGCCGCGGCGCCGCTGCGCGCCAGTGGCTTCGTGCAGGCCGCCGTTGCCCGGGGAGAGTCCACCGCGGCGACCCTCGGCCGCGAGCTGCTGCCCGCGGTGTCCGGCACGGTCCTCGCCGACGCGGGCCTGCGCATGGTGGCTGCCCTGCAACTTGCGGTCGCGGTGCACGTGCTGGGGTTCGGGCCGGCACCGCCGGCCGCCGACTGGGGTCTGATGATCCGGGAGAACCTGCCCGGGACCGCCCTCAACCCGCTGTCCGTTCTGGTCCCCGCGTTGGCCATCGCGGTGCTCGCGGTGGCGCTCACGGCCGGACTCGACATGGTCGCCGGTTGGCTGGTGCCGGCGACCACCGTGCCACCCCGGCCGGGCCGCGTCCGGCAGCTCCAGCGTGGCTCAGCTGCGGCTGTCCCGGAGACCGGCCCGCCGCCCGCCGTACGGCTGTGCGGGGTGCGCCTGTCCGACGGCGAGTTCGGGCTGGTCTGCGAGCGTCTGGACGTGCGGCACGGAGAGGTGCTCGGGCTGGTCGGCGGCTCCGGCGGAGGCAAGAGCACGCTGCTGAGGCTGCTCCTCGGCGACCTGCGGCCCGGTCTGCGGCTCGACCGCGGCTTCCTGCTGGTGCATGGTCGCCCGGTACGACCCGGTTCGGCGGCGAGCCGTCGCTGGCGCCGCACCGGGACCGGGTTGCTCACGCAGGATCCGGCGACCACGCTCGACCCACTGCGCCGGACCGGATCAGCCGTCGCCGACGGGTTGCCGCGCGGCGGCTCGCGGCACCACCGGCGTGAGCGCGTCGCGGCGGTCCTGGCCCGGCTCGGGCTCCCGCCCGGCGTCGAGGACCGCTTCCCGACCACCCTGTCCGGTGGCCAGGCGGCCCGGGTCGCCCTGGCCCGTGCGGTGGTCGGCGATCCGGTGCTGCTGCTGGCCGACGAACCGACCAGCGGGCTGGACGCGGCGACGGCCGGCCTCGTTCGGGCCGAGATCGACCGCCGCCGCCGGCTCGGACTGGCGACCGTGGTGGTCAGCCACGACCGGCGGTGGGTACAGCAGGTTGCCGACCGGGTTCTGGAGGTGTCGGACGGGACACTGCGACCCGCGGGCGCGGGCGCGGGGGCCGGGACGGCACGCGTGCCCACCCGGCCGGCCGGTCCGATGGTGCTGCGGGTCCGTGGTCTCGCCGTGGCCCAGCCACCCGACGCCGATCCCCTCCTGCGGGATTTCGACCTCGAGTTGCACCGGGGCGAGATGGTGGCCCTGCTCGGCCCTTCCGGGACGGGCAAGAGCACCCTGCTGCGCGCGCTCTGCGGCCTGCACCCGTGCGCAGCCGGGCAGTTGTCGCTGTTCCTCGACGGAACGTGGCAGCCCTTGCCGGACGCAGTGGCCCGGCGCACCGGCCGGCAACGCCGCGCGTTGGCACTGCTCGGCCAGAGCCCGGCGGCCGAGCTGAATCCGGCGCACCGACTGGTGACAGCCGTCGCGCGTCCCGCGCAGGTGCTGCGCGGCGTGCCGGCCGCTCAGGCCCGGCGGCAGGCCGCCGGGCTGCTGGCCGATGTCGGGCTCGGTGCGTCGTTCGGCCGCCGCCGCCCGGACGCCTGCTCCGGCGGGCAGCGCCAGCGGGCCGCGATGGCCCGTGCCCTCGCCGGTGAGCCCGACGTGCTGCTCGCCGACGAGCCCACGTCCGCCCTGGATGCGGTGACCGCTCACACGCTGCTCGACCTACTCGACGGTTTCCGCGCTCGGGGCCTGGCGGTTCTGCTGGTGACCCACGACAAAGCTGTCGCCGACCGGGCGGACCGCGTGTTGACGGTGCCCGCTGCGGCGGGCTCCCCGCCGAGCGAGAATTTCGCCCGACGATGAACTGCCCGAGCCCGGCTCACGCGGTGACGTCCCCGCCACCGCGCGCTCACCCGACGACACTGCCGCATCCCGGCTCCCGGGGTGACCAGCCGGACCGTGCCGGTCAGCGCCTGGCGGGCGGTGGGAACAGCGTGGGGTGATCCGTGCGGAACAGGTCGCCGTCGATCCACACCGCTGCTGCCTGACCGGCGGCGGCACCGGTGAGCACGAAGGTGAGCGCCACCGGGACCGCCTCGTCGCGGGCGAGGTCACCGGCCGCGTACACACCCGGCACGGTCGTCTGCTGCTGTCCGTCGACCTTGACCCAACCGTCCGCCAGGATCTCGCAACCCAGCTCGGCGGCGAGCGCGGAGTGCTGACGCTCCGCCGGGCGATGGAACAACGCCTGGCGCTCCAGTGGCCCACCCGCCGCGAACCGTACGGTCAGCGCGTCCGGCTCGCCCTCGACTCGCGCGACCGGCTCCTGACGCACCGCCACGCCACGCTCCTTCAACAGCGGTTCCAGCTGGTCGCCCAGCTCCGCTGGGCCGTTGGTCAGCAGCACCACGTCGTCGGTGAAGCGGTCCCGGACGTAGAGCGCCAGCATCGCGCCCGGCATCTTGTTGCCGAGGACCGCGACGGTCTTGCCGCTCACCTCGTGGCCGTGGCAGAACGGACAGTGGAAGATGCTCACACCGAACCGCTCGGCGAAGCCGTCGACCTGCGGCAGCTGGTCGGTGACACCGGTGGCCAGCAGCAGGCGCCGTGCCCGGTGGTGGCCACCGCCGGCCAGGTCCACCTCGAACCGCTCCGCCGAGCGTCGTACCGCGGTCACCCGGTCATCGACCACCTGCACCGCCGGGTAGGCGGCCAACTCGTCGCGGGCGACGCGACGCAGCTCCGCCGGGGAGAATCCGTCCCGCGAGGGGAACATGTGCAACGCGGGGGAGGCGGCGTTTCGCGGCTGGCCGCTGTCCACCACGAGGGTGCGGCGGCCCTGCCGGCCCAGCACCTGCGCTGCGGTCAGGCCAGCCGGGCCGGCCCCGACGACGATCACATCCAGCATCTTCAGGTCCTTTCGGTCATGACGGCGGCGGTACCTTCCTCGCCGGTCGGTGTGTCCGAGGTGATGCGCCATCCCCGGGCCCGCTCGCGGCGTGCCCAGAAGTCCGCGTAGCGCCCGCCCCGGCCGACCAGCTCGGTGTGGGTGCCCACCTCGACCACCTGTCCCGCGTCCAGGACGACGATCTGATCGGCGTGGCGCACCGTCTCGAGGCGGTGCGCCACCACCACCAGAGTGCGGCGGTGGGCCAGCTCGGCGAGGGCCGCGACGACGGCACCTTCGGTGCCGGGGTCGAGCGCGGCCGTCGCCTCGTCCAGCAGGACGATGGGGGAGTCCTTCAGCAGCGCTCGCGCGATCGAGACGCGTTGCCGCTCACCGCCGGACAGGGTGGAGCCGCCCTCACCGACCCGGGTCCGCCAGCCGTCCGGCAGCCGGGAGGCGATCTCGTCGACGCGGGCGAGCCGGGCTGCGGCATGCACCTCCTGCGGGATCGCGTCGTGTCGTCCGAGGCGGATGTTCTCCTCCAGCGTGCCCTCGAACAGGTAGACGTCCTGGAACACCACACACAGATGACTCATCAGATCATCGGCTCGCATGGATCTCACGTCCACGCCGCCGACGCGTACCACGCCGGCGTCGGCGTCCACGAACCGGGCGATCAGCCGCAGCAGGCTCGTCTTCCCCGCGCCGGAGGGGCCGACGATGGCGGTCATCCGGCGCGCGGGAATACGCAGCGACACGTTCCGCACGATGTCGTGGCCGCCGCGCCGCAGGCTAACCCCGCTCAGCTCGATGTCGTGCCCGCGCGGCACGCCGGAATCCGCCGGCTCCGGCAGCGCCGGAGTGTCCAGCAACTCCCGTATCCGGTCGACGGAACCGCTCGCCATCCGCACGGCGGCACCCAGCTCGGCCGCGGTCAGCGCAGGCTCGGTGAAGCGCACCGCGAGCACCAACAGGAACACCAGGGTCGGCGGGTCCAGCCGGGCGTCCGTGATCAGCGCGGCCACCACCACCAGCAGCAGGGTGAAGGCGGCCTGCACGGCCAGCGCGAAGCCGGCCAGCCCTGGCATCGCCGTGCGCAGCATCCGCCTGGCCGCCCGGTGCTGTTCGCGCAGCGCCGAGTCCAGTGCCTCGAGGCCGTGGATCGTCCGACCGAACGCCCGCAGCACGGGCTGCTGCTGCGCGAACTCGACCACCCGGGCAGCGGACTCCGCGGCCGCGGCGTCGGAGGCCCGGTCGGTCCGTTCCACCAACCGACCGGTCCACCGGTAGGCGGCGACGATGAACGGCGCGGCCAGCAGGGCCGCCAGGCCCAACCGCCAATCCACGGCAAACATGATCACCAGCACCGTCGCCGGGCCCACCACCGCCGTGATCAACGGGTCGAGCAGGTGGCTGACCACGCCCATCACGTTCATCGCGTTGGTGGTGACGAGTTGCCCCAGTGAGCCGATCCGCTGCGGTGTGAACCAGCCGAGCGGCAGCCGTACGACGTGATCGCCGATCCTGGTGTGCAGCACGTGGGACATGCCGAACGCCGCGCGGCGGCTCTCCGCGATGCCGAGGTAGTACAGGGCGGCGTACGTGGCGACCAGCGCGGCGAGGGCGGCCAGCCACGGCCACACCGGTCGGTCGGCCGCCAGGCCGCGCAGGATCGGCAGCAGCATGGCGATCGCCGCTGCCTGCAGGACGGCGGCGACGATCAGGTACCGAACGGTGCGTCGTACGGGCGCGGACTGTTCGGCTCCGAGCAGGCCGGTCAGGCGTCGAATCACCGGAGAGCACCCCCTTGCGCCGGCTGCGGGTCCGCGGACACGGGGGTCGATGACTCCTGCCGGGCGTGCCACAGCCGGGCGTAGCAACCGCCCGTCGCGACCAGCTCGGTGTGCGTCCCACGCTCGACCAGCTCGCCCTCGTCAATCACCGCGATCTGGTCGGCGTCGACGATGGTGGCCAGCCGGTGGGCGATCACGAGTACGGTGCGGCCCGCCACCAGAGTCGACAGCGCGTCCTGGATGTCGGCCTCGCACTCGGGATCGGCGAACGCCGTCGCCTCGTCCAGGATCAGCACCGGCGTGTCGGCGAGCAGCGCACGGGCGATCGACACCCGCTGTGCCTCTCCCATGGAGAGGGTAGCGTCCACGCCGACGACGCTGTCGTACCCCCGGGGGAGCTGCTCGATGCGGTCGTGGATCCGCGCGGCGCGGGCGGCCGCGCGCACCGTCTCGAGGTCGGCTGCCGGGCGGCCGAGCCGAATGTTGTCGGCCAGGCTGGCCCGCAGCAGGCGGACGTCCTGGAAGACGAAGCCGACCAGGCGGTACAGCTGTTCGCCGGTCAGCTCCCGCACGTCCGCCCCGGCGATCCGGACCTGGCCGCCGGTGACGTCGGCGAACCGGGCGGTCAGCGTGGCCAGCGTGGATTTGCCGGCGCCCGACGGTCCTACCAGGGCGGTGACCGTGCCGGGTCGAAGCGTCAGGGTGACGCCGCGAAGCACGTCCCGGACGCCGTCATAGCTGAACCGCACCGCGTCGAACGTCACCTCTGCGCCCGGACCGGGTTGCACGGTGGCGGGCGCGGAGGGCTGCGGCAGCGCCGGAGTGGACAGCAGTTCCCGGATCCGGCCGGCCGCGGCGCGGCCGGCCGCGACGTCCTGCATGCCGTAGCCGATGGTCAGGGCCGGGCCGCTGATGCCGAGCCCGATCACCGCGTACGGCGCCAGGTCCGCGAGCGTCAGCCGGCCGGTGGACACGAGGCTGGCCCCGCTCACCACCAGCACGAGCAGGACCACCGGGGGCGAGTAGAGGATCTGACTCGCGGCCATCCAGGGGGTGACGCTGGCGGACCAGTCGGCGATGAACGCCGCGTAGCGACGGGTGGCGTCGCGGAACCGGTGGTGCGCGCGGCCACCGCCGCCGAACACCTTCACCACGGAGATCCCCTGTACGAACTCCACCACGGCGGAGTTCAGCTGCTGGGTGGCGGCGAGGTACTCGCCCATCCGGGCGGCCACGTCGCGCATCGCCCGGCGGTAGGCGAGCGCGCCGAGGCCGAGCGGAAGCAGGGTGAGGACGGTGAGCAGCCAGTCCACGGTGAGCAGGTAGGCGACGGAGACGACCGGCGTCACCACCGCGGTGATGAGGTTCGGCAGCGCGTGTGCCATCAGGTGGTGCAGACCGCCGACGTCGTCGGAGACGGCACGCTTGACGGCGCCGGAGTTGCGCTCGCCGAACCAGCCGAGGGGCAGCCGCCCGAGATGCCGGGCCAGCTCGCGACGCAACCGCAGCTGCAGGGCGGTGTCGGCGACATGGGTCAGGGTCACGCCGGCCGCGGTGAGGACGACCCGCACGGCGAGCGCTCCCGCGGCCACCGTCACCAGCTGCCACGCGTCGGCGGCGGTCGCCTCGGTGGTGCCGAGCGCCCCGGCGGCGCCGAGCCGGGCGAGCTCGGCGACGGCAATGACCGGTACGGCCGCCGCCAGCGCGGCCCCGAGATGGCACAACACCCCGGCGAAGAGCCGGACACGCACCTCACCGTCCACCAGAGCCCGGTCGAACAAGCCTGCGGACCACCAGGTCCGGAGCATCCCGTCTCCCCGCCCTTGACTGCATCGGCACGGGCAGCATACTTGGAACTGATTTTCATCACCAGCGGCACCGGGCGCGTGTCGTCAAGAGCGCCACGGCGATGTCGCCGTGGCCGAAACTACGCAGGGAGCCGTGGTGGAAGGGTCTAGCCCCAATCTCGACCAAGTCAGTGGACCTACCCGCGATGGCTCGACAGACGGGCACCTGATCGACCTGATCCGATCCTTCCTGGCCGACGTGACCGGCTTGGCCGAGAGCCAGTTCGACACCGAGCGACAGTTCGCCGAACTCGGCCTGGAATCCTTCGGCGCTCAGCAACTGCGCCGGCTGCTCATGCAGCACACCGGTGTCCAGCTACCGCTGACCAGCTTCCTCGGCGCACAGACGCCGCACAGCGTGATCGAAGCCCTGCGAGCCTCGCCCGAGCCCGAGTCGGTGGTGCCCGCGGACAACGAGCCGCCGGCCGGTCCCGCACCGGACACCGATCCCGGCAGTGCTCCCTTGACTGCCGTGCAGGCGGCGTACTGGGTGGGTCGGCGGTCCGACTTCCCCCTGGGCAATGTCGCCACCTTCTGGTACCAGGAGTACGACCGCACTCCGGCGGACCGTGACGGTCAGGACCCGGAGGTCGACGTCGACCGGCTCGAAGCGGCGTGGAACCGACTGGTGGAACACCACCCGATGTTGCGGGCAACCGTCGGGCGCGACGGCCGGCAACGGTGCGCGGCATCCGGCAGGCACTACCCGATCAGACGCACCGACCTCCGGCATCTCGCGCCACCGGCCGTCGAGCAGCGGCTCGCCCGGCTGCGCCACGAGCACTCCCACCAGCTGCGCGACCCGGCGCAGTGGCCGCTCTTCGACCTGCACGCCGTCCACCTGCCCGGCGGCACCACGCGCCTCCTGCTGGGCTTCGACATCCTGGTGCTCGACTTCGCCAGCTGGCGACTGCTCATGCTCCAGTGGGGCCGGCTCGTGGACGACCCGGACACGGTCCTGCCGGATCCGCCCGTCCGCTTCATCGACACCGTCCACCACCGCCTGACCGACCCGGGAGAGCGCACCAGGCGTGAGCGGGCTCGCCGATACTGGCTGGGCCGACTCCACGACATGCCGCCCGGCCCTCGACTGCCTCTCCGACGCGCTGTCGAGCAGATCGACGCGCCCCGGTTCACGCGCTGCGCCCGTACCCTCGACGCGGCCGCGTGGAAGCAGTTGCGGGCCCGCTGCGCCGATCACGGGCTGAGCCCGACGGCCGTGCTGCTGGCCGCCTTCGGGCTGACCCTGCATCGCTGGGGAGCGACCGAGCGGATGGCCATCAACACCACGCTGTTCGACCGGCCGGAGGACATCCCCGGCGTCGAGCAGGTCGTCGGCGACTTCACCACCACCACCCTGGTGGCGATGCCGCCGATCGAGATGCTGCGCTGGCCCGGACTCGCCGCCTACGCCCGGCAGGTCAACCACGGGTTCTGGGAGGCGATGGACCACCGTGCCTTCTCCGCCGTCGAGCTGCTGCGGGAACTACCCGGCGGCGGCGCGCAGGCGGGGGCCGTCACCCACCCGGTGGTGTTCACCTCCGGCCTCGGCGTGGGAGACGAGTCCGTGCCGGCGGGGTGGCTCGGCACGGAGGCGTTCGGACTGTCCCAGACCCCGCAGGTGCTGATGGATCACCTGGTCTGGCAGGAGGGCGACGAACTGCGGATCGTCTTCGACGCCGTCGCCGAGGCATTCCCGGAAGGGTTCATCGACGGTATCGCCGACGCCCAGCACCGGCTGCTGCGACTGTTGGGCACGGACCACGACGCGTGGACCGCTGTGGACCTCGGCTGGGCGCCGGACTACTCCCGGCAGGAGCCGCTACGTGCCGCGCCGTTCCCCGCCGCCGGACCGCTGATCGACGACCCGCGGCAGCTGGTCGCCCGCCGCCGCCCGGACACACCGGCGGTTCTCGACTCCGGCACCGCACTCACGCACGGGGAACTGGACCGGCGGGCGCAGGAGGTCGCCGCGTACCTCCGCCAGCTCGGCGTACGCACCAACGACCTGGTCCTGATCGCCCTGCCCAAGTGCCCGGCCCAGATCATCGCCGTGCTCGGCACGCAACTCGTCGGCGCGGGCTTCGTGCCGGTCAACCCCGACTGGCCCGCCGTGCGGATCGCCGCCGTGTGCGACCGAGCCGGTCTCACCCACGCCCTGCAACTCGACGGCACCACCGTCAACCTCCCCGACATGGTCACCATCGGCTTCCTCGACCTCGACGGACGGCCGTCGCCCGCGCCGGAGGCCCCGACCGTGGCTCTCCCGTCCGGTGGGACACCCACGCCCGAGGACCTCGCGTACGTGATCTTCACGTCCGGCTCCACCGGCGTACCGAAGGGCGTCGCCATCGAACACCGGCAGGCCCGCACCACGATCGACGACATCACCGACCGGTTCGGTATCAACGCCGACGACAGACTGCTCGGCCTCTCCGCGTTGAGCTTCGACCTGTCCGTGTACGACATCTTCGGGCTGCTCGGCGCCGGCGGCGCACTGGTGCTCCCGAACGAGTCGCGGCAGCGGGACCCACAACACTGGTGCGAGTTGATCGGCCGCTTCGGCGTCACCGTCTGGAACACCGCGCCCGCCCTGCTGGAGATCCTGGTCGAGTACGCGGAGTCCGACCCCGACGCCGTGCGGGAGCTGTCCAGCCTCCGGCTGGTCATGCTCTCCGGCGACTGGATTCCGGTCACGCTTCCCGACCGGCTGCGCGCGCTCGCGCCCGGAGCGCGGGTCGTCAGCCTCGGCGGCGCCACCGAGGCGTCCATCTGGTCCATCACCTACCCCATCGAGACGGTGGGACCGGACTGGCCGAGCATCCCGTACGGCCGGCCGCTGCGTGACCAGTTCTTCCACATCCTCGACGAGGCCGGCCGACCCTGCCCGGCCGGTGAGGCCGGCGAGCTCTACATCGCCGGTGGCGGGGTGGCCCGGGGGTACCTGGGCGATCCGGCGCAGACCTGGGAACGCTTCGTCGTCCATCCGGTGCTGGGACAGCGGCTCTACCGCACCGGCGACCTGGGGCGTTGGCGCTACGACGGCACGATCCAGTTCCTGGGTCGGGTCGACCGCCAGGTCAAGGTCAACGGTCATCGCATCGAGCTCGGCGAGGTCGAGGCGGCGCTGGGCCGACTGCCCGCGGTACGGCAGGCGGTGGCGTCCGTGCTGCCCGGACCGGACGGCCGGCCGAGGCTGGTGGCGCACGCGGCAACCGCGGAGCAGATGGACGAGCGGGCACTCACCGCCGCCCTGCGTGAACGGCTGCCCGACTACATGGTTCCGAGCCGTCTGGTGCTGCTCGACCGGATGCCGGTCACCGACAACGGCAAGGTGGACCATCGGCGCCTGCCCAACCCGTTCCAGCGCGGCTCCGCCAGCGCGCCAGCGCCCGCGCCCGCCGATGTCGAACCCGTTCCGCAGACCTCGACGATTCCGGCCGTGACATCGACGCCGGCTCGGTTGCCCGCGCCTCCGGTGACGACATCCTCCCCGTTCATCAAGGCCGTTCAGGACATCCTCGGCGGCGACCCGGACATGTCGGCGGGACTCGTCGCCGCCGGTGCGACCTCACTGACCGTGGTGCGACTGGCCAACCTCATCGAGGATGTGACCGGCACCCGGCCGTCCTTCCAGGAGCTGGTCGGATTTCCCTCGGTCGGCGCGCTGGTGCAGGCCTACGCTCCGGCAACCCCGGACGAGGTCGCCGCGCCCGACCTGCGCCGCCGATCCGAGGCCCCATCCTCCGAACCGGGGGAGGCGCTGCGCCTGGAACCGCCGCCCGGCATGGACCTGGCGCTGCGGGTGACGTTGCCGCCAGATCGCCCACTGGCCGATGCCCTGGTCGACGCGGGTCAGTGGCTACGCCAGGTACACCAGCGCCTGATCGGCACGGGCTACCGAGTGCAGGAGCGCTTTGCACCGGGGGAGGGGGCCCTGATCGAGGTCTGCCTGTCCTCCGTGGCCGCCCCGCCAGAAGTGCATGCCTCCCCGACGGTCGACAATGAGCCCTTTCCACTGACCGAGATGCAGCTCGCCTACCTCCTCGGCCGGGCCGACACCTCGCTGGGCAGCCCGGTGGCGCCCTACTACTACACCGAGGTCGACATCCTGGACCTGGACCTGAACAGGTTGGCGGAGGCCTTACGCCGGCTCGTCGCACGACACCCGATGCTGCGCGCCGTCATCACCCCCGACACCCGCCAGATGGTGACCGAGGCCGCGCCGGACGTGCCGACAACCGTGGTCGACCTGCGTGGCGAACCGGCGGACGTCAGGGAGAAGCGGCTTCGGCAACTGCGGGACGAACGCTCACACCGGGTCGCCGACCCCGCGCACTGGCCGCTGTTCGAGATCGGCGTGACGCTGCTCGACGAACGGCTGTCCCGCCTGCATTTCGGGCTCGACCTGCTGTTCTGCGACGCACAGAGCGCGGTCATCCTCGCCGGGGAACTGGACACCCTCTACACGCGGCCCGAGGCCATGCCACCGGCACCCCGGATGTCCTTCGCCGACTGGGTGGCCCAGCTCCAGCAGGCCGAGGGCAGCGAACGCCGCCAGCGGGCACTGGAATACTGGCGACACGCCGCGGACGACATGCGGGACGGGCCGGCGCTGCCGCTGCGCACCCCGGCGGAAGCCCGGTACGTCCGACGCCGCGGTGTCCTGCCGCGCTCCGAGTGGCAACGGCTCCGCGAGGTGGCCCGGGCCGCCGACGTGACCCCGGCCGGCCTGCTGCTGAGCGCCTTCGGCGACGTGCTGCGCCTGGCGGGCGCGGGCGAACGGTTCACGCTGGTCCTGACCACCTTCGACCGTCCGAGCACGCACCACGGCGTCGTCGGCGACTACACCTCGACCGTGCTGCTCGATGTCGACCAGCGGGGGCAGCGATCCTTCGCCGACCGCGCCGCCGCCCTCCAACGGCGCCTCTGGCAGGATCTGGAACACTCCACCGGGCCGGACGGAGTGCACGGGAACGAGGTGCTCCGCGAGTTGAGCGCCCGTCGTCGGGGTCAGGTGCTCCTACCGGTGGTCTTCTCCAGCGGGCTGGGCAGCACCGTCACCGCGGACGGGCGGGGCGTCGACGCGTCCGAGCTGCTGGCGGAATTCGGTTCCACCGTCTACGCCATCAGCCAGACCCCTCGGGTAGCCCTGGACTGCCAGGTCTTCGACCACGACGGGGAGCTGAGAATCAACTGGGACGCCGTGGAGGCGGCGTTCGAGCCGGCTTACCTCGACACGCTTTTCGACGCCTACCTGCGGTCCTTGCGGACGCTTGCCGATCCGACCGGCTGGCGCAGCCGCGACCCGGCCGGTCTGGCCGACGTGCTGGCCCATGTGCGGCGGATCAGCCACGAAGGACGATCCGCTCCGCCGGCCGCGCCGTGGCCGTCCGGGCCGTCCGTCCGCCGACGCTCCGGCCGAGCGACCGCCACCGAGCGGGCGCTGGCGCAGGTGATCGCCGCCGAGCTGAACGCCGACCCCGAGCGCCTGCCCCCGGAAAGCTCCTTCTTCGACCTCGGAGCCACGTCCCTGACGCTCGTGAAGGTGCACCGCCGGTTGCGCGTCGAACTGAGCGACCGCCTGACCGTCCTGGACCTGTTCACCTATCCGTCGATCCAGGCACTGGCGGACCACATCGACCGGCCCGGGGCGCCGCCCTCGGACCCGATGGACGGAGATACCGGACCGCGTCGTGTCGCCACACCATCGGAGCCTGTGGATCCAGTTGTATCGGCGGCCCGCGACCGTGGTCAGACGCGCCGGATGCGGGTGGCGGCACGTTAGGCCGCGTCACATGAGGCACGGTCTTGTGAAACGCGGCCCAGAGCGGGGGCGGGCGCGGTGTCGCAGAGATCCCTGCGGAGTCCGGACCGAGAGGCGGCAGCCGACCGGGAGCAAGAGGTCCACGCTCCTCGGTCGGGCGGGCCGGTGGACGGGACCTCACGGCCGGCGCACGGCCCGAACGATGTCCGGTGCTCCGATCTCGCCGGTCAGGCCGGCCTCCGCCAGCTCGGCGAGCAGTGCCTCGGCCGGAACGACGTGCCAGAGGTGGCTGGTGTGATCCTCTCGCAGCGCGGTGCCGTCGGCGTCCAGGACCCGGTAGCGCATCCGCCAGGTCACCGTGTCCGGCCCGGACGGCTCGGCAGACCCGCCGCCCTCGTAGCTGTGGCGGCCGACCGGGACCGTGCCGAAGACCGCGAACGGGACCCGTGCCGGTTCTGCCGGTGGTTGCAGGTTCACCACCAGCGGCGCGCCGGGAACGAGGCGCTCGCCCACCCGTCGCAGGAACGTCCGGCGCCCGTCCGCGTCGAGGTGGCCGATCATGTTCATCGCCAGCACCGCACCGAGGCGGGCGGGCAGGTCGACACCGAGCGCGTCACCGGCCATGACCGTCACCCGTTGCCGCAGCTCCGGATGGGCGGCCACGCGTGACAACAGCACCGCCCGCAGCACCGGCGACGGCTCCACCGCGAGCACGTCGCCGGCCGGGACGGCCGCGGTGAGTACCTCCGTTCCCAGCCCGCTGCCAGCTCCCACGTCGAGCAGCATCGCGTCACCGGCCGCGCCGCGCAGCGCCTCGGTCACCGGTGCACGCAGGGCCTGCCAACCCGGCACGCTGAGCAGGTGCAGGTACTCCCCGGAGACCTGGTACTCATCACTCACAACCGCCACCATAATGGAAACGGTTCCCGTTATTGCTCGGTTCGGAGACCGCAACCGGCGCCGTGGGCGGAGTCCTCGGCGAGCGTGCTGACCCGACGCGCCCATCGGGGCCTGGGGAAGTGGCGGCAGCGGCTCGCGACCCGACGCCGGACCCGATGTGAAACTGAAAACCAGTATCGTTAAGCTGAGGTGATCCCTCGAGAAGGAGCCTCTGATGGCCGTACCGAAGCGGAAGATGTCGCGGTCGAACACCCGTCACCGGCGCGCGCAGTGGAAGGCGGCCGTGCCGCAGCTCACCCCGTGCCCGTGCCCCCGCAAGGAGATGGTGGTGCCACACCGCGCGTGTACGCACTGCGGTCTGTACAAGGGTCGTCAGGTGGTGGATCAGCCGTGACCGGCCGGCTGCCCGTGACGGTGCTCTCCGGCTTCCTCGGAGCCGGGAAGACCAGCCTGCTCAACCACGTGCTGGCGAACCGGGACGGGTTGCGGGTCGCAGTGATCGTCAATGACATGAGCGAGGTGAACGTCGACGCCGCGCTGGTGCGTGACGGTGGGACGCTGTCGCGGACGGAGGAGCGGCTGGTCGAGTTGACCAACGGCTGCATCTGCTGCACGCTGCGCGACGACCTGCTCGACGAGGTGGCCCGCCTCGCTCGGTTGAGTCGGTTCGATTACCTGTTGATTGAGTCCAGTGGCATCTCCGAGCCGATGCCGGTCGCCGCCACGTTCGCCTTCGGGGTGGAGGACGGGCAGGTCCTCGACGATCTGGCCCGACTGGACACGACCGTCACCGTGGTCGACGCGGCGGGACTGCTGGCCCGGGTCGAGGCGGGTGAGACGCTGGAGGCGCGTGGACTGGCCGCGTACGAGGGCGACGACCGCAGCATCGCGGATCTGCTGGTCGATCAGATCGAGTTCGCCGACGTGCTCGTGGTCAACAAGACCGACCTGGTCGCCCCGGACGAGCTGGCCGTGGTGGAGGCGCTCCTCGCCCGGCTGAACCCCGCTGCCCGGCAGATCCGAGCGACGCACGGACAGGTGCCGCCGATGGAGATCCTGAACACCGGGCGGTTCGACCTGGAACGGGCGGAGACCGCACCCGGCTGGGTCGCCGAACTCAACGGCGAGCATGTGCCGGAGACCGAGGAGTACGGCATCTCCAGCATCGTGTTCCGTGAACGTCGGCCATTTCATCCACAGCGGCTGTGGGACCTGCTCGCCGCCGGTTTGGACGACTTCGGTGTGGTGCGGTCGAAGGGGTTTCTGTGGTTGGCAAGTCGTCCGGATGTGCAGGCGCTGTGGTCGCAGGCCGGCCCGTCCGGGCGCTGCGATCCGGTCGGTGTTCCGGTCGCGGTGTCGGGGGAGTGGCCGGAGGATCCGGCGGAACGGGCGGAGTTGGCCGAGCGGTGGCATCCGCTCTTCGGTGACCGGCAGCAGGAACTGGTCCTCATCGGCGTAAGCCTGGACGGCGACGCGCTGCGTGCCGCACTGACCGGCTGCCTGCTCACCGATGCCGAGATCGTCGCTGGCGAGGCCGCCTGGCGGGCCTTGCCCGATCCGTTCCCACAGTGGGACCTCGGCGACCTGCATGACCATGAGCACGCCGGACCTGCCCGGGTCTGAACCGTGTCAGTGAAACCCGCCGCTGGTGACGTGGCGCGGTGGCGGCGGGACTGGGAAGCCATGATGTGCCACTACCAGCCCGGTCGTGGCGATCTCCTCGCCGCCGGTCTCGCCGCCGTCGAGGAGATCCACGGACGCACACCCGAGCGGGTACTGGACCTCGGCGGCGGGCCGGGCATCACCGCCGAGGCGATCCTGCGGCGCTGGCCGAACGCGCATATCACCGTGCTCGACGTGGACCCGGCCCTGTTGGCGTTGACCGACATCGCCCTGCCGCAGGTCCGCACGGTCCGCGCGGATCTCGGCACCGCGCAGTGGCTCGCGCCGGCCGGCCGACCGTACGACGTCGTCCTGGCCCTGATGACCGTGCACTACCTGTCCGAAGACCGCGTACCCCACTGGTACTCCGAAACCCGGCAGGTGTTGCGGCCAGGTGGCCTGCTGCTCGTCGCCGACGCGATGCGGACGCAGCGGCCGGCCGCGGCGCAGCGACCGGGCGCCGGGACCGATCCCTGGACTGCCTGGTGGAGGGCGTTGACCAGTGCACCGGCGATGGCCCCCCTGCTGCGCGAGCGCGCGGTCGCCCTGGCCGGTCTCGGCTGCGCGGAGTTTGTCGCACCGATCAGCTGGCATCGCCGCGTGGCCCGGGACGCGGGATTCACCGACGCGGCGCTGCTGTTCCGGCGGGGTGATCAGGCACTGATGGCATTTCGCCGACCAATGGACCACCGATGAGCGCCGCGGCCTTCGCCGCCGCCAGACTCACCGTGGTCTACTGCGACGGTCACCGCTGATCGCCTGGCGCCGTGTACAACGTGGGCGATGGCGGGCTTCCGGTTGTGAGCCACGACAGTTGCATGTCCAGCCGCGTTCCCCGTCGGCGCTGGTGGTCATCGGGCTCGCGCAGCCTCACATTCGCGATCACGCCGGTGACTTCGTCGCCGGCAGGACCGTCAGGGCTTGCGTGCCACCGTTCCGGCCGCCGCGGGGCCGGGCGCGCGATCGAACAACAGGTCGACCGCCCGCTGCGCGACCTCACCCCGGGTGCGCTGCTCGTGATCGGCGGCCAGGAAGTGCACGCCGATCGCCAGGCAGAAGGCGAGCAGGGCGCGGGCCTCGATCTCTTCCGGGTCGGAGTAGAAGGCGCCGATCATCTGGCGCAGCAGCGCCATTCGCCGGTTGTCCACCGCGCGCAGTCGCTCGGCGACCACCTCGTCGCGCCGCGCCCAGCTGCGGATCGCGAGGTCGATCGGCAGCAACCGGCTACTCGAGAACGTGAGCACACCGGCCCGCTTCATCTGGCTGCGCGGGTCACCACCCTCACGCTGGACGCGCGCGATCACCTCGTCCGTGCTCTCGCGCTCCCACACGTCGAGCATCGCGCGCAGTAGCGCGTCACGGTCGTCGAAGAAGCCGTAGAAACCGCCCTTGGTGACGCCGAGCCGCTTCGCGAGCACCTCGACCCGGACGGCGTCCGGGCCGCCCTCGGCCAAGACCAGCAGGCCCTCCTCGATCCACCTGTCGCGGGGCGTGCGGGTGACAGCCACTACGTCTCACCTCGTCCTGTTGTATACACCACCGTATAAACCCGCTACAGTGGCAATGTACGGCACCGTATATTACGAATGGAGCTGTCCCATGAGCGTAGGCGCCACCGTCAGCACCATCGGGGCCGAACATCTGCCCGCGTCGGTGCGTACCCTCAGCTCCCTGTCCCGGATCGACTATGCCGACCACTTCGTGCTGTCGACCGACGCCGCGGCAACGGTCGAACGGTGGGCCCGGGTGATGTTCGGTGACACGCCCGACGCCATCGAGCTGCTGCTGTGGCGGGGCCTGATGGGCCTGCGGCTCAGCCGGACCGTGTCGGCGGACACCGTAGCCGGCTGGCAGATCGGCGAGCAGGGTGACGAATGGATCCGACTGGAGGCCACCTCGTGGTTCCTGGCGGCCAACCTGGTCGTCCAGGCGACCGGTGACAGCGTGGCTCTGGGAACATTTCTACGCTACGACCGCTGGCTGGCGCACCTGGTCTGGCCACCGCTGTCGGTCCTGCATCGCCAGCTCGTGCCCGGCGTTCTGCGCAGGGCGGTGTCCCGGATCGCGGCGGGCAAGATCCGCAGCGGGGTGTCGAACCGATGATGAGGGCATTGGACCGGCCGATCGCCACGATGCAGGGCTTGTGGCTCAAGGCCACCATCAAGATGGCCCCGCCGGCGGCCGGGCCGACCACCGGCACGGTCGGAACGTCCACGGCATGCCAGCCCTTGCGCGTCGCCGTCCTCGGCGACTCCACGGCCGCCGGGTGTGGGGTCGACAACCATGACGAGAGCTTCACCGGGTGGCTCGCCCGGGAGCTGAGCTCGCGCACGCAGCGGCCCGTGCGGTGGCAGGTGGTCGGCCAGTTCGGCGCCACCGCGCGCCGGATCCGCTACCGGCTACTGTCGCAGATCGGCGAGGAACTCGATGCGGCTGTTCTCCTGGCCGGCGGCAACGACGTCCTGGGCGGCCGGCACCCCGACGAATGGGCCGCGGACCTGGCGGCCATCGTCGACGATCTCGTGGAGCGCTCCGGCCACGTGATCGTGGCCGGCATCCCGCCGTTCGCACTGCTTCCGTCGGTCCCTCCGGCCCTCGGCCGGGTGCTGACCGCGCGCGCGGAGGCACTCGACGACGTCTCGCGCGCCATCTGCCGGACGCGCCCGGGCACGACCTGGGTCACGATGACCGAGCTCCCGCCGCGGCACTTCTTCGCAACCGACCGATTCCATCTTTCCGCGGCCGGCTACCGGCGCTGGGCCCAGGTTGTCGCCGACCACATTCCGGCCTGACCCATCGCATCCCGCATTGCGGGTCGCCGGACAGTCGTTCGCCGCCCCATCTTGTCCACTTCGGCCGACGGAGGTTCACCGACGGCGCAGGCAGCAGCGGGGCAAGCTCGGATTACTGATCGAGTCATGCTGCAGCCGGAGGATCCGGGGTGACTGGGATCGTGGGCGACGCCGTGAGCGACAGCCGGCGGATGTCGACCACGGCGGTGCCGTCCAGCACCACTTCCACCGGCAAGGGCCGCCCGAGGAAGGCGAGCAGGCTCGCGGTCAGACCGTAAGCGCCGACATTCGGGATGGTCAGCAGGTCGCCGACCGCGGGCCGGTGAATGCGCGCTGCCCTGCTGATGATGTCCAGCGGAGTGCACAGTGGGCCCACCAGGCTGGCTGGCTCGGCGCCGGCCGCCTGACCGGCCGGCTGGGCGCTGCCCGGCAGCAGTCGGCCCAGCCCGGACATGCCGCCGAGGGTGTTCACCCCGGCGTCACAGATGACGTACGTACGACCACCGCTGTTCTTCACGTCCATCACTGTTGTCAACAGCTCTCCGGCGCCCGCTACGACGAATCGTCCCGACTCCACGGCCACCGCGGGTTCCCCGGATCGCCAGCCGGGGAGGTGCTCGTCCAGCATGGCGGCGAGCGCCGCACGCAGGCCCGGGTACTCGTGGGCGGACCCGGGAACGGCGTACGGCGCACCAAAGCCGCCGCCGATGTCGACCAGGCGGGGAGTGAAGCGGGACCGCCTCGCGGCCGTCGTCACCGTCCGCAGATTCGCGCCGAGCTCGGCGACCACCGCCGCCTCGTCTGGCAGGTTCGTCGCCGAGAAGACGTGGAAGCCGGCCGGCCGGATCGCACCCTCCGACGCGAGCAGGGGTGACCCCGGTCCCAACAGATCCAGCGGCACGCCGAACTGCGATGGCCCACCGGTCATCCGCAGACCTGCGCCGGTCGAGCGGTCGAGGCTGTTGAGCCGCACCAGATAGTCGGCGGCGGTGTCGCCAGCGCCGGTGACCAGCCGGTCACGGTCGTGCTCGGACTCGACCGAGAAAAGCCGGACACCGGCCCGGACGGCCTCGGTCAGCTCGACGACGGTCTTGGCCGGTCCGGAGTACAGGCAGCGGTCCGGTCCGATGCCAGCGGCCCGCACCGCCGCCAGCTCGCCGACCGAACTGATCTCCGGTTCCAGCCCGCCACCCACCACCGCCGCGACCAGAGCCGGATGCGGATTGGCCTTGAGCGAGTAGTAGGCCCGGACACCGTCGGGAAGAGTCGAGCGCAGCGTCGCGGCGGCCGCCCGTGCTCGGTCAGCGCGGTACAGGTAGAGGGGCGTGCCGTAGCGGGCGGCCAGTTCCTCCTTCAGCCGCTCACTCATCGGCCGCTCCACCACACGCGCGGCGCAGCGCCGCCCTGTCCACCTTTCCGTTCGGTGTAGCCGGCAACGCCTCGACGACCTCACACCGATCCGGGGCCCACGCCTGCCCGATCCGACGGGCCACGCCGAGCCGGACGTCGTCGGCGGAGACGTCACCCACCACCCAGGCGGTCAGTTCGCCGGTAGACGTCGGCGGAATCACCGCCGCGGCGACGACCCCGGGGATGTCCAGGAGCGCGGCCTCGACCTGCTGGGTACTCATCCGCACCCCGAGCCGCTTGAAGATGTCGTCGCGTCGCCCGACGAAGAAGAGCCGCCCGTCCGCGTCGAGCCTGCCGTAGTCGCCGGTCCGGAGTGTCGGCACCGACTGGTCGAGGCCGTCGAACCGGATGCGGGTGGCCTCCTCGTCCTGCCAGTACCCGGCCATCACGTGCGGACCGTGGACCTGGATCTCGCCCACCTCACCGAGTGGCACCGGCTGGCCGGCGGCGTCGACGACCAGCACCTCGGTGCCGGCCAATGCCCGACCGACGGTGTCCGGATGACGCAGGTCCTCATCGGGCTCGGCGATCGTGATCCGCTTGCACTCGGTCATGCCGTACATCGGGACGATCGTGGCCTTCGGGAACGCCGCCCGCAGGTCGGCCGCGAGACCGGAGGTCAGCGCGGCCCCGGTGTTGGTCAATAGGCGGACGTGTGTTCCACCGGTGTCCCGGGAGGCGAGCCGGGTGAGGATGGTGCCCAGGGTAGGCGTGACCGGCAGGATGGTCGCCTCGACAGAGCGCGCGACGCGCAGCGTGGCCGTCTCCGGCAGATCCGGCCGGAAGACCACGTGTGCACCGGCTTCGGCGGCGAGGAAGAGCTGGTAAAGGCCGTAGTCGAAGGAGACCGGCACGCGGCAGAGCACGGTGTCGCCGGCGGTGTACCCAAGCGCGGCGGCGACGGCGGCCACAGCGAAACGGATCCGCCCATGCGGACAGCTGACCGCCCGAGGCATGGCGGTGCTTCCCGAGGTGTAGAGCAGCAGGGCCAGATCGTCGGGTGACACCGGCCGTGAGCGCGGGGCCGGATCGCGCGGCGGCAGGTCTTCGCCGGCCGCCGGTGCGGTATGGACCGGGATCCCGGTCAGGCCGCGGCACAGCTCGACATCCTCCGGCGTGGTGACCACCAGCGACGGCGCGGCATCCTGCAGCATCCACCGCAGGTGGAGCGGGCCGGTGGTGGGATGCACCGGTACCACGACGGCGCCCAGCCGGGCTGCACCGTACAGCAGCCCGGCGAACTGTCGGCCGCCGGGCAGGCGCAGCACCACGCGGTCACCCAGCCGGACGCCCTGCGCGGCCAGCCAGCGCTCGCTCCGGTCGCTGCGGTCGGCGAGCTCGGCGTAGGAGTCGGTACCCGTGGCGTCGGAGACCGCCGGCGCCTGCCGGTGGCTCCGGACAGCCGCGTCGAGGAGACCGGTGATCAGCCCGTCGTCGTGCGGTGGCGTCATGAGGGATCGGCGATCAGCCGGGCCGGGAGGGTGGGGTGGACCCGGGTGCCGTTGTGCTGGATCACCGGCACCTCGTCGTCGCCGATCCGGGCCAGAATCGGCCCGATGGACCGGTACGGGTCCCAGTCGCCCGGATCCAGGGAGCCCCAACCGATCATGTTGCGGATCAACATGGGATCCACCGGTACCCACCTTTCTCCGACGCGGACGTCGGCCCAGCAGTGCTGCGCGGCGAACGGCGGCACGACGATGTAGCCGAACGACCGGCGCGCCGGCACACCGCGTCGCTCCGCCTCCTGGACCAGGAGTTCGGCTGTGCCGGCGCAGTCGGCGATCCGGCTCGAGCGGATGAAGTCGACGTCGCGGCGCAGCGGATGTCGAAGAACGACGTACTCCAGATCGGCCGCGACATCGAGCAGGTCGCGGGCTTCGTCGGGCAGCTGTGGCCAGTCGATCTCCGGCGAGACCACCACGTTGGCGAGCAGCCCCACCTCGCCGTCGGCCATCGTGCGGCACCGCATCTCACCGCCCGGGAGAGCCACCACGTAGCGGCACGGTGGCGGATGTCCCGGCTCGGGACACTGCGCGTGGAAGCCCACCTCGTAGCGGCTGCGAATGCCGCGGGCCGCTCGGTGCAGGGCCGCCGGCCAGTACCTGCGGGCCGATCGGCTGACCGGGCCGTGACCCAGTTGCATCCCGCAATTGAACAGGTCATACCGGTCGAACCGGAGGTGGCCGCCACGCCGGTCGGCCGGGAAACCGCGGTCGGTGAGGGCCCCCAGGAAGTCCGGCTTGAGACGTACGTTGCGCCAGGCCCAGTCCAGGTCGCGGTCAAAGGTCCGCACCTCGTCAGGAACCCGGTGTAGCCGGTCGATGAGGGTCGCGATGTCGTCGTCAATGGTCACGGAGGAACTCCGCGATGCGGGCATCGCTGGGCGAGGTGCCCATGCCGGACTCGACCTTGTCCCGTACATACCGCTGGAGGATCTCGACCGACGCCACGGGTGGGATGTCGTCGGGCCCGGACGACTCCAGGTCGAACAGGTCCTCCAGCGCGAAGACCAGTTCCACCAGGGTCAACGAGTTGTATCCCAGGTGGGTGACCAGGTGCTGGTCCGAGCCGGCCCGGTCGACGTCGAGTGGGGCGATGCGGCCGACCACCCCGGCGACCACGTCGTCAATGCGGGCGGCATCGACCTGCGGGCGGACCTCGTCGGTCATCGCGCGCCTCCGATCCGAGTGGTGACTATCGGCGACATGAGGGACAGCTCCGCCAGATGGGCCTTCACCGAGTCGGTGAGCAGGCCGACCGCGCCCAGCGTGGGCACGACCTTGGCGAACATCAGCGCGCGGAAGCGGACCATGTCCGGGTCGAAGCGGGCGTACCGCACGCCCGCGGCAACGTCGATACCGAGCCGCTCCCAAACCTCCTCCAGCTGGAAACGTCTCGCCATCAGCAGCAGCGACTCCTTGACGAACTCCTCGCGGTCGGCGCGTTCCCGACTGTCGAGGTCGTTGTAGAGGCCTTCCAGCGCCAATCGGCCGAACGCGACGTGCCGCGCCTCGTCTCTGGCGACCAGGTCGGTGATCTGCCGGATCACCGGGTCGAAGAAGGTGGTCTGACCGATCCGGAACACCGCCAGCGCCAGGCCCTCGACGATGACCTGCATGCCCAGGTAGATGATGTCCCACCTGCTGTCGGAGACGATGTCCGACAGCATGGTGCGTAGCGACGGCGTCACCGGGTAGGCGTGGCCGAGACGATCCATGTACATCGAGAACGCCTCGACGTGCCGTGCCTCGTCGGCGGCCTGCGCGGCGGCATAGAGCTTGTCGTCCATGCCGGGGGTCGTCTCCACGAGTCTCGCGGTGGCGAGCATCGCGCCCTGCTCCCCGTGCAGGAACTGGCTGCTCGTCCAGGCGTGGTACTCCCACCGGAACGCCTCCCAGAGGTGGGGCGGCACCGGGCACCCGTCGGGCGGTTCCAGCAGCGTGCTGGCCGCGGCGCTGGTGCCGTGTGCGGCCAGTTCGGTCAACGGTGTGCCAAAGGCGATCCGCTTGGACCAGTCGACATCGGTCACCGCGTTCCACTGGGCCGCCTTGCCCTTCTCATAGAGCGCGCGCAGTTTCGGCGCCCGAGAGGAGTAGTCCCAGTCGAAGCGCGTGGTCACTGTGGCTTCGACGGACGACGTCCGGGCATTGTCCGCCATGTCACCCACCCATCGTGGCGCGGATTGTCTTACTGCACCGAATCACGAGAACCCCCGTATCTGTTCGTGAAGCTCAGGACGCGGAGCCCGCGAGCTGCGCGGCGATCGTCCGGGTCGGGTAGGTCAGCGTCACCCGCCGCCCCTCGTGCTCGGTCAACGTCGCCGCCCCGGAACAGACCCGGCTGAGGATGCCCCCGGGGGAGCGGTGGCGGTTCCACCGTTCCTCGCTGAGCACA
The DNA here is from genome assembly GCF_056150025.1 of Micromonospora aridisoli. NCBI lineage: Bacteria > Bacillati > Actinomycetota > Actinomycetes > Micromonosporales > Micromonosporaceae > Micromonospora > Micromonospora aridisoli. The sequence goes on along the minus strand of NZ_JAXCFK010000009.1, from coordinate 211,813 downwards.
CCCCAGTGCAGCATCGCGTCGATGAGCACCGGGTCGACCGGCACCCACCGCCGGTCCACCCGGACCTCGGCCCAGAAGTGCATGGTGGAGAAGAGCGGGACGGCGATGAAGCCTTGTGCGGACCGCACCCGGAGCCCGCGCCTACGGCCCTCCTCGACGAGCAGCGCCGCGGCTCCCGCGCAGTCGCTGAGCCCCGATCGGCGGATGAACCTCAGATCGCGTCGCAGTTCCTCCGGCAGCCGCATGAAGACCAGCCCCCGGGTCAGGTCGAGCAGGTCGCGCACGGCTGGCGGCAGGTCCGGCCAATCGCCGGTGGAGTCGATACGGACCGTCGCCAGCGTGGCGGGCTGGGCGGCGGGCACGACGTGCTCGGTACGGCGACCGTCGGGCAGCCGGATGCGGTAGCGGCAGCTGTCCCCGTGGCCGGGCGCGGGACAGGCAGGCGCAAGGTACCCGATCTCGAACGAGGGCCCCACGACTCCCTCGGGCCGATCCAGGGCCGAGGCCCAGAACCGCCGAGCCGCTCGTGACGCCGCATCGTCACCGAGGTGCAGGGCCAGGTTGACCAGATCGACCTTCGCGTACCGAGGTCCGTCGGCGGCGTCTCGGCATGGCAAGCCGAGGACCGTCAGGGCCTGGAGCGTCTCGGCGGAGAACTGGTACTGGCGTCGGGCGTCCTGTGCCGACATGGTGAAGTGTCGTACGGCGTCGGGGATGCGGGACAGCTTGTCGAGGATGTCGGTGGTCCGCCGGTCCGCCGGTCCCGGAGGCCTCACGCGGGGTCCTTGGCGCTGATCTCCCGGTTCACGGCCGTCCACAGGGTGGCTGCGGTGGAGAAGGTGGCGGTGGTCAGCGACTCGTCCGGCAACCGGATCGCGTACGCCTCCTCCAGGTCGACCAGAAGGCTTACCGCACCGAGGGAGTCGAGACCGTAGTCGGCGAGCTGGGCGTCCGGCTCGATCCGGCGCTCCGGAGCCAGGGTCAGCGTGGCACGCAGCTTCTCTTCGAATGTCGAGTCCCACATGCGGATCACGGTTCTCCTCAAGAGTCACAGGGTCGCTATCGCCGCATCGACCGCGTTCGGTTCAGGTACAACGGCCTGGCCGGCAGCGATCTTCGAGATCAAGAAGTCGCGGAGGCCCGCCACGGTGTCGCTCGGCGGCGCCTCGCCCATCACGGCAGGGTCCATGTCGAAGAGTTCCTCCACCATGAAGGCCAGCTCGATGAGCCGCAACGAGGTGAATCCCAGATCGCCCATCAGCGTCATGCCTGCGTCCACCGAGGCGGCAGGCTCGGGAGCGTAGGCGCCGACCAGGCGGCAGACGATTGAGTCGACCAGAGTGGATGCCCCGTCGACCGCGGGCTCGCTGTCGGTGCTCACTCAGGACCTCCTCGGACTGGTGGGCCGCGCGTGGCAGCGTGGTGACCGTCGACGGTCATTGGGGTGAGACGGGGCGGGGCTCGACGGAGAGCGGCGAGGGGCCGGACCGGGTGTGACAACCCGGCGGTACGCAGGGCCAGGCCAGCTGTCGATGTTCACGCACAAAGCTTCAATCCCCCGTGGATCCGCCGATGCGCAATTGATCGACGCATATCCTTGCACGGAACCGTTCACTGTGGAAGCTCCGCGTCGCCCTCGACGACACCGGGGCCGTCGGAGTCCCAGACCACCGTGCCGCCCAGTTGCCCGGAGGTGAACCGTTGCCACATGATCGCCCGTCGGGGCTTCCCGCTGCTGGTCCAGCTGATGCAGCCCGCTGGCACGGTGACGACCAGTACCCGCAACTCGTCGGCCCGCTTGACGATGGCCGAACCGATGGCGGAGGCGGCGTCGCCAACCGCACCCTCAACGAGCACCACCGCCGTGCTGCGACCCTGCCACGCGCCGAGCAGCGCCACCGTTCGCATCGGACGTGGTGACGCGGCCGCCGCGTACTGGTCGGCGTCCTCGGCGAACAACCAGCGGCCGAACTGTTTGACCGCGTCGCCGAGCCGCCCCACCACGAACAACTCGCCGTCGTGCCGGAAACCGGCGTCACCGGTACGGACGGTGTCGGTGGACGTCGACCCGGCGGCGGACCCGGCCGCGTCGTCGCCAGGATCCAGGACGCCGCTGGCCAGCGAGGTACCGGCGATCGCTATCTCGCCGAGCACGCCGTCGGCGACTACCCGTCCCTCCGTGTCCACCACCTGGGCGGACATGCCGCGCACCGGAACACCGCACCCGACGAGCCGGACTCCGGTGCCCGGATCGGCGGCCGGCCGGACCACGGCGCCCGACACCATCGATCGGCCATCCAAAGTGATCACCGTTCGGCGGCGGCCGCTCAACGTACCGGCTACCGCACAGGTGGACTCAGCCAGTCCGTAGGCCGGCCGAATCACGTCGGGCCCGAACCCGAACGGCGCGAGCAGCCGCTCCACGTCGTCCAGGACCGCGGGGTCCAATCTCTCGGCACCAACCACGAGGTGCCGCCAGCCGCTCAGATCGATACCGTCGAGGTCCCGCGGACGGACGCGGCGCAGGATGTGCCGCAGGCCGAACACCGGTATCCCGGTGGCGGTGCCGCCGCCGCGGTGGAAGTGCCGCAGCCATGTCGCGGGTGCCCGGACAAACTGCTCCGGGCTCATCAGGGTGATGGTCATCGTGCTGCGGACCGCCACCAGGGCGCACCCCACCAGGCCCATGTCGTGGTGCAGCGGCAACCAGGTGGCCGATCGGTCGTTCCGGGTCAGGCCGAGCCAGGCGGTGATGGCGTCGATGTTGCCCTGTAGCGCCGGAAGTGGGATGCGCAGCCCTTGTGGTGCCCGGGTGGAACCGGAGCTGAACTGGATCAGCGCGGTCTCGGGGAGCGGCACCGGCTCGCCGATCGGTCCCCGGCCGCTACCGGCGTCGGCGACCAGGAGGCGGCCGGCGGCCGCCACCGCGGGACCGATGACCGAAACAAGTTCGCTGCCGGTCGCCGTAGCGCGGACGCTGGGAAAGCGCAGCAGGGTGTCGAGCCGGCTCAGGTAGCCGTTGAGGTCCCGCAGCACCGCCGGCACCGGAACCGGCGCCGGCGTGGCGCCGGCCAGGAGGATGCCGAAGAAGTCCACGAAGAACTCCGCCACCGAGGGCCGAATCAACAACACGACGTCGCCGGGCCGGATGCCAGCGGCTTGAAAGCGGCCCGCCGCCCGCCGCACCAGAGCGGCCAGGTGGGCGTAGGAGTGAAAGCGCTCCGACCCGTCCGCCGGATCACGGTCGTACACGCCACGGTCGACCGGCGGTTTGTCCATCCAGGACAGCAGTGGCACGGAGTCATGTTCGGTACGCGTCGTCGCCACGGACCCGGTCACAGCGCGGCGATCCCCTTCGTGTCCGACAGGCTGAAGTCGCCGTCGGCGGCGCGGGTCAGCAGTTTCTCCATCGCGAGCAGGAACCTCTCGATCTCGGGCTTCGACAGGCACGAGATGTCCGCGGCGACATCCAGGGAGAGCCGACCCGCCGCGTTCGCCACCCGCACGTAGAAGGTGAGATCCGGGTTGGCCGTGTGCAGCAGTTCCCAGGTGATGCCGGTCGGTGCCGCCGCGGCACCCGGCTGGACGACCGGGTCACCGCTCCCGGGACGCTTGGTCAGGGGCCGGATGTCGTTGAACAGGAAGGTCAGGTCCGGTTGCTGGCCCCGCGCCGCCGTCACCTCCTGCACCACCGTGTACAGGGCGTCCGCGTCGTAACGGGCGCGGGAGTGGGCTCGTAGCAGGTCACCCGCGATGGCGCGGGTCAATCCGTCGAACGTGTCGGCGCCCGCGTCGACGACCACGATCGCGTGCTGGGACAGCGCACCCACGTAGCGCTGGAGGTCCCGGCTGAACCGGTTGCTGGTGGGGACGCGGAACAAGAACCGCGACGTGCCAGTCAGGTCCGCCAACACAGCGGCCGCCGCGCTGAGGAACACCGCACTGGAGGCCAGGCCAGTGCGCCGGGCCACCGTCGGCTCGGCGGCGTGCGCCGCGTCAGACCTGAGTACCCCGCGCCAGAGGGGAGAGTTCCCGGGAGGTGCCGCGGTGGGGAACGGGCTCGCCGGAGCGCTCTCGAGCGCCGACCGCCAGTAGGCGATCGCCCGCTGGGAGGTGCGACGACCACTCTCGCCGCCCTCCCACCGGGCGACTTCCGACGGCTGGCTGGCCCGGCCGTGCGACACCGGTTCCGCCGCCAACGCCCTGCGCATCTCCTCCACGAGCACCTCGGAGCTCTCGCCGTCGAGCACCATGTGGGAGCAGACGGAGACCACGTGATGCGGCGAACCGTTCCAGGTCAGGATCACGACCTTCCACGGGAACTCGCGGTCGACCGCCGGCTCGGTCTCCAGAAAGTCGTTCAGGGGACGCGACGCCGCGATGGCCGCCTTGTCCGGCGGAAGGTCGATGGTCCAGACGGCGATGGCTCCGTCACTGTGCACGATCTGCCACAGACGGCCGTCCGGATCCCGCCGCAGTGTCGTCCGTAGGGCCTCGTGACGGGTCGCCAGCTCGGTGAGGCATCGTTCGATCCGCTCCATCCCGCATCCGGGTGGAATCGGCACCGCCCACGGGACCTGGTAGTAACCGCTGGGCCGCAGCCGATTGATGATGTTCCAGAACTCACGCTGGCCCCAGGTGGCCGGATAGGTGCCTCCCGCAGTCCCGCTGAACCGGATCCACCCGGTCCTCTCCACCAGCACTCCCTTCGTCGTCGCGCGCAACCTGTGGAACGGCCGCCGCGGTCAACCGGTGGGAGCGGAATCACCCGCCCGCGACCGCCACCCCTCATCCACCTCGGCAAGCAGGTCGTCCTGTCCGTCGGCCAGTCGGTACGGCAGCGGCAACGGCACGAACCGAAAGCTGAGCACCAGACCGTCGTCCTCCCCGGGCGCCTCCACCCGGTGCTGCCAGGAGTCAGGGCAATCGGCGTCCACCTCGGCCAGGAAGAAGGTGGTGCGTCGAGGCGCGCCGGAAATCGGGTGCGGCTTCTCCTCCACGCCCACCTCGCGGATCAGCGAGATGCGGGTCAGCCCGCTCTCCTCCGTCACCTCCCGGGTGGCGGCCTCCGCGAGTGACTCGCCCTCCTCCACCCCGCCGGCGGGGATCTGGGTGCCTGCCTCCGGCATCCCGACATGGTCGAACACGAGCAGCTCGGGTGCGGTGTCCCGGCGTCGAACGACGTAGACCGCGACGCGGATCCTCGGTGTAGCCATCGTCAACCTCCATTGATCGTGTGTTCTGCGGGGATCCGGTCGGATGACCCGGCCGGCGACGGCGCGCCGGCCAGGGGATCGGTGTACTCGAAGCTGATGAGCAGGTAGAAGCGGCGCGCGGCGGCGAGCGCGGCGGCGATCGAACCGAATCCGCGGTCCAGGGCAGCGGTCTCCAGCATGTCGTCGCCCACCGCCCAGACCCTTCGCAACACGTCTCGCGCGTCCGGGTCGGTGATGTTGTCCGCGTTGAAGTCGGTGCGGTGCCGGCGCGCCAAGTCGTTGAGCTCGTCCGCCCGCCGAACCACCCGCTGCACGGCCGGCCACTGCGGCCGGACGCGGAGATGGTCCAGCACCAGCTCGTCGTACACGACCGCCGGCGCTACGCGGAAACTGCGGACGACGAAGAGCCGCAGCAACGCGTCCCTGCTTAACGTCCGGCGCTCGGCCGCAGTCGTCCAGCCGGTGAGGAACGGCAGTTCGGACAGCGGTGCCGAGGGCGAGAAGAGGCCACGGTGGCCGGCATGCGCGAGGGCGGTCGACGGTGCGTCCGCCGCCGCCTCCGTACCGCAGGAGGCGCGGCAGTCCGCGGCTAGCCAGTCGAACACCAGGTCGCGGTAGATGCCCGGCAGCAGTGGTGACAGCAGCTGGCAAGCTCGCAGCGCGACGATGTCGCCGGGCCGGCCTCCCGTGCCCGTGGAGGCATGCCGCCACCGGCGCAGGTAGATCGTCTCGGTGACTTGTGGCGGCGGGGCGGCCCCGCCGGCCGGGTCGGTCAGCACACGGACGAGGTCAAGGGTGTCTGCCTGCTTGCGGTCCGCAGCCGAGCGCCGGCAGAACTCGGCCAGCATGTCGTGCCGATGCTCGTCGAGCCCTTCATCACGGCCCAACTCGAGGAGCCGCCGGTAGCTCCGGAGGCGGTAGGGACTCGCGGCCAGACGGTCGATCAGCCGCCGGCCCATCCTGGCGTCGCAGACCCCGGCGGCTACCGCCAACCGGACCGTCTCGCGAATGTTGACCAGAGGCTCGGACATCGCGCGGTATCCGGACTCGGCCGGTCCGTGCAGGAGCACCACCTCGTCGTCGGCCTCCAGCCGTCCGTCGCGGTAGTCGGCGAAGATGCCGCCCACCCCCTCCATACCGAAGGGATGCAGCTCCGCTGCCCGCAGCGCGCCCATGCTCGCCGCCCCCAGCACACGCACGCCGCGTGCCAGCACGTCAAGAATCTCCTTGTGCTGCACGCTGCGGTTCTGATGAAAGTAGCCGTCGACGATGCCGACGACGTCACCGCGCCGCAACGGCAGCCGGAGGAGGTCGCCCGCCGCGATCGGCGGAAGGACCGTGATCCCGGACAGCGCGTCCGCGTGCGCCTCGACCGGAAGGCTGGGCCCGAGGAAGAGGTAGCGGTGAGGTCGGTCGGGCATCACATGTCCGCCGGACGGTCGAGCCCGGGACAGAGCACCCGGGTCACCGGGACGCCGAGTTCCGCGCGGGTGTGGTCGGCGAGCAGGGGCGGTTGCCCGGTGACGGCGGTGATCCGCCCGACGAGCAACCGCAGCTCCGGCTCGACTTCGTCGAAGACGGTCCGGGGCAGGTCCCGAGCGGCGATGGTGCGCGTCGGTGCCGAAGGCGCCGGCGCAGCGTGCCGCCCACTCCGGAAGATCGACCCCTCCAGATCCTCCCGAGTGCCGGAGATGGCGGCCACCCGCGACTGCGCCGCCTCAGTCAACGCCCGGCACAGCGCCACCTCGCCGTCGAGGTGGGCGCCCGCACCGAGGAACCGCCCCGGATAGTCATCACTGTGGATGTATGCGCGTACGCACGGCACGCTCATCCGCGACGGGACCAGTTCGACCTGCACGCTCACCGACACCGCGGCGAAGCGCTCGATGAGAGCCGCAGCGGTCTCCGGCCACGGTCCGACCACCGTGACTGCATCGTCTTCCGCCCGCGCCAGCGCGTCGCGCTCGACAACCTCGTAGAGTGCGTGCAGGGTGGCTTCGTCCAGGCTGTTCCCGCTGGCCAGGCCGTTGCTCGTGACGTCAAACAACGGCGGTTGCCAGGTCCGGGCGAAGCGGGCGTCGATGCGCAGGGCCGCCGTCGGCACGAGTGTCGCCGCCGGGCTCGGTTCCAGCGTGCGTGCCGGGGTCCAGTTCAGCGTCGTGCTTGGCGCCAGATGGTGCCTGGTGGCCAGTTGCAACTGGGCGATCTCGTACGGGAGCCCCGCCGACACCTCCGCGACGGGAGCCGTTACCGCACCGTCCGGCAGGTGCTCGGCGTGCCAGAGCTCGACGCACTCCATGGCGGCGGAGATCCGGGACAGCAACGGTGTCAAACCCTTGCCCTGCGAAACGGACAGGCTCCGTGCATTCGGCCGCACCGCCTGGAATACCGGGATCCCGATGTCGTCGAGCCAGGTCAGGTCGGCGATCCGGGTAATGCCCAGACGGGGGAGCAGCGGCGTGAGCAGCGCCCAGGTCTCCTCCGGTGGTCTGATCCGGTGCGTACCCGAGACGTAGCGTTTGCGCCCGTCCTGCACGGGCAGTGCCGTCGTCGTCATTCGTCGCCCAGCGCGGCCATCACCGGCCGCATCGAGGCCGGCCGGTCCGCCGGCGCGAAGGCCAGGCACGACTCGACGAGGTCGACGAGTTTCGCGGCGACCGGGACACGGGTCAGCTCCGCAAGCGGGGGAGCACCGTACCGGGGCATCACACCGGTCAGGATCCGGTACATCACCGTTCCCCATCCGAACACGTCGGCCGGTTCCCGCGCCTCGTGGTAGCGGTCCCGGTACTCCGGCGGCCAGTGCAACTCGTCGACGTGGGACCGCGGCGGCTCGGGCGTGTCGACCTGCCGCGCCGTACCCAGGTCGGCGATGACGACGTCCTCGCCCCGTAGGAGGATGTTCTCCGGGCTCAGGTCCCGATGCACGAAGCCGAGATCGTGCAGGGCCAGCAGACCTTCGGCGAGAGCCGTGCCGATGCGCCGTACCCGGGACGCGTCCACCTCCATCGTGGCGAGCGCACCGGCCAGGTTGCCGCCACTGCAGAACTCAAGTTCGTAGAAGGGGATCTCACCGTCGAGTTCGGCGCGTCCCACCTGAATCCAGGACGGGTGCCCGGCCAGCTTCGTCAGAACCTGATATTCCTGGGCGAACGCGGCCCGCCAGTTCCGGTACCGGTCGGCGGCGAAGCGCTTGTACCAGTAGTAGCCGTAGGCGGCGGGGTTGGCGCCGGCCGGAAGCCGGTCGCAGACGTGGTAGTAACCGAACAGACCTTTGACCGCGCCGTAGGGTGAGTCGGCAACCCGGACCACGGTGCTCAGACCGGTGAAGGCGACGACGTCGGTAGCGCCCCAGCCCAGCTCACGGAGGTGGTCGCGCAGGTACGCGCCGGGCCGCGACAGGTCCAGCTCGGTCATGACGGGCTCCGATCGGTGCCGGGTGGCGGCGCGAGGGACAGCAGTCGCGGCAGCAACTCCTCCTCGACCCGCTTCTCGACCTCGCCGCCGTCGTTGCGGAACCGGTGCAGGGGCGCGCCGGCTGCGGTGCCGTCGGCGAACAGCCGTTCGTACCCCGCGTAGAAGGCGGCCAGGCGCGGCCGCGTCTCGTATGCCCTGCGAGCCTTACCGCGGTCGAGTACCCGTTGGAACGCGACGTCGGGATCGGTGTCGACCCAGACCACCAGGTCCGGCTGCCGGCTGCCCCGGGCGGTGTGCAGCTTGAGGGTGTCCTGCATCGGGATGCCGTACAGCGACTCGTGGTAGACCGCGTCGCTGTAGAAGTAGCGGTCCGCCAACACGTACGCCTCGGCGGTCGTCGGTTCGATGTTGTGCCGCAGATGCAGCGACTTGTCGAGAGCGTACGCTTCGGAAATCTGTCGCCGGGACAGGCCGAGACGTTGCTGCCGCGCGGCGACGATGGTGCGGCTCGCGCGGATGTCGAGCCAGCTCTGCTGGCCCACCATGAAGCACGGCACCGAGTTCTTCCGCAACAGATGGTGCAGCAGGTCGCGGACGGTCGACTTGCCGCTGCCGTCGGTCCCCTCCAACACCACGAAAGGATAGGTGGGTCCGGTCATCGCGGCTTCCAAACCGCCGCCATGGAGAGGTCACCGCTGGCCGCAAGCACTTCGAGGTGCTGGTCCTTACCGGCGAAGTAGTCGTCACAGGCCCGCTTGACGCCAGGCAGTCCGTCCCAGGCGCGAGGGTTGGCGTCCAGGTCACAGTAGTCGTCGACGAGGATGACGCCACCGGGCGCCAGCCGGGGATAGACGAACTCAAGGCTGACCCGGATGGAGTCGTAGAAGTCGCCGTCCAGGTAGGCGAAGGCGATCTGCTCGACGCCGCACACTGGCAGGGTGTCGGTGAACCATCCGGCGTGCACGGTGGGTAGCGGCAGACCCCAGTAGGCGAAGTTCTTCTCCAGCGCCTCCCGGCTGGTCAGGCAGTCGCCCCGCCGCAGGTAGTCGTCATGCGGTCCGGGCTCGGGCAGCCCTTCGAACGAGTCGAAGACGTGCAGTTCGCGGGCCGGGTCGAGGTCCTCCATGATCTGTCGAAGCCACACCGAGGTGTAACCCGCGTTGCAGCCCAGCTCCACGACTGCGCCCTCGACGCCGTACCGGAGGACGCTGGAGAGTGCCCAGTAGATCGTCGGCAGCCGATCCATGTCGGTCATGCCGGAGTTGCGGTCGGCCAGCTTGAATGCCATGCGTGCGCGCACAGATGACTCCTGTGATCAGGTGAGCAGGAAACCGAGAACCTTGCTGACCCGGCCGCGGCGTACCGGCTCGGTACCGTGGGTCAGCTGAGAGCCGTAGATGAGAGCGTCGCCGGCGCGCGGTTTGGTGGACCATCTCGTCCTCGCAGCCGAGGTGAACCAGGTCGAGGAGAAGTCGCAGTCGCTGCGTGTCCGCGGGATCGACCCGGTCGCTGTCCGGTCCCACAGCTCCGGGTTCGTGGTCGTCTCCACGACGAACTCGCCGCCCTCGTAGGCCTCTGGCGCGGTGAGGGTGACCGAAATGCCGGCGACCTTCGGCCGTTCCCGGTCGTCATCGTTGTTGAGCAGGTCGATGTGCGGGGTGATGAACTGGCCGGGGCCGTAGCTGACGAAGATCCAGGGCGCGAAACCGCAGACCGTCGGCAGCACCGTGGCGATTGCGGGCAGCGCGCGCTCTGCGGCCTGGTCGAGGATCTTCTCGGCGGCGGCGGGAAGATCGGTGGTCTCCGCGCGGCCCTGCGGCTCGTAGATCTCCATGGCCTGCCGGGTGGTCATGCCTTCGATGCTGTGCACCGAGGAGGTTCGGCGGTCCTCGGCGAGCGCGCCGGACTCCGTGGCCGCCCACAGCGTCGCCAGCGCGTCGTGGAGCTCGGCGAGTTCTGCGGGGTTCAGGAATCCCTCGACGCTCGACACGGCCACCGTTTCAGCGATGTGCACGGTCAGCCTCCAGTCGGTTCATGTAGTCGAACGGTGAATCGAAGATGTGGGCCGCCCGTCCCTCGACCGGCCACCAGCAGCGCAGAAGCTCGGACGTGAGCGGCAGTTGCTCGTCCTGGCAGCCAACCGACGCCGGGTCCGGCGCCCACTCGCGCCGGGCCGCGGCCAGGTCGTCGGCCACCGGGCGTGGCACGTCCGGGTCGTCCGCCACCCGCCGCGCGCATTCCGCCACCAGGCAGTGCCCGAAGATGTCGCTCATCCGGGCGTGGCTCTCCGCTTCGCGTAGGCCGTAGACCCGTCGCTCCGCGCGGATCCACAGCGCCGCGTACGTCTGCCCGGCAGCGTGCAACAGGTGTCGGGTGAGTGCGGCGTCCGACCACAGGTCCGTCGGCAGCCGCACCGCGTGCGGGTTCGGCGGATCGGGTACGGCGTCGTCGTCGTGGCAGATCATCCCGACTGCGGACTCCAGGAACTGCAGCATCCGGAACCGGGACAGCAGCGTGGCGGCGCGGGTGAAGGCCGCCTCGACCAGGAACTCGCGGCTGCCCGGGGCGACGAGCAGTTCCAGGGACCGGCCAGTGACGTCGTAGGTGAACCGCTCGACGTCGCCGTAGCTGGTCAGGGCGTCCGCCAGCGACAGGTTGCCGGTGGCGGCGATGTGGACCGCCTCCGCCCGGTCGGTCGCGTTGTACCCACTCAGTCCGGCCACCCGGTGCGGCGCCACGTCGGCGGCGAGCAGCCGACGGCAGAGATCGTCGTGCTCGTCGGCGAGTTGCGGTTCAACGAGGGTGACGAACTGGTGCATCGCTCGGCCGTCGATCATCGCGGCCCAGTACCGGTCCGGAAGGATGGGGCCCCGCTCGATCACTGTCATGGGACACGCTCCGGCTCGGCGACGAACTGAGTCGCCGTGGTGATCTCGAACTTGTCGGTGGGTGCGTCGCGGTGCAGCTGCGCCGTCCGGACGACTCGGAGGCCCGCGGCGGCCAGCAGAGCCGGTACCTCGCGCTCCCGCGGCAGCCAGCGCACCGAGACGAAGTGGTACCGGCACTCGCCGCCGGCACCGATCAGATGACCGTTCTGGCGGAGACGGCCGTCGCCATCGACCCTGCCGTGCGTCAGCAGCACGCCGTCGCCGAGCGCGGAGCCGTCCGCCAGCCGGTGGGAGAGAGCCGTTCGAAGCGGCCAGGTGGCGACGGACTCGACGAGTTGCATGTCGACCAGCACTCGGCCGCCTGGCCGCACGGCCCACGCCGCCCGGCGCAGCACTCCGGCTGCCTCCGCTGGCGGCAGATGGTTGAGGGCCTCGTAGGTGAGCAAGACCGTGTCGAACGTGGCCGCCGGTGGATCCCACGTCCGTACGTCAGCGACCACGAAGGAGGCCGTCGCCGAGGCGAGGTGACGAGTGGCGTGATCGATCGCCGCCGGCGAGACGTCGACACCGAGGTAGGTCCCGACGCCGTGCCCGCCGGCCCGCAGGGTCCGCAGGTAGGCACCCGGGCCGCACATCAGGTCCAGCACAGCTCCCGCCGGGCGGCCGTCGAGTAGGAACGCGATCTCGGCAGCGCGGCGCGCCTCGCGTCGCGATCCGTTGTCGGTGTCCGGGTCGAGCTGAACCGCCAGCGCAGCCGCCCCGAAGACCTCCTCGCGGTGATCCCCACCCGCGTCGCCGTGCTCGGAAACCGTGCGCTCCCAGTCGAGGCACGCGGCCGGGAGCTCGCCGGTGGCCAGGAACAGGCTGGCGTGGTCGCGCGTCAGAACGCCGTCGGCCGTCGTCATGACGCTACTGCGGTCGGCTCGGCGGACGTCGCGACCGCATCGGTGTACGTCGAGACGAGCAGCTCTCGCAGGGCCGGGGCGGTCACTGACGGCAGGCAGCCCTCGAAGGACTCCCGTACGCTCCGCAGGTTGTCCTGCTCCTCGCTGACCCGGCGTCGGCAGTACCAACGCTCGTCCTCCGTTGCCTCCGGCCAGTGCTCGGCCGCGCGCCAGAACCGCAGGACCGCGGAGAACGCGAAGACCGCGTGGACCAGACCGAAAGCCGGGCGGTCGCAGCCCTTCCACGGGGAGTACCACCGCGCCTCGTCGTGCAGATCGATGTGGTAGGCGTCGAGCAGGGAATTCAGCATGGTATGGGCGCTCTCGTGCACCACGGCTTCGGCGACCCGCACCGGCGAGTCCGGGGTGTCGGTGAAGACCGTCGCGGCCAGCCCGGTGACTGCCCACGACCGGCTGGTGCCGAGGGCCGACACCCGGTCGACGCCGATCGCGATCCCGGCACCCTGACGACAGATCAGCTCGCAGTCACGATCCAGGGCCAGGAGCACGTCGATGGGGCCGGCCGCGGGCTGCTCGGGGATGGTGTGGCCGCCGACGAGATAGACCGGTGACAGGTACCGGTCATCGTCGACCTGGACGCAGTCGGCGGCGCGGAACCACACCGGTCCGTTGCCACGCCCACCGAGGAGGTCGCCGCGACGGCCCCAGACTCTCAGCAGCTCGTCGGCGAGCGCGTGGTTGCCGGTCGTGGCAGCGTGCCGGACACCGAAGAAGACCTGCCCGAGCAAGGCATAGGTCGCCAACCCGGCGTTGTCCCCAGGCACCTCGAACTCGGTGCTGAACGCCTGGAGCGCCTGCACCATCTTCTGCCGATGGGTCTGGCGGTGGTCACCGAGGGCGGAGAGCAGGTCGTTTTCCACCTCAGGCGAGAGCGGCATGCGTGGTCTCCCTCAGATGCTCGATGAGCTCGACTCGGTAGGAGCAGTAGTCCTCGTAGAGCGGCGTCCCGAGGTAGCGGATCCTGGTGGCCAGGCACCCGCCGCCGCAGGTGCTCTGGTATGGGCAGGTGTCGCACTTGGCGAGCACCTGGTTGAGATCCGCCTGCAGCGTCGGGTTGGTCTGCAGCCGGAGCAGATGCTCGAAGTCGGTCACCTGGTCGATGTGGCCCAGGCGGGCACCCGGCAGGCCAAGCTCGTCGCAGCTGCCGATGGTGCCGTTCGGATACAACGTCAGGGTGTGTGCGCACTTCTTCTCTGAGAAGTGGCAAGAGCGGCTCGCCCGGCCTGCGAGCTTCTGCAGGACGCTGGTCACCGGCTCGATCGCGAAGCGCCGGAACAGCCGCTGCTGCACCCAGGCGTCCACCGCCTCCCGGAGGAAGCCGGCGTACTCGGTCGGGGTGATCGCCCACCCCGGTTTCTCCTTGTCGGCCAGCAGCGGAAGCAGCGTCCGGCTGTTGCCCTTCGGGATACGCCGTGGCGTGACCTGATAGTCGAAGCACGGCGCGAAGTTGATGTTCTTGATGGCGGACCACCCGGCGAAGTAACCGAGGATGTCGGCCGCCCGCCCGAGGCTGGCACGGGTCACGACGGCGATCAGCCCGACACTGCGGCCACGGTCCGACAGCATCTGCAGCGCCGCCTCGACACGACGATCCGTCGGGCGGTCGGCGTAGTCGCGGCGGAACGCGTTCGCGTCGGCGTCACCATCGAGGCTGATGCCGATCTCCAGTTCCGGCCAATGCTCGTCGAAGAAGTCGATCCAACCCGCGTCGAGCAGGGTCCCGTTGGTCTGCATCGACACCCGGATCGGGCCGTCGTGCTCGCGGAGCGCCGCCAGCACCGAGGCCAGCATCTCTTTGCCGACCAGCAGTGGTTCGCCACCGTGCAGTTCGACGGCGAGCGGATGGCCGGCCGCCAACTGGACCAGGCGGGAGACGGCCTCGGTCTCGAGACGCTCGAACTTCTCGTACGGCTTGCGCTTCTCGTAGCAGTAGAAGCAGTTGATGTTGCAGGTGTCACCGGGCAGCTTGAGGATGACCGACAGCGGGTCCGTGCTGGTCGGGAGAAGGATCGACATTCGGGGACTCCTCTGCCGGTGGGCTGGGGGCGGACCTGGGGGTGGGATGCGACGACTCGCCGCATCCCACCTGATCGCGATTACTCGGACCGGTCGGCCGACCGGTCGAGCGCCTCCTCCTGGATGGTCTCCCAGTCCTTGACCGAGACGGCGGAGGTGTGGGAGGTGGCGGCCACGGCCCGATCCTCGAGATCGAGCTGCTGGACCGCCTGCACGAATGCTGCGAATTCGTGGTCGGCCATACTGAACCCCTTCCAGAGAACGGCACCTCGTTCGGTGACCACAGTTGTCCCCGAGCTGCTGCCGAATCGGATTTGAATCAACGGTATTGGCGTCGACTCGAATATGTCAATGATTGGTCACTGTTGTTGCTGAAGTCGATTTGCGCACCGATAAATGGGAAGGCGGAACCGTCGGTCCGGTAACAATGAGCCGGACCGTGGGATTGCGCCATCAAAGGCAGGCCGCCGGTAAAACCGACGGCGTCATTCAGCTGAGGTGCAACGTTCTACTGCTGGACTCCGCGTGCCCCGCAGGTGACACGGCCATGCTCATTCCCCGTTTCGAATGTGTAGCGACTACGCGACCCGGCGCAGCAGGCTGAGGCGGTCCTTGGCGTGCAGCCGCTCGCGCATGGTGCCGGACCAGGTCAGCGGGACCCCGCCCGATCCGTACGCGCTGGCCAGGAACGCCTCATCGGGCTGCGGGACGCCGAGATCGCTGCTCAACGTCGTGGCGAAGGTGCGGTCGGTGTGGGTCAGCACCCAACCGAGCGGCCGCCACAGGTCGAACCGCGCGATCACCGCCGGCAGCGACGATTCGATGACCGGCCGCTCCGCCGCCCAGAGCCGCAGCAGGTCGGCGTACTTGTAGAGCATGTCCTTACCCTTGGCCACCGTCTGCTCGAACCATGACTCCCGGAACAGGTGCAGGGCCACCGACAGGAACCGGAACTCGGGTGCGAGCGCCGGCAGGGTGACCCGCCCGTTCAGGGCCTCGACCGTCGTGCGCCCGGCGAGGACGACCGCCATGTCGATCTGCCACTCACTGGCGGACCAGGTCAGCGAGTTCGCAAAGTCGACCAGGACCCGGCCACCGTCGGTGTCGATGTGGCGAGTGAAGTGCGGCAGGTGGTCGGGACTGAGACGGTAGACAGCCCGCTGAGTAGCGGACATGTCGTTGATCCGGTCGGTCTGCCAGTCGTACTCCCCGTTGACGAAGCCCAGCTCGACCATGAGCTCGGAGACGGCGTGGCGGTCGTCGGGATGGATGATCAGGTCGGCGTCCATCATGCGCCGGACACCTCGGCCGCCATACACCGTGGGCTCCAGCACGATGCCCTTGGTCGCCGCCACGGGGATCCCCCGCTCGACGAGTCGGCTCGTCACCTCGGCTGCCGATCGGGTGAGAACGGCAACCGCCCGGCGATTGTTCATCAGTGAACTGACCAGCTCATTGCGCAACTGGTAAGGCACATACTTGGCCAGTTCATCGCGACACAAGGCGTCGGCCAGCATGGGCAACATCCGGTGGGACATCGCCTGGGTTATCAACTCACCGTAGTCGATCTGCCCTTCGCGGACGATGCCGTGAAAATGTTCGAGACGCTCCCCGTCGAGCGAACCAGGGCAGAGCAACTCAAGAAGAGTCCATTCCGGACCCAAGGGTTCCACCATGGTGGACACCACCTCCCCCGTGGAATCGCAGACACGATGCTACCTCACCCGGGATCGGCGACGGTACCCCGAGATCGACCGGATTCTATTGTGTACGCGTCGGTAGTGTTCAGACGACGATCCGGTCGCCGTGCAACGGGGGAGAGAACTTGCGAAACCGTGACTTCGTCAGGCTCGTGTGCCTCACCGATTCGCCGCGGGTTGCCGCCGTCTACCGTGCGTGGGACGGCGGATGCCCTGACGTGGCGGTCACCGTGACCGATCGTCTCCCGGTCCCGGCCGCCGCGGAGCCCGCCGTACTGGTGGCGGCCGGTCGGTCGGCGGCCGCAGCGCTCCGGATCGCCCGCGGGCCGCAGGGGGTCTACCCGCTGCTGCGCGTGATCGTCGTGGGTGAGCCGCCGGCCGGCGACGACGCGGTCGTTCCGGGGATCCCGACGACGGTAATCCTGCCCCGCCGGGTCGCCGGCGCGATCGGAACACCAGGTGGTTCGGCGGGTGGTACGAACGTGGCCGTGCGCTGCGTCGAGGCGGATTCCGACCCACTGCGGGAGGCACCGGACGAGGTGTTCGACGCGGTCGTCACGGAATTGGGGCTCCGGCGCGTCCACGCCGACCTGGGGCCTCCGGTGGTTCGGCCGGCCGGGACGCGGCCTCCGTGGACCGGCGGCACGCCGGCGCCGCCCGGCCCTGGCGTACCCCCGCCGGAACTGTCCGGTGCGGAGCTGGACCAGATCGGCGAGGTCGTGGGGATGCTGCGCCGGGTGCCGTTCGCCGCGCGACGCTTTGAGGTGTCGTCAGAGCAGGTCTGGTCGGCGTACCGGCTCTCTGCGGCCTGCCTCGACGCGGCCGTGGCAGCGGGCCTGCCGTACCTCCGGTACGGCACGAGCCGGCTGTTCGAGCGGGCTGACCTGATGAACATAGCCCTGTGCCCGGCGATGCGGACCCCGCTACGGGCGGCGCTGCGCTCCTGGCCCGAGATCCTGACACGGCCGGCCGAGGAGTCCCGGCGGTACCGGATCGACTTCCATGCCGTGTGTCCCGCACCGGGCCACGGCGGCGAATGCCGCTGGGAGGTGTGCTTGCCGGACGGCAGGATCAGCGCCGTCGAGGCGCCCGGTGACGGCCGGCTGCCCATCGCCCGAACGACGGCCCGTCTGGACGGCGCGGTTCCCGACCTGCCGCCGACGGTGCGTGAGCTGATCGCCGACCTCTCCGACATCCGGTTCCTGCGTATGCCGCAGGCAATCCGGTGGGACGGCGACTTCGTGGGTGCCAGCCGCCTGGGTGACTGCGCTGGCATCTGCCGGCTGACCGTTGCCGAGGGACGGCGGAGGGGCCTGCGGATGCGCGCGGTGTATGGCCTTGTCGTCGGTGTCCCATGGGCGACGCCGCACTACTGGGCCGAGGCCCTGGTGGATGGCCGGTGGGTGTCGTGTGACGTCGGCCTGCCGGGCGCGATGCGCCGCTGGGGCCTGCTGGCGCCGGGCACCTGGCCGGCGGAGGGCACCTCGGCCCCGATGGTCGTGCCGCTGTCGACCGCACGGGGTGCGGCGGTGACGCACGGCGTGTTCGCCGCGCCGGTGTCGTTCCGCGTGACCGACGCCCGGGCTCCGGAACTGGTCACGCCAGGGTGACCTCCTGGTCTGCCAGCAGCAACGTGCCAGTGGCCGTCAACAGGCGGTCGTCGGCGTAGTTCAGACTGGCCGAGCGGAGGTCCCGGAAGTGCCGTTCCAGCGGGATCGAGGAGTCGCGGCGATAGCCGGTGGACAAACCGGCGAGCACGACCAGGCGATCCACGGCACGGAAGGTCAGCTCGGCCGCGGTCACCTTCAGCGTGTTCAGGTGGATCTGGTGGACTGGATCAGCGGCCTGACCGCCGGCTGCCCGCCGTGCCAGCGCCTCGTCGCGGACCCGGTGCAGGTAAGCGCCGACCAGCTCGAGGTCCATCCGGCTGCGTGCCAGCCGTTCGCCGACCAGCTCCGAGGAGGGATCGAGACCACGCGGCCGCGACGGTGACCTGATGAGGCTGACAACCTCGCTCAGCGCGCCCCGGGCGCAGCCGAGCCAGCAGGCCGCCCAGCCAAGGTGGCCCGACTCGATCATGCTGGTCGCGGCGGCCTCCCGGAACCGGCCCGGCGCGCCTACCAGCTGATCGGCGGGAACGACGCCGTCCAGCCGGAAGGCCCGGCTGCGGGTGCCCCGCATGCCCAGGGCGTCCCACTCACCCAGCGCCTCGACCTTTAGCTGGTCGCGGCTGGCGTAGACCAGGCTCACCTCGTGAGCCGGGGCATCGGCACCCGCACGCATGGTGACGAGAAATCCGTCGGCCGCCTCGCCGCCGGTCACCACAGGCGCGTCCCGCCGGATGACCAGGGAGTCGCCGTCGCCGTGCACGGGAGCCTGGGCGCTGAGCAGATGACCGCCCTTGCCGGACTCAGTGGTCACCGACGCGACGTAGACCTCTCCCGCCGCGATCCTGGGCAGCAGCCGTTCCTTCAACGCTGCGCCGGCATGCCGGACCAAGCAGTCCACCTGTTGGCTGTGCATGGCCCAGATCAGGGCCGTCGACATGCACGACCGGGCCAGCTCCTGCGCGACGTCGACCATATCCGCGAGGTCTCCGCCCAGGCCGCCGTGTTCATGGGGCACCAGCAGGCCCATCAGGCCACTGCCGCGGATAGCCGCCAGCCCGGCCGCCGGGAAGCTGGCCGTCAGGTCCACCGCCGCGGCCTCCGCCGCGAGGACCGGCCGGAGCGCGCGGGCCCTTTCCGCCGGAGCCAGGCCAGGCTCGATCTCTACCCCCATGTCATCGCGCTCCTTTCACCGGTAGGCCCGTTCCTGTAACCGGTACAGCTCGGCATAGCCACCGCCCGCAGCCATCAGCTCCGCGTGGCTGCCCTGCTCGACCACCCGGCCGTCCTCGACGACCACGATCAGGTCGGCCATCCGTACGGTCGTGAAACGGTGCGACACCAGGACGGTGACCGCACCCCTTCGGATGGCGCCGCCGACCTCGGTGAGGAAGTCCTGGAACAGCCGATGCTCGGCGAGCGGGTCGAGCGCTGCCGTGGGCTCGTCGAGCACGACGCACAGCGGCGTGCGGTCCCCGGTCACCTCCCGCATCAACGAGCGGGCCAGCGCCAGCCGCTGCCACTGGCCAAGCGACGGCTCGACCCCGCCGAAAGGTGCGCCCAGCCGGGTGTCGAGACCGCCCAGCTGCGGTGCCTCCGCCCGGCCGATCGCAGCCCGCACCACCGGCTCGTCCCGGATGTGCCGGACATCGCCGACGCCGACGGTCTCGCGTAGCAGCAGGCGCAACCGCGCGAAGTCCTGATGGACGCCGCTGAGCCGCGCGGACCAGCCAGTGGCGCTGAGTTCGGTGAGCGGAGTGCCGTCCACCGTGATGCTCCCCGTGGTGGGCTCGCACAGACCCGTGAGCAGCTTGATCAGGGTGGACTTCCCGGCGCCGTTGGCGCCGACGACCGCCACGGTACGCCCGGCCGGCAGGTGCAGCGTGACGTCTCTCAGAGTGTCGTGCTTCGTACCCGGGTAGCGGTATCCGACCTGATGCAGCGTGATGCCGCGGGACAGCCGCGGTGGCGTCGGACCGCCCGGACGGCGCGCCTGCGCCGAGTACCGCTGCAGCCACCAGTAGTGCGACACCACCTGTCCGGCCTCGGCGGTCGCGGCCACGTTGTCGAGCACGACGCGCAACTGGGTCTGCAACTGGGTGGCGAGGGAGACGACCATGACCGCGGCACCGACCGTCGTCCGGCCGGACCGGATCGCGGAGACGACCACCAGCAGGGCGGCGGCGAGACCCGCCGCGTACAGCAGCCAGGCGCCGATCTGCGCGGCCGCGCCGCGCAACCGGGCCGTCACCTCCTGGTCGGTGGCGACCCGCCACAACTCGTCTGCTCGCCGACTCACCGTTGCCCCGGAGTCGGCGAGCATCAGTTCCTTGGCCGACTCGGGCCCGACACACATCTCGTGCAGGCGCTGCTCGCGGCGGAGCAGGGCGCTGCTGCGCTCCCGGGCGGTCCGCAGTAGCCGGTCGGCCCGACGGGTGGCCAGGGTCAGTGGCACCGCCAGCACTGCCAGCAGGGCCAGGGCCGGGCTGACCGAGACCAGCAGGCCAACCGTCACGGCCAGGCCGACGATGGTGACCGCGGCGTCGAGCACCGACCATGGCATCGCGGCGAGCGCCGGCGAACCCTGGAAGATGCGGTTCCAGCGGTCGACGAGCGGGCCGTGCTCGAGGTGGGCGATGGTCGGAATGCCCGAGAGGCGGCGCTGGACCTCCTCGGTCAGCCGCCCGCGTACCCGCCCGACCAGATAGATCCGCAAGTTGCTCTGGACCCTGCCGCCGCTTGCCGAGACCGTCCAGGCGAGCACCCCGAGGACGATCGCCCCCACGACCCCGGCCACGTCGCCCGCGGTGCTCTCGTCCACCAGCATGCGCTGGGAGAGCCCGATCGCGGCGATGACCCCGGCCTGCCCGATCGTGAGCACCGCCAGGACAACGGCGGTACGGCGATCGGCCGCCCAGGCCATCCGGGTGATGTGCCTGAACAGGCGGAGCCACTCGGCGATCCGACGCTGCCCGGTCATGACGCCCCCGTGAACGCCGACGCCTGGGTCTCGAAGAACCGGGCGTACCGCCCGCCCAGCGCCATCAGCTCGTCGTGCGTGCCGGCCTCAGCGACGCGGCCGGCGTCGATAACGACGATCCGGTCGGCGGCCCGCACGGTGGACAGCCGGTGTGAGATGATCACCACGGTCGCGCCGGGCACACTCCTGATCACCCGGTCGTGGAACTCGGTCTCCGCCCGAACATCCAGGCTCGCGGTGGGCTCATCGAGCACGAGCAGCCGTCGTCCGGCCTCGACGGCGTAGAGCACCCGAGCGAGCGCGAGCCGCTGCCACTGGCCACCGGACAGCTCGACGCCGCCCTCCTGCCACAACAGGGCGTCCAGATCGTCCGGAAGCCCGGTGGCGCCGGCGCGACGCAGCGCCTCCTCGACGGTGGCGTCGTCGGCCGGCCGCTCCGGAGCGGCCGACATGACGTTGTCCCGCACGCTGGCCGGATAACGCACGAAGTCCTGGAACAGTACGGCGATCGGGGGCCTGCGCTCGTGTGGATCCACCCCGTCCACGGTCACCCGCCCAGAGGTGGGCCGGTACAGGCCCGCGAGGAGTTTCACCAGCGTCGTCTTGCCGGCCCCGTTTGCGCCCACCACGGCGACCGTCTGCCCCGGTTCGATGGTCAAGCTCAGCCCGCGCAGGGCTGGCTCGACGTTTTCCGGATAGCTGAAGACGACGTCCTCGAACCGCACGGCTGGCGCCGCCGGCGAGGTTGGTGCCGGCTGCGGCCCAGCGGGACGGGCACCGTACGCGTCAGCCAGCTCGTCGGCCGCGGCCAACCCGCGCAGGCCGTACTCGATGTCGTACGCCTCCATGCCCATCGCGCTGATCGCCAGGACCCCGAAGCCGGCCAGGACGTAAGTGATCAGCAGACCAGGATCCAGCCGGCCGGTGAGCACGGCGACGGCGGGCACGGTCAGGACGGCCGTACCCGCCACCGCGGAGCCAGCGGCCACCCACCACTGTCGGCGCAGCACCCCGAGCATCTCCCGCCAGACCGGTGCGTACGTCCGGGCCACGGCACCCCGGAACCGGCTGGCGAACCAGTCACTGAGCCCGTAGAGCCGCACGTCCTTGGCTGCTCCGGAGACCGCCTGCGAGGCGATGTAGAACTCGTACCGCTGGCCTGCGGTGTCCGCGTCCAGCCGGTCGACGATGCGGATCCACTGCCGGCGGACGACGGCCCGGTTCAACAGGGCGAGCCCGAGTAGACCGGCGGCCAGGGTCACGGAGAAGGTGGCCAGCAGCGCCGCCGAGGCGATCGCGCTCACCATCCGGAAGACGAGCTCCAGCTGACCGGTTGCGGCTGCGCCGACCGAACGGTCCCGTCCGACGCCCATGCCTGCGTCCACCGCCCGGGCCGCCCGGTCCTGGAAGTCGCGGCTCTCAAGTGCGTCCAGGTTGGACACCCCGGCGGCCAGGGTGCGGACGCGGGACCGTACGTGCCCGTCGATGCGTCGGACGATGAGCACGCGCACCGGGCCGATCAGGGACCAGGTCGCCTGATCGGCGGCAACGAGCCCGGTGACCAGGCCGACGGCGGCCACCGACGAGGCGACCGCTTGACCGTCGAACAGAGTGGAGACCAGGTGTCCCACCGCCAGCGCCTGTGCGACCGGCACGGCCGCGCGGACCAGGTGGAGCGTGACCAGCAGGCTCCCCAGGAACGGTCCGCCGCGCGGTAACAGGCGCAACAACCGGACACGCGCAGCGATCAACGACAGACCCCCCGTGCGTCGATAGACGGTCATAGTGGCATTCAGGTACCGGTTGGGCAACCGCCTCCCGTCGGAGGTCAAGTCCGTCCCGGCTTGACCAGGAACAGCGACCTTCGGGGTGGTGACGGGGCCGTCGGACGGTGCGATGTCACGGCAGGATCGGCGAGCCTCCGGCACCGGCTGTGGCGGACTGGCGTCGACGTGCTGTTCAGACGGGCAGTTCGGGGAGCGGGCCGGAGGTGACCAGCGCGGCGAGCGTGAGGGGTTGGTCGCCGTCGCTGTGTCCGAGGATCAGGGCGAGGTGCCGGCCCGGCGCCTGGTCGGGCGCCCAGACAAGCAGGTCGCCGTAGACGCCAGGTGTTGGTCGCCGATTTCCAGCTGCTCGGACCACTGTGGGGCACGTAGGCCGGTAAGGTCAGGCCCCTCCCACAGCGGGACGAGAACGAAGGCGGCAGCCCGGGTGGCCAGCCATTCGCCGGTGGATGGGTCGGATTCGATCACGGTGGGGCTCCCTGCGGACGGTATCGGTCCGGTCAGGAGCGCCGCAACGGCCCCGAGGGCGCGGGACACATCGAAGGCAAGGCCACGAACGGCGGTCACCACACCCATCCTTGCCGCAATCCGTCGAACTGCCCAGCGGGCCCGGTCGGCGGTGGCCCTGCTGCGCTGCGGCGGCCGGTGCGGCAGACTCAGCGGAATCGTGCGTCACGAGCCCGGTGGTGGGTCGTTGGCGGCGTGGGCCGGTGCGCGGCGGGTGGAGGTGTGACGTGCGGATCGCGTTGTTCGTGACGTGTCTGGCGGACACCTTGTTTCCCGAGGCGGCGAAGGCGACGGTGCGGTTGCTGGAGCGGTTGGGTCACGAGGTGGTGTTCCCGCAGGGGCAGACGTGCTGTGGGCAGATGCACGTCAACACCGGCTATCAGGCTCAGGCGGTGCCGTTGGTGCGCCGGCACGTGCGGGCCTTCGACCCCTACGACGTGATCGTGGCGCCGGCCGGGTCGTGTGTGGGGTCGGTGCGTCACCAGCACGCGGTGGTGGCGCGGCGGGCCGGTGACGTCCGGCTGGCGTCTCGGGCGGAGTCGGTGGCGGGTCGCACGTTCGAGCTGTCCGAGCTGCTGGTCGACGTGCTCGGGGTGACCGATGTGGGTGCGTTCTTTCCGCACCGGGTGACGTACCACCCGACGTGCCACTCGCTTCGGATGCTGCGGGTGGGTGACCGGCCGGTGCGGCTGCTCCGTGAGGTGCGTGGTATGGACCTGGTGGAGCTGCCGGAGGCCGAGCAGTGCTGCGGGTTCGGGGGGACGTTCGCGGTGAAGAACGCGGACACGTCGACGGCGATGCTGGCGGACAAGATGCGGCACGTGATGTCCACCGGCGCCGACGTGTGCACGGCGGGGGACTCGTCATGCCTGATGCACATCGGCGGCGGGCTGTCCCGGCTGCGTACCGGGGTGCGTACGGTGCATCTGGCGGAGATCCTGGCCTCGACCGAGCAGGACGCCGTCACGGGCGAGCGCAGTGAAACCGTGGTGCGGTCATGACCCGGACCTTCCTCGGCATGCCGGCGACCGCCCCGGCGGGTGTCGGGCACCTGCGCGGTGACGAGCCCTTCCCGGCCGCCGCTCGGCGGGCACTGGGCGACGCGCAGCTGCGCCGTAACCTCGGGCACGCCACCGCCACCATCCGGGCCAAGTCGGGTGCGGTGATCGGTGAGGTGCCGGACTGGGAGCAGTTGCGGGCGGCCGGGTCGGCGATCAAGGCCGACGTCATGGCCCGGTTGCCGGAGCTGTTGGAGCAGCTCGAAGCAGAGGTGACGGCGGCCGGGGGAGTGGTGCACTGGGCGGCCGACGCGAACGAGGCGAACGCCATCGTCGTCGATCTGGTCCGGGCCACCGGCAACGACCAGGTGATCAAGGTGAAGTCGATGGCGACGCAGGAGATCGGCCTCAACGAGGCCCTCCACGCCGCCGGGATCGCGCCGGTGGAGACGGACCTGGCCGAACTCATCGTGCAGCTCGGCGACGACCGGCCGAGTCACATCCTGGTGCCGGCGATCCACCGTAACCGGGCCGAGATCCGGGACATCTTCCTGCGCGCGATGCCGGGGGTGGATCCGGCGTTGACCGACGAGCCGGCGGTCCTCGCGGCGGCGGCGCGCCGCTTCCTGCGGCGGACGTTCCTGTCCACGCCGGTGGCCGTGTCCGGGGCGAACTTCGCCGTGGCGGAGACGGGCACCCTGGCGGTGGTGGAGTCCGAGGGCAACGGTCGGATGTGCCTGACCCTGCCGCGAACGCTGATCACGGTGATGGGTGTGGAGAAGGTCGTGCCGACCTGGCGGGACCTGGAGGTGTTCCTGCAACTGTTGCCCCGCGCCTCGACCGGGGAGCGGATGAACCCGTACACCTCGATGTGGACCGGGGTCACCCCGGGTGACGGGCCGCAGGAGTTCCATCTGGTGCTGCTGGACAACGGTCGCAGCGCGGTGCTCGCCGACGAGGTGGGCCGGCAGGCGTTGCACTGCATCCGCTGCTCTGCGTGTCTGAACGTCTGCCCGGTCTACGAGCGCACCGGTGGGCACGCGTACGGGTCGGTCTATCCGGGACCGATCGGGGCGGTGCTGTCCCCGCAGCTGACCGGGGTGGCCGACAATGCCTCGCTGCCCTACGCGTCGTCGCTCTGCGGGGCCTGTTACGACGCCTGCCCAGTGAAGATCAACATTCCGGAACTGCTGGTGCACCTGCGGGACCGGGCGCCGCATCCACCCGGCGAGTCGGCCGCGATGGCGGTCGCCGCGTACGCCATGGACCATCCCGCCCTGTACGCGGCCGCGCAGCGCGCGACGCGGCTGAGCCGGCTGGCCGGTCCGCGTGGCCGTGGCCTGCCACCGCTGTTGTCCGGCTGGACCGCGGGCCGTGACCTGCCCGACCCGCCGGCGCAGACCTTCCGGCAATGGTGGGCGGCGCGGTGAACAGCCGGGAGGTGATCCTCGCCCGGCTGCGCGCCGCCGTCGGCACCACCACTCCGCCCCCGGTGGACGTGCCGCGCGACTACCGGCGCGACAGCAGCGCCGACCTCGACCGGCTGGTGGACCGGCTCAACGACTACCGCGCCCACGTACACCGGGTTGCCGAGACGGCCGTCGCCGGCACGATCGCCGGCATCCTGCCGACCAACGCGACCGTCGTCGTGCCGCCGGGGCTGCCGCCGACCTGGCTGCCGCCGACCGTGACCGTCCTGCCCGACGACGGCCTCGACAACGCCCGGATCGCTGCCGCCGACGGTGTCGTCACCGCCGCCGCGGTCGCCGTCGCCGACACCGGCACCGTCGTGCTCGACGGTTCCCCCGACCAGGGCCGCCGCGTGCTCAGCCTCCTGCCCGATCTGCACATCTGCGTGGTCCGTACCGCCCAGGTCGTCGCCAACGTGCCCCAGGCACTCACCCGACTCACCCCACACCGACCGCTGACCTGGATCAGCGGCCCGTCGGCCACCAGCGACATCGAACTCAACCGGGTCGAGGGCGTGCACGGCCCCCGCACCCTGCACGTCATCCTGCTGCCCTGAGCCGCCGCGCTGCTCGTAGGTGCCGACGGCATCCACTCGACCGTGCGCGGGCTGCTCGACCCGTCCGCGCCGACCACTCAGCCGGCGGCACGATGGCTCTGCTGCTTCAGGCGCTGAGGTCCTCCACCAATCGGGTGACAGCGATGCCGAACCGGATATCGTCCTGCCAGTCACTGAAATCAGGAATGAAGAATTCTCGAATCTTGACCGCGAGATCTTCCCCGGCATCCGCATCGAATAGTTTCCAGTTCTTCACGGCGTCGAAGTCAACGACGCGGATCGGGAAGAGTTTCCGTGATCCTGTCCGCCGCTCGACCTCCACGGCATGGCGGACTTCCGTCGCCACCCATCGACTCGACATGCTGGAGTGCGACAAAACCAGAATCAGCTTGACTCTGTCCTCGATCGCTTCGGCTATTTGATCGATCAGAAGTCTCCCTGCACGGATATCGTGCGGCGAGTACCAGGTTTTTACACCCATGGCGGTTAGTCGCAAATTTAGTGCGCCGACGAACTCCTCGTCAGCCGTACTGTAACTGATGAACGCGGTGTCGTATCTGTGGGCTGCAGGGCCAAGGAATCGGCTGTGCGCCTCAACCAGTGAACGGTCGACACCCGAATGTATGAAGAATCGGCGCAGTGAGAGTAGGCTCTCTCGAAACTGGCGCTCGGCCTCGCGGGCGTCGTCTCCCTCCTTCGTTGACGCTTCATTAAGCGCTCGTGCGCCCAGGTGCATGCAATAACTGACTGTTGCTGTGTCTATGTCGCTCATTGCGGTCGTCTGAACTCCGTTGAGGTTCGTGCCGACCAGCCGGCAGTCTCGCATCCGATTGAAACCGAATACAGCTGCACTGAACGAAGATCCGATAATTGTGACACGGTTCCATTTCGATCCTACGAAAAAGGCGTCATGGAAGTTGACCGCGACGATGCGGGTGTCATCCAGGTTGGCGTTGAAGAAGTCGGCCCTACCAAAGGCCGATTCCGAGATGTGCGCCCGAGTGAAGTCGCACCCGATGAACGTTGCCTGTATTGCGTTGCAGTGATCGAATTCGGCGCCGGTGAAGTCGCAGTTGCTAAAGCTGGTTCCGCCGAGCACGCAGTTGTCGAACATGCAGTCACGGAACCGTGAGCCGTCGAACGACGCCCCGGGCACTCTGATATTGGAAAGATCAAGTCCGGAGAAGTCCCGCTCACCGGACTCGTACCTGGATATCAGGTCTGTTGAGTTGTCCATGCGATGAACCCTTCGTGAGCTTCTCGAATGATCCCGGAGGTCGGCGCCCAGACAGGTCGCCTACGATCTTACTTCTCCTCCACTCGCCCAAGGATTTCGTGATGACACGATCGAGTGCTTGTCATGCCTCGATCCGGGCAAACAGGCCGGTGCTCGGAGCCGACCCCCGCAACATCGAGACCGTGATCGTGGCCGGCCAGGTGCGCAAGCGGAACGGACGGCTCGTCGGCGTGGAGATGGACGTGCTGCGCCGGGAGGTGACCTCATCCCGCGACGCGATCCGCAAGGCCGTCGCCACGGAGTGACGTCGGGTACCCGGTGGGATGGTGTACGGGAGCCTGACGGCGGGTTTCGTGACCGGATCGACGGGGGTAGAGATCACAGCGCCCGTCAGCCAACCCCCAAGGAGACTGCCATGTCGGTACAGGCGTTCCTCTATGTTGTCGCGGTCATCCTGCTCGTGCTCGCCGCGTTGCCCTTTCCCACCCGGGGTGTCTCGCTGGCGCTGCTCGGAGCGGCCTGCGCCCTGCTGGCCTATGCCTGGCCGGTGATCACCGGTTAGGTGACGGGTGCGCATCGGGCCAAGTCACCGGACACGCCACACAATCAAGGCCGTAACCAGCGGAAACGCGGGCTACGGCCTTGATTGTGCTAGCTTTCTTCGGCGCCCTTGCCGCATGGGAGGAGGTGGGACCGTGGTCACGATGACTGTCACGTGCTCCCACCCGGCCACGAGGGCGTCGAGGGTCTGAACGGGAGCGCATCGCTACCCGGAAGGAACCCCATGACCGACCTGGTCATCCGTCCCCTCGCTGTGGGCGAGGAGGATCTCTTCGAGTCCCTGCCCGATCCGGGCCTGGTCGGGTTCGGAGCCTTCGGCGACACCTACGCCGACATGGCCGCAGCCGGCCAGTACCGTCCGGAGTGGACGTGGGTGGCCCTGCGCGGCGGCGTGGTGGTCGCTCGTGCCGCCTGGTGGGCAGGCCCCAACGACGACGAACCGCTGGCCCTGGACTGGTTCGACTTCACCGACATGGACGCCGCGGTGCGGTTGCTGCGCACGGCGCCGTTGCGCGCCGAGTACTCCCTGATGCTGCCCACCGGCTGGCGCGAGGATCCCGCGATCCGGCGGCAGGCCCGGTCCCGTATCGACGCGGCCACGGCCGCCGGTCTGTCACTGCTGGTCGAACGGTACCGATACCGATGGACGCCGGACTGCGGCGTTCCCCGACGTCCGGCTCGCCTGGAATTTCGGCCCCAGCCCGATGACGCGGCGATCCTTGACGTCTTCCGCCGGATACACCAGGGCAGTCTCGACGCCCACGCACGCCGCACCATCGCCAGCTCCGGGCTGGACGCGGCCTGCCAGGAAGCACTGGACTACCTGCACTGGAAGCCGAGCCCTCGCGACTGGTGGCGCCTGGCCTACGACCATGCCGGGGACCTGGTCGGCCTGTGCGTCCCCAGCCGCAACTATGGCGACCCGGTCATCGGTTACATCGGTGTGGTGCCCGAACATCGCGGCCACGGATACGCCTACGACCTACTCGTCGAAGCGACGCACATGCTCCTTGACGAGGGGGCGGAGCACATCGTGGCCGGGACGGACCAGACCAACTTCCCCATGGTCGCCGCGTTCGCGAGGGCCGGCTATCCGATCGCCCAGGAACGCGTGGACCTGATCTGACAGGGACGGGCCAGGCCGTCGAGGGCGATCACCTCACGGTGGATCGACCCGGAGGCGGAGCGGTGCAGGGTCCCACCGCGGTGCTCGTTGTGGACGTAGTAGTCCTCGGGCACGATGCGGAGGAACACGAGCGCGGGGTCGACGTCCTGCGCTCCATTCCCGTGGCGGGGCGTTGACGAAATCGAGACAGCAGAAGCCGAGGCGCGGTGACAGGCGCCACGACGGCAGAACACGCCTCTCGGCGCGGCGCTGCGGCGGGATTGCTCCAGATCTCATGCGGGGGGTTGCCCGGGCACCTGGGCATCCTGCGGACCGAGCTGGCTGATGTCGTACCCGTCTGGGTAGGTCCTGGTGGTGATGCCGTCGGCGAACAACGGCGTGGCCGGTGGCGCTCCGAACCAGCGTTGCAGCCGCGCGCGCGTCTTCAGCGCCAGGTGCAGGCCGGCCCGGACGGGCCACGGGGGTGGCTCGACCCGCGTGGCGCGCCGCAGTGGTGTGTCGTACATGGCGCTGACGAGTGCGTTGCCGAGGGGGGCGAGGGGTCCGGGGATGCGGGTGAGCATCAGCATCCGGGTGGCGCGCTCGATGGCGGCGGCGTCGTCGTTGGGCTTCAGGTGGGCGGCGTCGTGGGCGTCGAACCAGGTCTCGAAGTCCTCGTAGGAGTCGGGGATGTCGGAGATGCCCATCCGCCGACCCAGCTTTCGATAGAACAGGTAGGTGGCCCGTCTTTCGTGGCAGCACGGACGGCGCCAGCCGTACCGGTGCAGCCAACGGGTGGGGATGACCACCAGGCAGCCGAGAACGTAGAGGAAGTCCTCGTTGCCGATGTCGTACGGGCGGTGGATCTGGTTGACGCGCCGCAGGGCGTCTCGGCCGCGGGGCTGGTCGAAGCCGTTGAGGATCATTTCGTACATCAGCAGGCCGGTGTCGTCGAGGCGCTTCTGGGTGCGTTCGGTCAGCTCACCGGTGGCGGTGTGCACGGCAGCGATGGCGGGGATGGAGAAGGAACGGTTGAAGGCGAGGTTGAGGCCGAGCTTCAGGTCCCAGGGGAACTCGCAGCGCAGCATCGTCTGGTAGATGGTCAGGTAGTCGCGCTCGGGGTCCAGAGCGCGGGTACGGGTCAGGTTGCGGTAGCGGCCTCTCATCGGCGGGCGTCTCCTGCGGGAGGCGATTGGCGTCGGAGATGTCTGTCGATCAGCACCCTATCGACGTGAGTTCCTGGCCGCGTCATTCAGCGGATCACCAGTCAGGTAGCTGACATGCCAGCCGTGTATCCGGTGGCGGCCTCCGCCGTCTTGCTTGTGGCGCGGTTCGCGCGCCCTCGTCGAACGGGAGGTTCCCATGTCACATCCACGTTCCCGCAGCCGGTGGTGGCGGCTCGGCCTCGGCATGGCCGTCGCCGGCACGACCGGAGCCGCAACCCTCGCTGCGTCTGGCGTCCCGGTTGCGGCCGCCGCGACCGCTGAACTGCCGATCTACCAGGTCCGCGCCACGGGCATCAGCGAGGCTCAGGCCGCCGCGCTGGGAAAGGCGTTCGGCATCGAACGCCTCTCCCGCTCCCAGGACGGCAGTGTGCGGTTCGCGGACGAGAAGGGATTCCTCGACATCCCGTCGATCACGGTCGGCGAGACGGGCAAGGACGAGGATGGCAACCCGACGGTCGGCAGCGTCCTGGACGAGGCGGCGTTGGCTCGCCTGCGTCCGATCGACGCTGACAAGGCGCTGAGCCTGACCCGGGACGCACTGACCCGCGCCGGCCTGTACCCCGAGCAGGCCCGCCCCACCGTCGGTCACACCACTCTGGAGATGGTCGACGCCAAGGGGGAGCAGAAGGTCTCGGCGGCGCTGGACACCACCGTGTCGTTCTCGTTCAACCTGAACGGGCTCCCGTACGAGGGTCCGGGCGCAAAGATCAGGGTCGGTTTCGGCCCTGACGGCGCGGTCACCCAGCTGTCCCACAGCACGCGCGTCCTGGTGCGGGGCGAGTCGGTGCGGGTCCTCGACACCGAAGCCGGCCGGGAACGGTGCGCCAAGGCCCTGCGTGGTGCCGTGCGGATCCAGCAGGCCGACTACGCCTACGTGGCGCCGGCCCTCGACGCGAAGCTGGACCGAATCGAGCCGAGCTTCCGCTGCTCAGGGGTGAACGCCGACGGCTCGGCGGCTCAGATCACCTTCGTCCCGGCGGCCGTGGACGCCGAGCTGCCCGAGGTCAATCCGTCACCGGTGCCGCCGCGGCGGCCGACGACGGGGCTCGCGGCACCGCGAGTTCAGGCCTACGGCGTCGTCGATGTGGGCAGCGAGGGCACCGGGCCTTGCTCCGGCCTGCCGTGGACCGGCACCAACCTCGCCTCGTTCAACGGCCAGTTCACCTCGCGCGGCATTCCGGTCGAGTTCAGCTGGTTGAATGCCAACGCCTGGGAGCGGGACTTCAAGGACCCGGCGTACGGTGGCGACGACAGCAACTGGACCGACCACGTCGACATGACCTACTGGCAGGGGCACGGATCGCCCACCGGGTTCAGCTTCGCCGGGTGCAGCAGCACCGACGACACGTCCCTGGACAACACCGAGGCCCGCTGGGGCAACGGAGACGTCGAGTGGATGAGCCTGTTCACCTGCCTGGTGCTCGCCAAGGAATCCGGCGGGCAGCGGTGGTGGCAGCGCTGGGGTGGCGCCTTCGACGGCCTGCACCAGATCAACAGCTTCGACACCGTGTCGTACCACAGTGCCAGCCACGGCGGAACGTTCGCCAACTACATGCTGCGTACGCCGTTCCTCTGGTGGAACAAGCCGATGCCGGTGCGTAAGGCGTGGGCGCAGGCCTCCATCGACGACCAGCCGCCGTCGGTGGTGTGGGCCACCATGGGTCCGGTCGGGCCGGGCGGCCTGGTCAATTTCGACGACTACTTCTGGGGCAAGGGCAGTGTCGGCCCGGACGTGCCCGCGTCGTCGTTGACCGGCTGGTGGTACATCTCCGGTCTCTCCTGATCGCTGACCCGCCGGGGGCCACGGGCGATGCCCGGCCCCCGGCGCGGTCACTCAGGCCGCCCCGTAGGCGGTCAGACCGCACCAGGTGACGAAGTCGGCCGGGGAGGCCGGCGGCTCGGCGGTCCGCACCGCCCACAACGCGCAGGCCAGCGACTCGCCGCGCACGATCCGGTCGTGCAGCTGTGGCATCAGCGCCAACGACGTACCGTCGGGCAGCGGTACGCCGGACGCGATCACCCCGGCCGCACCGCCCGCCATCAGCGCGCTGACGAAGCCCAGCACCTCGCCGCCCTCGTAGTCGCGTTCGACTCCGGAGTCACAGGCGGCCAGCACCACCCGGTGTGGGGCGACGGCGCGGCTGTGCAGCTCGTACACGGTGAGCGAACCGTCGCTGAGCTCGAGCGCCGAGAAGAGCGGGCTGTCCGAGCGCAGATGGCCGTGGCAGGCCAGATGCGCGAGGTCGGCCTGTCGGAGTGCGCCGACGACGGCCTCGACGGTGCTCGTCGGCGGCAGCAGCGTCGCCGCTCGGGGGTGTCGGGCCTGAAGGGCCTGAACCTCGGTCACGGCGCCGGTCAGATTGGGCCCGGCCACCAGCGCGACCCGGTGTCCCGGCCGCCGGGACTGGGCCGCCCGCCGGCTGCGCGCCCACATGGTGGCCGACGGTGCGCCGCAGACCGGCCCCTGATGCAGCGGGGACCAGGGAACCCGGAGCAGCTTCGCGGTCGGTACCACGACCAGTGGTGCCCCCGGCGGCACCCCGAGCGGGGCGATGAGCAGGTCGGCGAGGGCGTCGAGGGACGTCCGGGCGGCCGACCGGGCCTGGTCGGTGTAGCGACCGCCGCGCAGCAGCCGCCGCAGGGCGAAGTGCAGCGCGGCGGTCTCCCGTTCCACGACGGACAGCGCGCCGAGTCGGATCCGGCGGGTCCGGCGTGGCCCGACCACGACCGCGACGACCGTGTCGTCCACCGTGGCGAACTCGGCGAGCCAGCCGCCGTCGAGCAGATCACGGAGTTGGCCGGCGGTAGCGATCTCGGCCGACTGCGTCGTCCTCCCGTCGCGGCCCCAGGATCGCCGCCTGATCTGCGCCTCCAGCGCGGCTTGGCGGGCCAGCAGGTTTCGCGGTTGCGCACCACGTTCGCGCCGCGCCGCCCGCAGTTCCTGCTCGACCGTGCGCAGCGCGATCATGAGGTCGTCGATGTCGTCGCGGGCGGCGGGTTCCACGGTCAGCAGGGCAGCCGCTCGGGTGCGTTCCAGCCAGTGCAGGATCCGGCTCGGGGGCGCGGTGCGCAGCAGGTGGCGCAGACCGAGGTCGCCGAGTTCCACGCCGTGCCCGGCGGCCAGCACGCGCAGTTCCACCGACGGCAGCGCCGCCCGGTGTCGGGCGAGGTCGGCCAGTCCGGCGCCGCAGTGCCGCAACGTGGCACCCGGGCCGGGCGCTGCCTGACGAGCCGCCACACCCTGGCCGTACCTGGTGGCCGGTGCCGCGTGGCGTCGAGCGGTCGCGATGTCAGCTCCGCGCCGGGGGGCCTGCGCCGCGGCGTCGGCCAGCAGTGCCAGCGCCAACCGTCCGCGTAACCGCACCAGCAGCGTCTGGCCGCACGCCAGTGCGCCGGCCGCGGTGAGGTGGCGCTTCGCCCGCCGATGGTCGTCCGTGGCCAACGCCGCCCGCCCGGCCGCCAGATGAGCCTCCACCGCGTTGGCCCGCAGGCCGAGGCGATGCAGCGTGGCCGCCGCATGACCGAGTCGGCGTACCGTCATGGTGCTGAAACCGTCCGCGACGGCGTCCGCCTCCACGGCGGTGACGACGGCGCGCGCCGCCCAGGCGGCACGACGCTGCCGCCGGAAGTCCCGCACCGCGCTGATCGCGTCCGCGCGGGCCGTGTCGATATCGCCCAGCGCGAGCGCCAGCCGGGCACAGCGCAGCCGCGCCTCCGCGGCCATCAGTCGGGCACCGTGTCGCTCGAGGTCGGTAGCCGCCAGCCGGGCGACCGTGGCGGCCTCGTCCAGCAGACGCAGTTCGGTCAGCGCGTCGGTGTAGTCCAGATGGTGTTCGCCGAGCGGCAGCCCGGCTGCGGTGTAGAGCCGGCCGGCCTCCTCGAACCGGCGCAGACTCTCGGTGAACCGTCCGGCATGAAAGCTGGACCAGGCCCGGCTGTTCTCGATGACCGCCGACAGCATCGGTCCCAGTTCGCTGGCGAGCAGCGCGGCCGGTCCAGGTGGGCCAGCGCCGCCTGCGGACGACCGAGCTGGGTCTGCGCGTACGAAAGGTTGTTGGCCGCCTTCACCCAGATCGCCGGCGGGCAGGCGGGCTCGGCGAGCACCAGCCGGTACTGACGCGCGGCCGCGAGCACCCGACCGGCGTTGTGGTCCAGGATGGCAAGCTGCATGAGCAGTTCGGGACGCTGGTGCGCAGACACCAGGTCCGCTGCCCGCCGCAGGTCCCGCGTCGCCGCGGCGTACCGGCCGAGTTCCTGCAGCGCCACCGAGCGGGTGAGCAGCACCTCCCCGAGCCGGCGGTCCAGTCCGTTGCGGGTGGCCAGCCGGGCCGCCTGGTCCAGCAGGCTCTTGGCAGCCTCGTTGTCCAGTACCGCGTGGCGGGTCCAGGCCAACGCGCGCAGACCCGAGATCAGTGCCTCGTGGTTTCCTGCCCGGCGGGCCAGTTCGACGATTTCCCCCGCCGCGGCGGTGTATCTCGCGGGGTCGAGGACGACTCTGGAGTACGCGGCATCCGCCGCTGCCACGAGGTCCGTACCAAGATCAGTTGTCATCGTCGGACCGCTCGCCGCCGTACGTCAATATCTGCAGTCTATCCGCACTCTGCGTCAGGTTCCTGCTGGTGGTACCGACGAGCCGTGGCCGACTCTGACTGCCGTCACGGCAGTGGACATCACCACGATCTTCGATAGGAGCGTCACCGTGAACATGAAGACCAGGTCCTCCTCAACGCCGGCCCCGGACGAGTTCCCGGAGCACCGGTCCAGGGAGCAGCTGAAGATCGATGGCGCCCACGTACGCCGCCAGCTGCAGGTGTTGACCGCCGACGCGAGACAGGGGCGAACCAGCGAGATCATCGACCAGATGCAGGACCGGCAGGACAGGGCTCCCGGGCGGTTCGCCCTGCCGTTCGACCGGTACCCGGTGACCGACCTGGCCGGACGGCCGACCTATGTCCTCGTCGCGCGGGGACAGTTGGTGGTCGAGCTGGATTCGGCCGGGCCGGGAACCGACCCGCAGCAGGTGCTGCGCGAGTTGGGCTACCGGCCGTGGAAGCGAACCCTGTCGTCGCCGGAGCGGCGTACCGGGGTGTTCGAAGGCCGCAAGCGTCCGCAGGAGCTGGCCGGTGACGTCCGGAAACTCGCCCAGCTGGGCATCACCGCCGCACCGCATCTGGTCGTACCGCTCGGGCACATCATCAAGGGCGACGACTATCCGTTCGCCACCGCCGCGGTCGGCGACTTTCCGCCGGACGCCGCCGCAGGCAAGCCGGGCACCCCGGCGGTGCGCGTGGCGGTCATCGACACGGGCATCACCCCGGAGGATCGGACCGACAGCTGGCTGGACGCCATCGCCCGGCGGGCGGACAACACCGAGTTCCTCGACGTACTGCCGGTCACCGACGGCCGCGCGGGGGACGGCCGACTCGACTGGTCGGCCGGGCACGGCAGCTTCGCCGCCGGCATCGTGCAGCGGGTGGCCCCCCGCTGCGAGGTGACGGCATACCGGTTCACCCGCAGCGACGGGCTGGGCACCGACAAGGAGGCCGCCGAGGCGATGCTGCGCGCCGTGGACGAGGCGGCCGCCGACGGCGTACGGCTGATCATCAACGCCTCGATCGGCACCCCCGCCGTCGACGGCGTGCCACCGCTGGCCCTGCAGAGCGCGGTGCGGGAGATCGCGGACCGGTTCCCGGAGGTACTGATCGTGGCGAGCGCCGGAAACAACGGCAGCGCGGATCCGATGTATCCGGCGGCCTTCGACGGCGTGGTCGCGGTCGGCGCGCTGACCGGGGACCTGCTGCCGGCCCCGTTCTCCAGCCACGGCGACTGGGTCGACTGCTCCTGCGTCGGCCTCGGGGTGGT
Source organism: Micromonospora aridisoli (assembly GCF_056150025.1). NCBI lineage: Bacteria > Bacillati > Actinomycetota > Actinomycetes > Micromonosporales > Micromonosporaceae > Micromonospora > Micromonospora aridisoli. The sequence goes on along the minus strand of NZ_JAXCFK010000009.1, from coordinate 175,718 downwards.
CGCCACCTTCGTGACCGGCATGCTGCCGCCGGTGCCGGACCCGGCGGTGGCCGACTACACGTTTCCGGCGAACTCCTGGGCGGTCTGGAGCGGCACGTCGTTCTCCGCACCGCAGATCAGCGGCATGGTCGCCAGGGCCTGCGTGGAGGATCCCGGCCTGACTCCCCGGGACGCGCTGGACGCATTGCTGGCAGGGCGGCGCACGATCCCCGGTTACGGGCGGGTGCTGCGGGTGCTGCCTGGTACGCCGGTCTGAGGACCACGGTGCCGGCCGGCGCGTCGCCGGCCGGCACCGTCAGTCCAGCCTGACCCAGGCCGTGGTGATCGCGGTCCGTCCCGGGCGATGCCAGGTCAGGCGCAGCAACCCGACGCGGACCGCCTCCACGACGAATCGTCCCTGGTCGTCGGCGTCCACCTGGCGGACGGTGTTGCCCTCGGGCTGCCGCACCTCGATCCTGGCCGCACCCGGCGGGTGCAGTTGGCCGAGCAGGCGACGGTCCCGGCCGCCGGAACTGCTCACCTCCACCTCGACCGCCTGTGGCTCACCGCTATCGGTGGGTGAATCAAACTCGAAGGCGAGCAGCCGTGGGACGGTTCCCCCGTCGCCGGCACGTACCGCGGTCCCGGCCGCGTCCACCGCCGAGTCGGCCACGAGCGCCGCCAACTCGGTGTCGACCTGGCGCAGACCGAAGCTCTGCTTGGCCAGCTCCACCGCCACGGCCGGCGGCGCGTCTTGCGCCCGGATCAGATCGCCAAGGGAGGTCAGCAGCCGGTCGTCCGCGCCCGGAGCCGGCGTCTGCGGCCCCGCGTGCTCGTCGTCCACGATTCCTCCCTCAGTTCTCGGGTTGCCGTCACCGCTTTCCTTCTACGAGTCGCGTGACGCGTCCCTGATACCTTCGGCGTCGAGTAGGCCGCGTAGTCGTGCCAGGCACCGCCCCCGGATCGGGCCGAGACTGCCCACCGGCATGTCGAGTGCCGCGGCGACCAGCTCGTAGGAGACCCGGCCGCCGTCCGGTTCGATCAGCAGGAGTCGCAGGATCTTCTGGCAGCGGACGTCGAGCCGGCCGAACTCGCGCCACAGCCGGGCGTTCCGGTCCGCGATCAGCGCCGGCTGGTCGGCCGACGAGGACGGTCCGCGGAGGCGGTCCAGCAACCGCTCGTCGTCCGTGGGCCGGACACGCTTGTCGCGGCGGAGGAGATTGAGGCACTCCCGGCGACAGGTCGTGCCGAGCCAGCCGGGCAGGCGGGCGGGATCCTGGATGGTGTCGAGGTGCTCCAGCAGCCGCAGCCAGGTGAGTTGAAACGCGTCAGCGGCGTCGGCTGAACTCAGACCGAAGTGCCGGCAGATGGACCAGAGCAGCGGGCTGAACCGGTCCACCAGATCGTTCCAGGCGACCTGGTCGCCGGAGACGGCGAGCCGCAGTTGATGCGCGACGTCGTGCTGCGCAGCGGGCACCGGCGGAGGTGAACCCGCTCCGGTATGCCGCTCGGTCATGCGAAGCCTTCCGACGTGCCGGCCGCGCAGCCGTAGGTGGGTGGGCCGGACTCCGGCCGCGCACCCGTCGAGGTGAGAGCTGAGCAGACCAGCGGATCCTATCGGATGCAGTGAATGCAGGAATGCGAACTGCTGCCTCCGCGGGTCGGCCCTTGACAACAATCCTGTGGAGGGTGGGGGTCACCTAGGCTCGCTCGGTCGTGGAAGAGACCGTGGTGCTCGGTGAGGTGGCGTGCCCGTCAGGAAAGCTCGTCCTGATGGACGGTGGTTACCACGCCGGGGAAGGCCGACAGCTACGGGTGACTCCACCTTCCGGTTCCCGCCCGAAGGGTGTAGGGGTGGACTCCCACCGCCACCGGGCTGCCGAAATAGGTGTAGCCCACGTGATAGAGGTGGCCCTGCTCGTCGGCCGTCGCCTCGTCGGTGAACGTGATCCGCAGGGTGGCGCTGTGGGTCTCGCCGGGCTGGAGAGTCGGGTAGGTGTCGGCATACCACCAGTAGTAGCTGCGGGTCGGCCCGCTCACCTGGGTCCACTGGTCGCCGTCCAGGCGTTCGACGAGAACCTGGTCGTTGCCGGAGCCGTACATCGCCAGGCCGGGCCGGAGAAGCGCGTACGTCAGCGGCGTCGTGTTGGTGAGGGACGCCGTGACCACGGCCGGGGTGCCGATGGTCAGCTGCTGCGGCCAACCGGTCAGCTCCGTGCGTGGCTCCACCAGCGCGATCTGGTCGGGCTCGTGGTCGGTCGCGAAGACGGTGCCGTAGCCGTCGAGCGCGGCGGTGGCCACCTCCACGGTCATCTCGTCGACGTGGTCGGCGATGCTGGTCGGCCGGGTGGAGATCTGCAGCCGGAAGATGGCGGTGCCGTCGGCGTCCACCCCGGACAGGTCCGGCGTGGTGGCGACGAGGGTGTCACCTCGGGTCTCGTAGCTCAGTTGGCGCTGCTGCCAGCCGAACTCGTAGGTCAGCAGCAGCGTCTCGGCCAGCGGCCGCACCTCGCTGCCGGCGGCGGGCGTGATGGTCATCCGGAGCCGCAGGCTCGACTGGAAGTCACCGCCGGTGTTGACCACCTGCACCGGCAGGTCAACGGGATTGAGCCCGGAGCCGACCACGGCCGGGGGAGTGACCTCGATGTACGGGCCGGTGACGGCGCTGGCCGGGGTGGTGGGCAGCGCCACGGCGCCGGCCAGGAGCAGGGCCGCTGTGGCGGCACGCAGAACGGCAAGACGCATGGCGAAATCCCCCCGTGACGGACAGCTGAGCCGGATCATAGCGAGCTTCATCGATGCTGTGGGGGCGTCGCGGCGGCGCCGGCCGCCAGCAGCGTGCGACCAACCCGACGAGTTCGTCGCCATCGCCCACCTCGTGCCGGCAGCTGTCGCAGGCGCTCAGTACGACCAGCACCCCGCTCCAGTCCCACTCCGCGAGCCGGGCCAGGCTCACCAGATCGGCGCCCGGCCCCGGCTGGGCGCTCGGGGCCGGCGAGCGCCCCGGCGAGCCAGGCCGAGGTGACCGCCGCGCCGGCCCGTCCCGTGCCGCCGAGCCGGACAGCCACGTAGGCGCACTCGGCACGCGCGTACGGCAGGTCACCGAGAGGGTCGCCGCACACGAGCACGCCGCCTGCCTCCGCCGAGCGCGCGTCGGGTTCATCGTCGACCGGGTAGGGGACCCGCCCCGGGTGTGGGGGCGGCCGATCCCGGTCGGGCACGCGCAGCTACCCACCGAGGTTCGGTCCGAACGACTGTCCTAGGACGATCTACGGATGTTGAGGAGTCTCACGTCAGACGCCCGCACGGGTACGGTTGTCGATGATCGGAAGGGACGGTCGTCGGTCGGGCGGAAACGATGGCCGGAGGCGACCGATCGGGGGAGGGGACGGGTGTGGTGCGGCGGAGAGCGCTTGTGGTCCGGGGCGGCTGGGAGGGACACCGGCCGGTCGAGGCGACGGAGTTGTTCATTCCGTTCCTCGAACGCAGCGGATACGAGGTACGGGTGGAGGGGTCGACGGAGGTCTACGCCGACGCCGCCGAACTGGCCGACACCGACCTGATCGTGCAATGCGTGACGATGTCGCAGATCACCGGGGAGCAGGTGGCGGGTCTGGCCGCGGCGGTCGTCGCCGGGACGGGCTTCACCGGCTGGCACGGCGGCATCGCCGACTCGTTCCGGGCCTCCTCCGACTACCTGCACCTGGTCGGCGGCCAGTTCGCCACCCATCCGGGCATCCAGCCGTGCGACCGAAGCGGCGGCGAGGAGGACAACTTCCTACCGCACTCGATCACGATCACCGACCTCGGCCGGCAGCATCCGATCACCGCCGGGATCGAGGACTTCGACCTGGTCACCGAGCAGTACTGGGTGCTGCACGACGACCTGATCGACGTCCTGGCCACCACCACCCACCCGACGCGGGACTGGCACCCGTGGCACCGGCCGGTCACCTCCCCGGCGATCTGGACCCGGAACTGGGGCGCCGGACGGATCGTCGTGACAACCCCGGGACACAGCCTCGACGTGCTGGAGCACCCGAGCGTCCGTACCGTCATCGAGAGGGGGATGGTGTGGGCGACCCGCACGGCGTCGGCATCGTAGGTCTTGGGTTCATCTCCCGCGCGTACCTGAACACGCTCGTCAACCATCCCACGGTGCGCGTCGCGGCGGTGGCCGACCTGGACCCGACCCGGGCCGTCGCTGCCGCCGCCACGATTCCCGGGGCCGAGGCGGTCAGTGTCGAGCGACTGCTCCACCACCCCGACGTGGCGACGGTACTCAACCTCACCATCCCGGCGGCGCACGCCGAGATCTCGGGCGCGGCGATCGATGCCGGCAGGAACGTCTACGTGGAGAAGCCGCTCACCGTCACGTTTCCGGAGGGCCGGTCGCTCATCGACCGGGCGGCGTCGGCCGGCGTCCGAGTCGGATGTGCGCCGGACACCGTCCTGGGCACCGGTACGCAGACCGCCCGAGCGGCGATCGACGGTGGACTGATCGGACGCCCGCTGTCCGCATCGGCCGTCATGGTCACCCCGGGACACGAGCGCTGGCACCCTGACCCCGACTTCTACTACGTCCCGGGCGGTGGCCCGCTGTTCGACATGGGGCCCTACTACATCTCCGCCCTGGTCCACCTGCTCGGGCCGGTCCGGGCGGTGATCGGGGCGGCCAGCCAGCTGCGTGACACCCGGGTCATCGGCTCGGGCCCCCGCCTCGGGCAGCGGATCCCCGTCGAGGTGGCGACCCACGTGACCGGTGTCCTGGAACACGCGGGCGGCGCCCTGAGCACCCTCACGACCAGCTTCGACGGTGTCGCGACGACGGCCGCGCCGATCGAGGTGCAGGGGGAGGACGGCACCCTCGCCGTACCGGATCCGAACAACTTCGACGGCGAGGTCCGCCATCTCGCGCTCGACAAGCCCGGGTGGCGCGCCCTCGAACCACGGGCCGGCTACGTCGCCGCCTCCCGGGGGGTCGGCCTGATCGATCTGGTCCGGGCCGACGGGACGCGTCCGCCACGGGCCAGCGGCGAGATGGCACTGCACGTACTCGACATCATGACCGCCCTGCTCCGGTCGGCCGCCGAGGGTCGGCGGATCTCGCTGACCACTGTTGTCGAACGCCCCGCACCCGTCCCGTTGACCCCGGCCGAGGACTGGCTCTCAGCCCCGCGCCCGGCCGCTGAAGACGCCGACATCTGAACCTCGCCGCATCGGCGGGTCGCCGGTTGCTTGTCGCTGTGTGCTAACAAGAAAGCCGCGCTTGCGAACCGTGGACGTGCTGTGCCGGAGTGCCTTTGTGGAAGGCTAGGAGTACGCGGATGAGAGCGATCGTCTACGACCGGTACGGGCCCCCGGATGTGCTGCGGATCGAAGACGTGCCCCAGCCGTCTCCAACGGCCCGGCAGGTGCTGGTCAAGATTGCGGCGACCTCGGTCAACCTGAGCGACTGGGAGACCCTGCGGGGCTCACCGCTGTATTCGCGTATCGGTGGGCTGCGGTCACCGGCACGCCGGACACTCGGCTCGGACATCGCCGGCCGGGTCCATGCGGTCGGTCCGGACGTCACCCGCTTCCGACCCGGTGACGAGGTGTACGGCGACAATCTGATGCTCAAGGGTGGCTTCGCGGAGTACGCGATCGCTCCCGAGTCGGTTCTGGCCCACAAGCCCGCCGACCTCACCTTCGCCGAGGCCTCAGCGATCCCGCAGGCGGGCGTCATCGCGTGGCAGGGAACCAGAGGCGCCGCCGCCGGGCAGCGGGTCCTGATCAACGGTGCCGGCGGAGGATCCGGCTCGTTCGCCATCCAGTGCGCCAAGCAACTCGGCGCCGAGGTGACTGGCGTCGACAACGCCGGCAAGCTCGACTTCATGCGATCGGTCGGCGCGGACAAGGTGATCGACTACGGCTGCGAGGACTTCACCCGCAGCGGTCCGTACGATCTCATCCTCGATCTGGTCGCACACCGGTCCGTGTTCGCCTACCGCCGGGCACTGGCCCCCGGCGGTCGCTACCGGTGCGTCGGCGGATCGGTTCCGGCGCTGCTGCGCGTACTGACGATCGGTGCCGCGGCTGGCCGGCTCACCCGCCGCCGACTGGGTGTGCTCGCCGTCAAGGAAGGGCCGGCGCATTTCGAACCGGTGGCCGACCGCTGCGCCAGGGGCGACCTCGCCATCCACATCGACCGGACCTTCACCCTCGACGAGGTGCCCGAGGCGTTGGCCCATGTCGGAGAGGGACGCGCACTCGGAAAGGTCATCGTGACCGTCAACTGACCAACGGGGTCCGCACCTGCCGCCGCGCTTCCGCGCGAACCGTCAGCAGGTGTCGGCGTCGGGACCGGACGGGTGTCAGGTCACCGGCGCGTACCAGTGCGCGCCGGTGACCCGGATCCGTCTGGATTGTTGCCGGTTCCACTCCACCCGCATGCCGTGCTTGCGGAGCACCGGGAATGCGATGTCGTCCAGGAGCCGTTCCAGGCCGGCCTGGTACCGGGCCTGCTGTGCGGCCTCTGGTAGGGCGTCGTAGGCGGCCTCGTCGAAGTCCGCCGGGGATAGACGCCGTAGCCGAGGTAGACCTCGCCGTCTCCGCTCGCGAGCAGCGCCTCGGTGTCCTGCTGGTGATACCAGAGGTATCCGTGCCAGTGCCGGGAATCGTCGCGCTCGTCGTGGATCTCGGCGGCCGCGCAGGTGCCGCAGCAGCTGCTACGGGCCGGGCGCCAGCTTCTCGAACAGTTCGTTCGGCGTGTCGTAGTACCTCGTCGTCCGGCCGAGATGCGTCATGCCGAGCCGACGGCAGACGGCCTGGGAGGCACGGTTGTCGGGATCGGTGACCGCCACGACCCTCGTCAGGCCCTGGCCGAACGCGTCGTCCAGGACTGCCGCCGCGGCTTCGGTGGCGTAACCGTGCCCCCAGGCGTCCGGATGCAGGTGCCAACCGATCTCCACCTCGGTCGGCCCGTCGGCCGATTCACCCGCCGACAGGGGAATCGGTTTGAGCAGGAGGTTTCCGACCAGCCGGCCGTTCGCGGCTGTGGTGATGGCCCAGATTCCGTGGATCGGGTCGTCGATCGCGCGTCGGCGTGCGATCGAGGCGAGGGCGTCCTCGCGGTTCTTCATGACGGTGGGCTGCGCGCCCAGGAACCGTACGACCTCCCAGCGCGACTCGAGATCCAAAAGGAAGTCGGCGTCCGCCTCGCGCCACGGGCGCAGCAGGAGTCGGTCGCTCGCGATGGTGCGCATGCCGCCTCTTAGACCCTCGCCAGGATCGTCGCCAGTTCCGCCGGACGCGTGATCATCGGCCAGTGGCCGGAGTCGATGTCGACCAGGGTGACGTGCTTCGCGCGGGCCAGCTCGGGCACGTCTCCCGCGGCGATACACTCGCGTGCCTGGCTCGGCGTGAACTCGGGGCAGACCACCACGACGGGTACGTCGAACCGCCGCTCGTCGGTCAGCCGCACGACGCCCCTGGCCACGCCCTCGGGGACCGGGACCGCCGCCGCCGCGAACGCCTGCCGCGCCGGCTCGTCGAGGTCGGCCGCGTCCGCTCCCTCGAACGGCTCCCAGCCCGGGAACGGCATGACGCCGTCGACGATCGGGAAGAAGTCGGCATACGGCTGCCCGCTGCCCGACGGGAACCCGCCGATCAGCACCACCTTGGTCACCCGTTCGGGCCGCGCGTCGGCCGCCAGCCACGCCAGGGTGCAGGCGGCGGAGTGCCCCACCACCACGGACCCGCCGGGCTCCGCGTCGACGGCGGCGAGCACCGCGGCCACCTGGTCGGCGAGGGTCGCCGAGGTAAGCCCGTCGCCCTGGCCCGGCAGGGTCACCGGCACCGCGTGACGCCCCCGTTCCGTCAGCTCGGACGCGACGTCGGTCCACGCCGAGCCGTCCAACCACAGGCCACCCAACAGCACGATCTGTTCGTCGGTCATGCGATCAATCTAGGACCGGTTCCGGACGATCTACTTCCGGTATTCTGCTTTCTTGTGTCGACCGGTCCGAGCCCGACCGCCCGGGCGCTGCGCGCTCTCGAGATCCTGCAGGCCCGTCCCGGCGTGACCGCCGATCAGCTCGCCTCCTCGCTGGGCGTGACGGAGCGGGCCGCGCGGCGCTACGTCGGCATCCTCCGCGAGGCCGGCATCCCGATCGAGTCGGCTCGTGGCCCGTACGGCGGCTACCGGCTGGGCCGCGGCACCCGGCTGCCGCCGGTCGTCTTCACCGAGGAGCAGGCCCTCAGCCTGGTGATGGCCGTGCTCGACGGACAACCGGCCGCGATCGACGCCGACGACCTGGTCGGCTCGGCGCTCAGCAAGGTCATCCGGGCCCTTCCGGAGAGCGTCGGACGGCAGGCGGCGGCGCTGCGTGCCCACGCCTCGGCCGCTCCGGACCGGCAGTCGACCCGTCCCGACCTCACCATCATGAGCGCGCTGGTCACCGCCGTCGCCGACCGCCGGCGCGTCCTGGTCACCTACCGCAGTGAAAGCGGTGAGGAGTGGGACGCCGAGGTCGACCCGTGGGCGGTCGTAGCGAGGTACGGGCGCTGGTACCTGCTGTGCCACTCGCACCGCGCAGACGCGATCCGCACCTACCGGATCGACCGGATCCGAGCCACGCGGCACACCCCGCACGGCTTCACACCGCCCGGCGACCTGAATCCGGTCGCTCTCCTCGAGGAGAACCTGGGCAGCGGCTGGAAATACCCCACCCGCGTGGTGTTCCACGCGCCACAAGAGGAGGTGGCACCGTGGATCCGTCCCCCGATGGGCCGCCTCGAACCAAACGGCGACCGGTGCGTGCTGGTCGGCAGCACCCGAAACCCCGCGATGTACGCCCAGGAGTGGCTCGCCACCGTCCCGTTCGATTTCGTCGTCGAAGGGGGGCCCGAACTACGCGCCGCCGTGGCCACGGTCGCGGCCCGCTTCGGCGCGGCACTCTCACCCGCGTCGGAAACACCGTCGCGAGGCTGACCCTGATATCGACGCTGTCGACGGCGGCGGGCCTTGGCGTGGTTCAGGACGGGGCGATATGATCCGCCGCGATGAATCCTTCTCTCAGATTGGGGGTCCGGTTCGTGCAAGGTGAGTGCTGATGCGCTCCCCGACCGCGAATGCGGATACCCGCCTCTCCCTCTGGCGACGCGTACGCGAATACGCCGTGCCGCCCTCAATGATCGAATCCGCGACCGCTCGTCGTCGCGTCGGTGACTGGGCCGGCGCGTGCGCCGCCGCGAACGTCGATGTCGACCTGGACCTGCGCGCCGTAGTTCGCGGCCACGGCCGGGATCTGGCTGCCCGTTTGCGGGCCGATCTCCGGCACCTCGCGCCTGACCTGTTGCGCTGGCACATGCCCAGGATCGCTCCTGACGGGCTGCTGCGCCCGGGCCTGACTATCTCGCTGACGCGGTACGGCCTGACGGAACACGACGGCGCTGAGCCGGTGCACCTCGTGGCCCGGACGCCACCGGCCTGGGCGGATGCGGGCCAGCGGATCAGCCTCGCCCTGTGGACCGGGACCCGAGACGAGGGCACCCATCCGCATCCGCGACCCGACCACCGGTTCCGCCTCGACCTGCACCGTCACCTGTGGGACGTACGGAGAGCCGACGAGCTGCGGAGTCGTTCGGGCGCCCAGCAGCCGACCTCTCATTCCGTGTGCGCGACGCGTTCTGACCCGACCTGGGACGCGCTGCGCGAGTGCGGTTACGCGGTGCACCGGTGGGCGGCCGAAGCGGCGCTGCTGCTCCATGCCGAGGGTGGCAACAGCGGTGCCGTGGCGGTCCGCCTCGGCACTCGACGTCGTCTGCGCCTGGACGTCGCTCCGGCCGGAACCGACCTGCGAACGCCCCCGGTACGTATCGCCGGAGCGTCCCGGGCGGGAGCCGTCGCCGGACTGCCCGTGTTGCCCCATGCGGCGACCTGGACGGCGCCTGACCTGGAGTTGCTGCACCGCGGGCTGATCGAGGTCGACCGGCTTCACCCGCTGGTGGCCGCCGCACTCGCGCCGGGTCACCCAGCGGTCGGCGCGCCGGCTTCCCCGGGGTTGGCAGCGGCGCCACGCCTCGTGGCCTGCCGGGGAGCCTGGCACCGCATCGGCCTGGTGAACGGGGCACTCACCGCCCTCGACCACGACCCGGCGGAAGTCCGCCGAGAGGAACTGTTGGCCGCGCTGACCGGCACCCCGCTGCCCTGCCTGCGAGCTGTCGACGAAGCGCGTCGCCGACCGGAGAACCTTCCCGACATCCGTGCCCGCCTGGATCACGGGGACACCGCCGGCGCGCTGGCCGTCGTCGAGGCGTTGCTCGGACCCGACGCCCTGCTACCCGACGGGGAACTGCGGCAGGAACTGGAGAACGCCGCGCTGCGGCGGATCACGCACGGGCTGTTCCGAGCCGGGCTGACCGGACACGGACCTGCTCCCTGCTCCAGGGACTGGCAGCGCAAGCGTGACCAACGCAGCCGTCCACGTCACGCGACCGCCCGCTGACCAGCGGAACCTTCTCCCTCCCCGGCTCCAGGCCGGACCCACCGAAACCTCACAGGTGATCTCACATGCTGTCCATCCGTACCTCCGTGGAGCCCATGCCCGTGACCCAGCTCGACATCGCCGCCGACCTGGTCGCGCTGTTGAATGACACCAACACCGAGATCCACTGCAACCCGCAGTTGGAGGCACTGACCCTGGCGGTGGCCGCTGACCTGCCGGTGCTGCTCTGGGGTGAGCCGGGAATCGGCAAGACCGCCGCGTTGACCCAGCTCGCCGCCACTCTGGACCTGCCGCTCACGACGGTGATCGCCAGCGTTCACGAGCCCTCCGACTTCTCAGGGCTGCCGGTCGTCGGCGACGACCCGACGACCCAGGGCGTCCCGATGGCACCGCCGGACTGGGCCGTGCGCCTGGTACGCGGCGGTCGCGGACTGTTGTTCCTGGACGAACTTTCCACCGCCCCGCCTGCCGTGCAGGCCGCCCTGCTGCGTCTCGTGCTCGAGCGACGGATCGGCAGCCTGCGCCTGCCGGCCGGGGTCCGCATCGTGGCCGCGGCCAATCCACGATCCTCGGCCGCCGATGGCTGGGAGCTGAGCCCGCCGCTCGCCAACCGCTTCGTCCACCTGCAGTGGACCCACGACCAGGCAGTTGTGGTACGCGGCCTGGGCGGTACCTGGCCCCGGGCGACGCTGCCCCGGCTCGACCCGGCGCGGCTGCCGGAAGCCGTCGCCTTCGCCCGTCTTGCGGTGTGTGGGCTCCTGTCGGCCCGCCCCGGGCTTGTGCACCGGCTACCCACGAGTGAGGCTGGCCGCGGTGGTCCGTGGCCATCACCCCGCAGTTGGGAGATGACCCTGCGCCTGATCGCCTTCGCGACCGCGGCCGATGCCTCCCGAGATGTTCTGTCGATGCTGGTCAGAGGCACTGTGGGCGACGGCCCGGGACTGGAGCTGCTGGCCAGCCTGGACCGGTTGGACCTCCCGGACCCCGAATCGTTGCTCGCCGACCCGGCCGCCGCCGTCCTGCCGGAGCGAGGCGACCTGTGCCAGGCCGTCCTGGACGCCGTGGTGCAGGCGGTTCGACGGCGGCCGGAACGGTCCCGCTGGGACGCGGCCTGGGAGTTGCTGGTCCGGGCGATGGAGACGGGCGCCCCGGACCTGGTGGTCGTACCCGCGTCCACCCTCGCCCGGCTGCGCCAGGAAGACTGGGACGTGCCCGCGTCGATGGATCGGCTCGCCGGGGTGGTGTCCCTGTCTCGGCGCGCCGATCAGGCGGCGGCCCGAGTCGCGACCACCGCGGGAACCGACCGATGACCGCCCGGATGCTGGACCGGGACAAGCTGTTCACCGCCCGGCTGCACGCCGTCCGGGTCCGGCCCTACCTGGCGACGGCACTGTTCGCCCTGCACGTGGTCGAAACGCGGCGGGTACCGACGATGGCGGTGGACCCGCACTGGCGGTGCTACGTCTCGCCCGCGTTCGTGGACCGGACGCCCGTGGAGGAACTCGCCGGCGTGTGGGTGCACGAGGTGTCGCATCTGTTGCGTGACCACCACGGCCGCGGCGACCGGTTCGCCCGGAAACACGGGCTGGCCGGGCCGGGGGAGCGGCTGCGGATGAACATCGCCGCGGACTGCGAGATCAACGACGACGTCTTCGGTGACGGGCTGGCCCGTCCGGACGGCGCGGTCGAGCCGAGCCTACTGCTGCTGCCCGAGGGACAGTTGATGGAGGACTACCTGCGGCAGTTCCGGCTCGGGCCGCGCACCCAGCACTGGGCCTGGCTGGACTGCGGCAGCGGCGCCGACGGGCGGCGGCGGGAATGGGACCTCGGACCGGACGGGGCGCAGGCCCTCAGCCCGCAGGAGCAGGACGCGGTGCGGTTCCGGGTGGCCGAGGGCATCACCGGCCGGCCCGGGAGCGTTCCCCAGGGCTGGCGGCGATGGGCGGAGCAGGCATTCCATCCACCGCAACCGTGGCGGGAACTACTGGGAGCGGCGGTGCGCTCGGCGGCCTCCGCGGCCGGCGTGGGCGAGGACTACACCTACGGCCGACCGTCGCGGCGTTCCGCCGGCGTAGCTGGTGTCGTCCTGCCGGCACTGCGTCGCAGGCACCCACGGGTCTGCGTCATCATCGACACCTCCGGCTCGGTCAGCGACGCCGAACTCGGTAGTGCCCTGCTCGAGGTCGCCGCGATCGCCCGGGCCGTGGGCGGCCGCCGTGACGTGGTGACCGTGCTGCCATGTGACGCGACGGCCCAGGTCGTCCGCCCACTCTGCCGGACCGAGGACATCGCACTGGTGGGCGGTGGGGGCACGGATCTGCGTACGGGCTTCGCCCGCGCGCTTCGGCAGAACCCGTGCCCGGACGTCATCGTCGTGCTGACCGACGGGCAAACGCCCTGGCCGGCGGCGCGGCCGCCCTGTCGTACCGTCGTGGGGCTGTTTCACCGCGCTGGCGGGTGGAAGGAGGACGATCCGGACTACCGGCCGGACTCCCCGCCCGAGTGGGCACGGGTGGTCACCATCGGATCCGCTCCCGCCGGGTGATGCGCTGCCAGCGTCAGCAGGTCGCGGTGCACGAACCCCTCGACGGAGCCGTCACTGCGGTGCCTGGGGGGCCGTCCGTCCCGGCTCCGCCTCGTCCCGTTGGCGGCTGAGGAAGAACGCGCCGAGCGCGCCGGCGAGGGTGCCGAAGACGAGCACGGAGTAGGCGGCGAGGACCAGTTCGAGGACCTGGGAGAAGGTGTCGGAGGCGGTCAGCGGCTCGCCGGTGATGGTGGTCAGCGCGACATCGTGCAGGGCCTGCCCATACGTCCGGTAGGAGCCCGTGACGACCAGGAGTTGCCCGGCCGCGAGGATGATCGTGGTGGTCACCACCGCGAGCCAGGCCAGCCGGTCGGTCAGGAGGCGGCCCGCCGATCGGGAGCCGCGGACCGCGGCGGCGACCACGCCGGTGCCGCGGGCGGCGCGCAGCGCGGTGGCGGCGCGGGCGAACCGTAGGAAGGGTACGGCGAGGAAGATCACCTGCCACCAGTTGCGCTTCCAGAACTCGCGGGCGCAGTGACGGGCCAGCCACGCACGCAGCCCGAACTCGGCGACGAAGACCGCCCACAGCACCCAGCTCGCGACGGTGAGCACCGAAGCGAGAGGTTCGTCATCGGTGAGGGCCTGGCCGAGCACCAGCAGCAGGAACAGCAGGCCGAGGACGCCCATCGGCTTGTCGAGCCGGCGAGTGAGGCCGTTGAGCCGGGCGTCCTCCTCCTGCCGGGTACGGCCCACATCACCGTCGTGGCGGGGATGATCGGTCATCGTCCGGCCCGTCGGCTCACGCCTGACCCGGACTTCTCGACCCGGTTCGGCATGCGCAACGTCGCCCGGATCGCTACCTCTTGGCCTGCGTGGCCATCTGCGTCCGTTCGCCCTTGTCGACCTTGCGCAGCGTTCCGCGAAGTTGCCCCTCGGTCATCTTGGAGTTGCCCTCGATGCCCGCGTCGTGGGCCTGCTGGCGAAGCTCGCGCAGGCGTTCCCGGTCACCCATGTCAACCTCCCCGTGGTCTGGCGGCGGGGCCCGGCGTCCGCGCCCGGTAGTCCCCGCCGCGTTCCCGGTGGTCGCGGGTGCAAACGCCTCAATCGGCCCCTGGGCTGCTCGATGCCGGCGATCGCCGGGCGTACCAGCGACGGCCCGGGGCGGCGGTGACACCGTGCACCACCGTGCTCGCCACCACCGCCAGGCTGCCGGCGGCCCACAGCCGGGGGTCGCGGACCCCCTCCTCCTGGCTGTGCGCGAGATAGAACAGCGCCGACACCCCGATCGGCCCGAACCAGCCGAGGAACACCATGCTCCGCCAGGACATTCCCAGGACCGGCTTCAGCGTGAGCACCACCGGCAGCCGGCGCAGCACCAGCACCGTGACGGCGAAGACGCCGAGCGGCCAACCGAGATCGACCCAGTCGTGCCATGGCACCTCGACACCGAGCAGGAAGAACAGTGGCAACACCAGATAGCGGGTCAGTGCGTCGTCGAGCCGTTGCTGCGACGCGCGCGACCGGTCGCCGACAACCGCGTTGTAGGCGAGACCGGCGACGAATACCGCGAGGATCCCGTCCGTGTGTGCCAGCCGGGCGACTCCCAGGGTGGCGACGCCGAGCACGATCGTGAAGATCAGCAGGGAACCCAGGTCCACGTCTTCCCGGCTCTCCGCGGCCAGGACCGCCCGGCCCGCCGTGTAGCCGACCGCCACGCCGATCACCAGAGCTCCGACGACCGTCCAGGCGACCTCGACAAGATCACCACGGAGGGACCCGGACGTCACGATGGACAGGGCGAGCACGACGAGGGCGAAGGCGAGACCGTCGTTGGCGCCCGACTCGGCGCTGATCACCTGACGTAGCCGTGCCGGGAGCTGCCGCTCGGCGGGCCCGCCGGAGACGACGCTGGATGCCAGGACCGGGTCGGTCGGTGTCACGCATGCGCCGAGCAGCACCGCGAGGGCCACTGGGAGGCCGAGGACGAACCACGCCAGACCGGCGCTGATCAGTGCCATGCCGACCATCGCGACGGCGAGCAGCACACCGACCGGACGGACCACCGACCGGTAGTCCGACAGCGGGAAGCGCAGCGCGACCGCCATCAGCGAGATGGCCAGCAGTACCCGGCTGGCCTCCAGCATCAGCGCGGTGGCCTCGGGACCGGGCAGATCGATCAGTCCGAGAACCGGACCGGCGAGCACGCCCACCAGCAGCGCCAGCAGCGGCTCACTGACCGGCACTCGACGGATGGAGCTGGACCAGAAGGCCAGCAGCACCGCCAGTATCCCCACCAGGGCGTAGCTGAGGTGCAGCCGGTTCATCCCTGGTCGCTACCCTCTTCCTCCCACCGCATACCCGTTTGATTTCTTCCGGGCGGGTGGGATCGTCATCGGGATGGGTAGGAATCGTCATGGATTCGTCGTGTTGTGCGACGCGGCCGCCGGGTACGGCAGTCGGATAGACCCGTCCCGAGGAGTCAGCCATGACCCATCCCTGGTTCTTCCCGCACGACCTGCCCGCGTTGTTCCACGCCGAGCCCACCACGGAGGACGGCCGGCTGGCCTGTCAGGTGCTCGAACAAATGCAGCGGCACGCCCTTCTGCGCAACGAACGCATCTGCATCGAGGTGCAGAACCGGGTGGTGATCCTCGACGGCACCGTGAGCACGGCCGAGCTGAGCGCCGAGGCTCGTGCCGTCGCCTGGCGTACCCCCGGCGTGCGCGACGTCAGCAACCGGCTCCGCTGGCTGGGCCGGTGACCACGCCGACCGACCGCGGCCCGGTCGGCGGCGAGCTTTCGGGTACGTCAGCGCCATGTTGCTGAACGATCCTGCCGAGCTGGTGCGTCTGCTCGTGATCGCGGCGATCATCTACCCGGCGCTGGTGGTGATCCTGCGGGTCTCCGGCAAGCGGACGTTGTCCAAGCTGAACGCCTTCGATTTCGTCGTCACTGTGGCGTTGGGTTCGACGCTGGCGACGATCCTGCTGTCACGCGACGTCTCGCTGGTGGAGGGGATCCTCGCCCTGACCCTGCTGGTGGCGTTGCAGTATGGCGTCGCACTGCTCGCCGTACGCTGGCCGCCGTCGCAGAAGCTGCTGAAGGCCCGGCCGACGATGTTGCTGCGGGACGGGCAACTACGGCAGCGGACCTTGCGGTCGACCCGGGTCGCGGAGAGCGAGATCCGGCAGGCCGCCCGGAGCCGGGGCGCCGGCGATCTCCGCGACCTCGCGGCCGTGGTCCTGGAAACGGACGGCAGCCTCAGCGTCATCACCCGCGCCCAACTCGGCGACGGCAGCACCCTCGCCGACGTCCGCGACGAAGGACGCTGACCGGGGAGGGCGGGCGGCTGACGATCAGCGCATACTGCTTCGCCCCGGTGCCCGCGCTTGCGGTTCAGCTGATGGTGGACAGCAGGTCCCGGCAGGCCTGCTCGCAGGCGCGGCACGCCTCCGCGCAGATCCGGCAGTGTTCGTGCTTGTCGGCGTGGCCGGCACATTCGTCCCCGCACGACCGGCACGCGGTCGCGCACGCCTCCAGCAGGCTGCGGGTGATGTTCGCGTCGTAGCCGGTGTGCCGGGACAACACCCGGGCCGTGGTCGTGCAGATGTCAGCGCAGTCCAGGTTCGTTCGCACGCACGTGGTCAGCTCCGCGACCATGTCCTCGCTCAGGCAGGCGTCCGCGCACGCGGTACAGGCCTGAGCGCAGTTGTTGAGGGCGTCGATCACCGCCGCCAGCCTGGCACGGTCCAGGTTGATCGACTTCGGGTACGTGTCGAGCATCGGCATGGTGGTGCTCTGCATCGGAAATTCCCTTCGGTCGGTTTCCTCTGCCCTACCCGAAGACTCCTGATGCACACTCGCCGCCGGACAACTCCTCGTCGCCGACAGGGTCGTCAGTCGGCGACGACGAGCGCCTGAGGTGCGGCGGCCTTCATCCGGGTGCGTAGCCACTTGGGCTGGGTGGCGGTCTCTCCTTCGCAGCGCTTGACGACCGCGAGCAGCTCCTCGTCGCGGGCACCGTAGGCGGCCTGTCCGGGTGGGTGTCCGATCGGTCCACTGAGCGGACGTCAGGGTGCCGTGTCGGCGGCGCGGCCGAGGAGGTGCAGTTGATAGCGGACCGCGGCCGACACGCGCTCGTGATCGGCGGTGGCCAGCAGGTCGAGCAGGGCGCCTCTGAGCACCGCCAGGGCGAGGGTGCGGCGCGCCGCGCCCTCGGCGCTGTCTCTTTCCCGGGGTGGCTGGTGGGCGGCCAGGACGGTGAGCCAGTCGTGCACCGTCGCCGCGGCGAACCCGCCCCACACGCCGTCAGGCTCGACGAGGGAGCTGGCGTAGGTCTCGGCCCACAGCTTCAACAGTTGCTGATGCTCTGCGGCGGCCAGCCATTCCCACAGCCGCTCGACCGCGGTGGTCAGGTCGCCGCCGGCCGGGTCACCCGACATCGCGGCCTGGTCGAGGAGCGCGAGTTCGTCGGCGCGGGCCCGGGCCAGTACCGCACTCACCAGGCCCTCCTTGTTTCCGAAGAGGAAGACCAGTACGCGCGGGCTGGAGCCGATGGCCGTGGCAAGTGGGCGCAGAGACAGACGGGCCAGGCCGTTCTCCAGCACGTACCGGTAGGTGGCTTCCAGGAGTTCCAGCTTGCGCGCCGACGGGATCGCCGTTTCCTCGGACATCGGGGTAGTCTACCCTCCACTGAAACAGTCGTTTCACTGCGAGGGGAGCCGCATGAGACGGGATCGTTCGCCGGCCGACATCACCGTGCGCCCCGCCGACCGTCCGGGCGACCTGGGCTGGGTGGTCATGACCCACGGCGAGGTCTACCACCAGCAGTTCGGCTGGAACACGGCATTCGAGGCGCTGGTCGCGAAGATCGTCGCCGACTACGCCCTCGACCATGACCCGTCCCGCGAGGCGGCCTGGATCGCCGAAGCCGATGGCGAGCGCGCCGGATGCGTCTTCCTGGTCACCGGCGACGAACCCGAGACGGCCCGGCTACGCGTCCTGCTGGTGACCCCGGCCGCCCGCGGCCTCGGCGTCGGCACCCGCCTCGTCGAGCAGTGCCTCTCCTTCGCCCGCCGCGTCGACTACCGGCACGTCGTGCTCTGGACCAACGACGTGCTCCACTCCGCCCGCCGGATCTACCAGGCCGCCGGATTCACCCTCACCGAGGAGGAACCCCACCACAGCTTCGGACATGACCTGGTCGGCCAGACGTGGACCCTGAAGCTGTGACGAGTGGTCACAGGGCCAGCAGGCCCCGCTCCGCGAACCGGGCACGCACCCGGTCGAGCAGTTCGGGCGTGGGCGGCTCGGTGTCGGCGCAGGGAAACGGCACCCCCAGCGCGCGGTACTTGTGCTCGCCGAGCCGGTGGAACGGCAGCACCTCCACACGCTGCACGGTCGGCAGGGTGGCGACGAAGTCGGCGACGCCGGCCACATTGGCCGGGTCGTCGGTGAGGCCCGGCACGAGGACGAAGCGGATCCAGATCGGGGTGCCCCCCTCGGCGAGACGGCGGGCGAAGCGCAGCGTCGGCGCGACCGCACCGGTCCGGGTGACCCGGCGGTAGGTCGCCGGATCCCAGCTCTTGATGTCCAACAGCACCAGATCGGTCGCGTCGAGCAGTTCCGGGGTGGCGCGATCGCCCAGGAAACCGCTGGTGTCCAGGGCGGTGTGCAGGCCCATGTCCTTGCACCTGCGCAGCACGGCGGCGGTGAACCGTGCCTGTTGCAGCGGCTCGCCGCCGCTGAGCGTGACGCCACCACCGGCCACCTTGATGAACCGCTCGTACCGCCGGATCTCGGTGACCAGCTCGTCGACGGTCATCGGCCGGCCGCTGCGCTGGTACCAGGTGTCGGGGCTGTGGCAGAAGCGGCAGCGCAGCGGGCAGCCGGCGAGGAAGGCGACGAATCGGGTGCCGGGTCCGTCCACTCCGGTCGACGTGTCGAAGGAGTGGACGGACCCGACCACCGCACCGGCGGGGACGACGTGCGGGCGCGACGGCCAGACGATCGTCGTCATCAGAGCCGGCCGTGGAAGGTACGGGAGATGACGTCGCGCTGCTGCTCGCGGGTCAACCGGACGAAGTTCACCGCGTACCCGGAGACCCGGATGGTCAGTTGCGGGTACCGCTCGGGGTGCGCCATGGCGTCTTCGAGGGTGGCCCGGTCGAGGACGTTGACGTTGAGGTGGAAGCCGCCCGAGTCGGCGTAACCGTCGAGCACCCCGACCAGGTTGTCGATCTGCTCGTCGCGGGTGCGGCCCAGCCCGTCCGGGGTGACCGTGCTGGTGAGGGAGATGCCGTCGCGGGCGCTGGCGTACGGCAGCTTCGCCACCGACAGCGCCGCCGCGACCAGGCCGTGCGTGTCCCGGCCGTTCATCGGGTTCGCGCCGGGGGCGAACGGCTCGCCGGCCCGGCGACCGTCCGGGGTGTTGCCGGTGTGCTTGCCGTACACCACGTTCGACGTGATGGTGAGGACCGACAGGCTCGGCTCGGCACCCCGGTAGGTCGGCTGCGCCCGCACCTTCTCCATGAAACGCTCCACCAGGTCGACGGCGATCGCGTCGGCCCGATCGTCGTTGTTGCCGAAGGCCGGGTAGTCACCGTCGATGGTGTAGTCGGTGACCAGGCCGGTCTCGTCGCGCAGCACCTTCACCTGGGCGTGCCTGATCGCCGAGAGGCTGTCCACGGCGACGGAGAGCCCGGCGATTCCGGTGGCGAGGAAGCGGTGCACTGGGTGGTCGTGCAGC
Source organism: Micromonospora aridisoli (assembly GCF_056150025.1). Taxonomy (NCBI): domain Bacteria; kingdom Bacillati; phylum Actinomycetota; class Actinomycetes; order Micromonosporales; family Micromonosporaceae; genus Micromonospora; species Micromonospora aridisoli. The sequence goes on along the minus strand of NZ_JAXCFK010000009.1, from coordinate 155,977 downwards.
GCCATCTCCAGCCGCTCGTAGGCGTACTTGTCGTGCATGTAGTGGATGACGTTGAGCGCGCGTACGTAGGTGCGCGCGAGCCAGTCGAGGGTCCGGTCGAACGCGGCCAGGACGGTGTCGTAGTCCAGCACGTCGTCGGTGACCGGCGGCGTGGCGGGCGCGACCTGCTCGCCGCTGATCTCGTCCCGACCGCCGTTGATGGCGTAGAGCAGGGCCTTGGCGAGGTTGGCGCGGGCACCGAAGTACTGCATGTCCTTGCCGACGCGCATCGCCGACACGCAGCAGGCGATCGCCGTGTCGTCGGAGTACACCGGCCGGATCAGGTCGTCGTTCTCGTACTGGATGGCGCTGGTGTCCAGCGACACCTGGGCGCAGAAGCGCTTGAAACCGCTGGGCAGGTCGGCCGACCAGAGCACGGTCAGGTTCGGCTCCGGCGCCGGACCGAGGTTGTACAGCGTCTGCAGGTACCGGAAGCTGGTGCGGGTCACCAGCGGCCGACCGTCCGCGCCGACGCCGCCGATCGCCTCGGTGACCCAGGTGGGGTCGCCGGAGAACAACTCGTCGTACTCCGGGGTACGCAGGAACCGGATGATCCGCAGCTTGATCACGAAGTCGTCGATCAGCTCCTGCGCGGCGGACTCGGTGAGCCGGCCCTCGGCGATGTCGCGGTCCAGGAACACGTCGATGAAGGTCGACGTGCGTCCCAGCGACATGGCGGCGCCGTTCTGTTCCTTCGTGGCGGCCAGGTAGGCGAAGTAGAGCCACTGGATCGCCTCGCGGCCGGTGGCGGCGGGCGCGCCGATGTCGTAGCCGTAGCCGGCGGCCATCTCCCTGAGTTCGCCGAGGGCGCGGATCTGCTCGGCCAGTTCCTCACGGTCGCGGATGACCTCCTCGGTGCACGGGCGATCGTCCAGCGACGCCTTGATCGCCTCACGCTCGGCGACGAGGTGGTCGACGCCGTAGAGCGCGACCCGCCGGTAGTCGCCGATGATCCGGCCGCGGCCGTACGCGTCGGGGAGTCCGGTGACGATGTGCGAGCGCCGCGCCGCCAGCACGTCGGCGGGGTAGGCGTCGAAGACGCCGGCGTTGTGGGTCTTGCGGTACGTCGTGAAGATGCGGCGCACCTCCGGGTCGATCTCGAAGCCGTACGCCTTGAGCCCGCTCTCCACCATCCGCAGCCCACCGTTCGGCATGATCGCCCGGCGCAGCGGCGCGTCGGTCTGCAGGCCGACGATCAGCTCGCGATCCCGGTCGATCCAACCGGGCGCGTGCGAGGTGATCGTGGCGGGGGTGTGCGGGTCGACGTCGTAGATCCCGCGCTCGCGTTCGGCCACGAACATGTCGCGCAGCCCGTTCCACAACGCGGTGGTCCGGGCGGTCGGCCCGGCGAGGAACCGGGCGTCGCCCTGGTACGGGGTGACGTTGTCCCGGACGAAGGCGGCGACGTCGACCCGGTCGCGCCAGGCGTCGCCGCGGAAACCGCGCCACGGGTCGGGCCGCACCGTCGTGCTCTGCTGCTGGACCATGTCTCCTCCTGGAAGCTCTCTTCGAGCCTCCTCCCGGAGTGACCGGGCGGTCAGGGGCGAAAGACCCGGGTGGTCCGGGCCGCTAGCCACCGGCGTGGACACCGCTACAGCGACGACGATCAGAGTGCGACCGGACGACGTGACCGGCACCGACGATCGGAGTGATCCGTATGACCGCCGCGACTGCGACGAGCCGCCCGCCTGCCTCGGCCCCGCCGCCGGAGAGCGGGACGGCCGGCAAGCCCGGGACGGCCATCGAAACCTTGGTCGGCAATGGGCTCAAGGCCCTGGACGACTACGCCGCCTTCGACCAGGAGCTGATCGACCGGATCGTGGCGAAGGCATCCGTGGCAGCCCTGAGCCGGCACGCGGACCTGGCCCGGACGGCGGTGGCCGAGACCGGCCGTGGCGTGTTCGAGGACAAGGCCGTCAAGAACATCTTCGCGTGTGAGCACGTCACCAATCACATGGCGGGCCTGAAGACGGTCGGAGTCATCTCCCGCGACGAGATCAACGGCATCGTGGAGATCGCCGAGCCGGTCGGCGTGGTCTGCGCCGTCACCCCGGTCACCAATCCCACCTCGACGACCATCTTCAAGGCGTTGCTCGGCCTGAAGACCCGAAACCCGATGATCTTCGCCTTTCACCCGGCCGCCCAGCGGTGCAGCGCCGAGGCGGCCCGGGTGGTCCGGGACGCCGCCATCGCCGCGGGCGCGCCCGAGCACTGCATCCAGTGGATCGAGCAGCCCTCCGTCGAGGCCACCGGCGCGCTGATGAAGCACCCGGGAGTGTCCACGATCCTGGCCACCGGCGGAAACGGCATGGTCCGGGCGGCCTACTCGTCCGGGAAGCCGGCCCTCGGTGTGGGCGCCGGCAACGTGCCGGCGTACGTCCATCGCGACGCGAAGCTGCGCCGGGCGGCGCACGACATCGTGCTGTCGAAGTCGTTCGACAACGGCATGATCTGCGCCTCCGAACAGGCGGTGATCATCGACGCCGAGGTCTATCCGGCGGCGATGACCGAGTTCCGGCGACTGCACGCCCATGTCGCCACCCCCGACGAGAAGCGCCGGATCGAGGAGCTGATCTTCGGCGCCGCCGCCGGTGGCACCGACTGCGCCGGTGCGCGGCTCAACCCGCAGGTCGTCGGCCAGAGCGCGGTCTGGATCGCCGAGCGCGCCGGCCTGACCGTGCCGGCTGACACGTCGGTGATCCTGGTCGAGGTGGACCACGTCGGCCCGGCCGAACCGCTCACCCGCGAGAAGCTCTGCCCGGTCCTGGCGGTGCTGCGCGCCGAGTCCACCGAGGACGGCATCCGGCACGCCGAGCAGATGGTCGAGCTGAACGGTCTCGGCCACAGCGCGGTCATCCACACCGAGGACGCGCAACTCGTCGAGGAGTACGGGCGGCGGGTCAAGGCGGTGCGCATCATCTGGAACGCTCCCGCGTCGCAGGGCGGCATCGGCGACATGTACAACGCGTTCCTGCCGTCGTTGACGTTGGGTTGTGGCAGCTACGGACGCAACTCGGTGTCGAACAACGTCACCGCGGTCGACCTGCTCAACGTCAAGCGGATCGGCCGGCGGACCAACAACCTGCAATGGTTCAAGGTTCCACCGAAGATCTACTTCGAGCCGAACGCGATCCGCTACCTGGCCGACATGCCCGACGTGCACCGGGTCACCGTGGTCACCGACCACACGATGACCCGGCTGGGGTACGTCGACCGGCTGATCACCGTGCTGCAGCAGCGGCCCGAACGGGTGGCCCTGCAGATCATCGACGACGTCGAACCGGAGCCGAGCGTCGGCACGGTGGACCGGGGCGCGGAGCTGATGCGCTCGTTCCAGCCCGACACGATCGTCGCGTTGGGCGGGGGCTCGGCCATGGACGCCGCCAAGGTGATGTGGCTGCGCTACGAGCACCCGGAGGTGGTCTTCGCCGACATGCGGGAGAAGTTCTTCGACATCCGCAAGCGGGCGTTCAAGTTCCCGACGCTGGGGGAGCGGGCCCGACTGGTCTGCATTCCCACCACCTCCGGCACGGGTGCCGAGGTGACTCCGTTCGCGGTTATCACCGACACCGCCACCGGAAAGAAGTTCCCCCTCGCCGACTACGCCCTCACGCCGAGCGTGGCCATCGTCGACCCGGTGCTCGCCGCCGACCTGCCGCCCACCATCACGGCAGACAGCGGTTTCGACGCGCTGACCCACGCCACCGAGTCGTACGTCTCGGTCTACGCCAACGACTTCACCGACGGGCTCGCGTTGCAGGCCATCAAGCTGATCTTCAACTACCTGGAGCGGGCGGTGCGCGACGGCGCTGCCGACGCCGAGGCGCGGGAGAAGATGCACAACGCGGGCACCATCGCCGGCATGGCCTTCGGCAGCGCCTTCCTGGGCATCGTGCACGCCATGTCGCACACCCTGGGAGCCACCTTCCACGTGGCCCACGGACGCACCAACGCGATCCTGATGCCGCACGTCATCCGCTACAACGGCACGACACCGGCCAAGCTGACCGGGTGGCCCAAGTACGAGCACTACCGGGCACCGGAGCGGTTCCAGGACATCGCCCGGATGCTGGGCCTGCCGGCGGCCACCGCCCAGGAGGCGGTCGAGTCGTACGCCGCCGCGGTGGAGCGGCTACGCGACGCCGTCGGCATCGAGCCCTCCTTCCAGGCCATCGGCGTCGACGAGGAGGCCTTCCTCGCGGCGCTGCCGCAACAGGCGCTCAACGCCTACGAGGACCAGTGCGCACCGGCCAACCCGCGGATGCCGATGCTGGACGACATGCAGACCCTCATGCGAGCCGCCTACTACGGCAAGTGACCCGCCGCCGAGTTCGGCGCTCCGGCCCCACCTGGTGGAGCCGGGGCGCCGGGCGCGGTTTGCCCCGGGCGGTGCCGGGTAACCGCCGCCGTGCCCGCCGCGTCCCACCCAGGCCGCTGACGTGCCCGAAGGGCACCTCATCCACCGGTATGCCCGCGAGCAGCACGCCGCGCTCGCCGGGCGGGTGCTGGCCGTCTCCAGCCCGCAGGGCCGCTTCGACCCGGGCCCGTACGACGGGCGGCGGCTGCGCGCCGTCGAGGCGTACGGCAAGCACCTGCTCTATCACCTGGACGGCAGCCCGACCCTGCACGTGCACCTCGGCATGCGAGGGCTGTTCCTGCGTCAGGACCACCCGGACGCGGTGCCACGCGCCGGAGTGCGGATGCGCCTGGCCGGTCCCGACGTCGCGTACGACCTGATCGCCCCGATCCGGTGCGAGCCGCTGGCCACCAGCGGCGAGCGGGCGCTGCGCGAATCGCTCGGACCGGACCCGCTGCGCGCCGACGCCGACCCGGCGGCGGCGGTACGCCGGCTGGTCGCCGCCCGGGGCGCGGTCGGTGCCGCCGTGCTCGACCAGAGCGTGTGGGCCGGCATCGGCAACGCGTGGCGGGCCGAGCTGCTCTTCCTCGCCGGCCTGGACCCGGACACCCGGGGGATCGGGCCGCAACCGGCCCGGCGGCTGTGGCAGCTCGCCGTGCGGCACCTGGCCCTCGGCCGCGACGCCGGCCAGGTGGTCAGTGATCCGGCGGCACCGGAGGAGCGGTGGGTGTACAAGCGGCAGACGTGTCGGCGCTGCGGTGCGCCCGTGCGGGTCTGGCCGCTGGGAGGCCGCTCGGCCTACGCCTGCCCCGTCGATCAACCGAGCGTCGCAGCGGCGACGTAGGCGGGAGCCCTTTCCCGCTCCCACGACGCCCCGTGCGCGGGTGCCGCCCGGCCGGTGCCGCGAAAAAGTACGTGGTATCCACCCATGAACGGGCGGGGTCGGACCGGCATGCTCTGCGCGTATGAGCGTCGAGCCGATGCGACGGGCCGACGGCGCCCACGCTGCCGCCGGGCTCGACGACGGCTGGTGGGTGTCGGCCCTGGCGTTGCACGAGCGGGCCCGCGGCGTCGACCAGGTGACCGAGCGGCGGGATGAGGCATCCCGGGCCAGGTTCCACCGGTGGCGGGACCGGTACGGTCCGCATGGCGGGCCGATGTTCCGGCAGCGGCTTTCCGACGTCGGGCTCGACGAGGCCGGCCTGCGGCGGTTGCTCGCCGAGCCGCCGGCCGCGCTGGCCGCACGCGTCGCACGTCCCGGCTGGGTGGGGACGGTCGAGGCGGCGATCCGGTCGGCCGCCGTGCCGCCCACCGGGGCACCGGTGCCCGACCGCTGGCAGGAGGCGTTCGCCTGGCCGATGCGGACACTGGTCGCGGCGGCGGTCGAGCAGGCCGTCGCCCGGCTCACGCCGTACCAGGCCGCGGCGCGGCTCGACCTCGTCTCGGTGGCGGAAGGATTCCGCGCCGACCTGAGCTCCCGGCTGGTGAGCCTGGCTGCTCGCGCGATCGTGGTGGAGTTGCACGCCTGGCGTGACGGCGGCCGGCTGCGCGAGAGCGATGGCCGGCAGCGGTTCGCGGAGTTCGTGCGGCAGCTCACCGGGCCGGCCGGGCTGCGCCGGTTCTTCCGCACCTATCCGGTGCTGGCCCGGCTGCTGGCGGAGACGAGCCGCTTCGAGGCAGAGGCGGTGGCCACGACGCTGACCCGTTTCGCGGCCGACCGGGCCGACATCGTCCGGGTCGTGTTCGACGGAACCGATCCCGGCCCGCTCTGCGCCATCGGGGCCGGTCAGGGCGATCCGCACCAACGGGGGGACGTCGTCCGGGTCCTCCGCTTCACCAACGGGGCGCGGATCGTCTACAAGCCGCGTGGCATCGGGACGTCGCTGACCCTGACCGAGCTGATCACCTGGCTGAACGCCGCCAGCCCCGGCCTGGACCTGCGCACTCCGACCGTGCACGGATGCGGCGAGTACGGCTGGATGGAGTTCGTCGCTCCGACGCCGCTGACCGACGCCGCCGCCGCGGCGACCTACTACCGGCGCCTCGGGTCGTTGCTGGCGCTGCTGTACGTCGTGCACGCCACGGACATGCACTGCGAGAACCTCGTCGCCGCCGGCGACCAACCCGTCGTGATCGACGCGGAGACCCTGTTCCATCCGAGCCTGCCCGGAATCGGCGGCAGCGACCCGGCGGCCCGGGTGCTCGCCGGCTCGGTCGCCCGTACCGGGCTGTTGCCGTCTGCCGAGGTCGGCGAGCACGGGGCGGACACCTCCGCGCTGACCGGCTCGGTGGGTCCGACGACCTGGCGCTGGGAGTCGGCGGGCACCGACCAGATGCGGTACGCCGGCCGAGCGACGCAGGTCGTCGAGGGGCCGAGCCGACCACGCCTGGGCGGTCGGGTCGTCGACCCGGCGGCATACCAGCGGGACCTGCTGCACGGTTTCCGTTCCGGCTACGACGCCGCCTGTCGGGACCGGCGGCGGCTGACGGAGATAGTCCACCGCCGCGCCGACGTGCACGTGCGGGTGGTGCTCCGGCCCACCCGCGAGTACCACGCCCTGCTCACGGCCGCGGTGGATCCCGACGTGCTGCGCGACGGGCTCGACCGCGACCAGGTCTTCGACGCGTTGTGGACCTCGGCGCCCGACCAGCTGCGCCGGTCCGCGGCCCCGCACGAGGCGGTCGACCTGTGGGCCGGCGACATCCCGCTGTTCCGGACCCGTCCGGGCAGTAGCGAGGTGTGGACCGCGGAGCACGCCCTACTGCCGACGCCGTTGGCGGGACCCGAGAGCGACCGGGTGGCCGGGACCGTCGGCCGGCTCGGCGACGTGGATCTGCAGGATCAGGAGTGGATCGTCAAGGCGACGATGGCCACTCGCCGACCGATGCCGGCCCATCGGCTCGACCGGCCGGCGTTGACGAACCTGGACGCGGTCGCGGCCCCGCCGCAGCGGCTCCTCACCGCGGCGTGCGAGGTGGCTGACCGACTCGTCGCCCGCGGCATCGCCGACGGCGACCGGGTCAGCTGGCTGGGCGTCGAGCCGGTCGACGAGCGGCGGTGGCTGCTGCTGCCGACCGGGCTGGGCCTGGCGCACGGCACGCTCGGCATCGCGCTATTCCTGGCCCAGGCCGCCCGGCTGAGCGGAGTGCCGAGGTACGCCACGGTGGCCCGCAACGCGGTGCGGTCGTACCCGCAGCTGCGCAGCCTGCTCGCCGAACAACCGCACCTGGCGGCCGCGGTCGGTTGTGGCGGCCTGTCCGGCCTGGGCGGGATGGCCTACGGGCTGGCCCGGCTGGCGGTGCTGCTCGACGACGCGGAACTGGCCGCGCTGGCCGCGGAGACGGTCGACCTGGCCGCCACCGTGATCGGGCCGGCCCCGCCCGACTGGCGCGACGGCATCGCCGGTTGCCTGGCCGCGATGCTCGCGGTGCACCGCGAGTTGGGGCTGCGGTCGGCGCTGACACTCGCCCAACGCTGCGCCGACCTGCTGGTCCGGTTCGTCCGGCGGGCGGTACCGGGCGACGCGCCGGAGGGCTTCGTGACGGGCTGGGGTGGCATCGCGTACGCCCTGCACCGGATGGCGGAGGTGTCCTCCCGCTACCGGCCGCTGGCCGCCCGTGCCACGGCCCTGACACCCTCCACCTCCCCGATCTTCGAGGGCGTTCCCGGCTGGTGCGCCGGGGAGGCCGGACGGCTGCTGGCCGCCACGGTCGCGGACCGCCCGGCCGCCGCCGTCGAACGGGATCTGCGGGCGCTGACCGTCCGGCAGGTGCCGCGGGACCTGAGCCTGTGCCACGGTGAGATGGGCGTCGCCGAGGTGCTGACCGTACTCGCCGAGGACGGCCACCCGCAGGCGGCGCGGGAGCGTAACCGCCGCGCCGGGCTCGTGCTCGACGCGATCCACCGGCACGGCCCGATCTGCGGGACTCCCGACGAGGTGGAGACGCCGAGCCTGCTCACCGGGCTGGCCGGGATCGGGTACGGGCTGTTGCGCCTCGGCCTTCCCGCCCAGGTGCCCTCGGTGCTGCTACTGCAGGCGGCGGAGCCGAGAGGATGAGCCAGGCGTCGCCGGTTCGAGGTCGTTCGGTCACAATGGACGGAGCCCAATGAGGCCCGCTACCCCGGGAGGTTGCATGTTCAGCGGCGATGACAACCAGACGCACCGTGTCGAGCGCCACGACGAGCCCAAGCACCGTAGATCGACCTTCGGGGTGCGGGCCGCGATCCTCGCCGGACTGGTCGTCGCCACCACCGGCGGCGTCGCCGCCGTGGAGTTCACCGAGGACCCGGTTCGGATGATCGCCGAACCGCACTCGACCTGTTGCCCCCCGGAAGAACGCTGATCGCGCCGATGTCGTCGCCGGGCCCGGCCAGGCGGGCCGACGCCACCGCACCGGGCCCGACCCGACACGCGCCGTGGACGAGGATGTGCACCGACGGTAACATCCGCCAGCCGTGAGGAGTCGTTCGTCAATCATCGTCGGCCGGGACGACGAGCGACGTGTCATCGAGGAGAGGCTGGCCGCCGCCCGGGCGGGTGCCGGCGCGGCCGTCTTCCTCGTCGGTGAGGGAGGCATCGGCAAGTCCCGGCTGGCGGCTGCCGCCGCAGACCTCGCCTACGCCAGCGGTATGCGACTGATGCAGGGACGCAGCAGCACCACCGGGCCACTGGTGCCGTACCGGCCGCTGACCGAGGCGATCCTGTCGCTGGTGCGCTCCGGCGACGCGGTGGACCTCGACGCGCTCGGTCCGTACCGGCCGGTGCTGGCCCGGCTGGTGCCGGACCCCCGTTCCGCCGGGATGGAGCACAGCGACGCCTCCCTGGTCATCCTCGCCGAGGCCGTGCTCCGGTTCACCGCGCTGGCCGGGCAGGGCACCGGCTGCCTGGTGACGTTGGAGGATCTGCACGACGCCGACTCAGAGACCCTCGGCGTGACCGAGTACCTGGTCGACAACCTGTCCCAGCAACACACCCTCCTGCTCGGAACGCTGCGCTCCGAGCCGTGCCCCGCGCTGGACCTGGCCCGCTCGGTCGTCCAGCGCGGGCATGGTCTGCTGATCGAGCTGCACCGGCTCGACCGGGCCGAGGTGCTCCAGATGATCGCCAGCTACCTCGAGACGACGATCGGGGACGTTCCGCCGGCGGTCACCGAGCTGGTCTGGGCCGGTAGCACCGGCAACCCCTTCCTCGTCGAGGACCTGCTGGCCAGCATGTGGCACAGCGACGTGCTCGTGGAGACGCCCACCGGCTGGCGGCTACACGAGGAAGCCTTGGCCAACCGCCCCGACACGTTCCTCCGCAGCGTCCGTCGCCGCACCGAGCAACTGTCCGGGCCGGCCCGGGATCTCATCATGGCGGGCGCGTTGCTCGGCTCCCGGTTCCCACTCAGCGTCGCGCAGGCCGTGACCGGCATGACCGACCGGGAGCTGCTCACCCACCTGCAGGGCCCGGTCGCGGCGCAGCTTGTCGCCGCCGACGACCGGGCCCCGGACTGGTACCGGTTCCAGCATCCGCTGGTCCAGGAGGCGCTGCTGAGCCTGCTGCAGCCCGCCGAACGGATCCGGCTGGCCCGCCGGGCGGCCGAAGCGGTCGTCGCTGTGCATCCCGGCCTGCCCGGCGAGTGGTGCCAGGTCGCTGCCACCCTGCGGCACGCGGCCGGGGAGCGGATCGCCGCTGGCCGGCTCTTCGCCGAGGCGGGGCGACGCTCCCTCACCGCGGGTGCCGCCAGCTCGGCGGTCGCCCTGCTCGAACGCGCGTGGGACCTGCTGGCTGAGGACGAACCCGCCGGCCGCGCGGACGCGTTGGAGCCGCTGATCTACGCGTTGGTCGAGGCCGGACGGATGGACCGCGCGCTGGCCGCCGTGCAGATCGTCGAGCAGATGGGCGGGGCGCTGGACCGGCGGCGGCTGGCCCGCCTGCACACCCGGCTCGCCTGGGCCGCGATGCTGGCCGGCGACCCCGACGAAGGGCTGGAGCGGGTGCGGGCCGCCCGCACCCTGCTCGGCACCGACGCGCCGCCCGCCGACCTCGCCGAGGTCGACGTCGTCTCCGCCCACCTGGAACTGGACCGGCCCGGGCCGGACCTGACCAGGGTCGAGCAGATGGCCCGGCAGGCGGCACGGGTGGCGCAGTCCGTGCCCCTGCCGGTCGTCGCCTGCCAGGCCTGGCAACTGCTCGGCGCGCTGGTGCGCCAACGCGACGCGGCGGAGGCCACCACGTGTCTGGAACGCAGCCGGGTGATCGCGGTGGAACACGACCTGCCGATCTGGGAGATACACGCCCTGGTCCGGCTCGGCAACGACGACGCGCTGCGCGAGGCTGACACGGCGCGTCTGGAGCAGGCCAGCGCCCAGGCCGCCCGGATCGGCGCGGTGACCGCCCGTCACCAGGCGGAGGCGAGCATCGCCCTGCAGGCGATCCTGCGCGGCGAGTTCACCCGGGCGTCGACCCTGATCGAGCAGGTGCGCATCGCCACGGGCAGGCTGCGGCTCCGGGAGACGACCGAGTACGTCCGGCTGCTCCAGGTGGTCCTCGCCGCCCACCGCGGGCGCCGGAGGGAGATGGACACCGCTCTCGCCCAACTCACGGCCGAGCACGGCGAGCAGAGCCGCAACAGCCCCCGCATCCACGGGCTGGCCCGCGCGTTCTGCGCCCTGCTGGAGGAGAACCGGCAGCGGGCGGGGGAGGAGCTGGCCCTGGCGTTCGCGGCGGAGGACCGCCATCCCGGTACGGTCCAACTCGTCGGACAACACGGCATCGGCCTCCTGCTCGCCGCGATGTCAGCCGATGGTGAGGTGCCGCCGGGCACCGCCTTGAGCCCGTTCCGCTGGGACCGCCAGTTCGCGCTCTTCGCGCGGGCGGTGGCCGCCGGGCGGGCCGGAGACGCGACCGGCGCGACCAACGCGGTCGCCGAGGCGCTACGGGTCGGTCAGCCGTACCCGATGGGGCGAAACCTGGGACTGCGGCTGGTCGCCGAGGCGGCCCAGCGCGACGGGTGGGGTGATCCGGTCGACTGGCTGCGGACCGCCGAGGAGCACTTCCACCAGGCCGAGGTCAGCGCCGTCGCCGGCGCCTGCCGTACCCTGCTGCGTGCCGCCGGCGCGCGGGTGCCGCAGCGACGGACCAGCTTCGACCAGGTGCCCGAAGCGCTGCGGTCGGTCGGGGTCACCGCGCGGGAGTTCGAGGTGATGCGGCTGCTGGTCGACCGCCTCAGCAATCGGGAGATCGCCGAGCGCCTGTTCCTGTCCGCCCGCACGGTGGAGCGGCACATCTCCAATCTGATCGTCAAGACCGGCCTGCGGAACCGGATCGCGCTGGGCGAGTTCACCCGCGAGCACTGCGGCTGACCGCCGTCGGCCCGCCACCGGATCAGCGCCGTGCCCCCGCCCCGGACAGCGTCACCACCCGGTCGAACCGGTCGTCGAGTTCCTCGTCTCCGTGCAGCACCATGAGCAGGCCGCGACCCTGGGTGTGCTCGGTCAGTTCCCGCAGCGCCACATCTCGGGCCTCGTCGTCGAGGTTGGCGAACGGTTCGTCGACGAGGTAGACGTCGGCGTCCTCGCAGAGCAGGGCGGCGATGCCGACCTTCTGCCGCTGCCCGGAGGAGAGCCGGGTGGGCAACTGGTCGTCCAGCCCGCCCAGTCCCATCGAGGCCCGCAGACCCTCGTCGGGGACCAGGTCGCGTACCGGCAAGGGTGGCAACTGAACCGGTGCGGTAAGCGAGGCGACCCGGGGCGGCAGCGTGACCAGACCGGCGTCGGGTGCGAGAGTGCCGGCGACGATCTGCAACAGCGTGGTCTTCCCGCAGCCGTTGGGCCCGCGCAGCAGCACGTGCTCACCGGGCTGCAGCTCGAAGTTCTCGATCGACACACGGGTGTCGGCGTCGTACGAGACCCGTACCCCGTGCAGCAGCACCATCGGGCCGCGCTCGTGGTACGGGGCCGTGGTGAGGCCGCGCAGCGTGTGGATCCGCCGTAGCACGGCGGCGTTGCGACGGAACTGCGGGATGGTGTTGATGACGGTGAGGATGCCGGTGACCGCCCGCCACAGTGCGTTCACGAAGGCGAGGAAACCACCGAAGGACATCCGGCCGGCGAACACGAAGAAGGCACCGACGACCATGGCGGCGGTGTCCGACAGGTTCATGGTGAGGTCACTGAGCGTGCGTTGCCGGAGGTTGAGGCGATGATTGACGAAGGTGATGTCGAGGAATCCCGACAGCGCCGTGCGGTTGGCCGCCCTGGTGCCCGGCAGCAGCAGCGGCAGTCCGCGCACCGCACGGACAGCCTCCAGCGTCCGGGTCAGCTTGTTGATGTATCGGGCCTCGGCCTCCCGCTCGGGATCGGTGTTGTCTCCGATCCGTTTGGCGATGCGGTTGCTGACGAACACCAACGGCGGAACGATGACCAGCAGGATCAGACTCGCCTGCCAGGACAGGTAGAGCAGCACGCCGACGAAGACGACCGAGGCGACGACCTGCTTGGCCACCCGGACGGAGACGTCGATGGCCGGCAGCACGCCCTCCCGGACGTCGTTGTGGATCCGGCTGACGTACGAGGCGTTGCCGGCGGTGGACATCTGCCGGCTGTCCAGCCCGAGCGTACGGTCCAGCAACTCCATTTCCAGCGACAGCACGAACGAGTTCTCGAACCGCTTGCGCCACCACGAATTCGCGTAGGCCCCGAGGTTGATGGCGAGGCCGAGCAGCAGATAGAACGCGCCGAGGGTGAGGAACCGGCCGAAGTCGCCGGCCAGGACCGCCTGGTCGAAGATGGCCTTGATCAGTAGCGGATGCAGCAGGGCCTCGGTGCCACCGAGGATCGCTTCGATCACGAGGATCAGCACGAACCGGGGCCGGTTGCCGTGCAGCGTGCGCCACAGCTCGCTCACCGTGGCGCCTCGTCGAGCAGAAAGTCCGTCGTCCCGCCGTGGTTGACCCGGTGCAGCACCCGCAGCACCCCGGCCGAGCCGGTCATGAGGTCACAGGCGCACCGCAGCAGCCCTTCGCCGGGCATCGCCAGCGGGGTGGTGTCGCCGTGCCGGGGCACCCCGAACCGCTGCGCGGGTTCGAAGAGGAAGACCTTCCGGACATAGTCGAGCTGCCGCAGGGCGACCTGACGGTACGACCGGTCGCCGAGGATCTCGGCCGCGTCCAGCAGCGCGTCGGCGATCCCGCTCATGCCGAAGGCGTAGCCCGGCATCGCGGCGTAGTCGATGTCCAGGCTCCGCAGGACCGGTCGCGCCGCCGCCAGGTCGCCGTAGCGAAGCAGCACCTGTGCGACCCCGGCCGAGCCCACCTCCACGTACGGCAACAGGGTCCGGTTGTGCTCGAAGGTGAGCGAATCACCGTCCCCCCAGGGGCGGGCGTTGGCCATCTCCCAGTCCAGCGCCCGCCGGCCGAGCCGCAGGTAGGACTCGTCCCGGGTCACCTGGTACATCCGCAGCAGGAACAGCGCGACGCCGGCCTGACCGAAGCCCAGTCCGGTCAGTGGGCCGTCGATGGCGAACTCGTTGAGCCAGTAGACGTGCTCGCCGTCGCGGTGCGCGCTCTCGCGGAGCAGCTCCGCGCACCGCCGGGCTGCGGCGAGGTCACCTTCGGCGTGCCCGCGCAGGTAGAAGCGAAGGTTGACCATGCCGAGCCCGGCGAGCCCGTAGTAGAAGGTGTAGTCCTCCGAGCCGGTGACCCGGCGGTTGGCCTGTGCCAACAGTTCCCGTGCCGGATCGTGGGTTCCGATGTCGTCGAGGGCCCAGGCGATGCCCGCCAGTCCGCTCATCAGCCCGTTCGGGTACTCGTCGATCTCGATCCCGTTCACCCGCTCGTCGAGCCAGGTACGCCACTGCGCCCGGATGGGCAGCCCGGAGCGGTCCAGCGCCCACAGCACGCCGGTGGCACCGAAGCCGAGGCTCAACGGGTTGGTGAGGTGCGCGAACGGGTCCACCGGGAACAGCGTGCGCCGGTCAAGGTCGGCCGTGGCCTCGATGAACGCGCCGACTCCGGCCTCCACCTCGGCGAGTCCGAGCCGTTCCTCGACCACCGGCGGGCGGGCCGGCAGCTCGACCCGCTCGATCAGTTCGGCCTCGTTCTGAAGCTGGTCGAGTACCTCGCCGAGCGACGTCTTGGCCTCGGACAGGTCGACGAGCATCTTGTGGATCTCCTCGGGCCAGCCGAGGTTGTCGGTGTAGACCCGGTAGAGGTCGAAGACGTTCTCCCGCAGGAACGACATCGCCGCGATGGGGAAGATGAAGTAGGACATGATGGCCGCGACGCTGTACAGGTCGCCCTCGGTGGAGGAGGCGCCGCCGAAGCGCCGCGAGTGGCTGAAGCCCGGCGTGTACAGCTCGATCGACTGCTGTAGGTGCTGGTCCTCGTCGGTGGATTCGGCCAGCCGGCACGATTCCAGGTCGATGACGGTGACCTGGAAGGTCTCGCGGTCGATGAGCAGGTTGGTGGCGGTGAGGTCGCCGAGGATCACGTGCCGTTCGTGCGCGGCCTGGATCGCGCCGGCCAGACCGCGGAAGACGGTGAGGAAGACGCGCAGGAAGTCCCGTGACGCGGCGGCGTCGAAGCGCGGCTTGACGAGCGGGTTGTGCTCGAACAGGATCGCCCGGATGTCGGAGCCCTCGACGAACTCCTCGGCGAGGAAGTGGTGCTCCCAGTGGCGGAACGCGGCCACCGGGGCCGGGAACGAGCCGACGTCGGCCAGCCGGTTCAGGAACGTCCACTCGCGCGCGTTGATGTCGACCGCGTCGTGGCCCTCGCGCAGGTTGAGGTGCGTGTGGGGACGGGCCTCCTTGATCACGACCGGCCGGTCGCCGTTCGCGGTGTCCTCGGCGCGGTAGACGCCACCGCTGCTGGAGAACTGGATCGCCTCGACCACCCGGAAACGCCCGCCGAGGAGTTCCTCGTCGTCGGCGTCCTCCGCCGGCTTCCAGTCGTCCAGCGGCCACGGCAGCCACCAGGGTTGGGAGAACGCCGGCTTCCGGTCGTCGGGCAGCGGCCCGTCAGGCCCCATGATGTACGGCACCCGCCGGCCCATGGCGTCGACGGTGTGGGTGTCCAGCAGTTGGCCGTAGCGGAAGTAGAGCGCCCTGCAGTCCCGGTAGCGCAGGTCGGAGAGCACGTACGCGCCCTCGGCGTCGGCCAGGAGCCGCGCGAGGTCGGCGAGGCACCTGCGGAACTCGTCGTCGTCGTTCGGATAGATCGTGATGAGCTTGCCGGAACTGCCCCGAGCCATGCCCTTGGAGTTGAGCATCTCGAAGATGTTGAGATCCAGCGCGACCTTGAAGTCGACGCCCTGTTCGACCAGGTAGCCGATGACCGTGCCGACGACCTCGCGCACATGGTGCCGCGACGCGGAGACATGGATCTTCCACCCCTGCGTGGGCAGGGCGGGATTGTGCCGGTAGCTCCACCAGATGCCGGAGCGGACGAACCGCGACCGGGTCTCGTCGTCCAGCTCGGACAGAAAGTGGTCCGGTCGTGGCCGGTAGTAGACGTCGAGCGGATCGTAGAAGAGCGTGTCGTCCCAGGCGAAGAGGAACCGGTTGACCCATCGTTCGTCGCGCATACCAACCTGCCCGCGTGGCTCGTCATGAGTGGGTACGTCCGCCGGTGAAGCGAGGGGCCAGGTAGGGCACGGGGGCGTCCCTACCTGGCCCGGACATCACTTCTGCTGCTCGTTGTTGCAGCAAGAGTGGGTGCTGCTGCTGCAGCTGTTGCCCAGCACGCCGTACTCGACGGCGCGCGGCTGCATGGTCTGCAGACGGAGAACGCTCATCCTGTTCACCTCCTCCGCTGGACGTAGTAGCTCGGAGTACCGGCAGACATCAGCTCCTGCCGATGCGCTCAAGCTAGTGAGAGCCGGGGCGGCGGCACATGCGGGACCGACCCCCACCTTCGACGACACCCGGTCCCGGAAGGCCGGACGAAAGTGCGTGGCTCTCCCGGATTGACGCGCCGCGCTCCTTAACCGGGTGCGCCCAGGAACCGGCTTCAGCACAATCGTCGGATGCCGATGATCTCTTTGCGGGACCGAGTGGTGATCGTGACCGGGGCGAGCCGGAGCGTCGCCATCGGTGCCGCCGTGGCCCGGCGGTGTGTTGCGGAAGGGGCGGCCGTCCTGTTGCATTCCTGGGTGCCCTACGACGTCGAGCAGCCGTGGGGCGCCGATGAGCAGGGGCCGGAGGAACTTGCCGCCGAACTGCGCCACCAGGGAGGCCGGGTCGAACACGTCTCCATGGACCTGAGCGCACCGGACGCGCCGGCCGCGCTGGTCGACGCCGCCCGGGCAACCTTCGGGCACGTCGACGCGGTGGTAGCCAATCACGCGCGTAGCGTCGACCAGTCGCTGGAAGACCTCACGGCCGCGGAACTGGACCTGACCTTCGCGGTCAACACCCGGGCCAGCCTGCTGCTCGTCAAAGCCTTCGCCGCGCAGCACGACGACGCCCGCCGGGGCGGGCGGGTACTGCTGTTCACCTCCGGGCAGTACCACGACGCCATGCCGAAGGAACTGCCGTACATCGCTTCCAAAGCCGCGTTGCACGAGGTGACCCGGAGCCTCGCCGTCCACCTCATGCCCCGGGGTGTCACGGTCAACTGCATCGACCCGGGGCCCAACGACACCGGCTACGCCGACGACGGGACGCGAGCCGCCATCGCGGCGATCAGCCCCGGCGGACGCTGGGGCACCCCGACCGACACCGCCCGCCTGGTCACCTGGCTGCTCAGCGACGAGGCGGACTGGGTCACCGGCCAGACGATCGCCTCCGACGGCGGTTGGTCAGCACGGTGAACCCCCGCGTGCGGCCGCCGTCCATACGGGTCGTTTCCCCGCCGCCGGTGCTGTCCTCGGGCGTGCGACTCGGGGCAGACGTCGGGGCGCTGGGGATCGGCTGATCCCCAGCGCCCCGGGAACTGGGACGGCTACTCGCAGCCCAGGGCGGATTCGTAGCCGGTAGGAGGCTTACCGGCGGCCACCTTGTCGGCGGTTTCCCAGAACACCTCGGGCCAGTCACCCTCGTCGTTCATCTGGTGCAGCACCTTCCACCTGTGGCTGCCACGCAACGCGTCCGCGGCTCGCTGGAGGGCAGCGTCGTCGCCGGCCTTCTTCGCGCGTAGCCACTCGGCGATCCATCCGCAGCCGACCCGGCTGGTCACCCTGGCACCGAACTGGTAGGCGTCGTTGGTGCCGAGGTCGTTGAGCGTGGCGGTGTCGAAGCCGGGAGGCAGCGGCACGTCGGCGAGTACCTTGGCGGCCTGCTCCACGACCCGCTCCGGTGTGACGATCTCCGCGGGCAGCGCGGCCAGCCACGTACGGGCGTCCACGCGTACGACGTCGGCCAGAACTCGATCGAACTCGCTGCGGGTCCACGCGCCCCCGGTACGCAGTTCGACGAAGGACCCGTCGCGGGGCTGGAGCATGACCGCGAAATCGCTGGTGCTGTAGCGGAACAGGTCGGCCGGCCAGCCGTCGACCTTCACCGGCTCCGGGCTGCTGACGTGGAGCCGGTCCTCGTGGTAGCCGTCGTACTGGCCCGCCGGATACCAGTTCATCGCCAGTTGCCGTGCGCCGTTGCTGAACTCGATGGTGCCTTCCTTCTCGGCGAAGCCGTAGACGGTGGTCGCCTTCCAACCGGGCTGGTCGATCAGCAACCGCGGATTCTCCTCGGCTGCCTTGAGCACCATCGCCATGTACGCGGCCGGGTCCACCACCTCGGAGGTGGTCGTCGGGTCCGCCGGACCCCCTTCCGGCGGGTCAGTTCGCATGATGATCGAAACGGTCAGGACACCGGCGAGAACGGTGGCAGCGACGCTTGCGCCGGCCAGGCCGCTCAGCAGCCCGCGCCGTGGCCGGCGGCGGTCACCCGGCGGCTCGGCGACACGTTCGAGGGTCGGCACGGACATGATCTCCTCCAGGAGGTCTTGCGCGGTCCCGTCGAGGTGTCTGACGACATCGGGTCGGTACGGATCTGCGTCTCGGACCATCCGGTCGAGCTCCTCGTCGGTCATCTGCCCTCCTCGGGGATGCGTGCGGCCATGACGTCGAGTACATGTCCGGACGGGCGGAAGTCGTCACCGACGAGGTCTCGTAACCGGGCCCGAGCGCGCGAGAGCCGGGTACGGACCGCAGCCGGTGTCACGTGCAAGACCGCGGCGGCCTCGCGTGGCTCCAGGCCCTCCCAGAAGGTCAACATCAACACCTCCCGGTCCAACTCACCCAACCGGGCCAGCGCGGACTGAACGGTGAGCCGTTCGGGTACCTCGTTGCCCGGATCGGCGCCGACAGCGGCCTTGAGTCGTTGCCGCAACCGGTCGCCCAGCCGTTCGCGGCGTGCCCTGCCGCGATGATGGTTCGCCAGCACCCGCCGGGCGACGCCGTACAGCCACAACCGGGCCTCGGCCTCCGACGGCATGTCACGGCTGCGCCGCCAGGCGACGAGGAAGGTCTCGGCGACCACGTCGGCGGCGTCCTCGGGCTGCTCGACGCGCCGCATCGCGTACGCCAGCAGCGGCTCGAAATTGACCGCATAGACGCGTCGGAAGCGATCCTCGTGCTCATGTCCGGAAGCCACGTCTACTCCATGTCCGGTACGACGCCCATCGTGACAGCCCTGATCAGGATCGCAACGCTGCGAGCGCTTCTCGTCCAGGCCCGCGACGGGCACGGGAAAGGGGCACTGTGCCCGCCTTCCGGGTCACCATCCACGCAACGTCGACGAGTCCCCTCGTGTGATGGCCGCCAGCGCCTCCCGCACGTAGTCGACGACGTCGCCCGGCAGGGCCGAAGCCTCCGACCAGCGGAGTTCGTCGCACTTGCCCGGCTCGGACGGCGGCAGAGGTACGCAGTCGACGGCCAACAGACCCGTCGTCGAACGCGTTCTCAGACCGCCCGAACCTCGGCGAGCCGCTTGACCGCGTAGTCGTCGTCCCAGCAGACGGCAGCCTCCCATGCGGCCGACGCCTGAGCGGCGATGTCGTACGCGCCGTCGTCGAGGCCGGCCGCGTTCTCGGGCAGCACAAGGTCGAGGTCGGGGACGTCGACGTGCGACTCGTCCCAGTCGATCAGCGCGACCTCATTCGCGGTCATGCGGACGTTGCCCGGATTGAGGTCGCCGTGCACCACGCATGTCTGACGTCCGGACAGTCGGGCCCACGCCGCCCGGCATCTGGCAACGCCATCCGGGGGCATCGCGCCCAGGTCGATCCTCGTCCCGGTCTCGGCGTGCAGGAGGTCGGTCGACGACCGCCAACCGGGGCGCTGCGGCCAGCCCTGTGTCAACCGATGCAGCTCACGAAGCGTACCGGCCACGCGACGCCAGTCGGCCTGCGTCTCGGGTGGCCCGCCGGCCAGGTAGGTCATCACCACCAGACCGTCCGCGAACAACCGGCCGTCCACGGTCGGGATCGGCACCGGAACGGTCAGACCTGCGCCGTCGAGATAGACGAGGAGTTCGGTCTCCCACGCGAGATCGGCGTCGCTCCTGGTGCCGAGACGAGCGACCGCGAGACGCCCGTCGAGGCGCACACTCCACACATCGTTGGCGACTCCTCCGGAGAGCCGTTCGACGCGGGCGACGTCCGAACCCCACTGCCGAAGTGTCGCCCACCCCACTGGCCAGACCCTACGGCGTAATTCGGTCGCGTGCGGATCCGTCCGCGACGACGATACGGCGATGCCCGGTGCACCTGAAGGATTCACCTATCGCCTCCGCAAGAACGGTGACGTGGAACTGCTCCATCATGGCCGCCCTGCGACCGTGCTCCGGGGTGCCGCCGCGGCCCGGTTCCTGATCGACGTGGACAGCGAGGATCCTCAGGAGTTGATGGCGCGCATCACCGGCAACTACAAACACGGCAACGAGCGGACCGCCAGGAAGCATCCCCGCAACCGGCACCGGTAGCGCGCGTCTCTCGGACATCCGTGCATTGGTACGTCTTCAACGACGCCAGAACTTGCGGGGTGCGAACCCCTCGCGGCGCAGCCAGTGCTCCGTGTAGACGATCCGCTCCGCCTCAATGACCACCAGAGTGTCCTCGGGCGGCTCGTTCAGTGTCGGCCCCGCTCCGCATGTTCGTTCTCCCAGCGGAACGCCTCCCAGTATCGTGCCCGGTCCGGATGCCCCGGTCCAAGCACGTTCGGACCCGTGGTCGCGAGCACGCACATGTTCTGCGACGACAGCAGGTTGAGAATGCGCTCCTCAAGCCGTTCACGATCGAGCCGTTGAGCTGGCGTGGGCCCCGCCAGCCATGGATTCGTCAACGGCATACCCAGTCCCCGATCATGACCAGCACCGTACCGCAACCCTGGCGTGCCCACAGGTCATGATCGACAGCATGGCCCGTGGCGGTTAGGGCACCGCCACCGCCGGGTCGTTGCCCGGCATACGGATCACGCTGGGCAGTTGCGGCACCGCCTGCGCCGAGCGGCCACCCACCTCGCTGGTCGGGCACATCGCGGTGAGCAGGAAGGTGTGCCAGGCGAGGTCGATCGGGTGCGGATCGGGCAGGCCGACCTGGTAGTGACTGATGTTGATTCCCGACGACACCTGGCGAGCACCGTCCCGGCTGTGCATCGAGAACATCAGGTGACCGATGACCGCGCCGTCGTGGCCCCAGAACTCGCCGCACGGCGTGGGCAGCGAGTAGATGCCCAGGCCGTAGCTGCCGGCCTCGGGCAGTTCCGGCAGCACCGGTACGCCCTTGAGCATCTCGTCGAGGGTGGCGGGACTGAGCAACTCGCCGCCGAGCAGCGCCCGGAAGAAGGTGTTGAGGTCCGCCGTGGTGGCGATCATCTCGCCCGCCGTCCACGCCCAGCTCATGTTGAACTCGCTGAGGTCGCGCACTCCGAACGGGGCGAAGTAGGCGCCACTGTGCGGGCCCCGGATCCTCGGGTCGGTGCCGGGGAACGACGTTCCGGTGAGCCTCAGTGGTCGGAGGACGCGTCGCTGCACCTCAATCGTCGCGTCGTTGCCGGTGACCGCTTCGATCAGCAGTCCGGCCAGGAGATAGTTGGTGTTCGAGTAGCTGAACCGGGCACCGGGAGCGTTGGTCGGTGGCATCGCCAGGCCCGTGGCGACCAGGTCCGCCGGAGCGTACGTGGTGACCTGCATCTGGTTGATCGCCGCGTACGAGTTGATCATCGCGTTGGTGTAGTTGCCGATGCCGCTGGTGTGGTTCAGCAGCATCCGGACGGTGACCTGGGCGCCGAGCTCGCCCGGCACGATGTCGGGCAGCCACTGCCCGATCGGGTCGTCGAGGCCCAGCCGGCCCTCGTCGACGAGCTGAAGCACGGTGGTGGCGACGAACGTCTTGGTGATGCTGCCGATGCGGTGCCGCAGCTGCGGCTGCATCGGACGCGGCCTGGTCAGAAACGCCTGGCCGGCGGCGTCGCGCCAGTCATGCCGGCCGTCGCGCACGGCGGCCAGCACGCCTGGGGCGCCGGCTTCGGGCACCGCGGCGAGGGCGGCGCGCAGCTCGGCACGGTCCAGTCCGCCGGCCGCTGGCCGGGCCGACAGACCCGGCTGCGCCGCGGCGGACGCGGGTACGACAGCGATCGCGGCCACCAGTGCGACGCCAGCGGCCACGATCCTATGCATCCGAAGATTGTTAGACATATTTGAATGCTGTCGGTACCTCTGGTTGCACGCATCCTGCCCAGGCGGGAGATTCGACTCCGGCTGCGGTACGAGCGAGGGCCAACCGTAGACGGACGCTGCCATGATCCGGTACCTCGGGGACGTGACCTCACCGACGTCCAACCGATCCGCGCCGATGATCACAAACGCTCATCGAGGGCTGGCGGTCAATGCCGTCGGTTCGAGGAGGAGGCGAGCGATCTCGTCGATGGACGCCCCGGGTAGGTGCCAGGTCGGCGTGAATCCGTCGGGCAGCGCTGTGCCGACGTAGATCGAGATGCGGGCTGCCCGGAGCATCGGCACGTCGTTCGGGGTGTCGCCCACGGCCGCGATCTGTTCGGGGGCGACGTTGAGCGTCTTGGCGTACTCGGTGAGCAGGGTGGGTTTGGTTGCCGGGAAGACGTGACGGAATCCGTCGCTGCCATCGAGTTCGGTGCCGAAGTGTGCGTCGACGCCGAGGCGGCCGGCGAAGTAGGCGACGTTCGGAGCGTGGGCGAGGGACACGATGAGCGTGCCGATGCCCGCCGCGCGCAGCGCGGCGATACCCTCGATCGCGCCGGGCGCCAGCGGGATGCCGGCGAGCACCGGGTCCATGTCGTGGGTACTGAGGTGCTGGAGGTACTCCCACATCTCGAGGCGCGCCGCCGTGATCTCCCGTTCGGTACGCGCCTGTTCCCAGACCGACGTCTCAGCGGCGAATCCGAACGCATCGGCAATGGCCTCCAGACACGTCTGCCCACGGGTGAGGGTGCCATCAAGGTCGAAGGCGACCAGCCGAATTCCGGCCGACGGGCCGACGAGAGTCCGTTGATCAGGGTCCGTGCGCTGGTCTGGCATCGCTACTCCGCATCGGGTGCAGCCCCGGCGGCTACCGGTCACACGATTGGGTTTCGCCTGGAGTGTAGGGCAGGCCCACCGCTTGCGTGACCGTCAGGCGGTGCCCGTGCGTCGTGCTCCGCCACTGGATCAGCCTGGCCCACCGACTGCGGTGATGAGTTGTCGGGCCCGCACCAGTCACACCTACGACGGACAACGACGAGACGTGAGGATGACGTGATGAAGGCGGACACTCGGCTGAAGGAGCTGGACGTGGACGGTCTGGGTGAGGTCGACGAGCTGGCGTTCTCAGGGCTGGCGCAGCGGCACCGGCGTGAGTTGCACGTGCACTGCTACCGGATGCTCGGGTCGTTCGAGGATGCCGAGGACACCGTGCAGGAGACGTTCCTGCGAGCCTGGCGACGGCGGGAGACCTTCGAGGGGCGGTCGACGTTCCGGGCCTGGCTCTACCGGATCGCCACCAACGCGTGCCTGGACCTGCTCGCCAAGTGCCGTCCGGAGCCCGCGACCGGCGGCGAGGTGCGGTGGCTGCAGCCGTATCCGGACCGGCTGCTCGACGAGCTGCCGGCAGTCGACGCGGACGAGCCGGAAACCGTCGCCGTCGCCCGCGAGACGATCGAGCTGGCGTACCTGGTCGCGGTCCAGCACCTCGCGCCGCGCCCACGGGCCGTGCTGATCCTGCGGGACGTGCTCGGCTGGCCGGCCAAGGACGTCGCCGAGCTGCTCGGGGACTCCGTCAACTCCGTCAACAGCGCGTTGCAGCGGGCCCGCGCCGGCATGCGGGAGCACCTGCCCGCCGAGCGGCAGGACTGGACCGGCGGCGAGGAGGACGCCGCGACGCGCGAGCTGGTGCGCCGCTTCACCGAGGCCAGCGTGGCCACGGACGTCGATCGGCTCGCCGCGATGTTGCGCGCGGACGTCCGGTGCTCGATGCCGCCCACCCCGGGCCTGCAGGTCGGCCGCGACGCGGTGGTGAACGACTGGATCGAGGACGGCTTCGTGGACATGACGGGTCTGCGCGGCATCCCGACCGCCGTGAACCGGCAGCCCGCTGTCGCCTTCTACCACTGGCGGCAGCGGGAGGGCGTGTACCTGCCGCTGACGCTCGATGTCCTGCGCATCACCGGCGGGGAGATCACCGAGATCGTCACCTTCCACGACGACCAGTTCGCGCGGCTCGGGCTGCCGGAGCGCCTGCTGGCTGACGGCACCGAGTAGTCCCCGGTGTGGTCGGACGCGACGCCGGGTTCTGGATCCGCGGCACCGGCGTCCGCGCCCTGCGCAACCCTGGCCGTCGCACGGCGCGGATCCGCATCTTCACGCCCAGGGCCAGAACCGTCACCAGCCGGTCGGCCCACCCCGTACGCCCGTCACCGGGTGATGGAGGAGAGCCATGAACAGCATGAAGGACCCCCGACCCATCGCAGCCCCGGCCACCGGCCGGATCAGCCACACGCACCGACTCCGCCGGCTCGCCGTCACCGGCTTCCTGGCCACGCTCGCCGCGATGGCGGCCACCACTCTCGCCGCTGCGCTTGCCCGGGCCGTTGGCGTCGACTTCAAGCTCAGCGATGCCGGCGACTCGATTCCGTTGCCCGGGTTCGCGGTGGTGACCGGCTTCTTCTCGGTCGTGGGCATCGTGATCGCCGCGACCCTTCTTCGCTGGAGCACTCGCCCCGCCGAGCGATTCGTGCCGACGGCATTGACGCTGACCGCGATCTCGATGATCCCGCCCCTCCTCGCCGGGGCGAACGCCGCCACCACCGCCGCCCTGATCGGGTTGCACCTCGTCCCCGCGGCGGTGATGATCCCTGCCCTGGCGCGCAGCCTCCGCCGCCGAGCCGATTGACGATTCGGCATCCGAGCGAGACGGGCTCTGCGGTCTGCCCGCGCGAACGACGAGGCGGGCGACGGTTGCGAGGGCGCGCGTACCCATGCGGCCAGGACGGTCACCGCGCGGTGACCGTCCTGGCCCGAGTCCCGTCGTGGTCAGCTCAAGGTGAAGGTCACGTTGTCGACGTCGAAGGCGGTGACGCCGTTGCCGGCCGTCTCGCTGGCGAGGAAGGTGGCGGTCGCGGTGCGTTCGGTGGTCGCCGTCCCGGTCGACATGGTGTACTGCCGCCACTGTGATCCACCGTCGAAGGCCAGGGAGAATCTGGTCTTCGGGGGTACCCCGGTGACTGCCAGCCCGACGTTGAGGTAATCGCCGCGGACGGTCTCCGTGGTGGTGGTCCGGACCCAGAAGCGGACCGTCAGGTCGCAGTCGGCCGGCACCGTGACGGTGGTGCGCAGCAGGTCGGTACGGGTGACGTCGAGCCCGGCGAAGGTGGCGTACGCGCGGCCGGTGTGTGCGGGCCGGGTCGCGTCGCCGATCACGACGATGCGGGGGCCGGCCTCCCAACCGGTGGTGCCGCGCTCGAACCCCGGGTTCGCATGGATCTGCCCGGTGCAGGGCGCATCGGTCGCCGGCCGGCCGGCGGGCGCGCTACCCGTCGCCGTGAGCAGCAGCGCAGCGGCCGAGACGATGGTGACGAAGGCCTTCATCGGTCCTCCCCATGGCCGGGATATTCGAGGTTGTCGATGCGAATCGACCATGCACGATGGGCGTCGAGGCGTCAAGCCCTGGATCAGCCGCAATCCCTGCCGTCCGCTGCCGACCTGCCGGCTCGGCCACACATCAGATGCCGGGCGAAGAACCGGTTCGCGTCGTCGCCCTCAAACTGCGGGATACCGGTGTGCCCGCCCATGTTGGCGTGCAGCGTCTTCTCCCTGGAGCCGAAGGCGTCGAACAGGTCCAGGGCGAGCTGCCGGTCGTTTCCTTCGTCGTCCCACTGCAACAGGACCTGTAGCGGAATGGCGACCCGCCGGGCCTCCTCGAACATGCTGCGCGGCACGTAACTGCCGGCGAAGAGAAGGGCGGCCGCGATTCGCGGCTCGACCACCGCCAGCCGTACGCCGATGGCGATCACCCCTCCCGCGTACCCCACCGGGCCACCGACCTCGGGCATCGAGAGCAGGGCGTCCAGGGCGGCCCGCCACTCCGGGACCGCCTTGTCGACAAGTGGGAGAACCAGCCGGTCGACGATCTCGCCGTCGACCGGCCCGCCGGCCGCCAGCGCCCGGTTCAGGTCGGCGCGGGCCTCTTCGGCGGTGGCGAGACGGGGCCGGTCACCGGCTCCGGGCAGCTCGATGGTGGCCGAGGCGAAGCCCTCCGTCGCGCAATGCCGGGCCCGGGCCGCCAGTCGGGGGCACATCCTGCTCAGCCCGCCCGGATGGCCGGCCAGGATCAGCGGCGCCGGAGCGTGTGCGGACGCGGATGCCGGCGTCCACAGGATTCCGGGAATGTCACCGAGAGTGAAGTGACGTTCGAGGACATCCTCGTCCAGGCGAGTTTCGGAGGTGAAGCGCATGGTCGTGCCTTTCGGGAGTGCTCCTGAACGGCGCTCCCGGGCGACCTACCGCCCGACCGTGACCCCTGAGGGGAGCACCCATGTCGATACGCTCACGGGTACCACCTCCTCGGTCTTTCGCACGGCCACCGGGAAAGTAGCAGTGGTCGCCGTGGTCCGCCAACGAGTATGACGGCCGGCCGTCATACCGACGCTATGCCGCACACGTGCTCTGGTAGCTCACAGACGGTCACCGGAGCCTGCTCGCCGTCGGACGTGTCGCGGGGCGGACGGGCGGATCCGCGCCGTGCCGCCTCGGCGAGCAGTGTCCGCAGTCCTTCGGCGAGTCCACCGCCGGTGGCGCGACGGGCGAACGGCAGCCGGACGTCGGTGTGCCGGTGCGGTGTCTCGGCGCGGAGCACGATGCCGCCGGCATCGATGGCGACCGGTACGACCCGCGTAGCCGCTTCGGTCAACGCCGGGTCGAGCAGCGTGGCGAGATGGTCGACGACATCGCGGTGATGCTGGGTGAGGTGGCTCAGGTGTGCGGCTTCGGCGGCGGCGAGCGGGTCCGGCCGGGCGGTTCGATAGGCGCTGATGTTCACCGTGGTTGCGCAGATGTCGTCGGTGAGACCGACCTCGACCGGTTCGACCGCCCACAGAGCGACCGGAGGCAGGTCGAGCAACGACATGATCGTGTCGTCGTCGCACAGGTCGAGGCTGGCCGGGTCGAACCGACGGACGGTGCCCAGCACCCGCACTCTGGCGCGTACCCGCGATCGCACGGCGACCGGCACGAGTTGCGTCACGTCGAGCCGTACCGCGCCCGATCGACCGCGTGCGGCTACCAGCAGGCCGCCGGTTCGGCTCATCGCGTCGACCGCGAGGACCACCGTGCCGTCGGGGAGGACGGCGTGCGATCCGATGAGGTCGACGGCGGTGTCGCCAAGGCTGAGCCGCAGGGACGGGCTGGCGGACAGGGCGGATCGTGCCGCGACGGCGCCCGACGTCAGCACGCCGTGCGCGCTGGCCGCTGACGTCTCCGCTGTCGCGTCGACGTCAGCGGCCAGCGCGGCGTGCGTCAGCTCCGCCGGCCGCCCGGCTGGATGGAACGCCATGTCAGTCCCCTCGGCCACGAGTGAAGGTGAGCTCGGCCCGGGATCTGACTTTAGTAGGTTAGCCTTACCTTCGCCAAGGCGGCGTCGCGCCGTGCGGGCGGTGGCGCTCAGGCGGGCTGGTAGGTGAGGCAGTCGCTGGCGGTGGCCGCTGGCCCCACGGTGATGGACTCTGCCGTGCAGGCGAGGTTGGTGTTGTAGACGCATTCGGAACGTGCGCACGCCCCGACGGCGCCGGTCACCTCCGCGATCCCGCCCTGGACCGAGGACTCCACGAACGTCGCACAGGATGCGGCGTCGCCCGTCGACGCCACGGTGATCGCTGGCGCGTGGCAGCCGTTGTCGTTGAAACTGCACGCCGTGGCGGCGCACTCGCGTACCGGGGGAGTCTGCAGCAGCGTCTTCATGGTGTCCTCCGTACCGTTGGCCGGCGTACTCTCGTGTCGATCCATATTTGCCGTGGGGATGGCAGATAAACCCCACGGCCGTCGGTATCCTGCGTTTATCCGAATAACGCCACTCTAGCAGCGGAAAGTGCGCAACCGGGGAGCCTCGTCGTCATTATCGCCACCCATTTCGCAATGGAAGTGAGCCTTACCTAAATTAGGTGAGGCTTCCTTTGGCTAACCTGCAATCGACATAACGTCCGACCGTCCTGGTAGGGAGCAGGCGGGAGGGCGGCAGCCGACGGGTCCTTGCACCCTCATCGTCAAATGAGTGGCGTGGCTGATGACATCGAACGACGGCTGATCGCGGCAGCCGAAGCCCTCCGTGACCATGAGGTGACCACTCGGCGCTGTACGGATCTGCGCCGCCGGATGGACGAGACGAGCGAGCAACTCACCGCGCTGCGCGCCAGGCACGCGCGCGAGCAGGAGGACGTGCAGCGGCTGGAGAGCCTCTCCCTGACCCGGGTGCTGGCCTCGTTGCGCGGTGCCCGTGACGACGCGCTGGCGCGCGAACGCGCCGAGGCCGAGGCCGCGCGTTACCGATTGGCCGAGGCCGAGGACCGGCTTGAGGCGCTGCGGCGGGAGTACGGCCTGGCGCAGCTGCGGCTGGGCCAGCTCGCCGCAGCACCCAGCAATTACGCCGCTGTACTCGACGACAAGGAGCGGCACCTGCGAGATTCCGGTGACCCGCGTCGTGCGCGACTGCTGGAGTTGGCTGAGGAGCGGGGACGGCTCGCCGCTGAGGGCAATGAGGTGGCTGAAGCGGGGCAGGCCGCCCGCGCCGCGTCGCACGCCCTGTCCGAGGTGCGGAAGAAGCTCCGCAGTGCCTCCGGCTGGTCCACCTATGACACGTTCTTCGGCGGCGGAGCGGTCAGCAGCGCGATCAAACACTCCCGGCTGGACGAGGCGGCCCAGGCGGCGGCTCGCGCCGACCGTTGCCTCGCCGTGCTGCGAACCGAGCTCGCTGACGTCCCCGGGGTCACGTTCACGGCCCCGCAACTGGCGGTCGGCGGCCTGACGCGCTTCGCCGACGTCTGGTTCGACAACATCTTCACCGACCTCGCGGTGGGAGACCGGATCAAACGGGCCGAGCAGAACGTCGCCCGGTCCGTGCAACTGGTGCGCGACGTGTTGGTTCGGCTGGAGCAGCGGGCCGTCGAAGGGCGGTCGCGACTCGCCAGGATCGACGCCGAGCGCCGCGACCTGCTCACTCGACAGTCAGAGATTCCACGTTGACGGTACCGGCGCGGCCGGCGACCTCAGCCGAGGGATCAGGTGCCGGTTCCCGGCTCCGACCACGGCTGCCACTCCCGTCTGAGCAGCCCGTAGACCCACGAGTCAGAGACCAAGCCGTTGACGACGCAGTCCTCCCGCAAGGTGCCCTCACGCAGGAAGCCGAGCTTCTCCAGCACACGGGCGGATGCCACATTGCGGGTATCGGCCTCGGCCTGGACGCGGTTCAGGTCCAGCGTGTCGAACGCCCACCGCAGCAACGCGCGTGCGGTCTCCGTCGCGAAGCCGTGGCCCCACGCCGCCTCGTTGAAGCAGTAGCCCAGCGATGCACTGCGGTACTCCGGATTCCACCGGAGCAGACCGCACCAGCCGATGAAGGCCCCGTCGGAGACGCGATCCACCGCCACTCGCGCCCCGGTGCCCTCCTCTGCCATCTGTCGGGAAGCCGCGATGAACCGCGTGGAGCGTGCCCGTTCGGTCCACGGGGGCGCGTCCCAGTAGCGCAACACGTGGGCGTTGCTGTGCAGCGCGAAGAGGTCGTCGGCGTCAGCGTCGTCGAAGGGACGCAGTCGAAGCCGGGCGGTGTGCAACGTGGGGGTCGGCAGCGGCATGGACGTCATGTCCCTCGTGAGACGTAGCCCGTTCCGGTCCCGGCCTCAGAGATGGTCGCGAAGGATCCGGGTGGTGATGTCGTGCAGGTGATTCTGGGTGACCGGGTCGGTGGCCTGTGGGTTGGGGGGTGCGGGTTGGCGCTGATCGTAGTAGGTGCCGTTGTCGTCGCGGCGTGAGACGACGTAGCGGATGGTGGCTGCCGCCTGGTCAGGTCGGTCGCCGCCCACCGAGAACATGGCGTGCAGAAGCGGTGTGGAGATCACGCCGGGATGCAGGCTGACCACGGTCATCGAGCGACGCGGCCGGTGGCTGGCCAACCAGCAGGAGTAGGTGACCAGCGCGAGTTTGGAATGCGCGTACGCGGTCGACGGCGAGTACGGGTGACGGGCCAGGTCGAGGTCGTCCAGCAGCAGTCTCGCGGAGAGATGGGTGGCGGAGACGACGTTGACGATCCGGCCGGGTGAGCCGTCTCCGATCAGGTCGATGAGCCTGGTGCTCAGGAGGACGGGAGCGAGGTAGTTGGTCTGGATGGTGACCTCGTTGCCGGCGTCGGTGACCGTGCGGGTGGGCGCCCCGGGCCGCGCGGCGTTGTTGATGAGAACGTCGATCCGATCGGTGGCCCCACGGATCTGCTGGGCCAGGTGGACGACGTCGGCGAGGTCGCTGTAGTCGGCCGAGACGTAGGGCAGCTCGGCGTCCGGGCGGAGCCTGGCCCGCACCCTGCGCAACAGGTCGGTGACGTCGCGCGGTGGTTCCAGGCCGTGCAGGATCAGCCGGCTCGCGTGATCGGCCAGCGTCAGCGCCGTGGCGCGGCCGATCCCGGTCGTCGCGCCGGTCAGCACGACGGTCGCGTCCTGACTCGCGGTGACGGAGGCCTCGGTCGGCCCGGCGATCGGGGCCGTACCTGCGGTTCGTTCCATGATGCGCCCCTTGGTCCGTCGGAAGACCGCCGGTCCCGATGACCAGTGTGCCTTCGTGCTGCCGATCAGGTGGGGGATCGCGCGAGAGGTGCCGGCGCGGGTGTGGCGAGGGCGGTCACCACGGGCGGCGCACCGTCGTCCGGGAATTCTGCGGCACGGGAAAACGTTGCGACCCAAAAGATATGTAGGACATAACATCTTCTGAACAAATGACTATCGAGGATGGGTGAAATGCCTGACTACGGCCATGACCTCCTGTTCGGCACCTTCCTGACACCCAGTGCGCAGGATCCGGACCGGGTGGTGGCACTGGCTGAGTTGACCGAGGCGGCTGGACTGGACCTGGCCACGTTCCAGGACCATCCGTACAACGCCGAGTTCCTGGACACCTGGACCCTGCTGAGCTGGGTGGCGGCCCGTACGCGACGGCTGAGAGTCTCCGCTAACGTGCTGAACCTTCCGCTGCGCCCGCCGGCCGTGCTGGCTCGGGCCGCGGCGAGCCTGGACCGGCTGTCTCACGGCCGGTTCGAGCTGGGTCTCGGTGCCGGTGCGTTCTGGGACGGCATCGAGGGCATGGGTGGCCGTCGGCTGACCCCGGGGCAGGGCGTGGCGGCGCTGCGGGAAGCGATCGACGTCCTGCGTGGGGTCTGGGACGAGGACGCCACCGGTCCGCTGCACCGGGACGGTAGGTACTACCCGGTTCCCGGCATGCAGCGCGGGCCCGCGCCGGCACATGACATCGGCATCTGGCTCGGCTCCTACCAGCCGAAGATGCTCGCGCTGACCGGCCAGAAGGCAGACGGCTGGTTGCCGACGCTGGAGTACCTGCGTTCGCCGGACCGGGTGACCGCCAACCGGCTCATCGACGAGGCGGCCGTCGCGGCCGGACGTGATCCTCGGGAGGTGCGGCGGCTGCTCAACCTGTTCCAGATCGACATCTCCTCGCGCAGCCGCGGCTTCCTCCAGGGACCGCCCGAGCAGTGGGTCGAGCACCTGCTCCCGCTGGTCATCGAGGAGGGGTTCAGCGCCTTCCTGATCGGACGCGACGACCCACGGCTCATCCAGACGTTCGGGCAGGAGGTCGCGCCCGCGCTGCGGGAGGCCGTCGCCAAGGAACGTGCGGAGAGTCAGCGGTCGACCGGACCGGTCCGCTCCGCCATCGTCCTGGCCAAGCGTCAGCCCGGCATCGACTACGACGCGCTGCCCGCGTCACTGACCGGCAGATCCATCGAGCCTGGTGACCGGGAGTACGAGCGGGTGCGGCACAGCTACAGCTGGCACGGATCGCCCGCCCTGGTGAACCGTCCGGAGACCGCCGCCGAGGTGGTCGACGCCGTGAACTACGCCCGCACGCAGCAGGTGCCTCTCTCCGTACGCAGCGGCGGGCACGGCATCAGCGGCCGATCGACGAACGACGGCGGCATCGTCATCGACATGTCGAGGATGAACAAGGTCGAGGTGCTCGACCGGGCCACCCGCCGCGTCCGACTGGAGCCCGGGGCCCGCTGGGGACACGTGGCCCAGGCCCTCGCCCCGTACGGCCTGGCGATGAGTTCCGGGGACTACGGCGACGTCGGCGTCGGCGGCCTCGCCACCACCGCCGGCATCGGATACCTGGTGCGCAAGCACGGCCTGACCATCGACCACGTCGTCGCCGCCGAGATCGTCACGGCGGACGGCCGCCTGCTCCGCGTCGACGAGCAGCACCACCCCGACCTGTTCTGGGCGATCCGTGGCGCCGGTGGCAACTTCGGCGTCGTCACCGCCCTCGAACTGGAGGCATACGAGGTCGACAACGTCGTCTACGCACAGCTGCTGGCCGATGCGACCGACACGGCCCACCTGCTGCACCGCTGGGGACAACTCGTCGAAGCGGCGCCACGCGAGCTGACCAGCTTCCTCGCCCTCTTCCCCGGCCGCCGCGGCAACCCGCCGATGGCACAGGTCACCCTCGTCTACGCCGGAAACGACGTGGAGGCAGCACAGTCCGCCCTGAACCCGTTCGCGGAGATCGGACCGATCCTCGACCAACAGGCGCAACTCGCGCCGTATCCGGCGATCGTCGCGCCCCCCGGCAACCGGCACCGGGGCCAGGGTCTGCACGACGCCCGAAGCGGCCTGCTGCACCACATCACACCGCAGGCGGCGGACGTCATGGCACACATGATCCGTTCCGGCGACGTGAGCATCATGCAGTTCCGGTCCGTCGGCGCGGCGGTGAACGACGTCGCCCGCGACGCCACCGCCTACCCGCACCGGCGGCAGAACTTCTCGGTGCTCGCCGCCACGGTCCCGGACCGCCGGCCCCAACTCGACAAGCTCTGGGCCGAGTTGTACGCGCACCTGGACGGCATGTACCTCAGCTTCGAGTCCGACACCGACCCGAGGCGACTGCTGGACGCCTGGCCTGAGCCCACCCTCAGCCGACTGCGCGCCGTCAAGGCCACGTACGACCCCGACAACGTGTTCAACCGCAACTTCCCCATCCCACCGGCACCCGCACCGCAGCCTGAAGAGGAGACCGGCAATGTCACTTGAGATCGGCCTGATCACGTTCGGCGAGCTCACCGCCGACCCAGCCACCGGCCGGCTGCCCAGACCGCGCCAGCACCTGCGTGGTCTCGTCGAACTCGCCGAGGTCGCCGACCAGGCGGGACTGGACGTCATCGGCGTCGGTGAGCACCACCGCTCCGACTTCGTCGCGACGGCGCCACCAATGGTTCTGGCGGCGATGGCCGAACACACCAACCGAATCCGCCTGACCACCGCCGTCACCGTGCTCAGCTCGGACGACCCGGTTCGCGTCTGGGAGCAGTTCGCCACCCTCGACCTGCTCTCCGGGGGCCGCGCCGAGATCATTGCCGGGCGCGGGTCGTACACCGAGTCCTTCCCGCTCTTCGGCTACGACCTCGCCGACTACGACGACCTGTTCCGGGAGAAGCTCGACCTGCTGTTGCGGATCCGGGTGACGAATCCGCTCACCTGGTCGGGCGGACGTTTCCGCCCACCGCTTCACCAGGCCGACATCGCACCGCGGGCCCTGCAGGAGACGCTGCCGATCTGGGTCGGCGTCGGCGGCAGCCCCACCTCGGCGATGGAGACCGGCGCGCGAGGGCTGCCCATGATGCTCGGCGTCCTGCTCGGCACCGTCGGCAGCCATTCGGGCAACGTCACCCTCTACCGACGGGCAGCCGAGCAGGCCGGACGCGACCCGGCGGCGCTGCGAGTCGGTGTGGCCGTGCAGGGCTACGTCGGTCGTACCAGTCAGGAAGCGCGACAGACGATGTATCCCTACTTCACCGCCGGATTCCGGGACAACAACCACCAGCGCGGCCGAGGATTCGTGCTCTCCCCGGAGCGGTTCGACGCCTTCACCGGCCCGCAGGGCGCCCTCGTCGTCGGCAGCGTCCAAGAGGTGATCGACAAGGTCGCCGCCTATCACGAGGCGTACGGCATCAGCCGGCTGCTCCTGCACGTCGGATTCGGCGGTATGCCCCAGGCGCAACTCCTCGCGTCCGTCGAACGCCTCGCCAGCGACGTGGCCCCGGTACTGCGCCGCGAACTCGCATCGTCGGCCGTGAGCCAGCCCGAACCAGCAGCGGCCGGGCCGGCACGAGAGGGAGACCGAGAATGACGCCCGACCGGCCGGGTCGACACCGGCCCTCCGGGAGCCACGAACGGGAGACCATCCACCTCGGGAACGACCGAAGGAAGGGCACGACCATGGCGCGGTCACCGCTGCGGCGGATCGCGGTGCTCGGCGCCGGCCGCACCGGCCCGGTGGTCGCGCGGCTCGCCGTCGAGACCGGTCATCCGGTGTCGATCGCGGCGTCGGGCGACCCGGAGGCCATCGACCTGATCACGACGGTCCTGGCACCGGGAGCACGGCCACGGTGGGCGGCCGACGCCACCAGAGACGCCGACCTCGTGGTCCTGGCGATCCCGCTGCACCGGTTCCCGGC
Organism: Micromonospora aridisoli; assembly: GCF_056150025.1. NCBI lineage: Bacteria > Bacillati > Actinomycetota > Actinomycetes > Micromonosporales > Micromonosporaceae > Micromonospora > Micromonospora aridisoli. The sequence continues at coordinate 121,425 of NZ_JAXCFK010000009.1, read as the reverse complement.
ATTCGACCCGTCCCTGGTGGCCGGCAGAATCGTCATCGACATGATGAACTACTGGCCGCCCGTCGACGGCATCCAGGAGATGTTCGAAGATCGCCGTTACGGCAGCAGTGAGGTCGTCCAGCGGCGACTCGACCGGTCGTCGGTCGTCAAGGCCCTCAACCACCTCGATTACCACGACCTTGCCGCCGACCGTAGACCAGCGGGCTCGCCGCAGCGCCGGGCACTTGGTGTCGCCGGCGACGACCCGGGCGCCGTCCAGGTCGTAGCCGACCTCGTCGACCGCATCGGCTACGACGCCGTCGCGCTACCCAGCCTGCGTGCTGGCCGCCTGCTCGAACCCGGTGGCCGGGTCTTCGGCGTACCGCTCAGCCGCAACGAGTTCCGGACCGCCCTGTCTGCCGACCCGGACAGTACCGCTCCTGATCGCGCAGGCGTCCCGAGCGAGTCTTCGTCCGGCTGACCCGTCTGAGTCAGCTGCCCGATTCCTCCGCCGGAGACAGGACGCTCGTCACCGCGGCGCACGGGTCGGTGCCGGGTGCGGCAGCGTGGATCGCCTCGGCCGCACGCGCGGCGGAATCCCGGAAGGCATCCCGCTGGCTCTCAGGCAGCCCGCCCAGCACGTGGTCCTCCGCGCGGGCGACGCGGCGCTCGGCCTCGGCGAGTGTCCGGCGCCCACGTTCGGTGGCCACGATCCGCCGGGCACGCCGGTCGCGCGGGTCCAACCGCCGCTCGATCAGACCGGCGTCCTCCAGATCGTCGATGACGTACGTCAGGACGCTGCGGTCGATCACCAGGCGGGCGGCCAGGGCCCCTTGCGTGGGCACCTCCTCGTGTACGACGACTGCCAGGATGTGATAGCCCCGGCTGCCGTGTGGCAGGTCCTTCAGCGCCTCTTCGACGTGCTCGTGCCAGCGGCGCAGCACCATGCCCAGGGACCAGCCGAAGTTCGAACCGCGCTTGCGGTCGGCCGGCAGTTCGCAGGGGTCGGCGGCGGACATCACCCGACGCTATCAAGCAGTTTGTTGATCAAAGCATATTTGCCCGTCGAGAGAGGTTGGTTGCCGGCGGGCGGCCGGACTAGCGTGACGGCGTGAGTACTCGCCATGTGCCCACACAGATCGGTGACCTGCCTCCGATCGGGCGACCCGCCAACAGCGCCCTACTCGCAGCCGGCGTCACGACGCTGGCGCAGGTGGCCACCTACCGCCGCCGTGACCTACTTGCCCTGCACGGGGTTGGGCCGAAGGCGGTCGACATCCTGGCGGCGGCACTGGCCGACCGTGACCTCAGCTTCGCCGACTGACGCAACGGCCAACCGCCGTGACCGCCGGCGTCGTCACTAACCGGTTGCCGGTCGGGACGGTACTGCCTAGCTTGCTCATCGTGCGGGTGGTCGATCGGTTCGACCACGTGGTGTTCGCCATCCGGGACGGCCTCCCGGGCACCCCCGTGCATCGCACGTTCTTGGAACGCTTTCCGGGCACGGCACTGGCAGATTGGTGAGGGGAGCGGCTATGCCTGAACTGACGCCGCCGGTCGTACGGGTGCATCGATCGTTCGTTGCCGCCATGACCGAGTTCCGCGCCGAGGGACGCGGCAGTTCCGAAGACGCCAGCATGATCGGTTTCGAACTGCGGGAGTTCGGGCGCCGTTGGCCGGTTCTCGAGGGCTTCGCGGCGTACGTCGACTGGTTGCGTTCGCAAGCGCTCGAGGAGTCACCCCGACCCGACGGCCACGTGCCGTCCACCACGCTGTGGTGGGTCCAGGACGACGACTACCTCGGCCGCCTCGCCATCAGGCATCGGCTGACCCCGTACCTGCGGGAGATCGGTGGGCACATCGGCTATGACGTGCGGCCGACGGCTCGGCGGCGCGGTCATGCCACCGCGATGCTGCGCGCCGCGTTGCCGGTGGCCTACGGTCTGGGCATCGAGTCCGCGCTGGTGACGTGCGACGTGGACAACGTCGCGTCGCGAAAGGCGATCGAGGCCAACGGCGGCATCCTGGAGGACCAACGCGGCGGGAAGCTGCGATTCTGGGTATCCACCGCGTGACCGGAGGCGGCGCCGTACCCCTCGATCCGCTGCCCACCGAGAGTGATCTACGGTGCAGCGATGCAGCGACCTGGTGTACAGCGAGCTCTGATCGCTGCCGTCCAGGTACTCGCCCTGGCGGTGTGGTTCTCGGCCTCCGCCGTGGTGCCGGCCCTGCGCGAGTCGTGGCAGATCAGCGCGACCGCATCGGTGTGGCTGACGGCCTCCGTTCAACTGGGGTTCGTGGCCGGTGCCATCACGTCGACGATGCTGAACCTGGCCGACCGGACGAGGCCGCACCTGCTGATGGCCGGCTGCGCGACGCTCGCCGCCGCCTGCACCGGCGCCTTCGCCCTCACCGTCGACGGCCTGGCCGCTGCCGTCCCGCTGCGGTTCTTCACCGGCGTGTTCCTGGCCGGGGTGTACCCGGTCGGCATGAAGCTGACCGGTTCTTGGACGCCGCCGGCCCGCCGGGGACTCGCCTTCGGGGTCATGATCGGCGCGCTGACCCTCGGCTCTGCCCTACCGCATCTGATCGGCGGGCTGGGCGACCTACCGTGGCGCGGCGTGATGGGCACCGCGGCCGGATGCGCGCTCCTCGGCGCGGCGGTCGCCGTGACCCTCGTGCGGGAGGGCCCGCAGTTCGCGCCGGGCCGGCCACCGCGTCCGCAGCCGCGGTACGCCCTGGCGATGTTCCGTCATCGTGGTCCACGGTTGGTGAACCTGGGTTACTTCGGGCACATGTGGGAGCTGTACGCGCTCTGGACCTGGCTGCCCACCTTTCTGGTCGCGGGTACGGCGGCCCGGACGGGCCGCGATGACGCGAACGTCAGCCTGCTCGCGTTCCTTGCCATCGGCGTCGCCGGGGTCGCCGGATGCCTGGCGGGCGGATGGGCCGCGGACCGGTTCGGTCGACCTCGAGCAGCGTCCACCGCCCTGGTGGTCAGCGGCATCTGCTGCCTCAGCTCGCCACTGTTCTTCACCGCCCCGCCCGCCGCCGTCGTGGTGCTGGGTGTGGTGTGGGGTGCGGCGGTGATCGCGGACTCCGGCGTCTTCTCCACCGCGTTGAGCGAGGTCGCCGACAAGCGGTACGTGGGAACCGCGCTCACCGCGCAGACGGCCATCGGCTTCGCCTTGACCGTCGTCACCATCCAGCTCGTACCCGTCCTGGCCGACGCGGTCGGCTGGCGCTGGGCGTTCTGGCTGCTGGTGCCAGGGCCGCTGGTCGGCGCGCTGGCGATGCGTGCGTTCGGCCACCAGCCCGCCCGCGCCTGAGCCGCGATGGGAATGGCTCGCCCGGAGTCTGTCGAGGAATACAGCGGCAAGAGGGCCGCGACGTTTCGCCGGCACCTTTCGGTGCGCGTCCGCGAGGGGAGGGCAATCCCGGAAAGCGGCCCGGATCATTTCACCGCGAAGCTGACCAGCGCGATTAGCGGCCGCCAGAGCGGGGACGCACCGGCGGTTCGGCACCTACCGAATGCAGCGCCGTACCTGCCGGATGCTGAATCGGCGGCACCGCCAGGTCCCGTGGGGGTGGTCGGGTGCGGCCAAAACGCGGCGTCGCTCAGCGGCCTGCCTTTGCGTGGTACTCGTCCACGATCTCCTGCGGAATCCGGCCTCGGTCGGAGATGTCCTTGCCGGCCTTCCTGGCCCACGCCCGGATCGCCTTGTTCTGCTCACGGTCGGCACTGACGGTGCCGTGACCACGAGGGGCGCGACCGCCGACAACCACACCACCGCGGCCGACCTTCGTGCCATGGGCGACGTAGGGGGCGAACACCTTGCGCAATTTGGAGGCGTTGCCGCTCGACAGGTCGATCTCGTACTGAACGCCGTCGAGAGCGAACTTGACCGTCTCTTCGGCGTCTCCACCGTCCAGGTCGTCAACCAGCTTATGAATGATCTGCTTCGCCACGTGCGCACATCCCTTTCAAACGAGGCCCGCTCAACATGTGTACGAACACAATATCCGCTTTCGTGCGCACCGCGTCAACGGGATCCGAGCAACAGCCTCGTATCGAAGACCTTCGTCCTCGTGGACGATCATCCGACCGTCCATACAATGCAAACTAAGTGAACGGCCGCGTTCTGTTGGCATCGTACGCCGGCCGTCCTCGACTTCACCGCACTCGTGCGAGAGCCAGATCCGGGCGCTGCACTGGCGGTCGAAATTGCACGTGCTTTTCGCGGTAGCCGGACGCCGTCACCGGCACGCACACGCCTACGACAACCATCAAGAAGTTGTACGACGGCCCCGGGACGAGCGAGCCGGCTGTCACGCGGCACGGCCCTCCGGCGGTCGTGGAGCGTCAGGTGAGATGCGCCCGTGCGATCCAGTGATGGTCGCGGGTCGGGCAGAGGCGCTCCGGCGGAGAGGGCAGCCAGGCGCACTCGCCGGCGTGAAGCTGCCGCAACGTGTAGGCCTCTGCCGTCCAGCCGTGCCGGTACAGGAAGGCGCCGAGATCGTCGAAGCCGAGCCGGAACGCGGATCCCCGCGACTTCATGAACGCCAGGAACGTCTCGTTGGCCGGGTCCGTGTAAAAGTCGGCATGTGGCGCGTCGACCAGCAGGACCGAACCGCGTGCGGACATGCTCTTGACGATTTCGAGCAGGCGGGTGAAGTCCTCGATCTGGAAGTAGGGGAGCAGTCCTTCGATGATCCAGACGGTGGGTTCTTCCGGCTCGTAGCCGGCCGCCAGCAGGCGTTGCGGCCACGTCTCACGCCGAAGGTCCTCGCCGAGGGAGAGCCGACGGCAGACAACCCGGTCCTGAACCGGTGCGAGCAGTCTCTCCTTGACCTCCAACTGGCCGGGGAGGTCGATCTCAAAGAACCTGGTACGGGAGGGAAGATCCAGGCGCCACGCCCGGGTGTCACCGCCCGCCGCCAGGCACACCACCTGGGCTATCCCTGCCGCGGTCGCATGGCCGAGCGCAACGTCACCGAAGCGCGCCCGGACGATGACGGATCCGACGGTGCCGCCGACGGCCAATGCCGCGTCGGCCTTCCTCTTGGCTGAGGGCGTGCTCAGCAGCGCGGCGTACGGGTCGACCAGGTAGGCGTCGGCGCGTTCGTGTTCGATGGCTCTGATGACGGCGGTGATGAAACCGGTTTCCTTCACGGCCTCGGCGTCCCGCCCGGCGACATCCGTCACCTCGCCCACCGACGTGCGGTCAGGCGTGCCCGCCCGACCGTGCCGGGCGACGGTCAGTGACGGCCTCGAGTTGACGAAGTCCTGGTCGAACTTTCCCGTCAACGCGTAGTTGCGGGATATCTCCGCCAGTTCCTCCGCACTGAAGATCTCGCGGACATCGTCGAATCCGTGCGGTGCCCGCTGGTGGGCCAGAGTGATCACTTTCTCCGGCCCCATCGTGCGATTCGCACTCTGGAGTTCCGTCATGGGCGGGCGGCGTTCGCCCTCATAGGACTGAAGGGCGCTGTCGACGTCGGGCTGGGTCGCCAGGTGCCACGCCAGCACACGAGCATCGACGATGGCCTGCGTGGCGCCGTTCGATCCAGCCGGATACATCGCATGGGCGGCGTCACCCACGAGCGTCACGCCGTGGAAGCTCCAGCGCGGAATCGGGTCTCTGTCGATCATCGGGTACTGCTGTACCTGCGCCGTGTCCTCGACCAGGCGCGTCAGGTCCACACCGGGGGGTGCCCAGCTTCCGAATAGACGCAGGACGGCCTCGCGGCTGTCCGCGACCTCGGTCGGGTGCCGCCGGATCGGCCCGGCCTCACCGGCCGGACAGGCGGCGACCCAGTTGATCAGAGACCTGTCCGTCGCGTCGTCGCGGTCTATCGGATACAGGACGAGTCGCCGCTTGTCGTCCCCGAGCACCGCCATGGTGCTTCCCGTCAGAAAGTGACGCCCCCACGCGGTTCCTCGATACATCGTCATACCGTTCGACGGCGGGGGACCCTCCGCCGGGTAGAGCGCCGACCGGACGGCCGAGTGGATACCGTCGGCACCGACGAGCACCTCTGTCTCGACCACCCGCTTCGAGCCGTTCCGGTCCACGAAGGTCCCGTACGTCCGACCCGGCTCGCGGTGCAGTCCGACGAGTCGCGCGTCGGTGACGATGGCGTGGTCACCCAGGCGTCGCCGCACCTCATCGGCCAGAACCGTCACCAGCCGGGCGCGGGAGACCGAGAGCTGTGGCCATCGGTAGCCGGCCAGAACTCCGCGGGCTTCGCGCCACACAATATTTCCCCGCGTGGTGTACAGCGCCAGTTCCTGGGTGCGGACCGCCTGCCGCTGCAACTTGTCGAGCAGTCCGAGCTCGGCAAGCTCCCGAACGGCGTTGGGCAGGATGTTCAGCCCGAACCCGTGCGGATGCAGCTGCGGCTCGGCCTCGAAGACAGTGACCCGGTGGAACCCCGCCGCGTGCAGGCTGATCGCGGCGGCCAGTCCCGCTATCCCTGAACCAACGATCGTGATCTCCATCGCCGGCACGTCACCTCCGTCCGTCACGGCGTCTGAACCCGCTGTCCAGCGGTCGCGCTGAGCAGAGTCCGGTTCTGTCTCGTCAGGGCGAGAATCTCCTCGAGCAGTCCCACGCTTCCTCCGCCACTGCCCAGTTCGTACAGTCGGAGATCCTCGTGGTAGGCACGCCGCGCCAGCACCAGATGTTTGCCGCGGAACGAGGTGAGCGACTGAAGGGCCCGCCGCAGGCTCCTCGCACTGGACTCCAGGTGCTCGTCCGTCGGCGATGAGCCGGTACCGCCGAGAGCCGCAATGACCCGGGAGGTCAGGGAGGGCGTCCTCGCCCACTCCGAATACCGCTCCTGCCACCGCGGCAGCGTCTGCCCGGCGACCTCGCGACAGAACTGGAGGTACCCGGGACTTCCTCGATCGGCGGCCCACAGGAGTACGTCGAGGAGAAAGATGGGGACGTGTGCCGCCGCCGGCCCCATGTAGGCACGACCCGCAATGCGGATGTCCTCGTAGAACGGCCTGAGCACGCGCGCGAAGAACTCCGGCGTGACCTTCGCCCTGATACCGCTGATGACCGCGTCCGCCACCGCGATGTGGGACGCGACCGACGCCATGCTCTCGGCATGAGCAGGTGTACCCAAGGGCTCGATCAGTAGCGAATGGCCGATGTCGACGGCGTGAGCCAGGTCCGGCACGCAGGTGCGTACCGCCTCGATCAGGCTGCGTTCCATCGGGTGTCCCGTAAAGAGCCGCTCACGCTCACCGATCGGATTCCAGGAGGTGTAGTGGTACACCGTGTCTCGCGGAATCATCCGCGTACGCTGCCCCAGCAGTTGACATGCACGCGTCGCGCCGTGGACGGCATCGAAGGCGCAGACACCGTGCCTTTGCAGGCTGCCGAGATACATGCCCAGATCCCGCATGGCGGCGAGGCACTCCGCCGGCGTGAAGGCCGTGATGCTCTGCGCGGAGGGAAGCGCATTGCCGAGCACCCGTACCAACGCGGCGACGTCGCCGGCCTCGTTCAACTTCGGCAATATTCGAAGCTCGTTGTCCAACCGCAACGGGTCGAGCTTCCTGACCTGCTCATTGTCTTCCTCTGAGGTCACATCCACATCTGCCCAGCGGTGCACGTGAACCCTTCCCCCGCGCGGATCCGAGCGATGCCCATGATTCGAGCAGGAAGCTCCGGCACCGCACCGGTTCCCGACAGAGCTCTGACAGATTGCCGCGCTGGTTTCCGCCTCCCGCGTCAGGCGTCCGGTTTCGCCGGCCTGGTCTTCTGCGGGTAGATCGTCTCGTGGCGGGCCAGCATGGCGACGAACTCGCCGATCTTCCGTTCCCGGGTCTGCGCCCGTTTGACGGCATTGAGGCGGTGGATGAGCGCGAACCGGTTGGTTCTGGTGAGTACGTCGAACATGGCCTGGGCGGAGGGGTCGGCGGCGATGGCGGCGAGGAGATCGTCCGGCATCTCGGCTTCCGACGGCGGGGCGTAGGCGGCCGCCCACCGCCCGTCCGCCTTCGCGGCTTCCACCGCGGCGCGACCCGGGGGCCGCATCCGCCCCTCCGCCTCCAACCGGGCCACGTGCGCGACATTGCGTTGCGACCAGGAACTGCGGGGCCGCCGGGGCGTGAACCGGATCCAGGAGGTTTCCAGGTCGCGTTTACGGGCCTGCCCGTCGATCCAACCGAAGCACAGGGCCTCGTCGACCGCCTGCTGCCAGGTCAGCGTGGTGACGGTGCCACCCTTCCTGGTCAGGGCGAGCCAGACGCCGGGAGACGTGGCATGGTTGGCCGACAACCACGCGCGTAGCGCCTCGGCGTCCGCGACGATCAACTCATCCAGTTCCACGCTCGCCATGACGGCAGGTTAACCGTTGCACCGGAGTGCTCCGAGGCGGCTGCGCCGGCGCACTGGCCGACGGCGCCGTCACCATCGTCCAGTGGAACTCTGACCGGCCGCCGACCCTGGTCAGCTTCAACGACACCGGGCATCTGTAGCCGTCCGGCATCCAGGCGCTGACACGGTCCGGAACCAGCGAGCGGCGCGGGGTTCAGGGCCGCTGGGCTTGAGCCGCCGCGATCCAGCGGTGGTAGGCAGCCATGTCGACGTTGCTGCCGCAGACGATGGTGACGACGTGGCGGCCGGCGAAGCGATCGGGGTCTTCGAGGATCGCGGCGATACCGAGCGCGGCTGACGGTTCGACGACGAGGCCGGCGTGGTCGAAGAGCATCCGCATACCGGCGATGATCGAGGTTTCCCGGACCAGGACGGCGTCGTCCACGACCAGGAGAAGGTCGTCCAGAACGGCCGGGATGGGACGTCGGCCGGCGACGCCGTCGGCGATGGTGTCCGCCGAGTCGGTGGTGACGACGTGCTGCTGACGCCAGGAGAGGGTCATCGCGGGCGCGCCCAGTGGCTGGACGCACAGTACCTCGACGGTCGGTGCCAGCTCCTTCAACACGTGTCCCACTCCGGTGGCCAGCGCCCCGCCACCGAGAGCGACCAGAACGGTGTCGAACGACGGCGTGTCGGCCGCCAGTTCCAAGCCGATGGTCGCCGCGCCCTCGCAGGTCTCGATGTCCAAGCTGTCTTCGAGCAGCCGGATGCCGCGTTCCCGCGCGATGGCCGCCGCCCGGTCACGGGCCAGCTCATGGTCGCCGTCGACTAGTTCCACGGTGGCGCCCAGGGCCCGGATGCGGTCGAGCTTGGCGACGGTGGCGTGCCGGGCGGCCACGACCGTGACGTCGAGACCCCGGCCGCGACCCGACCACGCGAGGGCCTGGCCGAGGTTGCCAGCGCTGGCGCATACCACCGCGTGCTGTCCGTCGTCCGCGAGATGACTCGCGAACAGTTCCGTGCCGCGCCCCTTGAAGCTGCGGAGCGGGTTCGCTGTTTCCAGCTTGATGCTCACGGCGCACCCGAGGTCGGCCTCCAGGGCCTCGCATCGGTACAGCGGAGTGTCGAGAAAGACCGGATCGATGATTCGACGAGCCGCCCGGATCCGAGCGGTGTCGAGGCGCGTCTTCTGCACGATCGAGCAGCGTAACGTCGATCACCACCGACAACGGCGACAGCATCCGCCCGTGCCGGTCGCCGTCAGCGTTGCCGGCATGTATGGGTGTCGCTTCGTGCGAGCCGCCGGCAGCCGGGCGGTCAGCTGGGGGAGGGGTCTCGGGTGAGGCAGAGCATGGCGATGTCGTCGCGGCGGGGCCGGGGTCCCACGTCGCTGGTGAGGATGTGATCGAGCAGTTCGGCCGGATCGAGGCGGGGTGCGCTGCGCACTGCCGCGCAGAGATCGCCGAGGCCGCGGTCGAGCGGGTAGCTGCGGTCCTCCACGAGCCCGTCGGTGTACAGCACCATCGTCGCTCCGGGCGGGAAGACGAAGCTGGACTCCTGGTACGCGACCGTGTCCGAGGCACCCAGGGGAGCGTGCGTCGGTAGGCGCAGCAGGCCGGTGGCGTGCGCGTCGCGCAGGATCGGAGGCGGATGTCCGGCCAGCACCCCGGTGACGACACCCTGGTCGACCTCTATCTGCAGATAGCAACAGGTCGCGATGGTGTTCAGTCGTAGGGCGCGGATGAGGTGGTTCGTGTTGTTCATGACGGTGGCCGGTTGCTGCCCGGCGATGGCGTACGCGCGCAGCGCGTCACGGATCTGCCCCATCGCCGCTGCCGCCGTGGTGTTGTGGCCGGCGACGTCGCCGATAACGACGCCGACGACGCCGGGTCGTACGGCGATGATGTCGTACCAGTCGCCGCCGACCTCGGCACCACGCGTCCAGGGCAGATACCGGGTGGCGTGCCGCAGTCCAGCCGGCTGCGGCAGGGTCGCCGGCAGCAGGGCGTGCTGCAACTCGGAGGCGATCGACATGCTGGTTTCGAACAGCATCGCCCGCTGCAGTGCCTGGGCTCCCAGTCCCGCGAGGGCCGTCAGTGTCGATCTGGTGTCGGGATCGAAGTCGCGCGGCTCCCGGTAACCTACGACGAGCGCGCCCAGCACGTCGCCGGCGACGGTCAGGGGCAGAAAGGCCCACGCCTGGCGACTCCCCGGTGGGACCGCCGACACCGGGTCGGGTTGGGCCGCGTGGAACTGCGTCAGCGAGGTCAGGTACCACGGCTGTCCGGTGCGGGCGACGGTCGCCGCCGGGTAGGGGTGCTCCAACGGCAGCTCGTGCAGCCGCGCGACGACCTCCGGTTCGTACGCGGCGTGGTAGGCCAGGTGCAGGGAATTATCCTGGCGGAGCAGCAACGCCAGGCACTGCCCACCGGCCGAGGGCCGCAGCACCGATCCGATGGCGCTGTAGACCTGCGCCGTCGTGCTCGCCGCCACCAACGCCGCGGTCACGCTCTCCAAGCTGCGAGCGCGGGCGGCGGCCTGCTCGGCCCGGGCCGCGCTGTCGGTCAGTTGCCGCTGTCGGTCGACCTGCTCGGTGATCTCCCGGAAGGACACCGCGACGTAACCGCCACCGGTACGCCCGACCTTGATCTCCCACACCTGGCTGATCTCTGGATACGTCAGCTCCTGCCGCCAGGCCTCACCGGTCTCGGCCACGGTGCGGTAGCGGTCGAACAGGCCGCTCTTCCAACTGTCGGCGGAGATCTCGCTGAGCGGATGACCGATCACGTCCTCCAAGCTGCGGCCGGTGATCTTGGCCCCGAGCTGGTTGACGTACTCGCAGACGAAATCGACGATCTCGCCAGCGGCATCGCGCACCGGACGAAGCACCGTGAACCCGTCGAACGCGGTGTCGAGCATGTCGTACAGCCGTTCCCCACCGGCCGACTGGGGAGACACCGTCACCTGACGCAGGTCGACGCAGCGGACGATGATGCCGTCGCGGTAGGGGCCCACCCGGAACTCGAAGTGCCCGGTGATGGACTCTCGCTCGTAGTACACCGTGCGCACGTCCGGGTGTCCGGTCTCCACCACCGTCCGATAGAACGGGAGGGTCCCGTCGTGCACGGTTTCCGGCCACAGCTGCCGGTACTGGTGCCCGACCAGTTCGGCGCGCGGCCGACCGACCAGCCGGCAACCGGCGTCGTTGATGTAGACCAGCTGAAAATCGACGATGACATCGCCGTCACGCACAGCCCGAGCCAGCACCCACCCCTGCGGCTCCAGATCCAGCATGGCAAGTATCTGGGCGTCAGGGAGCCAGTCGGCCATCTTGTCACCTCCCTCACGCGGCATCGGTGCGTCGCACAGGCATCATCGCCTGCCGTCGTCTCCAGCACCTAATACCGCAGCGCGTCGCCAGGGTGAGGGCGCTTCGTCCGAGGCGATAACACGGTCAGCAGCCCAGGAGGATCCTCCGCGCGTGGGCCGTGAAGCACGGCATCCGCTTCGTCACGGTACGTGTTCAACCAGTCCCGGGGTACGGGAAGCGCGGTCCCTGGCCAGGTCGTCCAGCAGCCGCCCCACCTCGGCGAGGAAGCCTGGCACGTCGAGCAGGAACGCATCGTGCCCGGCCACGGAGGTGGTGTCCTGGTAGTGGGTGGCCCGGATGCCGTGCTCGGCCAGCCGTCGCCGGATGTGATCGCTGTGATGGACGCCGAACAGGCGATCGCTCGCGAAGCTGAACAGGTGCACCGCCGGTCGGTCCGTACCCGGCGGCGTGTCGGCGATGGGATCGGCGAACGCGTCGAAACGGTCCATGGCCGAGGTCAGGACCAGGTAGGTGTTGGCGTCGAACCGGGCGTTCAGCTTGTCGGCCTGGTACGACAGGTAGCTCTCGATGGCGGTTCGCTTCCCGTTGCCGGCGGAGCCGAACTTCTTCTCCAGCGCGGGCTCGGAGAGGTAGGTCAGGTGCGCGACCATGCGCGCCAGACCCAGCCCGGTGGCCGGTGGATCGTCCGCCGGGTAACGCCCACCGGCGAACCGAGGGTCGGAGTGGATGGCCGCCCGGCCGATCGCATGCCAGGCCAGACCGTCCGGGCTCATCGCGGCGGTGCTCGCGATCACGAAGAAGCCGGCCGCTTCGCCCGGGTGCCGAAGCGCCCATTCCAGCGTCTGCATGCCACCGAGCGAACCACCGACCACCGCGAGCAGCGGCCGGACGAGGCCCAGATGTCGGAGCAGCTCGCGGTGCACGGTCACCATGTCCGGCACCGTTATCGCCGGGAAGTCACCGCCGTACCGCTCTCCGCTGGGTGATCGTGACCAGGGGCCGGTCGTACCCGCGCAGCCACCGACGAGGTCGGCGCAGACGACGTGATACCGGTCCGTGTCGATCGCGCGCCCCGGCCCGACCATCGACTCCCACCAGCCCGGCAGGTCGTCCGCGCTGTGGCGGGTCACGTGTGAGCTGCCGGTGAGCGCCTGACACACGAACACCACGTTGTCCGCCTCGGCGTTCAGCGTCCCGAACGTCTCGTACGCGACCGTGACCTCGTCCAGCTTCCCGCCCATCCGCAGCCGTAGCGGGCGGTCCGGTGCGAAGAGGCGTGCCGTCCGCACCTCCGCGCTCTGTGGTGCCGGGCAGCGGTCCTCGGCTGTGCCGGCCCGGCGCCCTCGCCGACGTGCCGGGCCGATGCACAGCAGCCCGAGGGCGCCGACCAGGCCGACCACGGCGAATCCAGGCGGGCCGAGCCGGTTGAACAGGAACACGCCGAGGAGCGGCCCGAGCATGTGACCGACGTCGGAGATGGCGCCGAAGATGCCGAACGCCAGCCCCATCGGCCGACCGGTCTCCCGCAGTTCGGCCGTCCCCCAACGGGCGGCGAGGTACAGCATCGGCTGGCTCACCATGACCACCACCATGGACAGCGCCACGATCCAGACCGAGCCGCCGAACGACAGCATGGCGAAGCCGACCACGCCGATGGTGCACCCGAGCATGATCAACGCGGGCGGCCGGGGGCCGCCGTGGGGTCGACCAAGCTGCCAGGAGACGACCGCGAAGGTGGCCATGCCGAGCACGAAGACCAGCGAGATCTGGCGCGTGTCCCGCAGGTACAGCGGAATGGTCGGCTCGAGCGCCGAGTAGGCGAGGTTGGTGAACAGGTCGAGCACGCCGAACAGCACCACCGTGCCGAGCCAGACCCGGCGGGGTAGCGGATCACTGACCGGCGTCGCGTCGACCGCGGCCGGTACGACCGCCGCGGCGGGCTCCCGCAGCGCCGCGTGGACTCCGAACCCGGTGCCGACCGTGATCACCGCACAGATCAGGCACAACCAGTAGAGCCCGAGGCCGACGGCCAGGCCCGCGATGGCCGGCCCCAGCAGCAGGCCGGTCACGGCCGAACCACCGAACCAGGCCATCACCCGGTTGGTGGGAATGGCGTAGCGGGCACACAACTCGGTCACGCCCTGGTACAGCGCCGGAGTCAGCAGCCCCGCGCCGACACCCCAGGCCGTCCGCGCGCCCAGCACGGTCAGCGGCGTTCGGGCGATGGCCAGCAGGTACACGCAGCCCGCGATCAGCAGCAGCGACAGCAGCGCCACGTGTCGGGCCCGCCAGCGGTCGACCCAGAGCCCGCCGAGCGGCTGGGCCACCGCCTTCGCTCCGGCGTAGACGGCGAACATCAGCGCGATGCCGGCCTCGTCCAGCCCGGCATCGCGCTCGATCTGCGGCACCAGCGGAATGAGGATCGTGTAGGCGGCGTTCACCGAGGCCACGGCGAGCAGGATCGTGAAGACCCGCCAGCGTGCCGGTCCGGGTAGGCCCTTCGTCACGCCGCACCACCGTTGATGTAGGCGGTCAGCTCCGACCTCATCCGGGCCAGCTTGTGACGCCGCTGCGGGTCAGCGGTGAAGTCGTAGACCAGTGCCCACAGGTCGACGCCGGCGAGTCCGTGCCGCTCCTTGAACCGGTAGTTGTCCCGACCCCACTCCACCTGTTTGAGGCCGTGGTCGTACGCCCACTCGACGCAGCCGTACATGAGCGCCACGTAGGTGCTGAGATCCCGCAGACTCCGGTAGTCGACGCCGCCGCACAGGAAGGTGACCTCGTCGCCGTGCACGAAGCCGAAGAACACGCCGACCAGTTGCTCGTCCACCTCGGCCACGGCCAGCGTCGCACCCGGCACGTCCAGTAGGCCGTGCAGGGTCTCCTCGTCGTAGAGCGGCGGCCAGCCGTGCTCGTCGGTGGTGCCGACGGTCAACGGCAGCGCGGCCCGGACCCGGGAGCGGGCCGCGTCCGGTGACAGCAGCCGGATGCGTAACCCGCGCTCGGCGGCCCGGCGCAGCCGACGTTGCGTGTCGCGACGCACTTTGTTGTCGAGCCGGAGCAGGTAGTCGGCGTAGCTGCCGGTGAGTTCGGCGCGATAGGTGCGGTCCAACAGGACCTGCCCGGCGGGCTCGCCGACCTCGGCGATCCAGCTGTCCACCCCGTCCGAGGTGACGTTCGGTACCACCAGCAGGTCGGTCAGACCCGCCGCGGACCAGGTGGTCGCCTGATCGTAGGCGTCCCGGATCAGCCCGGCGGGGACCGGTCCCCGCTTGCTGTACATCGAGTAGGTCGAGCCGGCGAATGCGATGTCGCCCTCAGTCAGCGGTGCCACCCCGGTCTGCCGCTCGTAGCCGTACCAGAACGGCGAATGCCGGACCAGGGTGACCGGCAGTACCTCGTACGTCGCGGACCGGCCGTGCTCGGCCACCGCGTACCGGCGTAGCCGGCACGGCTCGATCGACGTCTCCGCCCACTGCCGCAGCCACCCGGCGGAGTCGAAGAGGCAACTGGCGAACACCCGGTCCGGCATCGTCTCAACCAGCATCGCGGTCGACTCCCTTCCCACGGCAGGCGGCACCGAACGCCTCGAAGATCCGGCGGGAGACCGCATCGGTGCCCGCATACCACTCCGGGTGCCACTGCACGCCGAGGCAGAACGTCGGGCCGGGCCGGGACACCGCCTCCACCACGCCGTCGGCGGCGCGCGCCTCCACCCTCAGTGGTTCGGCGAGCACGTCGATCGCCTGACCGTGCAACGAGTTCACCGCGACCGCCGGGGCGCCCAGCACGTCGTGCAGCAGACCACCGGAGGTGATCTGCACATCGTGGGTGGGCAGGTACTGCTCGTCCCGTGGCAGCGTGAGGTCCTCCCGATGGCTGCCGTCGGGCAACGTGCGCAGGGTTCCGCCGAGGGCGACGTTCAGTTCCTGCAGGCCGCGGCAGATGCCGATCACGGGTCGCTCGGCGGCGATCGCCGCGCGCAGCAGGATGAAGGCTGCGGCGTCCCGGCCCGGGTCGTACTCCTCCCCGGGCGTGGACGGACCGCCGTAGTGTTCCGGGGAGACGTTGGACTGGTGCCCGCCGAGAGCCACGCCGTCGAGCCAGTCGGGGCATCGGGCGAGGTCCACACCGCGCGTGGGTAGGACCACCACCTGACAGTCGGCGACATCGGCGAGGGCCTTGACGTAGGCGTCCCGCACGGCGGTGTACGTCACCCCGTCGAAACGCTCCCCGTGTGCGAGCAGGCCGACCAGCGGACGGGCCGTCACGCGTCCGCCAATGCCCGCGAGAGGTCGGCGATGAGATCATCGGGATGTTCGACGCCGACCGCCAGCCGCACACCGCCCGGGGTCACCCCGGCCGCGAGTTGCTCGGCCTCCGGAAGCTGCGCGTGCGTCGTCGAGGCCGGGTGGGTGGCGTAGGACCGTACGTCACCGATGTTCGTCACGTGCGAGATCAGCCGGAGCGCCTCCATGAACCGGACCCCCATCGGTCGGCCGCCGGCCAGCTCGAAGAAGATCAGCGGCCCGAAGCCGCCGTTCAGGTACCGCGCGACGCGGTCGGCGTCCGCCCCGGTGGCGAGACTCGGGTGGATCACGTCGGCAACCTTCGGGTGCTGGGTCAGGAACCGTGCCACGGCCAGCGCGTTGTCCGAGTGCGCACGGGTCCGCAACGGCAACGTCTCGAGGCCCTGCAGGAGAAGGAACGCGTTGAACGGGCTGAGGCAGGGGCCGAGGTCGCGCAGCAGCGTCTCGCGCATCTTCAGCAGGTAGCTGCTGCGTCCGAGCGCACCGCTGAGCTGCCGGCCGGCTCTGGTCCAGACGATGCCGCCGTGCGCGTCGTCAGGCTCGGTCAGCAACGGGAACCGGGCGGCGTGCCGGTCCCAGTCGAAGCGCCCGCCGTCGACCACCAGGCCGCCCAGGGCCGAGCCGTGGCCGCCGATGTACTTGGTGGCCGAGTAGACCAGGATGTCGGCGCCGTGCTCGAGCGGCCGGCAGGCGTACGGCAGCATGGTGTTGTCCAGCACGAGCGGTACGCCCAGCGGGCGGGCCAGCTCGGCCACCTCCTCGATCGGAAACAGCCGCAGCCGCGGGTTGGGTAGCGTTTCGCCGAACCAGCACCGGGTGCGTTCGTCGGTGGCCGCGGCGAAGTTCTTCGGATCATCCGGGCTGACGAACCGGGTCTCGATGCCGAACCTGCCTAGCGTCTTGGCCAGCAGCAGCCAGGTCCCGCCGTACAGCTCCCGCGAGCTGACCAGGTTGTCGCCGGCCTGGCACAGGTTGAGCACCGCCAGGGCGGTGGCCGCCTGCCCGGAGGCCACGGCGAGTGCCGCGACCCCGCCGTCGACCTGCGCCACGCGCTCTTCCAGCACGTCACAGGTCGGATTGTTCAACCGGGTGTAGGCGTGACCGTCCTCGTACAGGTCGAAGATGCCGGCGGCCGCCTCGATGCTGGGCAGCATGAACGCCGCGGTCTGGAAGATGGGTGTCACGACCGGCGTCGTCAGGCCCATCCGTACCTCGGAACCACCGTGGACCGCGGCGCTCTCCCGGTTGGTGTACGCCCGGCCCGGCCCCTCATGCCGCGACACGGTGTGCCTCCGCCTCGCGCTCCGTCGCGGCCGGCTCGTTCATCATCCGGATGATGGTGGTCAGGGCGCTCGGTTGCCCCTGTGGGCCCTTCGTGAAGAGCCCGCCGGTCATCGCGTCCAGTGCGGCGTAGTTCGGATCCTTCAACCGGATCTCCCGGGCCTTGTGCAGGTTCCAGAACGGCGTCCGTGGATCGAGGTGATGCTCCAGGTGGTAGTTGTCGTTGTGAATCCCGGTCAGCCACTTCTCCAGTCCGCGGCTCTTACGGTTGCGGGTCATGTAGAGGTCGACCGAGTGGTCGCGTACCAGCGGTGTGTGCTCGGAGAGTTCGATGTACCAGCCGAGAATCTGGAAGCTGGTCAGGAACGGGACCACCCAGAACAGGAGCAGCTCGTCGAGGGCGCCGACGTACCAGCAGAGACCGGCGACCACGGCCCAGAACGTCCAGAAGGCGAGCACGTCCAGCCGCTCCTTGCGGCGCTGCACCGGCGATGTCGCGCGTTTCTGGGGTCCTTCACCCTTGAGCACCAGGTAGCGGTTCCGCACCAGGTAGCGCAGGTAGGCGACGGTCTGCCGGCCGAGGGCTGGCCAGACCAGAATCCGGCCGATGTAGCGGGCCCGGGAGACCGGTGTGTAGACCCTCTCCTCCACGAAGAACTGCAGGTCCGGGTCGCCGTTGGGGTCACCGAGCTTGGGGTGGTGGGTGTAGACGTGCGAGATCTTGTAGGCGTAGTGCGTCTGGAAGATCGGATAGGCGGTCAAGACCGTACCGAGGACCATCTGCAGCCGCTTGGAGGACGCACCGACGCCGTGCGCACAGTCGTGCAGAATGGTGGACAACCCCCGCTGGCGGGCCCCGATGACAAGCACCGCAACCGGGTAGAGCCACCATGAGATCAGATGGCAGGCGGCCGCATATCCCACGATCAGGATGATGTCGACGCTCCAGGCCAGGAGCGCATGCCAGTTGTCGCTCTTGTTGAGCTTCTTGATCTCCCTTTCGATGTCCGGCGCGAATCGGTACATCGTGTACCGCTTGCCCTCGTAAGCCCAGGCGATGGCTCCCAAGTTGTACCCCCGGCGATCCAGACAGCTCTTGTCCGAGGCGGCGGCTTTGCCGGCCATCGATGCCGGCAACGAGGTTACGCCACAATGGACGGCCGTGGGGGCGTCGCTCCCCGCGCGAGCATTGCTGGTCGTCCCGACGAGTCCGGCGGTATTGACATCGACCTGCGCTTTTCCTGGCTTCAGGCGCTCGGCGATCAGGGGTGCCGGCCCGGTAGTTTCCCCGCGTGACACGGTTCGTTTACCGGCCGGCCAAGATCCGGCACCTCATCCATTCCGGACGATTCACTGCGTTCATTCGTGCCTCGATCATTGGCCCACGCCCTGCCATCCGGCAGCCTGCTGTCGGAAACGCGCCACATTCGCAAGGGGAGTTGACGCTCCTGGCGAACCTCGGCCCCTCGGTTGCGCCTGGGCGCCGCCGGCAGGCCCCGCGGTCACCGTGGTCGCTGCGCGTCGACGGGTCGGGCTCCGTCGGCGGTCCGCGCCCGGGACGGCGACCAAAGACATTTAACATCTGCTATATATGGGAACGCTCCCAGGACGCCGTCGTCTCGCGCAGATCCCAATGATGGAGGAAACATGCGTAACCTGCTTGCCGCGGTGAGCGCCGCCCTGCTGATCGGCGTCACCGCCGGCAGTGTTCCGTCCGGCACCGGGATTGCCCACGGCGGCTCCTGCTCTCGCCATCTGCTCTTCTGCGAAGACTTCGAGCGGCTGCCGCGTGGCGGTGCCAGCTCGCTGAACTGGGGCATCGACACACGTAACGGCACGCTCACCGTGGAACGTACCCGCCGCGGCAATCAGGTGCTGCACATCCACACTGTCGACAACGGTCGCGCCTTCCTGCGTGTCGACGACTTCGCCGCACCCGGCAACCGCTTCTACGGCCGGATGCGGTTGCGGGTGGACGCATTCCCCACCGCCCCCGACTGGGCGCACTTCACGCTCGTGGAGGCGACCGGCACCGGCAGTTCGGAGATCGTCCGTCCGATCGGCGGCCAGTACGCACCCACGGTCCCCGGCATCTTCTGGGGCGTGGGCGCCGATGGAGGGCCGACCGGCGACTGGACCAACTGGCGGGAGTCCGCCCCGGTCGTCGAAGACGCCTGGCAGTGCTTCGAGTGGAAGCTCGACCCGGTGGACAACCGCGTCGCGGTGTGGATCGACGGAGTGGCGAACCCGGAACTGACCGCCTCCACCACCGAACACGGCGGCAACGACGTGCCCTTCATCCTTCCGACGGTGAACACCGTGAAAATCGGGTGGCAGCTCTACCAGGGCGGCACCACTCCCGGTCAGTTCGACCTCTGGGTGGACGACATCGCTCTCTCCACCAAGCGCATCGGCTGCTGATCCGCGGGTTGGAAACCGCGACGGAGGCTGCCCGGGCCGCCGGACATGATGGACCGGCGGCTCGACCTCACACCAGGCGGGTGTAGATCGCCTGGGCGAGGCTGCGGACCGTGGCCCGGTCAGCCTCCTTGCCGGCGCTGGAGGTGACGGCGACCAGCAGCCCGACCCCGCCCGCCTCGAATCCCACGGCGGAGCCCTTGGCGCTGGCCCGGCCGATCCCGACGAATCCATTGAAGAACGCCGCATTGTCGCTCAGACCGGGCGCCGGACCGGCGGTGGCGAGCTGGTCCAGGTAGTCCGTGGTGAGCTTCTCCACGGGCACGACGCTGACGAGCACCGTGCGGCCGTTGCCCTCCCACTCGCAGTCAGCGAAGCCGGCACCCATCGATCCGCCCTCGGCTTCGGGTACCGTGCCACCGAAGACGGCGCTCAGTTCCTCCGCACCGAGCAGCGCACACGGTTCATCGACCGACGCCGCCTCGGCCGGTGCGGACGGCGCGCTCGTGGTGTCCGCGGCGGCGGGCGCCGTGGCGGGTGTGTCCGGAGCGTCGGCCGCGGTGGTGGGCGTCGAACCGGGCGTATCCGCGTCAGTGCACCCGGCGGAGGAGAGGACGAGGGCCGCCGCGAGCACGACACCCGCCGTCATGCGTCGTGTGGTCCCGCCTGTGGTCAACGTCGGACGCATGATGCCACCCCTACGATCGATCGAACGCCTTGTCGACGGGCCGCCCGCGGGGTCGCGCGGATGCGTCCCCCGTCTGCCGGTTGCCGCCACGCTACGGACGGCGCGCGGCCGCGACATCCGTGCGCCTCACCAGGGTGTACCGGAGATCACCTGGCCGGGACGGTCGACGTTCTGTCCGAGTTCCAAAGATGGTCCCGCCCTCGCCGTCCGCCGAGATGACACCCCGCCTGGTCGGCAGCGGCGGGTTCTACGTCCTCAACAGTGAACCCGGGCTGCCGGTCCCGCCCGGGCAGCCCGGAGGCACGGGCACCGTCGACTTCCTGCTCGCGTACGTCTGACGGCCCCGGCGTGACCACCGCTATCGGCAGAATGCTCACCAGCGGTGACGTGGGGATGCTGGTCTGGTCTGGTCGGGCCGGTGCCGGGCCGACGACACGCACGACGACTCGCCGGGATCACCGCGCCCTGGTACGTGGCGGGCGGCCGGGCTCTGGACCTGTTCCGTGGCGAGCAGACCCGTGAGCATGGTGACATCGAGATCGGTGTGTGCCGGCCGGGCGGTCCCGAGCATCCGCTGACGGCACCGCCGGAAGGGGGCCGGCCGATGCCGTCCATCAGGGGGCCGTGGCGGGCGTCCCGGCGGGTCCGGCCGGGGCGGTGCCGGGAGTCGGGCGGCGGGTCAGGACCTGGGCTCCGGCAGCGGTGATGGCGACCGTGTGTTCGGAGTGGGCGGTGCGGGAGCCGTCGGCGGAGCGGATCGTCCAGCCATCGTCGTCGAATCTGATCTTGTTGGTGGAGCGGCAGAACCAGGGCTCGATGGCGATGGTGAGACCGGGTTCGAGCTTCAAGCCGCGGCGGGCGCGCCCGCTGTTGGGGACGTGCGGAGCCTCGTGCATGGTGCGGCCGATGCCATGGCCGCCGAACTCCGCGTTGACGCCGTAGCCGTAGGAGCGCGCGACCTCGCCGATCGCGGCGGAGACGTCGCCGAGGCGGCCACCGGGCCGGGCGGCCCGGATGCCGGCCTCCAGTGCGACCTCGGTGGCCTCGATCAGCCTCAGGTCGGCGGGATCGGGGGTGCCGACGACGACGGAGAGCGCGGAGTCGGCGACCCACCCGTCGATGCCGACCGCCACGTCGACGCTGAGCAGGTCGCCGTCCCGCAGGACGTAGTCGTGCGGTAGGCCGTGCAGCACCGCGTCGTTGACCGACAGGCAGAGCACGTTCCGGAACGGGCCGCGGCCGAACGACGGGGCGTAGTCCCAGTAGCACGATTCAGCACCGCGTTCGCTGATCCGGCGGCGAGCGTGGTGTTCGAGGTCCATCAGGTTGACACCGACCGCGGCGAGGCGACTCAGCTCCGCGAGCAGCTCGCCGACGAACTGACCGGTCACCGCCATCCGGCTGACCTCGTCGGTCGACTTGAGTTCGATCATCACCGCTCCTCGCCGCATACGGTATTTCTTTACCGGTATTTGTATACCACGCCCGGTGGTGACGCCGCGGCGGGCTATCCTGCTGGCATGGTTCGCCAACCGCTCACCGCCGCACAGATCGCTGCGGGCCAGCGCCTCGGAGTAGCCCTCCGGGCCGCCCGGGCCGGCCGCAGCCTCGTCGACGTGGCGTTGGCAGCTGGCATCTCACCCGAGACGCTGCGCAAGATCGAGGCCGGCCGCCTCCCCGCACCGGCGTTCGGCACGGTGGTCTGCCTCAGCCGGGCCCTCGACGTCCCCCTCAGCGAGCTGGCCGAGGTCTGGCTGGCCGACATGCCCGTCCGTCAGGCGTCCTGACCAGCCCGGCCTCGTCGACCCCACAGGGCGATCTCATGCCCGTACGGCTGCCTCATGATCGCCCTGGTGAAGGCGGCCTCGCCCGCCCTCGTCCACCGGGAGATCGTGGCCGCCGTGGGCTGGCGCGTGCTGCTGGAACTCGGCATCGCGAGGGTCGGGCCAGAAAATGCCGGTCCGTGACCGTCGGTAGCCGAACGTGTGCTGTCAACTTACCCGGCTCCGTCGTAGGCTGCATTGTCGCGGGTGACGGGCAGGGGGCTGAGGTGGCCGAGACGACGCTGACCGGGACGACGGTCACCGGGGTGCTGGCGGAGCTGGCCGAGCTTGCGGACCCGAAGACACGCGAGGTGAACGAGAGACACGGCGACGATCACGGTGTGCACCTCAGCAAGCTGCGCGCCCTCGCGAAGCGGCTGAAGCCCCAGCAGGAACTCGCAGCTCAGCTCTGGCAGACGGGCGACACCGCGGCGCGTCTGCTGGCGATCCTGATCTGTCGTCCGAAGGCGTTCGAGCAGGACCAGTTGGACACCATGCTGCGCCAGGCGCGTCGACCAAAGGTGCACGACTGGTTGGTGAACTACGTGGTGAAGAAGAACCCACACGCCGAGGAGCTCCGCCGGGCCTGGTTCGCCGATCCGGATCCGGTGATCGCCAGCGCCGGCTGGGCGTTGACCACGGAACGAGTGACGGCGAAGCCCGAGGGCCTCGACCTCGCGGGGTTGCTCGACGTGATCGAGGCGGAGATGAGGGACGCTCCGGACCGCCTGCAGTGGGCGATGAACCACTGCCTGGCTCAGATCGGGATCGAGCACGCCGAACACCGGGCCCGCGCGATCGACATCGGGGAACGCCTGGCGGTGCTCAAGGACTATCCGACCTCTCCGGGCTGCACCTCTCCGTACGCGCCCGTCTGGATCAACGAGATGGTGCGCCGACAGCACGACAGGTAGCGCGGTCCGGGCTCAACCGGCACCCGATCAATGCCCCACAGTGGACCGGGAGCGCGGATAGAACGTTTTCCGGCCTGTGACTACACTCAGTTCGCGCTCGGCCAAGCGATCCGGTCGACCGCGATCCGGTGTGGACGAGGAGATGAATCGTGGCGAGTCAAGAGGTGGCACCGTCCGGGGTCGACATGAGCGTGCCCAGCATCGCCCGGGTCTACGACTTCATGCTCGGCGGCAAGGACAACTTCGCGGTGGACCGCGCCGTAGCCGAGCACGCCCTCAGGATCACGCCGGACGGTCCGCAGGCCGCCCAGGCGAACCGTGCCTTCCTGCGTCGGGCGGTTCGCTTCCTCGCCGCGGAACAGGGCGTCAGCCAGTTCCTCGATCTCGGCTCGGGACTGCCGACCCAGGGGAATGTGCACCAGGTGGCCATGCGGCACAACGCGCAGGCGCGGGTGGTCTACGTCGACAACGACCCGATCGTGCTGGCACACGGGCGGGCACTGCTGGCCGACGCCGGAGCCGCGACGGTGATCCAGGCCGACGTCCGATCGCCGGAGGCCATCCTGGAGCACCCGGAGGTGCGCGGGTTCCTGGACTTCGACCGCCCGATCGGGCTGCTGCTCTTCGGGATCCTGCACCACATCAGGGACGACGAAGACCCGAAGGCGGTGGCGACGACACTGACCGAGGCCCTGCCGTCCGGCAGCTACGTGGCGGTCTCCCACTTCCGCGATCCCGGCGAGCGGCACCCCGATGCCTCCCGGAAGGCGCGTGAGGTCGAGCGCATCTTCAACGAGTCCCTCGGCACCGGTCGGTGGCGCAGCGATGAGGAGATTCTCTCCTTCGTCGAGGGCCTGGAGGTGCTGGAGCCGGGGCTGGTGCCGCTGGCCGAGTGGCGGCCGGAGCCGGGCGAGACCGCTCCGGACCAGAGCGACACCTACCACACCTTCTGCGGACTCGTCGCCCGCAAGCCCTGAGGTCGGCACCCCCGGTCCGCTACCGGTCCCGAGTGCTCGGCGACAAGGGTTGCCGTCAGTGGCCAGGCCCGGACGACGGGGGCCGACAGTGCGTCGGCCAGCCTCTGGTGCGGGTCGGCCGGCACGACCTGGGTCACCGCCGGTCGGGCAGCCGGTCGCCGGTGCCGGGCGCAGGCGCGGGCGCTGCACCAGGGCGGAGCAGCGCAGCGGCGGTGTCTGGGTGTCGCCGGCCAACTCCTTGAGGCCCGGCACCCGGCGCAGGTGGGGCGCCAGCGAACGACGACCAGTCGCAGACCCGGTGGCCCGGAGATGGCGGCGAACTCATCGCGGAGTCCGAGGCTCGCCGGATTGCGGTGCACCTCGTCGTCGAGGGCGACCGCCCTGGGCAGCGGGTAGATCGTCCCCCAGACGTGTGGTTGCCGTCCCGGCAGGGAGCTCGTCACCGCCACACGGTGATCTGACCGGCCGTCAGTGCCTTCCGCCCCTCGAACGGGCGGTACGTCGCCGCGTCGCTGAGATGGTGGCCGGCGGCGAGGCCGCGGTACGAGAACCGGACCACGGTGCCTTCCACAGTGACCAGCTGCGGCGGGGACGCGTCCACGGCCTGCCGGGTCAGCACCAGGAGGGTGCCGTCGGCCAGGTCCACGTCCCGTACGACGAGCGCGCGCTCATCGATGACCCGGTCCACGGCCGCCGTCACGGTCAGCCGGTCGCCGATCTCGACTCGCGCCAACGTGTTCGGCGGGCTGGTGCCGGTGGTCCTGGGTGGGGGCTCGGCTACCGGGCCACGGGTGCAGCCGGTGGCGACGAGAACGGCTGCCAGGCTGGTGGCTACCGCCGCGTGCCGGAGGCCGTGCGGGTTGGATCCTCTGCGGCATCTGCTTTCGGGTTCTCTTGTCATGCCGTCGCTCCCTCGTTCCCTCGCTGGATGGGTGCCTGTTCTCAGAGATGCCCGGAGCGATGACGGTCGGCGCGCGAACGTGTGACGGTCACGTGACATCGCGACATTGGCCGTTGTCATGTGACTGACCAGGGGTTTTCCCGACCTCGGCCCGGGGTAGCGCGATATTCGACCAGACAACGGGACGCCCCGCCGGGGTGCGTGACCGGATCGGGAGGTTGTGGCTCGTGCGGTGCCTACAACGGCGTTACCGGCTCGACGAACCGGTCGGCCGCGGTGGCATGGCGACCGTCTGGCGCGCCTACGACCTACGGTTGCAACGCATCGTCGCGGTGAAGCTGCTGTCCGCCCCGCTGCTGGACGACCCCTCGGCGCGTGAGCGCATTCGCCGCGAGGCACTCGCCGCCGCAAAGCTGGACCACCCCGGGGTCGCCCGCGTCTACGACTACGGGGAGCAGCGGCACCTGACCCGCACGCCCACCCCGTTCCTGGTGATGGAGTTCGTCGCCGGGTCGACGCTGGCCGCCCATCTCCGTGCCGCCGGCCCACTGCCACAGGACGAGGCGCTCCAGATCGGGCGGCAGGTGGCGGCGGCGCTCGCCGCCGCGCACGAGCAGGGCATCGTGCACCGGGACGTCAAGCCTGGCAACATCATGCTCACTCCGAGTGGCGTCAAGGTGGTCGACTTCGGTATCGCGGCCGGCGCGGGCGACGACCCGGCGGACCCGGACGGGCAGGTCTGGGGTACCCCGACCTACCTGCCGCCGGAGTTGACCGTCGCGGCGGAGGCGGTGCCGGCGGGCGACGTGTTCGCGCTCGGTGTCGTCATCACCGAGTGCCTCACCGGTCGGGCCCCACGGCGGGCCCCGCACGATCCGGTCTCCGTCCCCACCGTCGAGGGCCTCTCCGCATCCCACGCGGATCTGATCGGCCGGTGCCTGGCAACCGACCCCGCCCGGCGCCCATCCGCGGGTGAACTCGCGGAGGCGCTGGCGGGGCCGGCCACCACGGTGCGGGCGGCACCGGCCGACGCGGCCACCGGGGCGGTCGTGCCCACCCGAGCGGTCGCCGGACCCACCAGGCAGGCCGACCGTCCGGCGTCGGCGAAGGTCGTCGGCCGGCGTCGCGGGCTGCTGCTCTTCGCGCCCGGAGCGGTAGCGGCAGCGGCCGTACTGGCCGGGACCCTGCCGGGACTGGTCGCCGCCGACGAGGGCTCGGCCGACCCGCCGACCTCCGAGGCCGGCTGCACCGTGCAGTACCGGGCCCAGCAGGCGACCGACGGTCGCTTCACCGCCCAGATCAGCGTCACGGGAACCTCGCCGCAGACGGCCGGGGAACGGGCGTTGACCTTCACCCTGCCAGCCAGTCAGCGGCTGCTCGACGTGCGGGGTGCGGCCTGGGCGAACGACGAGCAGCGGGTGACGTTGCGTCTGGCCGAGCCGGCGGTGCCGGGCACCGGCGTGACGGCGACACTGCACGGCCGCGTCGAGTCCGGTGGGCATGAGACACCGGACCGCTTCAGTCTGGCCGGGGTCGTCTGCCAGCAGGCGGGCACCCATGTACGGACGTCGGTCCTGGCCTCCGCCGAGCCGACGGCACCGACGGAGACATCGGCCGGGCATCAGGCCGGCACGCCGGCCGCGGACCGTTCCGCTGCGCAGGCCGGCGGCCGGGGCGCGGGTCAACCCGACGCCACCCCCACCGGCGTGCCGTCGGCATCGCCGTCCGGCACGCCGACGACGCCGGTACCGACCCGCTCCGGTTCACCGGTCCCGCCCGCTCCGCCGACCACGCCGGTACCGACCCGCTCCGGTTCACCGGTCCCGCCCGCTCCGCCGACCACGTCGAACCCACCGGCACCCTCCAGCCCACCGCCGACGTCGAGCCCGTCCACACCGTCGGAACCGACCTCGCCGCCGGCCGAGGACCCGTCCGAGGCCGAGGATCCCACCCCGTCGGGCACCCCACCCCAGACGTCGCCCACCACGTCGGTGGCCCCGCACACGTCGGCGGACGCGGGTGAGGGCAGCAACACCTGAGACAGACCAACCCGGGGTGCGCGGCCTGCCCGGCCGGTGATCCTGGCAACACACCCACATCCGCAAAAACTTGATTCATTCCAGAACAGTGGAGTAGGTTCGTCGGCATGACGGCGGACTTCGAGGCGCAGCTGCGGGCGGTCTCGTTGCGCGTGACCCGACCCCGGTTGGCGGTGCTCGCGGCGCTGCGCGACCACCCGCACGTCGACACCGACACCGTGATCCGGCTGGTCCGCGCCGATCATCCCACGGTGTCCCACCAGGCGATCTACGATGTGCTGCGGGCGCTCACCGACGCCGGTCTGGTGCGGCGCATCCAGCCCGCCGGAGCGATCGCCCGCTACGAGTCCCGGGTGGGGGACAACCACCATCATGTCGTCTGCCGTTCCTGCGGCGTCATCGCCGACGTGGACTGCGCCGTCGGCTTCGCCCCCTGTCTCACCGCCTCCGACGACCACGGGTTCGTGGTCGACGAGGCGGAGGTCGTCTACTGGGGCACCTGCCCCGACTGCGCGACCGTCCGCACCACCAGTGAACCGCCAGGTCGGAAGGAAGCACATTGAGCAACGCAGAGCACGAGGCCCCAGCCAGCGCCCAGGGCGTGGACAAGAAGGCGGCGGCTGGCTGCCCGGTCGCGCACGACTCCGTTACCGCCCACGGCAGCGAGAGCGAGAACCCGGCGATCGACTCGCCGACGCCGAAGACCGGCGGTCGTCCGCGTACGAACCGGGACTGGTGGCCCAACCAGCTCGACCTGTCGGTGCTGCACGCCCACTCCTCGAAGGGCGACCCGCTCGGCGAGGACTTCAGCTACGCCAAGGAGTTCGCCAAGCTCGACGTCGAGGCGTTGAAGCGGGACATCACCGAGGTCCTCACCACCTCGCAGGACTGGTGGCCGGCCGACTTCGGTCACTACGGCGGTCTCATGATCCGCATGAGCTGGCACGCCGCCGGCACCTACCGCATCCACGACGGTCGGGGCGGTGCCGGTGACGGCGGTCAGCGCTTCGCCCCGCTGAACAGCTGGCCGGACAACGCCAACCTCGACAAGGCCCGCCGCCTGCTGTGGCCGGTGAAGCAGAAGTACGGCCAGAAGATCTCCTGGGCCGACCTGCTGGTGCTCGCCGGCAACGTGGCCCTGGAGTCGATGGGCTTCAAGACCTTCGGCTTCGGCTTCGGCCGGGAGGACGTCTGGGAGCCCGAGGAGATCTTCTGGGGTCCGGAGGACACCTGGCTCGGTGACGAGCGTTACGTCTCCGAGAAGGAGATGTCGCAGGACGTCGGCGCGACGGAGATGGGTCTGATCTACGTCAACCCCGAGGGGCCCCGTGGCAACGCCGACCCGCTCGCGGCGGCGCACTTCATCCGGGAGACCTTCGCCCGGATGGCGATGAACGACGAGGAGACCGTCGCGCTCATCGCCGGTGGCCACACCTTCGGCAAGACGCACGGCGCCGGTGTCGCCGACAACCACGTGGGCCCGGAGCCCGAGGGCGCGCCGCTGGAGGCACAGGGCCTGGGCTGGCTGAGCACGTACGGCAGCGGCAAGGGCGCCGACACGATCACCAGCGGTCTCGAGGTCACCTGGACCGACCGGCCGACGCAGTGGAGCAACCGCTTCTTCGAGATCCTCTTCGGGTACGAGTGGGAGCTCACCACCAGCCCCGGCGGAGCCAAGCAGTGGGTCGCCAAGGACGCCGAGGCGATCATCCCGGACGCCCACGACCCGTCGAAGAAGCACAAGCCGACGATGCTCACGACCGACCTGTCGCTGCGCGTCGACCCGGCCTACGAGAAGATCTCCCGTCGGTTCCTGGAGAACCCCGACGAGTTCGCGCTCGCCTTCGCCAAGGCGTGGTACAAGCTCCTGCACCGCGACATGGGCCCGGTCAGCCGGTTCCTCGGTCCCTGGGTTCCCGAGCCCCAGCTGTGGCAGGACCCGGTGCCGGCCGTCGACCACGAGCTGGTGGACGAGGCCGACATCGCCGGGCTGAAGGAGAAGGTCCTGGAGTCCGGCCTCACGACCGCCCAGCTGGTCAGCACCGCCTGGGCGTCGGCCGCGAGCTTCCGGTACACCGACAAGCGCGGCGGTGCCAACGGGGCCCGGATCCGCCTCGAGCCGCAGCGCAGCTGGGAGGTCAACCAGCCGGAGCAGCTCGCCACCGTGCTGAGCACCCTGGAGGGCATCCAGCAGGAGTTCAACTCGGCCGGCGGGGCGAAGATCTCCCTCGCGGATCTGATCGTGCTGGCCGGATCGGCGGCCGTCGAGAAGGCGGCGCGGGACGCCGGTGTGAAGATCACGGTCCCGTTCCACCCGGGTCGCACCGACGCCACCCAGGAGCAGACCGACGTCGAGTCGTTCCGGGTCCTGGAGCCGCGCGCCGACGGGTTCCGCAACTACCTGCGGGCCGGCGAGAAGACCCAGCCGGAGGTGCTGCTCGTCGACCGTGCCTACATGCTCAACCTGACCGCGCCCGAGATGACCGTCCTCGTCGGCGGCCTGCGCTCCCTCGGCGCCAACGTCGGCGGCAGCCGGCACGGCGTGCTCACCGACCGGCCCGGCGTGCTGACCAACGACTTCTTCAGCAACCTGCTCTCCCCGGGTACGCGGTGGAAGGCGTCGGAGTCCGACGAGCACGTGTACGAGATCCGCGACCTGGCCACCGACGAGGTGAAGTGGACCGCCACCGCGGTCGACCTCATCTTCGGTTCAAACTCGCAGCTCCGGGCGCTCGCCGAGGTCTACGCCAGCGACGACGCCCGCGACAAGTTCGTCGCCGACTTCGTGGCGGCCTGGACCAAGGTGATGGAACTCGACCGGTTCGACCTCGCCTGATTCGACAGACCCGGACGGGCCCCGGCCGATCAGCAACGGTCGGCCGGGGCCCGTCCCGCTTCGGACCGGGGCACGGCCCGGCCCCGCGGTTTCGGACCTCCGCGCCGAGGAGCCGCGCTCAGCCCTTCAGTCCGGTGTGGGCCAGACCCTCGATGAACTGCCGCTGCGCGATCACGAAGATCACCAGGATGGGTAAGGCGGTCATCGACGCCGCCGAGAGCTGTACGTCCCACATCGGCCCGCCGTACGCGTCGACGAACTGGGTGAGTGCCTGCGGCAGGGTGAACTTCTCCGGAGTGGAGAGGAAGACGATCGGCTCCAGGTAGAGGTTCCAGCTGTGCAGGAAGGTGAAGATCGCCACCGCCCCGAGCGCCGGCCGGGCCAGCGGCAACGCGATGCGCCAGAAGGTGGCGAACCGGCCGAGCCCGTCCACCCGGGCCGCCTCCTCCAGCTCACCGGGGAGGGTGATGAAGAACTGCCGCATGATGAAGGTGGCCAGCACGCTCGGCGCGCCGAGGATCGGCACCAGGATCAGCGGCCAGTGGGTGTCCACCATGCCCCAGGAGTTGAACATCCGGAACAGCGGGACGATGGTCACCTCGCTGGGAATGAGCAGCCCGACCAGCACCACCACGAACAGCACCTGCTGGCCCCGGAAACGGATCCGGGCGAAGGCGTACCCGGCCAGCGACGAGACCGCCAGGGTGCCGACGGTGACCGCGGCCGCGATGTATCCGCTGTTGAGGTACTGCTGGGCGAACGGTTGCAGCTCGAAGACCCGCCGGTACGCCGAGAGGCTGGCCTCGGACGGGATCAGCGACGGCGGAAAGGCGAAGATGTCACCGACCGGTTTCACCGACGAGGTGACCATCCACCAAGTGGGAAAGACGAACGGTACGGCGAGCAGGCAGAGCGTGCCGTAGAGAGCGACCCTGGCCCGGGCGGAGAGCCTACTGTTCATGGAACACCCACCTCCTGCGCATCCGCCACTGCACGACGGTGAGCACCAGCACGATCAGGAAGAGCAGAACCGACAGCGTGGCCCCGTAACCGAACTGGTGGAACTGGAACGCCCGCTGGTAGAGGTAGTAGACGAGCACCGTGGTCGAGGTGCCCGGACCGCCCTGGGTGAGCACGGCGATCTGGGCGAACACCTGCAACGACCCGACCACGGTGATGATCGAGGTGAGCAGGATGGTCGGGCTGATCAGTGGGACGGTGATCCGGCGGAACCGGGTCCAGGCGTTCGCCCCCTCGACCCGGGCGGCTTCGTACAGCTCGGCCGGCACGCCCTGGAGGGCGGCCAGGAACAGCACCATGTTCAGGCCGACGTTCTTGACCACCTGAACCACGATCACCGACAGCAGTGCGGTCCAGTCGCCGCGCAGCCAGTTCGGTCCGTCCACGCCGGCCGCCTCCAGCGCCCCGTTCACGCCGCCGTTGTCCTGAAGCAGGAACCCCCACACGATGGTCCAGGCAACCAGCGAGACCACGACCGGGGAGAAGAACAGCGTCCGGAACACGACGGTGCCGCGTAGTCGCTGGTTGAGCAGCACCGCCAGGAGCAGGGCGAGGCCGAGGTTGAACACCACCAGCCCGACCGAGAAGAACGCGGTGACCCGCAGCACCGACGGCAGGTTCGGGTCGTCGGCCATGGCCTGGTAGTTGCCCGCGCCGACGAACTCGAAGGTGCCGGCGAGCACGTTCCACTCGTGCAGGCTGTACCAGAAGACCAGCCCGAGCGGGATCAGCACGAACAGCACCGAGCCGGCGAGTTGCGGGGCGACGAAGAGCAGCCCGGCGAGCTGGTCGCGGCGGCGGGTCGTCCACCAGCCGCGCCGCCGTGGGGTGGCCCCGCCGGGGGCGGACCGGCCACCGGCCCGCCCCACGGTGTCCCTGGTCAGGACCGACATCGAGAGTCCTACTTCGCCAGCAGCGGGTTGATCGCGGTGCACACACCGTCGAGTACGCCCCGGACGTCCGCGTCCGCCCGCCACAGCGGGTCCAGCGCGGCCCGGACCGCCTGGTTGAGCTCGGCCTGACCGGTGTGGCTGGGCTTGACCACCCCCTCGGCGATTCCGTCGATCACGACCTCCTGCAACTGCTCCGGGCTCAGCAGCGGGTTGGTCTTCGCGAGGGTGTCGGCGGTGAGCAGCGAGGTGCGCGGCGGCGGGAAGAACTGGGCCAGCCTGGCCGAGTTGGTGGGGTTGGTCAGGTACGCCAGGAACTCGGCGGCGGCCTCGGCGTGGCGGCCCTGCCTGAGCACGCCCATGCCGCCCTGGCCGATCACCGCGTACTCGCCCTTCGGCCCGGCGGGCAGCGGTACCAGGTCCCAGCCGAACTTCTGCCCCTCCAGCAGAGACGCGCGGGATATCTGGGTGATGGTCATGCCGGCGTCGCCGGCGAAGAAGTCCGCGGTGGTGCCCGGCCCGGGCAGCGCCTTGTCGACGAAGATTCCCCGGTGCAGGACGGTCATCGCCTCGACCATCTCGGCGGAGTTGAAACCGCAGGTCCGGCCGTCCTCGCTCCACGCACGCGCGCCCCAACCGGTCCACACGGTGGACAGGAAGTCCCAGCCCTTGTAGTCGAAGTCGCGTACCACCAGACCGGCCTTGCCGGTCTCCGCCTGCACCGCAGCGGCGGTGGCAAGCGCGTTCTGCCAGTTCCAGCGGCCGGCGGCGATCAACTCGGCCGGGCTCTGGGCGCCGGACGTCTGCACCAGGTCGGTGTTGACGAACACCCCGAACGGCGAGGTGGAGAAGGGGTACGCGTACAGCTTGCCGTCGGCCTGCCACAGCTTCGTCGCGGACGGGGTCAGTTCGTCGAAGCCGTACCCCTCGGTGCCCCTGAGGGTGTCGTCGAGCGGAACCAGGGCCCCGGAGTTGACGAAGTCGGGAGCGGAGTTCTCCAGTATCCAGGCCAGATCGGGCGGGTTACCGCCGGCGATCTGGGTGGTGAGCGTGGTGGTGTAGTTCTCGAACGGGATCGGGTCGAAGGTGACCTCGGCGACCTCCGGATTGGTCGCGGCGTACTCGGCGGCGATCTCGTTGAACAGCTGCAGGTGGGCCTCGTTCGCCGACCAGGTGGTCATCCGCAGCGTGACCGGGCCGTCGGACTCGGCGGAGTCGCCGCCGCAGGCCGTCAGGCCGAGCAGCGCGGTGATCGCGACGACGGCCGTCAACCGGTTCCTCATCGATGTATGTCCTTCCTCAGTAGCCGGCGATGTCGGGCCAGCGCAGCTCGACACCGGAGTCGGCGAGGCGGTTCTGGAAGTCGGCCAGCAGGCCGGGGGTGTAGCGCACCGCGCGGGGGGTGACCCGCCGGGCCAGGCAGAAGTCCGCGAGCGTGCCGGCGACCTCGCCGACGTTCCACTCCACGGGATGCAGCCGGTAGGAGCCGTTGGTGATGTGCGTGGTGCCGATGTTCTTGCCGGCGGGCAGCAGGTTCTCCACCCGCCGGGGGATCAGGGCGCCGAGTGGGATCTCGAACGGGCAGGAGGCCACGTCGATGTAGTTGTCGCCACCGGTGGAGGGGTGCAGGTCGATGCGGTACATCCCGACGCCGACCGAGTCGGCGTAGCCGACCGCGCCCTTGTCGCCCCGGATCTCCAGCGACAGGTCCTGCTCGACGACGGTGTACTCGGCACGGATGCGGCGCGACTCACGGATGTAGGGCGCCTGGGCCAGGCCGCTGTGGGTGACGTCCCCGCCGGAGGCGGCGATGCCGTTTCCGGTGATGTCGCCGCGCAGGCGCAGCCCGGGAAAGCCGGTGCCGCCGTCGGTGCGAGGTGCCTCGGTCTGCAGCCAGTACAGCACCGACAGGGACAGCTCCCGGGCCGCGGCGATCCCGGCGTCCGGATCGGGTACGTCGATCACCGGCTGTTCGAAGTAGTCGATCATCGGCCAGTTGACCAGGCAGATGTCGCTGTCGTACGCACCGGGCGTGAAGTTGCGCCGGGCGGCGATCCGCCGGAACGTCCACAGGTTCCCGTCGCCGGGGTTGACCCGCTGGTCGGCCTGGACGAGCCAGGGATCGTCGTCCGGGTTGGGGGTGAAGCTGCGTTCGGAGATCTCCAGGGTGCGCGGGTTGGGGGAGCGGAACGACAGCATCCGGTCGCCCCAGAACGGGGGCCGGTACGCCCGCCAGAAGTCGTACGCCGCCGGCTTGTCGATGGTGTGGTCGCCGTCGACGTGGTCGACCGCGAAACACACCGACACCGCCTGCATGTTGGTCGGCTGTGCCTGCTCCGGCGCACTCGGCTCACCGGTGTCGGCGCGCGACTCGAAGCCGGTGACGTACTCGGTGCCGGTCAACGGCAGCAGTTCGCCGGTCTCGGTGGCGTCCAGGACGTACGGCGCGATGAGGTGCACCCGCTCACCGGTGTGCCGGTGGGCCAGGGTCACGCCGGTGACGCGGTCGCCGTCGGTGTCGGCCGCCACCGGCCGGTACGGCTGGAGCACCCGCAGCCGACCCGACCCTCGGTACGGCGCCAGCATCGCCTCCAGGACCGCCACCGCGACTCGGGGTTCGTGGCAGAGCCGGCTCACGTGCCCGGCCCCCGGGTTCAGCGCGGTGGCACGCCGGGCCCGGTCGGTCAGCGGATACCAGCGTCGGTAGTGCTCCCGGATGCCGTCGCGCAGGGCCCGGTAGCTGGCGGTGACCCCGAAGTGCTCCACCCAGGAGTGTTCGTCCGGCGGCACCGCCTGGCTGGTGAGCTGCCCGCCGAGCCAGTCGTACTCCTCGGTCAGCAGCACGCTGCGGCCGGCGCGCAGCGCGGCGAGGGCGGCGGCCACGCCACCGAGCCCACCGCCGACGATCAGTACTTCGGCCTGCATCTCGGGCACGGTCGGTCCTTTCCGGGGTTGGTCGCCGAGCCGCCGGGTGGGAGGCGTGACGAATCGGGGGAGGCTGGTCAGGGTCGGGGCGGGAGGAGGGTGGCGCCGTCGACCGGTTGGCATGGCAGCAGCCGCTGGGTCACCGTGCCCGGCACCGCGGCGAGCAGCCCGGTGAGCACCTCGACGGCCTGCCATCCCATCTCGCGGCGGGGGATCCGGAAGCCGGTGAATTCGAGGTCGCTGGTCGTCGGCCGGGTCGGATCACCCAGGGCCAGGATGGACAGGTCGGCGGGCACGCTCAGGCCCCGCTGGCGGGCCACCGCGGCGAGGGCGACGCCGTCGGCGTACTCCTCGACCACCACGGCGGTGACCCCGGCATCGAGCAGCGCGTCGAGCAGCTCGGCGGGGGAACGATCGGTGGATTCGTGCCGTGCCGGCAGTCCGGCCGCGTCGAGGGTGGATCGGTAGCCGGCGAACCGGTCGGCGTGTGACTCGGGGCCAGCCCCCTGGCCCAGGTACGCGAGCGAGGTGTGGCCGGTGTCGAGGGCCCGCCGGACGACGTCGGCGGTGGCCGCCGAGTAGTCCGCGCCGACGTACGGCACCGGTCCGCCCGCGTCGTCCCGACGGCCGACCGACACGAACGGATGCCCCTCGGCGACCAGCCGGCCCAGTTCGTCGCGGTCGAGCGAACGACCCAGCAGAACACAGCCGTCAGCCAGCCGTAGCCGGTTGTCGTCGTGGAAGATGCGGCGCCGACCGTCGGTGACCGGGGCGCTGGTGAGCAGCAGCAGGTCACAGCCGAGGCGCTCGGCGGACTCCTCGATGCCGACCAGGAACGGGTGGTAGAAGTCGCCGGTGCCGGCCGGGAAGACCGGCTCGTAGGTGAACACGCCGAGGATCCGGTTGTGCCGGGCGGCGAGCCGCCGGGCCACGGGGTCGGCGACGTATCCGGTGCTCCGGATCGCGTGCAGCACCCGTTCCCGGGTCTCCGGAGCGATCCGGACGCTGCCGTCGTCACGGCCGTTGAGCACCAGGGAGACGGTGGCCTGGCTGACGCCGGTCATCCGGGCGATGTCCTGCTGGGTCACCCGCCTGCGCGATCCGGTCACTGTGAGTGTCCATTCGTTACTGCGCTAATACGCATTAGCTACGTTGGTGTGAAATCCTGCGACCCCTCGCGGCCGGTCGTCAACCCCCGACGGCGGAAAACTTCTCCGGCTTTCGGCCTTGATAATTCGTATTAGTCTCTTGACGTTGGTTCGTCGTCGACCGCAGACTCATCGATCACAAGGCCTGCTCCCTGGTGGAGCCCGATCTCACGCACGGTCACCAGCAGTAATGGTTGCCGGTGACGCCGAGCTGTGCCACCACCGTCCCGCCGCACCCACGCGGCCGCACGGCTTCGCCACCATCCCCAGCTCCGCCATCGACGAGCGTCCCTCACGATCGGAGACCCCATGAACGATCTACCCCTGCCCCGGGCTGCCGCGGTGAGTCGCCGTGGCCTGCTGCGCGGCGCAACGCTGATCGGCACTGCCACGGCCGCCGGTACCGTGCTCGGCGGTACCCTCGCCGCCGGCCCCGCCCTCGCCGGCCCGGCCGGATTTCCCAGCTACCGGTACGTCCGCGACGCCTTTGCCGGACCGTTGAACTACAACCCCACGGGCGAGATGATCTTCCCCTGCGTGCGCGGGGTCTATGACAAGATCTCCGGAGCCCGGGGGCGCTACTACCTCTACTACGCCCCGCACGACGCGCCCGGCGGCATCTGCCTGGCCTACGCCGACCGGCTCGAAGGCCCCTACACCGAGTACCCCGGGAATCCCATCATCGACCGGGTGCTGCCCACCACCACGGTCAGCCACGTCTCCTCGCCGCACGTGGTGTGGAACGCCCCTACCAAGGAGTTCTTCCTCTACTTCCACGGGGAGAACACCACCACCCGGGTGGCCCGGTCCCGCGACGGCATCACCTTCACCAACGAGACGCCGATCCTGAGCACGAGGCTGGTGCCGAACACCACCGAGACCTCGTACGCCCGGGTCTTCGAGCACCAGGTCGCCGGGAAGAACAACAGGTACGTCATGCTCTTCATGGGCGCGCACACCGTCGGCCCCGGCACCCGCAAGATCTTCTGGGGTTGGTCGCCGAACGGCTGGGACCAGTGGCAGTTCGCCCCGAACCCGCTGATCTCACCTGCCGGTGACGGGCTGACCGACATCTCCAGCCCGCACCTGCTCAAGCGCAACGGCACCAGCTACGTGGCCTACCACGGCAATGACGGCCGGATCCGGCTCACCGAGGTCGGCAACAACTTCGACCGGGAGGTGCATCTCGGGGTGTTCCACGCCCCGATCGCCTCGGACAACGGTCGGGTCGCCGCCCCCGCGTTCGGCACCGACGGCGGCGTCTCGTACATGATCTACGAGGCCGGTCCCCGGCTCAACGCCCGCATCTGCGTCGCCCGCGCCGTCTGACCGGGACGGACCCCCGAAGGCCGGTGGCGGTCGCCGTCCGTCGAGGACACCGACCGCCACCGGTTCACATCACCGGCGACGCCCTGTCGGGCTGGCCGGTCGACCGGGTGTCACAGGTTGGCGCAGTACCCGATGCTGAAGGTGCTGGCGCCGGCGGCCAGGGTGCGGTTCCAGTCGACACCCCTGATCCGGTAGCTGCCGTCGGCCAGCCGTTCCCGCTTGAAGTTCCACGCGTCGTAGATGGCACCCTCGATGTCGACCACGGCGGTCCACTCGACCGCCTTGTCGCCCCTGTTGGTGGCGGTGATGGTGGCGCAGTAACCACCGCCGCTGTCGGAGTTCCAGCGGGCGATCCGGGTCATTGTGATCTCCACGTTGGAGCCGGCCACCAGGCGACCCACCCCCCAGCGGGCGGTGGTCTGGTAGCCCTCGCCGTTCTGCTCGGCCCAGTTCCGGATCGACGTGCGGGTGCCGTCGGACGCGTCGTTGACCTGGAAGTCCAGGCCGTGGAACGTGCCGAGGCCGCCGTACTCGAGCAGGCTGATCGCCGCCTCGACGGTGTAGCCGGTCCCGGTACGCACCGCTGCACTCTCCAGCCGGCCCGCCTGGAACGCCTCGTCGCCGGTGCCGAACGACACCACGTTGTCGGCGTTGATCCGGATCTGGGTGTCGTCGTAGCGGTAGGGGCCGTTCTTGGCGTTGCCGGCGTCGACGTAGATCTCCACCGAGTCCTGGGTCCACGGGTCGGAACCGGAGACGTCCACCACCGGGTCGGTGACCTCGGCCAGCACGTAGAGCGTCTGACCCCGCCAGAGGGTACGGACGTTCGCGGTCGCGCCGTCGGTGCCGGAGACCTGCTTGGCGGTGGTGACCGATCCGGCCTGGGCCCAGACGGCGTCCACGGTGCCGTCGATGACCGGGGCGGTGGCCGCCTCGCGGACCTCCAGGTACGACAGCTCCTCAACGAGGCTCAGGGTGCCGACCGCACCCGGGGTGTTCCAGCCGGACGTGGTGCCGTTGTCGGTGACCCGCACGTCGAGGGTGAGCGTGTCGCCCTCGGCGGCACCGGCCAGCGGCAGGTGGGCGACCAGGTGGTAGCCGCCGTCCCGCTCGGACGCCACGGCCGGCACGTCGCCGCTGCCGTCGCGGGAGACCCGGTAGGTCTCGCCGCCCAGGGCGAAGGTGACCCGGTCGTTGTCGGAGACCGAGGCGTCGTCGACCGTGACGTACGCGGTCAGGTGATCCGGTGCCCAACGCAGCTGGAACCGTGCCGTGTCCTCGATCGCGTGCAGCGGCAGCTTCCGCCAGGTCAGGTCCTTCGGCGCGGCGGCCGTGAGGGCCACGTCGCCGGCGAAGACGTTGGCGGTACGCAGCCGGGCCGGCAGCTCGCCGTCGACCGCACCGTGGTAGGCGGGCTTGGCCCGCAGGTTGTCGTCGAACAGCAGCGGCGCGTTTGCCGAGCGCCACGAGCGTCCGTCGGTGAGACCCCAGACCGTGACGGCGAACAGGTCGTCGCTGTGCTCCCGGAAGATCCGGAAGGCGTCGCGGTAGTAGTAGCCCTGCTCGATCAGCCGCGCCTGGGTCACCGGAGTGCCGGTGGTGACGTCGAGTTCGGTGACCGCCTGGGTCAGGGGCAGCTCCGCGAAAGCCTCCAACGTGCTCTCCAGGCTGCTGACCGGCGTGGCCAGCGAGACGTGGAACTGGTGGCCCACCCCGTCGATCGGGACGTCGCGGTCGAGCAGCCGCTGCACCAGTGCCCGGTAGCGGGCCTGCTTGCCGCTCTGCTCGGTGTTGTAGTCGTTGATGAACAGGGAGACCGGGTCGCTGCCGGCCACGGCGTGGACCTCGTTGAACGCCTCGTGCGCGTACTCGAACGCCAGGTCGATGAAGCTCTCGCCCAGGATCCGGTACCACTCGCTGCGGCGCAGGCCGTCGGCGTACTCACCGCTGTCGCTGACGACCTCGTTGACCACGTCCCAGGCGTACAGCGGGTTGGTGGGGGAGCCGAACTGGCCGTACCGCTGCGCCAGTGACTCGGCGACACCGAAGATGTGGGTACGCATCCGGTCGCGCAGCAGCTGCTGGTGCGCCGCGGACGTGGTCAGCGGCTGCCCGTTCGCGTCCTGGAAGAACCAGTCCGGGGTCTGGCTGTGCCACACCAGCACGTGACCGTAGACGCGCAGGTCGTTGTCCCGGGCGAAGTCCATCACCGTGAGCGCCTGCTCGTGCGGACGGAAGTTGCGCTCGTCGTCGTACCAGGCCTCGGGCTTCATGTGGTTCTCGTGGGTGACCTGGTTGAAGTGCCGGGTCAGCAGCTCGGCGGCGCCGCCGACCGTCTCCCGGGCGTCGATCGCCACACCGACCGGGAAGTCGGTGGTCTCGTGGATGCCGGTGAGGTCCTCGACGACCGGCGGTTCGGGTACCCGGACCACGATGTCGTCCACCAGGAAGTCGCTGGTGTTGCCGGGCACGTCCGCGCCCTGCCAGCGGGTCTCGAAGTAGAGGAACGCCTCGTCCGAGGCCGGCATGGTGAACCGGGCGGTGACCTCCGTCCAGCCGCTGTTGCTGATGGTGTCGAACTGGGCGAGGGTGCTGAACGACTGGCTGCCGCCGGAGGTGCTGGAGAGGCTGAGCCAGATCTGGTCGGTCGGCTGGCCCTCGGCGAACCGCAGCCAGGCGTTGAGCTCGTAGGTCACGCCCGCCTCGAACAGGCCGGAGACGTCCCGACCGAGGCCGGCACCCTGGTTGACCCGGTCGGTGACGAGTGCCGCGGCCGTGCCGCCGTGCGCGACGTCGGTGATCTCGATCGTCGGGGCACCCGGGCCGCCGTCGCGCGGCCCCCAGCCGTCCAGCCCGTTCTCGAAGTCGGTGTCGATGACGACGGTGCCCGGATCCGGTCCGCCGGGACCGCCGTCCGGCGCGGTGATCAGAACGTCGTCGAGGAGGAACGGGGTGTTCCCCTCGGCCTCCACGTAGAGGGTGGCGGAGCTGAGCCCGGCGGGAAGCGTGTAGTCGCCGCCGATCCGCACCCAGCCGTCCGCGGTGGTGGGGACGTTGCCGCCGATCCAGGTGTAGGTGTTGTCGCCGCCGCCGGCCGGGGTGGCCTCGACGGTGAAGTGCACGCCGGCGGTGCCCTCGGTGCCGGCCGGGAGCTTCGCCCAGGCGGTGACCGAGTACTGGGTACCCGGTCGGAACAGCGCGGTGGCGCTCGTCGCCGGACCCTGCCAGTTCGCCGTGCGGCCGGTGACCGACAGGCTGCTGCCGCTCTCGTGGCCCTCGTCGGCGATGGCCAGGGTCACGTCACCGCGCGGCCCCCACGGCGCGTACGAGCCGGACTCGAAATCGTTGGAAAGGACGACCTCCGCGGCGGCCGCCGGTGCTGGCGCTACGGCGACGGCCGCGATGAGCGCGGTCGTGGAGAGGGCGGCGATTGTTCGCGACCGGAGTCGTGATCGATGGGAGAGGTTCCAGAGGCGCATCGGTATTCCCTTTACGCGAATCGGGTGCTGGCGGGGGTGTGTTCGACGTGGGCCTACGAAACGGATTTAGGCGCGTGCATGTTATGTCGAGACCATCCCCGTGACCAGAACTTCCGGAAGTTTCCGGTAGCGACGCGGCCCGGCGACTACCGGCTGGTCAGCGATCG
Source organism: Micromonospora aridisoli (assembly GCF_056150025.1). NCBI lineage: Bacteria > Bacillati > Actinomycetota > Actinomycetes > Micromonosporales > Micromonosporaceae > Micromonospora > Micromonospora aridisoli. The sequence continues at coordinate 80,637 of NZ_JAXCFK010000009.1, read as the reverse complement.
GCGACCCGGTGGAAAGCGCTGGCCGGAAGGACGAACAGCATGTCGGCCGCGCCGATTCCACCGACGGTTGTCGATGCGGCCGTCCGGTCCTGTCGGGGGCGGCCAGCCCGAACGCCCGAAAAGGCGCGGAATTGCGGCGATAACGATGCCGAGGGCGCGTTCCGCTCCGCGTCAGGCTGACCGGCGCCGGGCCGGGTCGGCGTCCTGCGCCAGGGGGAGACGCCAGGTTTCGCCGCGTCGGATGGTGCGGATCGCGGCACGTAGGCCCTGCGCGGAGGCGAGATCGAGGAAGTCGTGCAGTGGCGAGCGGAACACCCGGTAGTCGTCGTAGTGGATCGGCACCGTGACGCCCGGTTGGATCAGCCGCATCAGGTCGACGCCCTGCCGGTCGTTCATGGTGACGAGGAAGCCGAGAATGCGGGTGCCGCCGAGGTGGATCAGCATGGCGTCGATGTCGGGGAAACGGGCCGGGATCTCGGCCAGCGCCGGGCGGTAGAGGGTGTCGCCGGTGATGTAGAGGCGCAGCAGGCGTTTCCCGTCGTCTTCCAGGTCGATGATCGAACCCATCACGGCGGGCAGCAGACGGTCGAGGAGGCCCGGACCGTGATGGCCGGGTACCGCCGTGACGGTCAGCCGCTGGCTGCCGCGCCGCAGCTCCCGACTCTCCCAGGTGGACAGGCCGTCCGCGGCGGAGAATCCCCAACGATGCAACCTGCGCCGGGCCGGCGGTGTCGTGATGATGGGCAGGTCTCTCGCCAGCCCGTGCCGGGCCACCCGGTCGAAGTGGTCACCGTGCATGTGGGACAGGACCACCGCGTCCAGCTCGGGCAGCGCGTCGATGGGCATGGCCGGGTCGGTGAGACGCCGGGAGAACAACCCGTAGCCCAGGTAGGCGCGCTGCCCGGCGTGCAGGAAGTTGGGATCGGTGAGCAGCGTGAAGTCGCCGAGCCGCAGCAGGGTGGTGGCGGTGCCCACGAACGTGACCTCGCCGATCGGATCGCGTCCCGGCATCATGGTGGCCTCCCGCTGACCGGTCGGATCCAGCCCGCGAGCAGGGCGGGATCACCGGAGCGCATACCCCGGCGCGGAGGGGCGAAACGCGTGCGCGGCGGGGGCGACCAGCGGCCACCGAGCCGGTGCGGTCACGTGGAACCGCCGCCGCTACCGGACGGACTGCCTGGCCGCGCCTTCCGCCACCGTGGGTCGGGTCGACGCGCCGGCCCGGTAGCGGAAGACGTGCCGGTAGCTCTGCGGTGTCATCCCGCTGATCCGACCGAAGTGCTGGCGCAGGTTGGCGCCGCTGCCGAAGCCGGTGCGATGGGCGATCCGCTCGATCGGATCCTCGGTGGTCTCCAACAACTCCTGCGCCAATCGGACCCGCTGCTCCAGCAGCCACCGCAGGGGGGTGGTGCCGAGAGAGTCACGGAACCGGCGGGCCAGGGTACGGGGACTGAGGTTGGCCGCGCGGGCCAGGTCGTTGACCGACAGGGGCCGGTCGAGGCGCTCGCGCGCCCACTCCAGGACCGGGCTCAGGTCGTCCGGGGATACTCCCCGTACCGGCGGCGCCGGATACTGCGTGTGGTCGGCGGCGCGCTGCGGAGCCACCACCATCCGCCGGGCCACCTCGTTGGCGACCGAGGCACCGTGGTCCTGCCGTACCAGGTGCAGGCACAGATCGATGGCGGCGGCCGTGCCGGCCGACGTGAAGATGTTGTCCTCGGCCACGTACAGCACCCGAGGGTCGAGGTCGACCAGCGGGAACCGGCCGGCGAAGTCCTGCGCGTTCATCCAGTGCGTGGTGGCTCGGCGGCCGTCGAGCAGGCCGGCCGCGGCGATCGCGTACGCGCCGGTGCAGAGGCCGACGATGCGACTGCCCCGCGCGTACGCCGTGCGCAGCGCGTCGATCAGCTCGGGCGGGGGATCGGTCTGGGTCGGCCGGGCACAACCGGGCACCAGCACGGTGTCGGCCCCGACCAGGCCCTCCAGGCCGTACGGGGGGTCGAGCCAGGCGCCACCGGTGGTACGCAGCGGCCCGGGCTCCGCGGCGCACAGGCGCATCTCGTACCACGGGTCGACGATGTCGCGCCGGTCAATGCCGAACACCTCCTGGGGGACCGCCAGTTCGAAGATCGGCAGGTTGTCGGTCACCGCCACCGCGACGACGTGGGAACCCATGGCAGAAATCTAACGCAGCTCGGCGTCAATCCGGCTGTTCCGGCAGTCCGCTCCGGACGACCGTGATCGCATGACTCAGACCCACCCCTCTCCGGTGACCGGCGGGCGGCTGACCGCCGCGCAGGGGGCCGCCCTCTACGTCGGCGCCGTGCTGGGTACCGGTGTGATCGCGCTCCCCGCCCTGGCGGCCGAGATCGCCGGTCCCGCCTCGCTGCTCGCCTGGCTGCTGCTGGTGGTCGTCTCCGCCCCGCTGGCGGCGACGTTCGCCGCGCTCGGTTCCCGCCACCCCGACGCGGGGGGCGTCTCGACGTACGCCCGAATGGCCTTCGGACCGCGGGCGGCGGCCGTCGTCGGCTGGTGCTTCTACTTCGCGGTGCCGCCGGGGGCATCGGCGGCGGCGCTGTTCGGTGCCGCCTACGTCGAGGCGGCGGTCGGCGGCGGGACGGTCACCGTCGCCGTCACCGCTGGGTTGCTGATGGCCGCGGTGACGGTCACCAACCACCGCGGTGTGCAACTCGCCGGGCGGGTGCAGCTCGCGCTCGCCGGAGTGCTGCTCGCCTTCCTCCTGCTGGCGGTGCTCCTGTCGCTGCCGCACGCCTCCGCCGGGAATCTCGCGCCCTTCGCACCGCACGGACTGACGGCCGTCGGCCCGGCGGCCGCGCTGCTGATGTGGAGTTTCGTCGGCTGGGAGGCGATCACGCATCTCACAGGGGAGTTCCGCCGGCCGGCGCGGGACCTGCCGAGGGCCACCGCCGCCGCCGTCGTCGTGGTGGGTGCGCTGTATCTGGCGGTGGCGTTCGCCACCGTCGCAGTGCTCGGCCCGGCGGCGGGTTCCGCCGCACCACTGGGCGAGTTGTTCGCGGTCGCGCTCGGCGGCGACGCCCGCTGGCTGGCGGCCGGTGCCGCGCTGCTGCTCACCTTCGGCGTCATGAACGTCTACTACGCCGGGGCGGCGAAGCTGGGCGCGGCGCTGGGTCGTGACGGGGCGTTGCCCGGCTGGCTCGCCCGAGGCAGCGTGGCCGGTGAGGTGCCACGTCGCAGCCTCGCCGTCACCGCCGCCCTGGCGTTCATCGCCCTGGCCGCGGTGCTGGCCGCCGGCCTCGGCACCCGCCCGCTGGTGCTGCTGGCGACCGGCTCCTTCATCACCGTGTACGTGATCGGTGTCGCGGCGGCACTGCGCCTGCTGCCCCGACGCAGTGGGGCCTGGTACGCCGCGGCGGCCAGCATCGGTGTGGTGCTTTCGCTGCTGGTGATGACCGGCGTCTATCTGCTCTGGCCGCTGGCGGTGACCGCGGCGGCCCTGGGCTACCTCCGGCTGCGCGGCCGAGTCCGCGCCTGATCGACGACACGCCCGCCGGGGTTCGGGGCTCGGCGGGCGTGCCGTCGGATCGGTGCCGGTCGGGGGCACTTGGTAGGCTGGCCCCGCGGATCAACCGCGCGGTGCGGAACGAGGAGCGCGCGACATGCTGTCAGGGGACGACGACATCTCGGGGTGAGTGGCCCCGCCGCCACGCTGGCGGCCTGTCCTGTCGTTGCCCTGTCCGCCTGACCGGGGCGCCGGTCGCGTCCCGGCTTCCTTCCCGAGGTCTTCTTCGATGTCCGACGTCTGCGTCGTCTGCACCAACCTCTCCTTCTCCTGGCCCGACGACACCCCCGTCTTCCGGGATCTGTCCTTCACCGTGCCGCCGTGCCGCACCGGCCTGGTCGCGCCGAACGGCGCCGGCAAGTCCACCTTGCTGCGCCTGATCGCCGGTGATCTCGTCCCCTCCGGTGGCGGCGTGACGGTCGAGGGGGTTCTCGGCTACCTACCGCAGAACCTGCCGCTGACCGGCGACCTGACCGTGGCGGAGGTGCTGGGGATCGCCCCGGCGTTGACCGCGTTGCGGGCGATCGAGGCCGGCGACGCCAGCGAGGAGAACTTCGCCGCGATCGGTGACGACTGGGACGTCGAGGAGCGCAGCCGCGCCGAACTCGACCGGCTGGGGCTGGGCGAGGTGGCGTTGGATCGTCGCCTCGACACGCTCAGCGGCGGGCAGGCGGTCTCGCTGGGCCTGGCCGCGCAACTGCTGCGGCGTCCCGACGTGCTGCTGCTCGACGAACCGACCAACAACCTCGACATCGACGCCCGGCACCGGCTGTACGCGGTGCTGGAGAGCTGGCCGGGCTGCCTGCTGCTGGTCAGCCACGACCGGGTGCTGCTGGACCGGATGGACCGGATCGCCGAGCTCGACGACGGGCAGCTGCGCTCGTTCGGCGGGAACTTCACCGCGTACGAGGAGGCGTCGCGGGCCGCCCGGGAGCTGGCGGAGCGCCACGTACGCAGTGCCGAGCTGGAGGTCAAACGGGAGAAGCGGGAGATGCAGCAGGCGCGGGAACGGGCCGAGCGGCGGGCCGGTAACGCCGCCCGCAACCTCGGCAACGCGGGTCTGGCCCGCATCGTCGCCGGTGGGCTCAAACGCAGCGCTCAGGAGTCGGCGGGTCGGGCCCAGCAGGCGCACGCCAGCCGGGTCAGCGACGCGCGGGCCCGGCTCGACGAGGCCAACCGGGCGCTGCGGGAGGACCAGACGCTGACGTTGGAACTGCCGGAGACCGACGTTCCGGCCGGCCGCACCCTGGTCGAGGGGCAGCGGGTGCGGGTACGGCGCGGCGGCCGGGCGCTGTTCGCCGGGGACGGCGTCGAGCTGACCATCCGTGGCCCGGAGCGGATCGCGCTGACCGGGCCCAACGGTGTCGGCAAGTCCACCCTGCTGCGTCTGCTGCTCGGTGAGCTGGAGCCGGAGGGTGGGCAGGTGCGTCGGGCCGACGGTCGGATGGCGTACCTGTCACAGCGGCTGGATCTGCTCGACGCGGACCGCACCGTGCTGGAGAACCTCACCGCGTACGCCCCGGACCGCCCGCAGTCGGAACGGATGAACCTGCTGGCCCGGTTCCTGTTCCGGGGTGCCCGCGCGCATCTGCCGGTCGGCGTGCTCTCCGGGGGTGAGCGGCTGCGCGCCACTCTGGCCTGCGTCCTGTACGCCCAGCCGGCACCGCATCTGCTGCTGCTCGACGAGCCCACGAACAACCTGGACCTGGTCAGCGTGGGCCAGCTGGAGAACGCGTTGAACGCCTACCGGGGTGCGTTCGTGGTGGTCAGCCACGACGAGCGGTTTCTGCGTGACATCGGCGTGCGGCGGTGGCTGCGTCTCGACGGGCAGGGTCTCCGCGAGATTCCGGCGCCCGAGCCCGACTGAGCAGCGCCGGGGCGGACCGACCTCCGATGGGTCTCAGCTGATCGGGCCGCCCCCGGCATCGTGCGCGGGCAGGACAAAGCGGCGCAGGGTGACCGCCGAGCCGTCCGGGGCACGCCAGCCGGCGGTCTCCGTGGTCAGGTGTTGCCAGCCGTCACGCTCGTACAGCGCGATGGCCGGCGACTCTCGCTGGTCGACGACCTCCAGGATCAGGTCGAGTTGCCGGTCGACCGCCCACCGCCGCGCCTGGCCGAGCAGGCTGGCACCGATCCGACGGCGACGGAAGGCGGGCGCGACGAACAGCCGGGCGACCTCGGCGGTTGGGCGGCCGGGGCCGCCACGGCCGTACGGCACGCGACGGACGGCCAGATGCCCGGTCAGCCCGCCGTCGCCGGCCTCGGCGACCCACGCATGCCGCCACCCCGAGGGGCACAACCACCGGGTCGCGTCGCTGGGCCAGTTGAGCGGATAGCCGTCCACCCGGTGCACCTCGGCCAACAGCTCGACGCATCCGGGCAGGTCGAGGGGTTGGCGCTCGCGGATGGTGACGGACGTCATCAGGTCATTCTCAGGCAGCTCGCAGATTCGGGGCGCCCGGGCCTTGCCGGGCGATTGAACAAGTGTTTAATCTGGTGTTGTGACGTCCTTGGGCGCGGGTTCGGGGGAGCGCGATGGCGAGTTGGCCACCGCGAGCCGCATCCGTGAGGCCGCCATCGCCCGGTTCGGCCGCGACGGTTTCCGGGCCGGGCTGCGCACCATCGCCGCCGACGCCGGAGTGACCGCCGGTCTGGTCATTCACCACTTCGGCTCGAAGGCCGGGCTGCGCCGCGCCTGCGACGAGCACGCGCTGACGATCATGCGCGAGGAGAAGACGAAGGCGCTGACCGACGGCACCGCGACGGCCCTGCTGGCGCAGATGGCCGAGGTCGAGCGGTTCGCGCCGATCGTGCTCTACCTGCTCCGCAGCCTCCAGGCCGGCGGGGATCTCGCGGCGGCGCTGATCGAGCAGATGATCGCCGACGCGGAGGAGTACCTGGCCGCGGGCGAGGCCGCCGGGGTGGTCAAGCCCAGCCGGGACCCGGCCGCCCGGACGCGCTACCTCGCCTACCAGGCCACCGGCTCGATGCTGGTGTGGTTCACCCTGCACGGTGCGGATGCCGGGCCGGAGGAGTTCGCCGCCCTGTTCCGCCGCTACATGGACGAACTGGCCGCCCCGGCGCTGGAGATCTTCACCCACGGGCTGCTGGTCGACCGATCGATGCTCGACGAGTACCTGATGTACGTCCCGGATCCGCCCCCGCAGGGCGACGCAGGCTAGCCACCACGCCTCGGCGTGGCCCCCGTCACCGCGAACCTCATCCGCGCATCGACGCGGACCTCACCGCGGATCCGCGCGACCCACCACATCGGACCCCAGGCCGCCCTGGGCTTCCCTCGAACGAGGTCTACGACCATGACTGCTGCCATCGACATCCAGCACATCGACAAGTCCTTCGGCCGGGTCAAGGCACTGGACGGACTCGACCTACGGGTCGACTCCGGCACCGTGCACGGCTTCCTCGGCCCGAATGGCGCCGGCAAGTCCACCACCATCCGGATCCTGCTCGGGCTGCTGCGCGCCGACGCCGGTCGGGCCCGCCTGCTCGGCGGTGACCCCTGGACCGACGCGGTCGCCCTGCACCGGCGGCTGGCCTACGTGCCCGGTGACGTGGAGTTGTGGCCCAACCTCACCGGAGGCGAGGCCATCGACCTGTTCGCCCGGCTCCGCGGCGGCACCGACCCGGTCCGCCGGGATGAGCTGTGTCAGCGCTTCGACCTGGACCCGAGCAAGAAGGGCCGCACCTACTCCAAGGGCAACCGGCAGAAGGTCGCCCTCATCGCGGCGCTGGCCAGCGACGTCGAGCTGCTCCTGCTCGACGAACCCACCGCCGGGCTGGACCCGCTGATGGAGGCGGTGTTCCAGGAGTGCATCCGCGAGGCCAAGGAGGCCGGGCGTACCGTCCTGCTGTCCAGCCACATCCTCGCGCAGGTCGAGGTGCTCGCCGACCAGATCTCGATCATCCGGCAGGGCCGGATCGTCGAGACCGGCTCGCTGACCGATCTGCGTCACCTCACCCGTACCTCGGTCGAGGCCGTCACCGACCGGCCGGCCGACAGCCTCGCCGGCCTGCCCGGCGTGCACGGACTGCACGCCGAGGACGGCCAGGTCCGCTTCGAGGTCGACGGCGACCAGCTCGCCGTCGTGGTACGGGAACTCGGCGAGCTGGGCGTGCAGGGGCTGACCGCGCGGCCACCGACGCTGGAGCAGCTACTGCTGCGCCACTACGGTGACCGGCACGTCCACAACGGTGCCGCGGAGGTGGCGTGATGGCCACGACGACCCTCGACCGCGCGGCACCCACCGGCACCGGAGCGGGAAACACCGTCACCGGGACCGGCAACCTGCTGCGGTTCATGCTGCGTCGCGACCGGATCCGGCTGCCCGCCTGGACGCTCGGTCTGCCGCTGCTGATGACGTACTTCGCCACCGCGCTGGACACCATCGCGCAGACTCCGGAGGACCTGGAAGGGCTGACCGCCTTCACGAGCAGCCCCGCCGGCGCACTGTTCGGTGGCCCCGGCTTCGGCTTCGACGACCTCACCATCGAACGCTTCCTCGCCGGCCAGTACGGCCTCTACGTACTTCTCGGCGCCGGCCTGATGGGCCTGCTCACCGTGGTACGGCACACGCGTACCGAGGAGCGCACCGGCCGGGCCGAACTGATCCGCGCCAACGTGGTTGGCCGACACGCCCAACTCACCGCCGCGCTCACCCTCACCACCGTGATGGCGGTACTGGTGGCCCTGCTGATCGGCGCGATGCTGACCAGCCGGGGCTTCGACGCGGGCGGGTCCATGCTGTTCGGTGCCTCCGTCGGCGCGGTGGCGCTGGCCTTCGCCGGCATCGCCGCGGTCACCGTCCAACTGTCGGAGTATCCGCGGGCGGCCTCCGGCATGGCCGGTGCCGCGCTCGGTGCCGCGTTCGTGCTGCGGGGTATCGGCGACATGGCGGCGGTGCAGGGCACCGGCCCGTCGTGGCTGTCCTGGCTGTCGCCGCTCGGTTGGTCCCAGCAGACCGCCGCGTACGTCCACGACCGCTGGTGGCCGCTGGCCGTGTCGCTGGCCTTCGCGGCCGTCACCGCCGCCATCGGCTACGTCCTGTCGGCGCGGCGGGACTTCGGCGCCGGCCTGGTGCCGCCCCGTCCCGGTTCGCCGCGAGCGGCGAGCTGGCTGGCCGGCCCGTTCGCGCTGGCGTTCCGGCTGCACCGGGCCAGCCTGATCGGCTGGAGCGTGTCGCTGCTGGTCGCCGGCCTCGCCTACGGCTCGTTCACCCAGCCCCTGCTCGACGGCTTCGAGAACGCGCCCGAGGACCTGGTGGCCATCATGGGCGGCGGTACGGGCAACCTGCTCGCCGGCTACCTCGGCATGATGGGCCTGACCATGGCGCTCGTCGTCGGCGTCTACGCGGTGCTCGCGATGCAGTCGTTGCGCGCCGAGGAGGCCGAGGGGCGGGCCGAGCCGGTACTGGCGACGTCGGTCAGCCGGTCGGCCTGGATCGGCAGCCATCTCGCCGTCGCGGCGCTCGGCGTGCCGTGGCTGCTGCTGATCGCCGGCGTCGGCATGGGCCTCGGAACGGCGGTGAGCACCGGGGACGCGAACCTGGTCGGCGACCTGCTGATCGGTCACCTCGCCCACACACCGGCGGTCTGGCTGGTCCTCGCCGCCGCCGCCCTGCTCTACGCGGCGGCACCGAGGGCGCTGCCGGTGATCTGGGTCGTGCTCGGTTACGGGCTGATCGCCGGCTACTTCGCCCCGATCCTGGAGATCCCCGAGACCGCCCTGCGGTTCTCGCCGTTCGAACACGTGGGGGAGTACCCACTGGAGGACGTCAGCGTCGTCGCGGTCGTGGTGCTGACCGTCGCCGCCGGCGTGCTGACCCAGGCCGCCGTGACCGTCTTCCGTCGGCGCGACCTGGCCGGCGGCGCCTGACCGACGTCAGCCTGCCGACGTGCCAGGTGGCGCGTCGGCAGGCTCGTCGGCGGTGCGCGCCGTTCCCGCCGATGGGGAACCGACGGCAGCCGCTCAGTCCCGGTGCGGCATCGGGAAGCCCGCCACCACGATGCCGTACAGCAGATGGTCGGCGACCAGCGCCAACTGTTCGTGCCAGTCGGAGAGCCGCCGGTCGATACCCAGGGCCGGCGCGATGGCGGCGTGAAAGCCGAGCAGCAACGCCATGCCGTAGAGCGGGCCCACCCAGACCCGGTGACGCAGGCGTTTCGGGAGGGCACCGAAGGCCAGCCCGGCACCGAGGCCGTAGCTCCAGTGCGCCACCGCCAGGGCCGCCGGATGCTGATTGCCGGGTAACCGGTCGAGCAGCCCGGGCACCATCTTCTCCATCACCGACTTCGGTGGCGAACTCTGCACGAGATTCAGGGACGTGGTGGCCTGGCGCAGCCCGGACATCGCCATCGCGGCGATGACCCCTCGAATGCCGCTCCTCATGATGATGGTCGTGCGTGCCGACAGCTCCATGCCCCGTTCCAATCCGTAGCCGCAATAGCGCCGGCTACCCGTGCCCGACAGCACTAAACGTGCTGGTCACGAGCCGTCGATGGGCTGGATCAGCGGATCAGAGGTGGTCCCGCACCCACGCGGCGAGCAGGCGGGCGCAGCCGTCCACCGACTCCTGCCAGCTGCGCTCCGCCCCCTCGCCGGCCTCGTCGCTGACCTGCTTGACCAGGCGCACCGGTACACCGAAGCCACGGGCCGTCGAGGCCACGGCGTAGCCCTCCATGTCGACCAGGTGAGCGTGCCGGGCCAGGGCCGCGCGCGCCACGTCGTCGGCGATGAACTGGTCGCCGGTGGCCAGCGTCGGACCGTCACCGAGGGTCAGCGGGGCACCGACGGTCTGGCCGGTGAGCCGACGGATGAACTCGGTGTCCAGGTCGTGCTGGAGGACGCTGCCCACCTCGTGGGTGCCGCTCCAACCGGGGTGCAGCGCACCAGCGGTGCCGAGGTTGACCAGCACCGACGGCAGCGGGAAGCGGGCCAGCGTCGCCGCGACCGCGGCCGCGGCGTTGACCTTTCCCATCCCGGTCAGCAGCACCGGAAGCCCCGGCTCAAGGTACGCGGCCTCTTCCGCGATGGCCAGGACGAGCAGCGGACGGTCCGGGCTGATCGTTCCGCGAAGATCCATCGGGCGATGGTAGCCGCCGTCCGTGCCGGTCCCGCGTCGGCGCGGTGGGGCGGTGGTCGACCCGGTGCCGGCGTCACCGACGTACGCTGCCCGGGTGGAGCACGAAGACCGGATCGCCCTGTTCCTGGACTACGAGAACCTGGCGCTGGGGGTGCGCGACCATCACGGCGGCGCGATGTTCGACTTCCGGCCCATCGCCGACGCGCTGGCCGAGCGCGGGCGGGTGGTGGTGCGGCGGGCGTACGCCGACTGGTCGTACTTCGACGAGGACCGGCGGATGCTGACCCGCTCGCACGTCGAGCTGATCGAGATTCCCCAGCGGATGGGCGCCACCCGCAAGAACGCCGCCGACATCAAGATGGCCGTCGACGCGATCGAGTTGGCCTTCGAACGCGGCTACATCTCGACGTTCGTGCTGTGCACCGGCGACAGCGACTTCACCCCGCTGGTGCACAAGCTCCGCGAACTGAACAAGCAGGTCATCGGCGTCGGCGTGGAGAACTCCACCTCGGCCCTGCTGCCACCGGCCTGCGACGAGTTCCTCTACTACGACCGGTTGGAGGGCGTCGACATCCTGCCTACCCGGGCCCGGCGGCCCCGGCCGGCCCGGCCGTCGGAACGGGAGCCACAGCCGATCGAGCAGGTGGAGATCGAGACGCCGCCCACCGAGGAGCCGGCCCGGGACGCCGACGCGCTCGCCGTCCTCGTCGCCCAGACCGTCGCCGGTCTTCAGGGCAGCTCCGGTGGGGAGGTGACGGCGTCGCGGTTGAAGCGGACCCTGTTGCGGAAGGACCCCACCTTCAGCGAGTCCGACCACGGATTCCGCACCTTTGGCGAGTTGCTGCGCCACCTCGCCGAGTTGCGCGTGATCGAGTTGGCGGAGGGCCCGGCCAAGGGCGACCCCGGGGTCTCGCTACCGGAACACGGCGACCGGGAGACGGCGTTCGCGTTGCTCTGTTCCGTGGTCCGGGATCTCGGCGGCGACACCGGCGAGGTGGCCCTCTCCGGCCTGAAGAACCAACTCCGGCGGGTACGGCCGGACTTCAGCGAGAAGAAGCTCGGGTACCGTGGCTTCCTCCAGTTCTGCAAGGCAGCCGCCACCGACGGAGCCGTGGGCCTGCGGTGGAGCGCCGACGCGGACGACTACCTGCTCACCGCAGGAGCGTCCTGACCCGCCGGACCGGCACCCCACCCGCCGCCGGAATCACTCCCACCGGAACAGGAGGCCGGCGACCACGGCTCCGACGACGACCGCCGCGCCGAGTCCGATCAGGTGCGCCGCCTGCACCGTCGCGCCGGCCCACGCGGACGACAGGGCCTCCACGGCCGCGCCGAACGGCAGCCAACCGCCGACCTCGGCGAGCGGCTCGGGCAGGGCGTCGCGCCCGCCGAACATCCCACCGACGGCGCCGAGGACGAAGAAGGCGACCAGCCCGATGGCGACGGCGGAGTTCGGAGTGGGCGCGACCGCCGCGACGATCATGCCGATGCTGTACATCGCCGCCATCGCCAGCGCCACCACCCCGACCGCGGCGCCCACGTCGACGGGCGGGTTGGCGCCGAAGGCCAGGAACGCCACGACCAGGGCGGCCGAGATCCCGACGAGCGCCTGGAGGACGCTGACGACGGCTTGGGCGGCGAGGACCATCGCCGGCGACGCGGGGGTCACGCCGAGCCTGCGGAGGATCCCGGAGCGGCGGTAGTAGGCAAGGAAGCTCGGCATGTTGATGATGCCGATGATCGCCAGGACCATGGTGAACACGAGCGGCAGGACGTACAGGTCCAGCGCGCTGCGTCCGTTGGCGACGACGGTCCGGCTCGCGGAGCCGGCACTGGTCAACATGATCAGCAGCGGCAGGCAGAGGGGGACCACCAGCCCGGCGGTGTCCCGGACGACCATCTTCGCCTCGCACCCGATGAGGGTGAGCAGGGACCGCAGCCCCGGCCGGCGCGCCTCCACGAGCGTACTCATGCTTCCTCCTCCAGGTGCCTGCCGGTGAGCGCGACGAATGCGTCGTCGAGGGTGGCGGTGCCGGCGCGTGCGACCAGCCCGGCCGGGGTGTCGAGCGCGACGACACGTCCGGCGTCGAGCACCGCGACCCGGTCGCAGAGCCGCTCGACCTCCTCCATCGCGTGACTGACGAGCAGGACGCTGACCCCGTCGGACCTGAGTCGTTCCACCGTGCCCCACATCCGTCGCCGCGCCGTCGGGTCGAGTCCGGTGGTCAGTTCGTCGAGGATCACCACCCGGGGGCGTCCGGCGATGGCCAGGGCGATCGAGAGCCGCTGCTGCTGACCACCGGAGAGCTTGTCGAAGCTGGTCCGGCGTTGTTCGGTCAGCTCGACCAGGTCCAGCAGTTCGTCGGTGGGGCGGGGATCGGGGTAGAAGCTGCGGTACAGGTCGACCAGCTCCGTGACCCGCAGCGCGTGGTGCAGGTGGGCCTGCTGCAACTGCACGCCGAGGACCTGCCGCAGGCGGGCGCGGTCGCGGCGCGGATCGAGGCCGAGTACGCGTACCCGCCCCCGATCGGGGACGCGCAGCCCGGCGATCATCTCGACCGTCGTCGTCTTGCCCGCACCGTTGGCGCCGACGACACCGACCGCCTCGCCGACGTCGACCCGCAGGCTCACGTCGACGACCGCCCGGGTGCGGCCGTAGCTCTTGGCGAGGTTCTCGGCGAGGATCGCCGGTTCGGCGGCGTTCATGCCTCGACGCTACGAACGGTCCAGGCCCGTGTCGTGTCCCGAAAGTCATCACTTGCGGGCATTACTTTCGGCACAGGTGTGTCCACCACGACCCGACCTAGAGTGGGGATCATGCGACGCGTCGGCACAGACGAGTGGTCCGGCCTCGCGATGCTCGTGGTGGCGGTCGCCGTCGCCGGCCCCGGGATCTTCGGCGCCGTGGAGACCACGGTCGCGCGTGGCTGGTGGATCGTGCTCTTCGCCGTCTACCTGATGGCCATGCTCGTCGCGGTCGCCACCCGCATGTCCCGTCCGGTGCGGTACGCGGCGTTCGTCGCCACCGTCGCCGCCGCCTGGGCACTGCTGTTGTCGGCCGCCAGCCTGGGGCTGCTGCCGGTGCTGCTGGTGCTCACCGCGGCCGTGAGCGTGTACGTGGTGCCGCTGCGGGTGGGCCTGGTGGTCGTCGTCCTCAACACCCTGGTGATCGCGCTGGGCGTCGCGTCGACCGCACGTGCCCTGCCCGACGGTGCCATGCTCCTTGGCTTCTACCTGCTCATCCAGGTGGCGGCGCTGCTCAGCTCGGTGACGCTGCTGCGTGAGCAGAGCATGCGACGCGAGCTGACCCGGGCGCACGTCGAGTTGCGGGCGGCCAGCGTCCTGCTCTCGGAGTCGGCCCGTACGGCGGAACGGCTGCGCATCTCCCGCGAGCTGCACGATCTGATCGGCCACCAGCTGACCGTGCTGACCCTGGAGCTGGAGACCGCCCGTCACCTGGACGGACCGGCCGTCCGTGACCACATCGAGCGCGCCGACCGGGTGGCCCGGGACCTGCTCGGCGACGTCCGGACCACGGTCGGCCGGCTGCGCAGCGAGGATCCCGACCTTGAGCAGGCACTACGCCGGGTCGCGCAGCACCTGCCCGGCCTCGACGTGACCATCGACGTGTCACCGGGTGTACGGATCGACGAGGAGGAGAGCGCGGCGTTCGTCCGGGCCACCCAGGAGATCGTCACCAACACCATCCGGCACGCCGACGCGAGCACGCTGCGGATCTCGGTGACCGGTGACGACCGGGAGACCGTGCTCGACGCCCGGGACGACGGTCGGGGAGCACCGGAGCCGGTGCTCGGCAACGGGCTGCGTGGCCTCGGCGAGCGGTTCGCCGCCCTCGGCGGTGACCTGGCCGTGGACGGCGGCGACGGCTTCCGGGTGACCGCGCGGGTGCCGGCGCGATGACCCGGGTGGTGGTGGTCGACGACCAGACCCTCATCCGGCAGGGCATCCGGGGACTGCTGGAGGTGGCCGGGATCGACGTGGTCGGCGAGGCCGACGACGGGCGGGCGGCGCTCCCGGTGGTCGCCCGCACCTCGCCCGACGTGATCCTGCTCGACCTGCGGATGCCCGGTTTCGACGGCATCTGGACGCTGGAGCGGCTGCGCGCGGAGAACGTGGACATCCCGGTGCTGGTGCTGACCACGTTCGACGACGACGAACTCGTGCTGGCCGCCCTGCGCGCGGGTGCCCGGGGCTACCTGCTGAAGGACGTCACGCTGGAACAGCTGACCCGGGCGATCCGGACGCTCGCCGACGGCGGCACGCTCATCGCACCGTCGATCACCGACCGGATGCTGCGGGCGATCCGCTCGGGCCCGTCACCGGCGGGACCGGCGGCGGCACCGGTGCAGAGGCTCACCGAACGCGAGCAGGAGGTGCTGCGTCTGGTGGCGCGCGGGTACAGCAACCGGGAGATCGCCGAGGTCTTCTTCCTCGCGGAGGGGACCGTCAAGAACCACGTCTCCACGATTCTCACCAAGCTCGGCGCGCGCGACCGCACGAACGCCGTGCTCCGCGCGCTCCACGAGGGGATCCTGGGGTAGGCGGGTGGCGGACGGCCTCCCGTGTGACTACCCGGTGGTGAGCCCCAGGTTGATCGTCCTGGTCAGGGTGGCGTGGTCGTCGTCGCCGTCGAGCGACCAGATCATCGCGCCGCCCAGTCCGGCGCGCCTGATGTAGAGCGTCTTCTGCAACACCACGGCCGGGTCGTCGTACGTCCAGAAGGTGGTGCCGTCGAAGAGCCAGGCGTGCCCGGCGCGCAGGTCGCGGTGGACGGTGAAGCCGTCCCGAGCCAGGTTCTTGAGCTGCTTGTAGTCCTCGTACCCGGCGGCGTGGGTGGCGGGAGCGGGCCCGGTCGCCGGCTGGAACAGTCCGTTTCCGCCACCGGTGACGCCGGTCCAGCCCTGGCCGTAGTACGGAATGCCGAGAACCAGCTTGTGTCGGGGCGCACCCCGGGCGATCCAGCCGTCGATCGCCACCTGCACGGAGAAGTCCGGGTCGTCCGGCGCGCCCTTCGGTACGCGTAGCGCCGACTGCTGGTTGGTTACCGTCTCCCAGGTGCCGTGGAAGTCGTAGCCCTGCACCGTGGCGAAGTCGAGGTACTTGAAGATCTTCCGTCCCTCGTAGCCGGCGTCCATCGTGGCCGGGTTGGCCGGCAGGAACGCCGTCAGCGGGTGGTGCCGCCGCGTCTGCCGACCGTACGCGTCGAGCTGGCGACGGAACTCGGCGAGGAGTCTGGTGAAGTTCTCCCGGTCCTCGGGGCGGATGACGTTGCCGGGCTCACCGGGCCAGTTGGGCCACTCCCAGTCCAGGTCGATGCCGTCGAACACGCCCGCGGCGGCGCCGGGGCCGCCGCTGCCGCCGTCCAGGACCGGCAGGTTGCCCTTCAGGTAAAGGTCGATGCAGGAGGCGACGAACGCCCGGCGGGAGGCGTCGGTGCGCGCGGCGTTGGAGAAGTACGTCGACCAGCTCCAGCCGCCGAGCGAGATCATCACCTTGAGATCGGGATATCTGGCCTTCAGCTTGGCCAGTTGGCCGAAGTTGCCGTTGAGTGGCTCACCCCAGGCGTCGGCGATGCCGTCGACGCTCTCCTCGGCCGGCACCGGGCGCTGATAGTCGGCCCAGGCGTCACCCTCGCCGGGCCCACCGTCCACGTGGCACAGTCCGTCCTCGCTGACGTTGCCGAAGGCGTAGTTGACGTGGGTCAGCCGGCCGGCCGCCCCGGAGGTGTCGAGCTTCTTCACCGGGAAGGCCCGGCCGTAGATGCCCCACTGGGTGAAGTAGCCGACCCGGTGGTAGCCCACCGGGCGCTCCGTCCGGTCGGCCGCGCCCGCCGGGGCCGGGGGCGCGATCATGACCAGCGGGGTGACCAGGGCGACCAGGGCGACGAGAGCGGCGCGGCGGCGGTGGCGCGATGGTCGCATCGGCACTCCCAGGAGGGGTGAGACGAATAGTTAAGACACCTATCTGATCGAAGACGGTAAGCGGCCGTCGATCCGGGGTCAAGGGTCACGGCGGATGGGTGCGTACCAGGTCCCGACGGCGGGCAGGGTTCGACCAGGCGGTGACCGGCTCCGGCCCGGCGGAAATCCGCCGGGCCGGAGTTGGGTGCTGTGTCGAAACGGGTGTGCGGATCAGCTCGTCCGCACCGAGCCGTTGACCTTGCTGTCGCGGATGGTGGCGCCGATGGCGTCCACCGAACCGTTCACCCGGCTCTCCACGATGGAGACCACCGAGGCGTTGACCGCGTGGATCGAGCCGTTCAGGTTGGAGTTGAACACGATCAGCCCGGCGCCCGGGTTGACCTTGATGGCTCCGTTCTGGGTCACCCCGTCCATGCAGGTGATCCCGTCCTTGATGGTCATGCTGCCGTTGTGCCGTCCGGTGAGGACCGTGGTGCAGGCCGGGTAGCTGGGCTGCGTCTGTACGTTCAACTCCGCGAAGGCGATGGCCCGGGCGTTGTTGGTGCGGGGGTCGTCCAGCTTGAGGACGTCGAAGCCCTTCTGGATGTCGTTGGAGTAGATGTATCCGTTGTGCCAGTAGGTCGACCAGGCGCCGCCGAGGACGAGACGGGTGTCCGACAGCGGCCCCCGCTCCCAGAAGGCGATCTCGACCGGGTTGGCCGAGTCGGTGAAGTCGATCACCGACACGCCACCCTGGTACCAGGCCTGGACCATGATGTCGCGGCCCATCGCCGGGATCAGCGAGCCGTTGTGCGCCACGCAGTTCTCGGTGGTGCTGTTCAGCCGCGGGATCTTGAAGTAGCTCTTGAACACCAGCTGCCGGTCGGCGCCGGAGCCGACGATGTCGTAGATCGCGTTCGCGCCCTGGTTGGTCCGGTAGTTGGCGGTGCAGATCGCCGCGCCGCCACCGCCGAGCTCGTCGGTGAAGATCACCTTGGTGCCGGCGTTGTTGAACGTGGCCGAGTGCCAGAACGCGAAGTTGGTGTCGCGCACCTGGCTGAGGATCACCGGGTTCTCCCGGTCGGAGATGTCCATCAGCACGCCGTCACCCATGCAGGCACCGGCAGCCAGGTCCAACTCCGGGTAGACGGTGATGTCGTGGCAGCCGCTGGTGCTGGTGGCCCCGTTGGTGCCCGGGAAGAGCACCGGCGTCGCCACCACCGAGGCGCTGGTCGGGTTGTCCAGCGGCACCTCGATGATCGAGATCTTGTCGTGCGGCGGCTTGCAGTAGAACGCGTTGTTCGACGGGCTGTACGACTGGACGTAGACGTAGACGCTCTGGTCGTCCTTGCTCGGCGCCAACGTCAGGGTGTGCGAACCACAGTCGGTGCGGACCGACTTGATGTACTGCGGGTTCGCCTTGTCGCTGATGTCGAAGATCCGGACACCCTCCCAGGAGCTCTCCTGGGCCACGGAACCGCTGCCGCTGTTGCACGAGTCGTCGCTGCGCGGCGAGTCGACCGCGAGGAACAGCAGGTCACCGAAGACCGACGGGTCGCCCTGGGCGCCCGGACAGACGACCTGGCTGACCACCTGCGGTGAGGTGGGATCGCTGATGTCGAAGACGTTGAAACCGTTGTAGTTGCCGGCGAAGGCGTAGTCGCCCTGGAACGCCAGGTCGGAGTTGTACGCGCCCTCGCTGGCGAACCCACCGAACTTCGGGATGTTGGCGATCTGCGTGAGGTTGGGGGAACTGACGATCTCGTCGACGGCGGGAATGGCGTTCGTGGCGGACTCGGCGGCGCTGCTCGTTGGGGCAGCGGCCACGCCCGCGAGGAGAAGGGTGGCCGTGGCGGCCAGGCTGATGGCCAGCCTTCGGCTCCCTCGTGGGGTCGGATCGGACATGTAGGACACCCTTCGTCAAGGATGAGCAGGGGTAGCGGGACCATAACGCCGTCGTGGTGGGGAGATCGTCGGCCTTGTGGTCACGGTTCAGCAACACGAACGGCGCAGTCGGGGTGCAAATTGCCGCAGGTGCGGCCTAATCGAGCGTTCAGTCGGCCGTGGCCCTGCCGCCGCAGGTCAGCACCGCGCTAACATCCCGCCAACCTCGACCGACGGCGGGAGTCACGTGGTGCTAGGTGAACGGGTCCGGATGCTCCTCGGGCGATCGCGCAGGATCGTGCTGATCGAGCTGGTGGTGCTGGCGGTGCTCGCCGCCGGGGTGGCGGCGATCGTCTGGTGGCCGGACGGCGACCCGGGCCCGGCTGCGACGTCGAGCACCCCGACACCGATCGAGCTGCCGGGGCTACCGGACGCCACCGCACCGGTGCTGATGCCGGGGCGGCCCGGTGAGCCGGCGGCCTCCCGGCCGGCGAACGAGATGTCGGCGTTGCCGCGCCCACCGCACAACAACGCCGACATCCGCTTCGTCACCATGATGATCCCGCACCACGAGCAGGCACTGGTGATGGCCAGGCTGGTGGCGGAGCGGGGCGCGAACCCCCAAATCAAGATCATCGCGGATCGGATCATGGCCGCCCAGGAGCCGGAGATCAAGGTGCTGGAGGCCTGGCTGGCCGACCGCGGACTCAACCGTGACTCCGGCGGCGACCACCGGCACACCATGTCCGGCATGCAGTCCGCCGAGGCGCTGAACCGCCTCACCGCCGCCCGGGGAGCCGAGTTCGATCGGATGTTCGTCGCCATGATGACCGAACATCACCAGGGCGCGATCGACATGGGCAGGGAAGCGTTGACGCTCGGCACCGACGTCACCGTCAACGAACTGGCCAGCAGCGTCGTGGTGGAGCAGGGTGTGGAGATCAACCGGATGCGCGAGGCGCTGGAAGCGTCGTAGTCCGGGCCCGGCGGCGGCGGTGGACTTCGATGGTGCTGGAGTGTCGGAGGCGGGCCATAGCATCCGGTTGACCGCCGACGAAGGGCCGATCATGACCGAGGCTGACCTGCCGACCGAGCGCACCGACCTGCTGCAGGCACTGCGCCAGCACCGCTTCTTCCTGCGCAACACCGCGCGGGACCTGACCGACCAGCAGGCAGCCGAGCGCAGCACGGTCAGCGAGCTGTGCGTGGGGGGCTTGATCAAACACGTCGCGTACATCGAGGGCCGGTGGGCCGACTTCATCCTGCGTGGTCCCGACGCGATGGGGCGCTCGGACGACCCGGGCGCCTACGAGCGCCACGCAGAGTCGTTCCAGATGCTGCCGGGCGAGACCCTGGCCGGCATCCTCACGACGTACGACGAGGTCGCGCGCCGCACCGACGAGCTGGTCACCACCCTGCCCGATCTGGACGCCGGCCAGCCGCTGCCGGAGGCACCCTGGTTCGAGCCGGGCGCCCGCTGGTCGGCCCGCCGGGTGCTGCTGCACATCATCGCGGAGGCCTCCCAGCACGCCGGGCACGCCGACATCCTCCGGGAGGCCATCGACGGCGCCAAGTCCATGGGCTGACGCCCTCGCCATCGGGTCACCGGGCCCTTGTGCGGTGGCCCGATGGCGGCGCTGGTCCGCCGGTTCGGTCCGTTGTATCGACCGGCGTCGACTGCGAAACTCGGGCTCATCGACCGCGCCTCCCGGGAGCCGGTGCGGTCGCTCGACGGGCGTGGGCGCGCCCGTGTCCGGGCAGCCTCTCCTGCGCGTGCGCCTCGGGTGACGTCCGCTGTCGACGCCGCCAGCCGTCCAACCGCGACGCACGGCAACCGGACCGCCGCCGGCACTCAGCCGACCCGGCCGGTCACCGTCCTTGGAGGTAAGGATGCTTCGTACGTTCGGCGTGGTGCTGACCGCCGTGAGCCTGACGGTCGTCGCCGGGATCGGAGTGGCCGGCGCCACCGACGCCACGGCCAACCCGTCCGTGACCCCGTTGACGACCCGTAGCCCGACCGCGAACCCGACCCCCGGGCCGACGTGCCCGCCGGCGTTGCCGCTCACCGGCATGGCCTCGGGTGCCACCACCACCAGCGTCACCATCAGCTACGCCCTGCTGTTCAGCGGTCCGCCCTGCGGGTACGACCTGCCGCTGACGGTGGTGCTCTTCGACAGTCGGGAAGACGTGGAGCAGTGGCAGAACCCGGTGGCCGAGAGGGTCACCGGGATGGAGCGCAACGGGCAGGTCACCTTCGACGGGCTGACCCCGGACACCGAGTACTGGTTCCGGTTCAGCGACGCGGCGGGCCGGCGTGATCCGTTCGTGCTCGGTGGCCCGGCGCGGACGCTGCCCCCGGCGGTCTGCGAGGCGACGGCCGCGTTCGACGCGACCTGGAACGGAGGTTTCGTCGCCACCGTCACCGTGCGCAACACCAGTGGTGAGTCACTCGACGGCTGGCGGGTCCGGTGGCGGTGGACGGGTGATGAGCGCCTCCAGTCGATCTGGGGTGCGGTAATCGATGCCGCGGCGGCCGACGTCACGGTCCGCAACGCCTCCTACAACGGCACCCTCGCGCCCGGTGGTGCCACCACCTTCGGGATGCTCGCGTCGGCCAGCACGGCTCCGCGAGGACTGACGCTGACCTGCGGTCGTTGACCGGCGCCCGGCGTCGGGACGGGCCGGGTTCTCGGTGGAGCACCCTCGGCACGCTTGACTTTGCATCTTAAAGTAGTTTGCGTGACCGTCGACGATGATCTGCCACCCGAGGACCCGGCCGCCGCCCTGCGTCTGATCGACGAACAGCGGGCGACCGCCGCCCGCCGGTTCGAACCGGACCCCCGCGCCTACTACTGGCCCTGGGGGCTGGCCTGGCTGATCGGCTTCGGGCTGCACTTCCTGCGCTTCTCGCCGGGCGGTACGGCCCTGATCGACATGCCGTCCTGGCTGCCGCTGACCACCCTGTTCGTGCTGCTTGCAGCCGCCGGTGCCGTGACGGCCGTGGCCGGCGTGCGGGCGTACGGCCAGGTGACCGGAGAGTCCGCCCGGCGCGGCGCCTGGTACGGCTGGTCCTGGGCACTGAGCTTCCTGACCCTCTTCGTGGTCGCCAGCCGACTGTCCGACAGCCTCCCACCGGACCTCACCGGTCTGCTCTGGTCGGCCCTCGCGGTGGGCCTCACCGGCATGCTGCACATGGCTGGCGGCGCGATCTGGCTGGACCGGTCCCTGTTTCTGCTCGGTGTCTGGATCACCGTGCTCAACGTGCTCGGCACGGTTGCCGGCCCCGGCTGGCACGCCCTGGTCGTCTCGGTCGCCGGCGGTGGCGGGATGCTCCTCGCCGGCATGCTCGGTTGGCTACGCCGCAGGGCGCGGCCATGACCGAACTCGATCCGGTCATCCACGCCCAGGCCCGGCTGCGGGTCGTCGCCTCGCTCTCCGCCCTGCCGGAGGGGGACCAGGTGGCCTTCCCCCGGTTGCAGGAGATCCTCGGGATGACCGCCGGCAACCTCTCGGTGCACCTGCGGCGGCTCGAGGAGGCGGGTTACGTCGCCGTCACCAAGACCCACCGCGGACGCACCCCGGTCACCCTCATCGCCCTCACCCGCCGCGGTCGCCTGGCCTTCGAGGAGTACACCGAGGCGATCCGGGCGCTGCTCGCGTCCGCCGATCCGAAGGAGACGACATGATCCTCGCCAGGACCGAGCAGGCCACCCGACGCTACGGTGACGTCCTGGCCCTCGACCGGGTCGACCTGGACGTGCACTCCGGCGAACTGGTCGGCCTGCTCGGGCCGAACGGCGCCGGCAAGAGCACCCTGCTCAATCTGCTCGTCGGGTTGCGCCGCCCCACCGGTGGCCGGGTGCTGCTGTTCGGCGGCGATCCCCGCGACCCGACGCACCGCCGGTCGGTCGGGGTCACTCCACAGGAGACCGGGCTGCCGGGCTCCCTGCGCGTCGGCGAGGTGGTCGACTTCGTCGGCGCGCACTTCCCCGACCCGGTCCCGCGGGCCGAGCTGCTCGACCGGTTCGGCCTGGCGGACCTGGCCCGGCGGCAGACCGGGGGGCTGTCCGGCGGGCAGCGGCGGCGGTTGGCGGTGGCCCTGGCCTTCGTCGGGCGGCCCCGACTGGTGCTGCTCGACGAGCCGACCACGGGTCTCGACGTCGAGGCCCGGCACGCGCTGTGGGAGGCGGTCCGTGCCTTCCACGCCGACGGTGGCACGGTCCTGCTCACCAGTCACTATCTGGAGGAGGTCGAGGCGCTGGCCCAGCGGGTGGTGGTCATCGGGCAGGGCCGGGTGCTCGCCGACGACAGCGTTGCCGCCATCCGCGGGGTGGTCGGCCTGCGACGGGTCAGCCTGACCGTCGACGAGCTGCCGACGATGCCGGCCGTGGTCCGGGTCGAGCGGGAACAGGACCGGGTCCACCTGCTGACCAGCGACGCCGACCAGCTGGTCCGGGATCTGGTCACCGCCGGGGTGGCCTTCCGGGACCTGGAGGTCCGACCCACCTCGCTGGAGGAGGCGTTCCTCACCATCACCGCCGACGGCCGGCCGGCGGGTGCCGGCGTGCCGACCACCGCCTGAGGAGACCACCGTGCAGCACGCCCTTGCCCATGCCCGCTACCAGCTGCTGGAGATCGTCCGCACTCCGGTCGCCGTGTTCGGCAGCGCCTTCTTCCCGGCCGCCGCGATGCTCTTCTTCGTGGTGCCGGCCGTCGGTGACGACGCGGTCGCCGCCACCTACGCCACCGCTGCGATGGTCACCTTCGCCGTGCTCAGCGCGAACATCTTCCAGTACGGCGTCGGCGTCGCCGAGGACCGCGCCCAGCCGTGGGATCCGTACCTGCGGACCCTGCCGGTGGGACCCGCCCCCCGGTTCGCCGGTCGGGTCCTGGCCGGCCTGACGCTTACCTATCTGTCGCTGCTCCCGGTGGTGGCCATCGCGGCGCTGCTGACCGAGGCGCGTACCACGGCGGCGGGGTTCGTCCTCGCGGCCGCCGCCGTCGCGCTGGTGTCCGTCCCCTTCACGCTGATGGGGCTCTCCATCGGGTACGCCCTGCCAAGCAAGGCGGCGATCGTGATCGCCCAGCTGGTGTTCTTCCCGCTCGCCGTGGGCGGTGGCCTGCTCTCCGCCCCCGGGCAGGCACCGGCGTTCATCGAGGCGATCGCGCCGTACCTGCCGACGCGGGGCGCGGTCGAGCTGATGTGGACCGCGGTGGGCGACTTCCGGCCCGACCCGCTCTCGATGATCATGCTCGGCGTGTGGATCGTGGCGTTGGCGGCGCTCGCCGGCTGGGCGTACCGGCGCGACGAGGGACGCCGCTTCTCCTGACCGGCACCGGCGGGAAGCGTCCGGGACGCTCCCCGCCGGTGCGGTGGGGACAGGTCAGGCGGTGAACTTGAAGTAGGCCCGGAACTGGAAACCGTCGTCGAGGGTCAGCACGAACTCACGGCAGGTGCCGGCCCAACTCGGGTCGGTCTTCCACGGGAAGGTGTACTGGCCCCGGGCGTTGGCCGACAGCTTCGACCGGCCCGGCGTGGCCGCCGGGACGGGGACGGGGCGCGGCGTGATCGACCCGTCCGGGTTGACGGTCCGCAACGTGTCGCAGTCGACCAGTCGGGAGTAGGGCGATCCGCTGGCCAGGATGTCCAGGCCACGGTTGGCGGCCAGCTGGAACCGCATCGGCGCGGCGTCTCCGGCCGACACCGTGTTCAGGGCCGGCTGCGCGGAACGGCCGACGAAGTCACCCCGGCAGGAGGGGTGGGTGTCGTACGCCTCGGTGTTGTCGTCCCGGTTGGTGGTGCCCTGCACGGCGCTGTAGCCGAGACCCCGGCGGGCGAAGGAGGCCCACAGGGTGCAGGCGTTCTCCCCGCCGGTGAGGGCCGCGTCGGCGGCGATGATGGCGTTACGGCCGACGACGAAGCCGGGACCGCAGCCCTGCATCTTCAGCCCGTCCATCACCAGCTGCATGGCCAGGTTGTTGCCGCCGCTGCGCCACCCGTCGTACACGTTGGGGTTGAGCCCGTGCCGGTCGATGAGATCCCAGGTCATGTCCCACAGCACCGCGGCCCAGCCGTGACCGATACCGTGCGGCGCGGCCAGCGAGGTGCCGTTCAGCCAGCCACCGGTCTTGATGCTGTCGTAGGTGAACGGCTGGATCTCCATGTTCCGCGAGTACGGCCGGGGCCGCAGGCCGGCGCCGCTGCGGTCGTCCTGATAGAGGATGTACGGCACCAGACCCCGCGAGCCCTCGGCGCTGTCCAGGCGCGGATCGAGCAGCGTGGTGATCGCGAAGTAGTCGCTCCAGCCCTCGCCCATCTGCTCGTTGCCGCTCAGACAGTTGACGGTAGGACCGCCGGTGAGCCGGTTGGAGATGCCGTGACCGTACTCGTGGATGACGATCCCGGCGTCGAGGTCGCCGTCCCGGATGCCCGGGTGGTCCGGGTGCTTGCGCAGTGAACCGGTCACCGCGCCGTCGGCGACGGCGGCCTTGATGGCGGCCCCGTCCTCCTGGGTCACCGCGACCGCCGGGATGGTCACCGGCGCGGAGGTCATCGCACCGGTCAGCACCGGCGCGGCACCGACGGCGTTGTGCGCCACCACCAGCGCCCGGGCGCCGAGGGACTCGGCGACCTGGGTGCGCAGCAGGTAGGTGCAGGCGGTCGTGCCGCCGTCGACCACGGCGATCCAGCCGCCGTCCGGCAGCGTCTCCGGGTAGGCGGCGGCGTCGCAGCCGGTGCCGGCGTACACGAACCGGTGCCCGGGCAGGCCCGCGACGGTGGGCGCCGGGCTGTACCGCGCCCAACTGGCGTCGAAGGAGCCGACACCGTCGAGGACCACCTGGTTCTGGGCGCCGAACTGGTTGCCGGGCCAGAGGTACATCTGCATCCGGGGGGTGCCCACGCCGTCCACCGCCGGGGTGGAGAAGTTGGCGTTGTTCGTGCCGCCACCGTCGGCGGCCTCGGCCCGGACGTAGTCGCCGCCGACACCGCCGCGGCCGTAGTTGTCGGCCTGGAAGTTACCCGACGCCTCGTCGAAGCCGTAGCGGTACGCCACGTCGTGGATGATGTTGTTCCAGTAGAACAGGTTGGCCGTGGCCGCGTCCCGGTAGTTCTGGGCGTGCTGGGCCAGGTCGAGCGGGAAG
Source organism: Micromonospora aridisoli (assembly GCF_056150025.1). Classification (NCBI taxonomy): domain Bacteria; kingdom Bacillati; phylum Actinomycetota; class Actinomycetes; order Micromonosporales; family Micromonosporaceae; genus Micromonospora; species Micromonospora aridisoli. Next base: position 55,048 of record NZ_JAXCFK010000009.1, on the reverse strand, counting down.
TCGAAGGTCAGGCCCGCGCCGCCGTCCGGGCTGCTGCCGAAGTCGGCCGCGTTGTTGTTGTCCTGGTCCTGGTAGGCGTGCACGTTGTTGCCCTGGGTGGTGGTGAACTCCGGGCCCGGCACACCGTCGGTGTCGTGCCAGCCGTACGGCGAGGCGAGCCCGTCGGCCGGGTTGGTGACGAGCTGGCGTGGACCGTCGTTCGGGCTCTCGGTCGGGTATCCGTACACCCGGTAGCTCGATCCGTCCTGGACGGGGTCGGGCGAGCCCAGCGTCCTGCCGTGCCCGTGCCCGTGGCCCTGGCCGGGTGCCAGGCTCCGGCCGGAGACGTGCTCCAGCGTCTGGGACAACTCGTGCACGTCCTCGTGGGTGGTCCAGTCGTCGGCGCCCAGCAGGTCGCCGGTCTCCGCGTCGACGGTGGCGTTCCACAGGTGCACATCGGAGACGTCGTCGATGACCAGCTGCCAGGCCAGGCGCAGCCCGTCGCCGGTCGGCTGCCAGCCCAGCTTCGCCGGGATCGGCTGGTCGGAGATCCCGCTGCCGCTGACCACGGTGCGCCGTGCCGGGTCGGCGGTCCGACTCATCACCCGGGGGCTCCTCGGCTCGGCCAGGTCGAGCGCCTCGGCCGCCGCCGCCACGGCGTCGACCGCGTCGAGGTCTGCCGTGCCGGTGCCTGACAGGTCGGACACGAGGGTGTCCCCGACGAAGATGACGCTGCCGTCCTTTGCGATGTTGACCGTGGCGGTGGCGCCGAAGACCTCCAGCTCGCGGTGTCGCTGGGCCAGGTTGACGTGGGTCACCCCGGTGTGGCGGCTGGTGTAGCTGGACGCCACGGTGAGGTCGGCGACGTCGGCCGCGGTCACGCCGTGCGGGACGGCGTTGGCGCGCAGGTACCGGATGGCGATGTCCTCGGGGGAGCCCTCGTTCGGTCCGGTGAGGAAGATCGGGTTGGCCTGGCCGCCCTCTTCGGGGGCGGCGGCGGCCGGTCGTGCGGTCAGTGAGGTCAGGGACGCGACGAGAACTGTGGACAGCAGCAACGCGCCGCTGCGCCGGACGCGGGACGGATGGAGTCGTCGGGGCACTTCTGCTCCTTCGGGGGTTGGAAAGGACAGCATGGAGCGCCGATCCACCGCGGCCGGTGATCAGGACCGGCGCCGGTGGATCACATCGACGCTACGGCGCAGATCATGGCGAGTCATCCCCCTGAGCGCGGTAAATATTTCCATCAGCCGATCTCGTGCGTCCGGGGATCCCGGTGCATCCCGATCGAGTTCGGCGTGGCGGCGCGCGACCGGTCGTAGAGTCTGAGCATGCCGGAGATCGTCGAGCTGCTGGCCTCGCCCACGCACCGCTTCGTCGGCCGACCGACGGACGGGCCGGCGCCCGCCCCGGCCGGTGAACTCGTGCCGGAGATCCAGCTCCGGGCCGAGCTGGGCATCGTGGGAGACCGGTACTTCGCCAAGCCGGCACACCGCCAGGCCAGCGTGACCGTCATCGCGGCGGAGTCGCTACCGCCGACGGCCGGGCTGACGCAGGTCCGGCGCAACATCCTGACCCGTGGCATCGCCGTGGACGAACTGGTCGGGTCGGTCCTGGTCCTCGACTCGGGCCAAGGGCCGGTACGGCTGAGGGTCAACCGGGCGGCGCACCCCTGCGCCTGGATGGATGTGACCATCGGCCCCGGGGCGTGGCGCGACCTGCGGGGACGCGGCGGCGTTCGCTGCGCGCCGCTGACCGACGGCGTGCTCCGGGTCGGCCCCGTCGACGTGACCATCGAGGACACACCGCGGCGGAGCTGAGCCCGGTCACCCCCGAACGGAGTCGTAGTGGATCTTCGCCATACCGGGATCGCCGAGTGTGGCGGCGAGGTCGCCGAGGTGACGGGCGACCGGGCCGAGCGTGAGGACGCCGCTGCCGGCACCGGCCAGTTCGCCGGCTGCGGGCAGCAGCTCGGCGTAGGTCGAGCGGATACGGGCCCGGTCGCCGAGCGCGAGCGCGGCGCGGGCGACGAGGCAACCGCGAGCCTCGCGGAGCAGGTCGTGCGGTGAGTCCGGCACCGCGCTCAGGGCGGCGACGGCCTCGGCGCGGCGACCGGCCGCGAGCAGCAGCAGCGGACGGATCCAGGGTTCGTACGGGCCCCAGTCCACGCCCGCCCAGCGGTCCGAGTCGGCCGGTGTCAGATCACCGCCGGTGGTCAGGCGCAGGGAGAACAGCGCGAGCGGGGCCAGACCCTGTGCCATGCCCGGCAGCTCATCGGCGGGCAGGGCCCGGATCGCCTCCCGGTAGGCGTCCTCCGCCTCGGCGGGTCGCCCCCGGACGGCCAGCCGCAGGGCGGCGTGCCACCTGGTGAAGAGGCCGACCAGGGGTAGCTCGTAACGTCGGGCGAGACGGTCGGCGGCGGCGGCGCGGGCATCGGCCGTGGTCAGGTCCCCGACCGCGCAGGACGCCTGCATGGCGACGAGGTGGCCGAGGACCTCGAAGGTCACCAGACCTCGGGAGCGGGCCACCTCCGCCAGGTCGGCACCGATCCGCGCCCGCTCCGGCGCCAGCCCGCAGCGGTGAAAGGTGTGCAGGTAGCGGGCGTTGAGCGCCAATGCGAGCAATGGCACGTCGCCCGTCTGCCGGGCGATCTCCTCCGCCTCGCGCGCAGCCCGGTCACCTCGGTCGGTGGCGGTGCCGCGCAGTTCCAACGCCAGGGTGGCCAGCAGGTGCCCCCGGCGGGTCCGATCGTTCGGGGGCAGGACGGCCAGTACGGCGTCGACGGCGAGCGCGACCTGCCGGGACAGCGGCTCGTCGTCGTTGCGGGTCCAGATCGCCGGTACGGCGAAGGCGCTGAGCACATCCGCCAGCAGTTCGGGATCACCGAGTCGCCGCGCGGTGGCGATGGCCGTGGCGCGGTGTCGGCGGGCCTGCGCCAGGCGGCCGGTGACGGCGAGGGCACGTCCCAGGCCCATCTGCGCCGCCAACCTGCCGTGCGTGTCACCGTCTGCGGCCCGGTCGTACGCGGTGATCGCCTGCTCCCAGAACCGCACCGCGTCGTGCGGGGCGGCCCGCGCTTCGGCCTGCTCGGCGGCCGACCGTGCGTAGCGGGCCGCACGGCCCGCGGTGGCCCGGGTACCGGCGGCGGCGAAATGGTGGGCGAGGGCGGCGACCTGGTGCGGGTGCAGCCGTTCCAGGGCGTGTGCGGCGGCGGCGTGCCAGCGGGCGCGACGAGGTCCCGGCAGATCGTCGTAGAGGGTGTCGCGGACCAGGATGTGGGTGAAACGCAACTGCCCGTCAGGACCGTGCCCACTCAGAAAGCCGGCCTGTTCGGCCTGGTCGAGGGCGTCCAGGAGGGTCGGCTCCCGTTCGCCGGCCAGCGCCGACAGCACCTCCGGGTCCACGTCGCGGCCGACTACCGCCGCCTGCCGCAGCAGCGTCCGGGTGGGTTCCGGCAGCTGTGCGAGACGATGCCGGATGACGTCCCGCACCCCGGCGGGCACCCGCTCCAGAGCCTGCGGACCCTCGGCGGCCAGCAGCCGGGCCAGCTCGCGGACGAAGAACGGGTTGCCACCGCTGCGGTGGTGGATCGACCTGAGGGTGGCGGCGTCGACGTCGAACCCGACGACCGCCCCGGTCAGTTCGGCGGTGGCCGCCTCGGACAGCCCGGTGAGGTAGACCCGGACCGGTTCCCGGGGTGCGAGCCGGGCCAGCGCCGCCGTCAGCTCGGCACCCACCTGCGAGGTGCGGTACGCCGCGACGATCATGACCGGGCCGGTGGCCGGCTCGGGTTCGGCGAACAGCCCCGTGAGCAGGTCCAGGGTCCCCTCGTCGGCACGATGCAGGTCGTCGAGGATGAGCAGCACCGGGGCGTGCCGGGCCGCCGCGTCGACCAGCGACACAGCCTCGCGCCGCAGCCGGAATCGCAGCGTCTCCGGACTCGGGTCGCCGTCGTCGCCGCTCGGCACCGGTTCGGCGTCGACCTGGGGCGGACGTACAGCCTGCGGTCCCGGCCCGGCCGGCCCGGTCAGCGTCGTGCGGATCTGCGCCCAGGGCCAGGCGGCCGGCGCCCCGTCGTACTCCGGGGCGCGACCCCAGGCGGCCACCCAGCCGTCACCCGACAAACGGTGGGCGAGCGCGTCGAGCAGGGCGGTCTTGCCGGCACCCGCGTCGCCGGAGACCAGGGCGAGGGCCGGCGTCCTGTCGCGGGCCGCGCCGGCGGCGACCCGGACGAGGCGGTTCAGTTCCGGCTCGCGACCGACGAATGGACGCCGCCCCGGCGGCGTACCGCGGTGGCCCGGTGTCGGGTCTTCGGCCCCGGACGACCTGCTCGGCACCGCGGCGGACGAAGCGGGCACCGGTGCCGGTGTCGCGGTGGGCGTGGTCGGGGTGAGGTGCGGCGCCTGGCGGAGGATGTCGGCTTCGAGCTGGCGCAGCCGGGGGCCGGGGTCGACGCCGAGTTCGTCGACCAGGGTGTCGCGGACCCGGCGCAGCGCGGCCAGGGCCTCACCCTGGCGGCCGGCGCGGTACAGCGCGACCACCCACACCCGCCAGATGTCCTCCCGCAACGGATGCGCCTCGGCGTCGGACCGGAGGTCGGCGGCGGCCTCGACATCGCGGCCCAGCGCCATCAGCGCCTCGGCGCGCCGCTGGCCGGCGAGCAGCCGCAGGTCATCGAGGCGGTTGATCTCGCCACGGGCCCAGCCCTCGCTGTCGTACCCGGCGTAGGCGGGGCCCCGCCACAGGGCCAGCGCCTCGTCCAGGCCGGTCAGCGCCGCCTCGGGGCGACCCTCGCCGAGCAGCCGCCCGGACTCGACCACCGCCGCCTCGAACCGCCAGGCGTCGACGGCGTCAGCGGGAAGGCGCAGCGCGTACCCGGGTGGCGCGGTGATCAACAGCCGAGGCGGCCGCCGGGCCGGCCGGTCCGGCTCCAGAGCCCGTCGCAAATCGGCCACGAAGGTGCGAATCGCCGCGACCGAGCCATCCGACGGTGCGTGCCAGAGGTCGGCGAGGAACTGGTCGACGGGGACGACCCGGCCGCGGGCGATCAACAGGCGGGCCAGCACGGCGCGATGCCGGGGGCCCTTCAACCCGACCGGCACGCCGTCGGCCCAGGCGGTCACCGTGCCGAGTACCCCGAAGGACACCGCCGGGGCCGTGTCCTGCCTGGTCATGCGACCACTCTAGGGGGCGATCACGGCGGCGGTACGCGGCCACTCACCGATCACTCATCCGCTGCTGATCCGGCCCGGCGAACCTCGGTGTCGACGACCGGCACCCGCCGATCTGCACACCACATGATCCGGAGGACTCGAATGACCCCGCGCATCAGCGGCTTCGACCAGCAGCGCGTCACCGTCGCCGACGGGGTGGCGCTGCACGCCGCCGTCGGCGGTTCCGGCAGCCCGGTCGTGCTGCTGCACGGCTTCCCGCAGACCCACCTGATGTGGCGGCACGTCGCCGCCGACCTGGCCGCCGACCACACGGTCATCGTTCCGGACCTGCGCGGCTACGGCGACAGCGACAAGCCCGCCGACCCGGACGGCACCGCGTACGCCAAACGGACCATGGCGGCCGACGTGGTCGCGCTCGCCGGAGCGCTCGGTCATGACCGGTTCGCGTTGGCCGGCCACGACCGGGGGGCCCTCGTCGCCATCCGCGCCGGCCTCGACCACCCGGAACGGATCACCCACCTCGCCGTCCTCGACGTGCTGCCCACCCTCGACATGTGGGACGTGCTGCGCGGCGTCGACGCGGCGGTCGGCTTCCACCTGTACCTGATGGCGCAGCCGCCCGGCCTGCCCGAGCGGATGATCGCGGCGAGCGCCGACGCCTTCTTCGGTCACTTCCTGGACGGCTGGATCCGCGACCCGGGGGCGATCCCCGCCGACGTGCGGGCGGCCTACCTCGCGGCCTCCCGCGCGGCGGTGGACTCGATCGTCGCGGACTACCGGGCCAGCGCCGGCATCGACGTCGTCCACGACCGGGCCGACCGGGTGGCCGGCAATCGGCTGCGGATGCCGGTGACCGTGCTCCAGCAGGACTGGGGTGCCGCCCTCGGGTACGACGCCGCCGGGTTGTGGCGGGCGTGGGCACCGGACCTGAGGCACGAGACGGTCACCTGTGGCCACTTCATGGCAGAGGAGGCACCGGCCGACGTGGTCCGAGCGCTGCGCGCGCTGCTGGCCCGGAAGCCTGCCCCGTCGGCGTGACGGCGCGGGCCCGGCCGATGTCACCGGCCGGGCCCGCCATCATCCGGACTACGGGTACGTGGTCAGGTACGCCACCTGGTTGCTGGCGTTGACCGTGTTGCCGGCATTGTTGATCATCCGGTTGATGGTGCCGACCCCGCCGAGGGAGACGGTGACCATGTTGGTGAACCGCACGTTCGGATTGTTCGGCACCTCGAACGAACGCTCGGCGACCACCGACGGGTCGACGTTGAAGTAGGCGTAGCTGCCCAGACCCCACGCCTGGTGGCTGGTCACCGAGTCGGCCACCTTGTACGCGGCGTAGCCCCGGGTCGAGCCGTTCATCCAGGCCGCCTGATTCGGCGGGTCGTACGGCAGTTCGTTCTGGTAGAAGTACGTGCGCCCGCCGTTGCCGTTCCAGATGGTCTGGTACTTCTGGTAGTGCTCGACGAACAGGCCGTACATGGTGACGTTGTCGCCGTTGACGATCAGCCCGGTGTCGGCGGTGTTGACCGTCCAGCCGACGCCGTCGCCGTGGTCGGCCCGCCACAGCCACATGTGGTCACCGATGACGTTGTCGCTGTTGACCACCAGGCTGGTGGCGGCCCGTCCGACGCCCGGCCCACCGATGCGGAAGAAGACGTCGTGCAGCGACGTGGGGTTGGCGGCGTGGCTGGCGGCGGAGCCCGCCGGGCCGACCTCCATCAGCACCGGGGAGCTGACGGTGCCGGCCTCGAACATGATGCCGGCGACCTTGACGCCGTCCACGTCGGCGACCCGCATCGCCACGGTGCCGTTGTCCGCCTGAATGGTGGCCAGTCCGAGGCCGAGGACGACGGTGTTGGCCCGGTTGACCTGGATCGGCTCGGTGACCCGGTGCACGCCCGGGGTGAACAGCAGGTGCCGGCCCTGGGCCAGGGCGGTGTTGATGGTCGCCGCGGAGGTGCCCGGCCGGACCAGGTAGAAGTCGGCCAGCGAGATGGACGAGCCGGCCGGGGTCTTGTTGTACCAGCTGGTGCCGGAGGAGTTGGTGCGCAGCGCCGGCACGAAGACGCGGTACTCACCGGTGCCGTCGATGTAGAGGAAGGGCTTCTCCCGGACCACCGGGGTGGTGGGGACGACCGTGTGCGACGGGTTGGGGAAGTTCGGCGCCGGAGCGCCGGCCACCCCCTGGAACACCATGTTCCACACCGAGCCGGTCCAGCCGTTGCCGAACTCGCTGTTGCGCGAGTACCACTGCTGCTGCGAACCGGAGACCACCAGCCCGTCGATGCGGGTGTCGGCCATCAGCCCGCCGCTGGCCCAGCCGGTGTAGCCGTCCCAGAGCTGGATCTGGTTCTGCGCGCCGCGCAGGTGCATCCGGCGGTACGGCGCTGCCTGCGACACCGCCCACCGCTCGACGACCACCCCGGTGGGCAGGGTCACCGACAGGTTCTCCGCGGCCCGCCAGAAGTTCTGCGTGGCGTTGCCGTTGAACCAGGCCGCCTCGGCGCGGACGTGCCCGTTGAGGTTCACGTCGTCGGGGGACATGCCCAGACCGGCGACCTGGGTGAAGAAGCCGAGGTTGACGTCGGCGGTGTAGCTGCCCGGCTTGAACAGCACGGCGTACCGCTGCGGGCCGAACTGGTTGGTCTCCTGCTGGTTGAAGATGGTGTTCAACCGGCTCTGGATGGTGGCCGTGGGGGTGGAGGGGTCGAACACGTACGTGTTCGGGCCGAAGTTGGGGTTGCGCGGGTCGGTCGGTTCGACCGGGTTGCCCGGTCCGCCGCCGGCCTCACCGAAGACCTGGAACTCCCACAGCGAGTAGCCGTAGCCGGTGGCCCGCTGGGTGCCGTACATCCGCACGTAGCGACCGCTGCCGTTGACGGTCAGGTTCTGGGTTCCGCCGCCGCCGCTGGTGGTGCTGTGAATGGTGGTCCAGGAGCTGCCGTCGTCGGAGGTCTGGATCTGGAACGCTCGGGCGTACGCGGCCTCCCAGATCAGGGTGACCCCGGTGATGGTGGCCCGGGTGCCCAGGTCGACCCGGAGCCACTGCGGGTCGCTGAAGGCGCTGGACCAGCGGGTGCCGGTGTTGCCGTCGACGGCCGCCGAGGCGGGAAAGGCGCCGCCCTCGGTGGAGGAGGCGGTGGCCGGTCTGCCCTGGGAGAGCAGGACCGGCGCGGCCTGGGCGGGGGCAGCACTGACGGCCGGAACCAGCGCGGCCACCAGAGCCACCGCCAGGCCGGCGAGCAGGCACCGGGTGCGCGGTCTGCGGCCTGGCGCGGATCGTACGAGGGAAACGGGTGGTGTCATGACGTCGCCTGTCGTTCGAGGGCTGCTGACGACGGGCGCGACGGGGTTCGGGACGGGCTGGAGCTGCCGCGCGGTGATGCCGCCGGGTTGGCATCGCCGTGGGGGAGCGCTTGCGGAAGAGTGTTGCGGCGACGTTGCGCTGCCGTCAAGACATCGATCCGCATCCACCAGTGCGGTGACCCTCGGCGATGCTAACCCTCCGTGAGCTTCCCGGCCACCTACTACTGTCAGCGGTCCACGCTTTGCTCTGCTTCACTCCACGCAACAGCCGATGAGCAGCACCGACGCGGCGGCGGGTGGCTGCCGTTCGACCTGTCGGCGGCACGGAGGGTAACCGTTGCGTTGGTTGAAGCAGAGCAAAGCGTGCAGGGGGGAGGGGTGGGGGTCGGGTGCTGTCACCGAAGGTGATGGCGGCGGCTGCCCTGGCTGGTGTGGTCGTTGCCGGCTGGTGGGTGTTGCCGGCCGGTAAGGGCGGCGGGGGAGAGGGGGTCAGTGGCGGGTGCCGCCGTTGGCGAGCAGGCGCGCGATGGGGAGGGTGGCGGCGCCGAGCGCGACCGCGTCCACGCCGAGCCGGCCCAGCTCGATGGTGGCCTGCGCGTACGGCGCGCGCAGGGCCTGGCGGCCAGCGGCCTCGCGGACGGCGGGCAGCAGACCGCCCAGCGCCATCGCGGCCCAGCCGCCCAGCACCACCCGCTCGGGGTTGAACAGGTTGATCAGGTTGGCCACCCCGGCACCGAGGTAGCCGGCGGTCTCGTCGAGTACCCGCCGCGCGGTCTCCGACTTCTCCGCCGCGGACACCAGCGCCGCGAGCTGGGACTCCTCGTCCTCGCCGGGCACCGGTCGGCCGCGCCGCGCCTCGCGGTAGCGGTCGATGATCGCCTCGGCCCCGACGTACGCCTCCAGGCAGCCCAGGGCACCGCAGCGGCAGGGCCGGCCGCCGTACACCAGCGTGGTGTGACCCCACTCGCCGGCGCTGCTGGAGGCGCCCCGGTACGTGCGGCCGTTGGTCACCACGGCCGCGCCGACGCCGGAACCCACCAGGGCGAACACGGCGTGCCGGGCACCCCGTCCGGCGCCGAACCACATCTCCGCCTGGCCGAGGGTCTTCGCGCCGTTGTCGAGGTGCAGCGGCAAGTCGGTGCCCTCGGCGATCAGCCGCTCCAGGGGCACCCGGTCCCAGCCCAGGGTCTGCGCGTCCACCACCGCGTGGACGCCCTGCTCGACCACCCCGGAGACGCCGACGCCGACGCCCAACACCTCGGACCGGGTGACCCGCGAGTCGGCCAGCACCCGATCGATGCCGGCGATCACGTGCCCCGCCACCGTCGCCGGCTCGGTGCCGTTGTGCTCCAGCGGGTACTCGACGCTGGCCAGCACGGTCATCGTGAGATCGAACAGTTCGACGCGCACCCGGGTCTCGCCCACGTCCACGCCGACCACGACGGCGTGGCGCGGCACCACCCGCAGCATCATGCTCGGCCGGCCGCCGTCGGACTCGGCGGCGCCGGCCTCCATCACCAGGCCCTCGTCGATCAGGTCGCCGACCACGTTGCTGACCGCCGGCTGGCTGAGCCCGGTGCCGCGGACCAGATCCTGCCGGGTCAGCGGGCCGTCGAGGAAGATTCTGGACAGCAGGGCCGACCGGTTGCGCAACCGGACGCTGCGGTTCGTCGCCCGCGCCAGCTCCACGTGTCACCCCATCCCGTCGGCCGCCCCGGGCGACTGTACGACCCCGTGCTTGACGACCCTCAGCGGAACCATTTTAATGACGACATTAATTAAGCCGTGATGTAACTCTCCCCGCCACCACCCTGAGACCCGAAGGGGCAGACCGTGTCGAGACGACACCTCGCGATACTCACCGCGACCGTCCTGGCCGCCGCGTCGCTCACCGCCTGCGGCTCCGGCGACGAGTCGGGCGAAGACAGCAAGACCCTCACCTACTGGGCCAGCAATCAGGGCGCCAGCCTGGAGGCCGACAAGGAGATCCTCCAGCCCGAGCTGGACAAGTTCGAACAGCAGACCGGCATCAAGGTCAACGTCGAGGTCGTGCCCTGGTCCGACCTGCTCAACCGACTGCTGGCCGCCGCCACCACCGGGCAGGGCCCGGACGTGGTGAACATCGGCAACACCTGGTCGGCGTCCCTGCAGGCCACCGGCGCGCTGGTCGAGTTCGACGACGCCACCCTCGACAAGGTCGGCGGTAAGGACCGTTTCGTCCCGGCCGCGCTCGCCGCCGCCGGCGCACCGGACAAGCCGCCGGCCGCCGTGCCGCTCTACAGCCTCGCCTACGCGCTCTACTACAACAAGAAGTCCTTCGCCGACGCCGGCATCACCACCCCGCCCACCACCTGGGAGGAGATGGCCGAGGTCGGCAGGAAGCTCACCGGCGACGGCAAGTGGGGCCTCGCCGTGGAGGGTGCCAACCCGTCGGAGAACGCCCACCACGCCTTCACCTTCGGTCAGCAGTACGGCGGTGACTGGTTCGACGCCGCCGGCAAGCCGACGTTCGACACGCCGCAGAACGTCGCCGCCGTCAAGCGCTACGTCGACCTGATGGCCGTCGACAGGATCGTCAATCCGAGCAACGCCGAGTACGCCCAGAACCAGTCCGTCTCAGACTTCGCCAACGGCAAGGCCGCGATGCTGCTCTGGCAGGCCGCGGGGGCGAACCTGCAGTCACAGAACATGGCGGCCGACGCGTACGGCGTGGCCCCGGTGCCGTTCCCGGCCAACCCGCCGGCCGGTGCCAAGCGGGTCAACAGCATGGTCGCCGGCATCAACATGGCTGTCTTCAAGCACACCAGGAACCTGGACGGGGCGCTGGAGTTCGTCAAGTTCATGACCAGCGACGCCGAGCAGGTCACGCTGAACAAGACGTACGGCTCGCTGCCGGCGGTCAGCACCGTCGCCGCCGATCCCGCCTTCGCCGCCGACGAGCAGAAGGTCCTCGCGCAGACCCTGGCCACCACCGCGGCGCCGCTGCCGCAGGTGCCCGAGGAGAGCACCTTCGAGACCCTGGTCGGCACCGCCATCAAGGAACTCTTCGCCGACGCGGCCAGCGGCAGGCCGGTCACCGAGGACAGCGTCCGGGAGAAGCTGACCCGGGCCCAGCAGCAGATGCGCTGACCACGGACCGCTGGCCGTGGGAGGTGCCGCCGACCCTCCCACGGCCAGCCCGCGAAGGGACCTCGATGGCAACCACCACCTCGCCGCCCAGAACCGCCGCAGGCCGCACCGGCGACGCCGAACCGCCGGCCAGGACCAGGGCCCGCCGGCCCCGCCGGTCGCTGCTGCCGTACCTGCTGCTCGCCCCGGCCGTCGTGCTGGAGTTGGCGATCCACGTTGTTCCGATGCTCGTCGGTGCCTGGATGAGCCTGCTGGAGCTGACCCAGTTCCACATCCGCGACTGGTCCGGCGCCCCCTTCGTCGGGCTGGACAACTACCGGGTGGTGCTCGACGTCAACTCGGCCGCCGGGGCCGAACTGCTGCGCTCCTTCCGGGTCACCGTCGTCTACACGGTGCTGTCGGTCGGCCTGTCCTGGATGCTCGGCACCACCGCCGCCGTGCTGCTGCAACGACCGTTCCGGGGCCGGGCCGTGCTGCGGGCGCTCTTCCTCACCCCGTACGCGCTGCCCGTCTACACCGCGGTGATCACCTGGACCTTCCTCTTCCAGCGGGACACCGGACTGGTCAACCACGTCCTGGTCGACCAGTTGCGCCTGGTCGACGAGCCGCCGTTCTGGCTGATCGGCGACAACAGCTTCGTGGCCCTGCTGATCGTCTCGATCTGGCGGACCTGGCCGTTCGCGTTCCTCTGCGTGATGGCCGGCCTGCAGAACATCCCCGACGAGCTGTACGAGGCCGCCGCGATGGACGGCGCCGGCTTCTGGCGGCGGCTGCGCTCGGTGACCCTGCCGATGCTGCGCCCGGTGAACCTCGTCCTGCTGCTGGTGCTCTTCCTCTGGACCTTCAACGACTTCAACACCCCGTACGTCCTGTTCGGCGGCTCCGCCCCGGCCGAGGCCGACCTCATCTCGCTGCACATCTACCGCAGCTCCTTCCAGACCTGGGACTTCGGCACCGGCTCGGCCATGTCGGTGGCGCTGCTGCTGTTCCTGCTCCTGGTCACCGCCGGCTATCTGCTGCTGACCAACCGACGGAGGAACGATGCGTGAGACCGCCGCCGAACGCTGGTCCCGCCGGATCGTGCTGACCCTGCTCGCCGGCTTCGTGCTCGTCCCGCTCTACGTGATGGTCAGCTCGGCGATCAAACCGTTGCAGGACGTGCAGGGCGCTTTCACCTGGTGGCCCCGGCGCCCCACGATGCAGGCGTTCGTGGACATGTGGTCGACCGTTCCGCTCGGTCGCTATCTGCTCAACAGCCTGCTGGTGGCCAGCGTCGCCGCCGTCTTCTCGGTAGCCGTGGCGATCTTCGCCGCGTACGCGGTGAGCCGCTACCGGTTCCACGGCCGGCAGGTCTTCTCGGTGACCGTCCTGTCGACCCAGATGTTCCCCGGCATCCTGTTCCTGCTGCCGCTGTTCCTGATCTACGTCAACCTCGGCAACGCCACCGGCATCGCGCTCTACGCCAGCCGCACCGGCCTCATCATCACGTATCTGACCTTCTCGTTGCCGTTCTCGATCTGGATGCTGGTCGGCTACTTCGACTCCATCCCGCGCGGGCTCGACGAGGCCGCGCAGGTCGACGGCGCCGGCCCGCTGCGCACCCTGTTCCAGGTGGTGCTGCCGGCGGCGGTGCCCGGCGTGGTCGCGGTGACCGTGTACGCCTTCATGACCGCCTGGGGCGAGGTGCTGTTCGCCTCGGTGCTGACCAACGAGGACAGCCGCACCCTCGCCGTCGGTCTGCAGGGTTACTCCACCCAGTTCAACGTCTACTGGAACCAGGTGATGGCCGCCTCCCTGGTGGTGAGCGTGCCGGTGGTCGCCGGGTTCCTGGCGTTGCAGCGCTACTTCGTCGCCGGCCTCACCGCCGGAGCGGTCAAGTGAGCCCGTCCACCACGAGAACCGAGGAGAAATCGCCCGTGCCGGAGCTGTCCACGCTGCCGTCCGACTTCCTCTGGGGTGTCGCCACCTCGGCCTACCAGATCGAGGGCGCCGTCGCCGTCGACGGCCGGGCGCCCTCCATCTGGGACACCTTCTGCACCCGGCCGGGCGCCATCGACAACGGCGACACCGGAGAGGTGGCCTGCGACCACTACCGCCGGTGGCCACAGGACGTGGCGCTGATGCGGGACCTCGGCGTCGGGGCGTACCGCTTCTCGGTGGCCTGGCCCCGGGTCCGGCCCGACGGTGTCGGCCGGGTCAACCCGGCCGGCCTGGACTTCTACGACCGCATGGTGGACGCCCTGCTCACCGCCGGCATCCGGCCGTACGTCACCCTCTACCACTGGGACCTGCCGCAGGCGTTGCAGGACCGGGGCGGCTGGCCACGCCGGGAGACCGCGGAGGCGTTCGCCGAGTACGCCGCCGTGGTCGCGGCCCGCCTCGGCGACCGGGTGACCGACTGGTGCACCGTCAACGAGCCGCTCTGCATCGCGTGGATCGGCCACCTCGAAGGTCGGATGGCTCCGGGTGAGCGGGACCTGACCCGTGCCGTCTCCGCCGCCCACCACGTGCTGCTCGGTCACGGGCTGGCCACCGCCGCGATCCGTGCCCACGCGTCCCGGCCGGCGTCGATCGGCCCGGTGCTCAACCTCAGCCCGATCGACGCGGCCAGCGACCGCCCCGCCGACGTCGCCGCCGCCCGGCGGATGGACGGACACGTCAACCGCTGGTGGCTGGATCCGTTGCACGGTCGCGGCTACCCGGGTGACATGATCACCACCTACGGTGTCGAGCCGCCGGTACGCGGTGACGACCTGACGGTGATCGCCGCACCGGCCGACTTCCTCGGCGTCAACTACTACTTCCGGCAGGTGGTGGCCGACGACCCGGAAGGCCCCGCACCGTACGCCCGGCAGGTCCGGGTGCCCGGTGCGGCACACACCGCGATGGACTGGGAGGTTCACCCCGACGGCCTGGAACGGCTCCTGGTCGAGGTGAGCCAGGCGTACCCCCCGGCTCGGATCCTGGTCACCGAGAGCGGCTCGGCCTGGCCGGACGAGGTCACCGCGGCCGGCGCCGTCGACGACACCGAGCGCACCGAGCACCTGGAGCGGCATCTGGCCGCCTGCGCGGCGGCGGTCGGCCGGGGCGTGCCGCTGGCCGGCTATTTCGCCTGGTCGCTGCTGGACAACTTCGAATGGGCGTACGGCTACGACAAGCGTTTCGGTCTGGTGCACGTCGACTACGCCACCCAACGTCGGACGGTGAAGGCAAGCGGTCACCGCTACGCCGAGCTGATCCGCACCCACCAGCGGCGCGCCGCGCCGGCGGACACCGTCGCGGCGCGCGGATAGGCGGGCCGACGGGGCCCGGGACGCCCCGGGTGCCGCGCCGGGCGGCACCCGGGGCACCGACCCGCCTCGGACCCTCGTCATCATGTCGACGCGGGCCGGAACCGCCAGCACCTCACCACGACGGATCGGTCCCGTCAGTCGCTGAACTCTGCGCGAACCACGGCGAAGAGTGCCCGCTGAGGTCAGCTTCCGGAGCGTCGACGTCACACCTGCGCGCTACCATCGCCGCCGGTTCGTTGACAGGAGGGGTCCGCATGGTCCAGGACCAGGTCGTCGAGTTCGTCGACAGGAACCTAGCGGGGGCACGGTTCAACAGGTCGACGTTGGCCGGGGCGGTGATGCGCGGCGTCGACGTACGAGGGCTCGATATCGACGCACCCTGGTTGACGGACGGGGCACTGCTGGTCAACGGGGTCGACATCGTGCCGTTGGTCGAGGCCGAACTCAACCGGCGATTCCCGGGGCGGGAGCTGAGGCAGGCCGAGGACCCGGAGGGACTGCGGGCGGCGTGGGCGGCGCTCGAACGGGCCTGGGCGGGCGCGGTGGACCGCGCGACCTCCATGCCGGCCGGTGCCGTCGACGCCTCGGTCGATGGCGAGTGGTCCTTCGCACAGACCCTGCGCCACCTCGCGTTCGCCACCGACGCGTGGCTCGGCAAGGCGATCCTGCGCCTGCCCCAGCCCTTCCATCCGCTCGGGCAGCCACATGCCGAGTACGAGACGGACGGCTTCGACATGTCGATCTTCGCAACGGAGCCGCCAAGTCTTGCCGAGGTGCTCGACCTGCGTGCCGAGCGGCAGGCCATGGTGCGTGACTTCCTCGCGGCCGCCACGCCGGAGCAACTCGCCGAGCCTCGACAGAACCCGTGGTCACCCCAACATGAAGCGTCGGTCCTGGACTGCCTTCACGTGATCTTCGACGAGGAGTGGGAGCATCTCCGCTTCGCCCTGCGTGACCTCATGACGATCGGCACTGGGCGGGCCAACGGCTGACGCGATGTACTGAGCCCGCCCGAGTAGGCAGAGAGGCGGGAAGAACCGCGTGACCTGGTGGACGGGCACCGCCGGTGCCGTGCTGTTCGTGCTGGTGTTCCTCATCGACGGCTGGCGCCGTCCGGACTACGTGTCGGCGCGCCTTCCGATCAGCGCCTTGGCGCTCGGCCGACGAGGCTGGATCCAGACGGCGAACTTCGTCGTCTCCGGCTCCGCGATCACGGTAGGGGCGGTCGGGGTGGTCGTCGAGGGGCCGAGCACCCTGCTCGGTGTGGTCCTGACGGTCTTCGGGCTCGGCCTCGTCGCATCCGGGTTGTTCCGGATGGACCCGATGCTCGGATATCCGCCGGGCGCTCCGGCCGGGATACCCGACGAGCACAGCGTCCAGCACCGACTCCACGACCTCGCTGGTGCCGTCGTCTTCCTGTCCCTGCCCCTCGCCGCGGCGATCGGGGCGTTCACGCTGCCCGGGACGTGGTGGCGGATCATCTCGGCCGGTCTCGCCGTCGCGCTGTTCGTCGGGCTCAGCTGGTTCGGCAGAGCGTGGGAACAGGCGTCACCGCGCCTCGGCCTGATCCAGCGCGCCGTGGTCATCCCAGGATGGGGTTGGCTCGCCGCCCTCTTCACCGCGCAGGCGCTCGGCCTGAGCGGGTAGCGGGCGCGGTGCTCGTGCGCGCTATCGGGGCAGGACCTCCACGTACCCGCCGGTGGCGTGCACGCGGATCCTCGCCCCGTCGGGGATCAGCCGGGTGGCGTCCGCGACACCGAGGACGGCCGGCAGGCCGTACTCGCGGGCGATCACCGCCCCGTGTGTCATCAGTCCGCCGACCTCCGTCACCAGGCCGGCGACGGTTACGAAGAGCGGCGTCCAACTGGGGTCGGTGTGGGCCGTGACGAGGATGTCGCCCGGTTCGAGATCGGCCTGGGCCAGATCCAGGATGACCCGGGCCCGCCCTTCCACGGTCCCGGTGGAGACCGGCAGGCCGACCAGGGCGCCCGGCGGCACGTCGTCGCGTCGGTACGCGCCGACGATGGCCTCACCGTCCGAGGTGAGCACGCGGGGTGGCCGGAGGGCCTGATACGACCGGAAGGCGTCTCTGCGTTGCCGGATGAGCCGGTCGTCGACCCGGCTCGTACGCACCACGTCGTGGAACTCCTGGAAGGTGAGGAAGAAGACGTCCTCCTGATCGCGGATCACGTGCGCCCGCACCAGGCGCTCGGCCTCTCCCAGCAGGGCCTGCTTGTAGGCGAAGTAGCGGCAGATGATGTCGTACTTCGGGTACTCCCGGTAGCCGATGAAGGTCCGGACCCGGTCGATCATCCGCTCGGCCTCGGCGGCTCTGCGCTCCCCGTCCGGCAGCGCCCGCAGGCGGGACAGCACCTCCTGCTTCTTCTTCTCCGCCACCTGCCGCCCGTGCTCGTGCAGCCGTCCTGCCGCACCCGGCTCGAAGTTGCTGACGTTGTCGAGGAGCGCGGGAAGGAGAGCGGTGGGACGCTCGCCCCACCGTGGCCTCGTGATGTCGATCTCGCCGACGCAGCGCATGCCGTACCGGTCGAGATAGGTCTCGATGGCCTCGCGCGCCTCGGCTCCGCCCGCGACCTTCGGCAACTCGTCCAGGAAGCGGTCGTCCCGGACGCTGCGCAGGAACGCCACCACCTCCGGATGCGGGCGGATCACGTCCGCGACGTCGAGCAGCGCCAGCCCCATCTCCGACGTCACGTTGCCGGGGGCGGAGAGCGTGAGCGTGTCGGCCGCGTTCTGCTCGCCAAGCCAGTCGTGCAGCTTGTCGTTCAGCCACCAGGTGGCCGCCATCCCCGCCATGATCGCCTGCATGCTCAGCGGGTCACCGAGGACTCGTTTGTGTTCCTCGAAGGCATTCAACAGGAAGTCGAAGAGCGCCGGCCCTTGCAACGTCGCGATGTCGCGGCGCAGGGCGGCGACGGATGCCTGGCTGCGCTCGATCAGCCCGGTGACGATGGCCGGATCAGTCTCGATCGGGGCGGTCGCGCCGCCGGCCGGCACCTGGTCCGGACCTGCGTCCGGAAGCGTCGGGACGAAGTCGCCTCGCTCGAGGACGGTCTCCAGCGCGTCCCTGACCAGCGGATCACCCGTACCCATGACGTCCAGGAGGCTGGCGCGGCTCGCGGGTGCGGCCAGGCGCCGGGTGACGTCGACGAACAGCCTCCCGCCAGCCTCGTGCATCGGTGCCATGGCCGTCAGCTGCCACATCGACAGTCCCAGCGGTTTCATGGCGTCGGTCATCATCTGCTGATGACCGACCGAGACGTAGACGTGGTTCTCCCGGTCGCTCGCCGCCGGCACCGGGAACAGCGTGGTGATCGGCCGGCTCTGCACGACCTGGACGGTGTCATCGACCAGGCACCATTCGATGTCCTGCGGGCAGCCGAAGTGCGCCTGGATCCGCTGGCCGAGCTGCGCGAGCCGCACGACCTGCGGATCGGTCAGCGCCGGCTGCTCCTGGCGCGCCGCCGCGACCGCCTGTTCCCGCGTCCCGCCTTCCGGTCGGGCGTGGACGGCCCGCTGCTTCGTGGCGACGGCTCTGGCGACGATCTCACCGTCGCGCACCGTGAACACGTCCGGGTTCACCAGCCCGGATACGAGGGCTTCCCCGAGACCGAAGCCGGCCTCCACGCGGGCCACCTTCCGGTTGCCGGTGACGGGGTCGGCCGTGAAGAGGACGCCGGCCGCGTCCGCAGGCACCATCTGCTGGACGACCACGGCCATCTGGACCGTACGGTGATCGATGTCGTTGCGTTGGCGGTAGGTCACGGCCCGCTCGCTGAACAGCGACGCCCAGCACCGGATGACGTGCTGGAGGACCGCGGTCGGGCCCACGACGTTGAGGTACGTGTCGTGCTGGCCGGCGAACGAGGCCGTCGGCAGGTCCTCGGCGGTCGCGCTGGATCGGACGGCGTAGGCGGCCCGCCCGTCGAACCGCACGACCGCGTCGACGATCGCCGCCGCGAGATCATCCGGAACGGTGAGCCCTTCGATGGTGCGCCGGAGCTCCGCGCTGAGCGCGGAGATGGCCTCCCGGTCGGCCGGGTTCAGCCGGGACAGCCGATCGAGACGATCGCCCACCGACGGCACTTCCCCCATGATCCGCTCGAACGCCCCCGTGGTCACACAGAAGCCGCCCGGTACGCGGACGCCGTCGACGCGCGACAGCGCCCCCAACTGCGCGCCCTTGCCGCCCACCAACCCGACCTGCGTCTGGTCGATCTCGTGCAGGCCCAGCACGTACCGCTCGGTGATCTCGTCCGTCGACAACGTCTGCACGTCGTGTCCCCACCCCTTCGTCGGTACCGAGTCCGGCCGACGATTCTGCGGCAGGACCGGGGTCTTGCCACAAGCCCCCGGGTGGGATATACGTTAGGAGTGGCAGGGAGTTGCATCTTCCTGCCTTTCCTTTTTGGCCCTCCTTTCGTCCGCCGCGCCCGCGGCCGTACGGTTCGTGGACGGGTCAGCGGCCCTGGAGCGCCTTGACGTTGTCGCCGAAGGTCCAGCCCTTCGAACCGTCCCAGTTGATCGACCAGGTCATCAGCCCCTTGAGGCCGCCCCGGTAGGTGTTCCACGCCTGTGCCACGGCCGCGGGCGCCAGATGGCCGCCACCGGCACCGACCTGGGCCGGCAGGCCGGGAACCTGCTTGTCGTACGGGACGCGGATGGTGGTGCCCTGCACGACCAGCCCGGCGTTCAGGCAGTCGGTCTGGGCGACGAAGCCCTGCACGGTGCCGGCCGGGTACGAGTCGCCGGAGCAGCCGTACATGCTGCCGTTGTAGTACTGCATGTTCAGCCACCAGAGCCGACCGTTGTCGGCGTACCTCTTGATGATCGGCAGGTAGGAGCCCCAGATCGAGCCGTAGACGACGCTGCCGCCGGTGACGTACGCCGTCTCCGGTGCCATGGTGAGCCCGAACCCGGCGGGCATCTGGGCGAGGACCCCGTCGATGATGCGGATCAGGTTGGCCTGGCTGGTGGAGAGCTGGTTGATGTTGCCGCTGCCGGTGAGGCCGGTCTCGATGTCGATGTCGATGCCGTCGAAGTTGTACCGCTTGAGGATCGGCACGATGGTGGCGACGAACCGGTCGGCGACCGCGGTCGAGCTGAGGTCGATACCGGCGGTGGCCCCGCCGATCGACATCAGGATCGTCAGTCCGGACGCCTTGGCCCGACACATCTCGGCGGGGGTGGGCACCTTGACCGTCGCGTCCATGCCGTCCTGCCAGAGCACCGTGCCGTCGGAGCGGATCACCGGGAAAGCGGTGTTGACGACGTTGTAGCCGTGGGCGGGGATGCGGGAGTCGGTGATCGGGATCCAGCCCAACGGCGGATGCACGCCGTTCGCCGCGCCGTCCCAGTTCTCCCAGTAGCCCTGGAGGACCTTGCCGGCCGGCTTCGGCCTCAACGCGCAGGTGTCCGGGCCGGGCGGGGGAGTGCTGGTGGGCGACGACGTCGGGGTCGGTGTGGGCGTCCGCGTCGGGGTGGGTGACGGCGTCGACGTCCGGGTCGGGGTCGGCGTCGGGTTCGGGGTGCCGTCACAGGAACCGAGATCGCTCCAGAGCGACGGCGTGGCGGCCGGGTTCCAGCCCGCGCCGACGTGCGCGGTGTGCGTCACCAGCGCCTGGTAGGTGCGGCCCGTGTAGGTGACCCGACTGCCCGCCGGGTAGGTGTTGCCCTCGGTCCACACCGGGGCGGTGCAGGCCGCCGCGAGGGCGGGTACGGCGGCCGGGGCGGGAGCGGCGGCGTGGCTGCCGGTGGTCGAGGGGGCCGTCGGACTGCCGGCGGTCGGGGTGGCCGCGAGGCTGCTCGTGGTCGGGAGGGCCGCGGCGGCGGCAAGTAGGGCGATGGTGGCCAGCAGGGCCGAGGGCCTGGGTCGACGTCGCATGGCATGCCTCCTCATCGATGGAGAGGAGGCTATCGTTAACTTTGTTAAAAGTAAATGTTCGCCGGCGTCCCGGCAAAGCCGGGGGATTTTACCGATTCAAGTTTCGGCTGGTCGTGTTGAAGTGGGTCATCGGCGGCAAGCGGCCCCGCGTCGAAGGGATGACCTATGAGGAACCTCCGAAGGCTGGCACATCTCGCGATCGTGGGCGGTGCGCTCGCCTTGGTCGTGGCCTGCGGAAACGATGCCGGCTCTGGTTCTTCGAACCCGGGGGACAGCCCCGGGGCGGCCAGGACCGCGGACGGGGCGGGGGAGGGCGCTGTCGACGACATCGCGGCTCCGAAGGGCGACGAATGCGAACGTCTCACCGGCGACGAGGTTGCCGAGGTGATCGGTCAACACGACGGCGGCAGGCATGACTTCCAGCTCGGCGGGTGTGTCTGGACGGCGACGTCGGGCGAGAAGGACGGCCTCGTGGAGGCGATCCACGCGTCGGTACTGCCTCAGGACCAGTACGAGGCGGTGGCCGAGACCGGCGAGCCCGTGAGCGGCTCCGCCGATGGCGCGAGCTACAGCGACCTCTATGGCGAACTGTGGTTCCCCTGCCGCGGCGGCGACTTCTGCGGCATCAAGGCCAACATCAGCGACCCGGACCGGCGCAAGGAGGTCGCGTTGCGCTTGGGCAAGGTGCTGCAGGGCCGCGTGTAGGACCGGCAGCACCCAGCTTGCCCGCCGGGCCGGCGCGCTTCAACCGTCGCATCCGGCTCCGGCAACCGTCGCGCCCGGCCTGCCACGGTACGACCTGAGTCGAACCGGGTGGCCGGGCGCGCCGTTGACGATCAGCCCTTCACCGCTCCGGTCAGGCCACCGACGATCCGGCGTTGGAACAGGCTGAAGAACACCAGCGCCGGGAGCATCGACAGGGAGGTGAACGCCAGGACCTTTGCCGTGTCGACCGAGTACTCCGAGGCGAAGGCCTGCACGCCGAGGGGCAGTGTGAAGGTCTCCTCCCGGTTCAGGATGAACAGCGGCAGCAGGTAGCCGTTCCAGCTCTGGATGAAGGTCAGGATGGCCACGGTGATGACGCCCGGCATGGCCAGCGGGAGCACCATCCGCCAGAAGAAGCCGAGCCGGCCGCAGCCGTCGATCGACGCCGCTTCCTGGATCTCGTTCGGAATGGCCCGGACGAACGGGACCAGGATGATGATCGTCATCGGGATGCCGAACCCGATCTGCGGGAGGATCACTCCCGGCAGGGTGTTCATCAGTCCCAGGCTCTTGATCAGGATGTACAGCGGCGTGATCGCCACCGTCATCGGGAACATCAGGCCGGCGGCGAAGAGCGAGAACATCGCCCCCCGCCCCCGGAACCGGTAGCGCGCGATGATGAAGCTCGTCATGAGACCGAGGGTGACCACACCCGCCGTGGTGAACAGGGCGACGAGCGTGGAGTTGAACACCTGGCGCCAGAAGACCCCACCGGTCAGCACGTCGAGGTAGTTCTCGATCTGCCACGGGCTCGGCCACCCGGCCGGGTCGGTGGTGATCTGCGCGTTCGTCCGGAAGCCGCCGAGGATGATGTAGATGACCGGGGCCAGCATCGTCCCGATCAGCAGCAGCGCGATGAAGTACACCGACGGATTTCCCCACGGCAGCCGCTGACTGGCTCGGCGTGCCCGGCGTCCGGCTATCGCAGTGACGGCCATCAGCTTCTCCCTCCGGTGATCGCGCCGTCGGTGTCCCGGCGCAGGACGAACCGCTGGTAGAACAGGGCAGCGACGAGCGAGATGACGAACAGCACCACGGCGACCGCGTTGCCGTAGCCGTACTCACCCGCGGTTCGGCCGTTGGCGACCATGTAGGTGGCCATCGTCGACGTGCCGGCGGTGTCCGCGATGTACTGGCCCCAGATGATGAAGACCAGGTCGAACAGCTGCAGCGCGCCGATCATCGACAGGAAGGCCCAGATCCGGATCGTCGGCCCGAGCAGCGGCAGCGTGATCCGACGCTGGATCTGCCAGTACGACGCCCCGTCGATCGCCGCCGCCTCCCTCAGCTCCTCCGGGATGCCCTGCAACCCGGCGAGGAAGAGGATGACGGCGAAGCCGATGTACTTCCAGGTGAGGATGCCCATCAGCGTCCAGATCGCGATCTGCGGGTCGGACAGCCACTCGTTCTGCAGCCAGCCCAGCCCGATCTTCGCGAGCAGCGCGTTGACGACTCCCTCACCGTGCAGCATCAGGCTGAAGCCGGTGCCGACGACCACTTCGGAGATCACGTAGGGAACGAAGACCAGCACCCGGATGAGGGTCTGCCCCCGCATCTGCCGGTTCAGCAGCAGGGCGAGCAGGACGGCCGCCGGACCCTGGAGCAGCAGCGACAGCACCACGATAATGCCGTTGTGCCGCAGGGCGGCGAGGAAGGAGCTGTCCTCGAAGATGAGCAGGTAGTTGCGGAACCCGACGAACTCGGTGGGTGGGCCGTACCCCTGCCAGCTGAAGAAGCCGTAGTACCCGGCCATGGCGACGGGGAGGATGACGAACGACAGGAACACGATCAGTGTCGGTCCCGTCATCAGCGCGATCTCCAGCCGGGCCGGCCAGCCGATGCCTCTGCGTCGGCGGCGCCCGGCCGGGGGCGACACGGCAGGCGTGTCACCCCCGACCGTCGTCAGACCCGGTGACGGGTCCGGCGCGAGCCGTACGCTCTCGTGTTGCGTTTCAGACATGGCGGTTGAACTACTGCGCCCTCTTGGCGGCGTTCTTGACCGCGTCCACGATGCTCTGCGGGTCGCCCTTGCCGGCCAGCATGTTCACCACGGCGGTGTTCAGGGCGTTGCCGACGTTCTGTCCGTAGACCGTGTCGAGCCACTGCGAGACGAACGGCGCCTGGTTGTAGGCGGTGAGGATGGACTGCAGGTGCGGCTCCTCGACCGCGGCCTGCGCCTCGCTGTTCACCGGCGGTGCGTTGAATGCCTCGTAGTAGGCCTTCTGCACGTCGGTGCGCGCCATGTAGTTCAGGAAGTCGCCGCACGCCTTCTTGGGGGCCTGCGCCGAGCAGGAGTATCCGTCCACGCCGCCCAGGATCGCGCCCGGCTCACCCGCGCCGCCCTCGACGCTGGGGAAGGGGAACCAGTCCAGGTCGGGCAGCGGCTTCTCGTCCGGGGTCAGCGAGCCGATGACGCCGGGGTTCCAGGCGCCCATCAGCTCCATCGCCGCCTTGTGGTTGGCGAGCAGACCGGCCGAGCTGCCGGCGCCCTGCTGGGCCGACGTGGTCAGGAAGCCGTTGTTGAACGGTTGCGTGGCCGCGAAGTCCTGCACGCGCTGACCAGCCTTGAGCCAGCAGGGGTCGTCGAAGTTCATCGTCTGGCCGGCCTGGGTGATGGTCTGCGAGCTGCACTCGCGCAACGCGAAGAAGTAGTAGTAGAAGGCGGCCGGCCAGGCGTCCTTGGCGCCGAGTGCGATCGGCTGGACGTTCGCCGCCTTCAGCTTCGTCACGGCGTCCTGCAGGTCGGCGAGGGTGGCGGGCGTCTGCGTGATGCCCGCCTTGGCGAAGAGGTCCTTGCTGTAGAAGAAGCCACCGGGCAGGACCGCCACCGGCATCGCGTAGACCTTGCCCTCGATCGTCTGGGCCGTGAAGGACCCCTCCGAGATCACCTTCTTGGTGTCCTCGGTGATCGAGTCCGTGATGTCCATCAGCTGGCCGGCCTTGACCATCGCGGCCATCTTTCCGCCGCCGCGCTGCATGAACACGTCGGGGGCGTCGCCGGAGTTGAGCGCGGTCTGGAGCTTGCCGTCCAGGTCCTCGTTCTGGATGGACTGGATCTGGATCTTCACGTTCTGGTTGGCGGCCTCGAAGTCGGCGACGGTCTTCTCCCAGAAGGCCTTGCCGGGCCCGGTGCTGGCGTTGTGCCAGAAGGTCATCGTGACCGGACCGTCACCGCTGTCGTTGCCCGATTCGCCACCACCGCAGGCGGCCGTTGCCAGGACGCCCGTCGCCAGGGCTACC
Organism: Micromonospora aridisoli; assembly: GCF_056150025.1. Lineage (NCBI taxonomy): Bacteria > Bacillati > Actinomycetota > Actinomycetes > Micromonosporales > Micromonosporaceae > Micromonospora > Micromonospora aridisoli. Next base: position 30,260 of record NZ_JAXCFK010000009.1, on the reverse strand, counting down.
GACACAGCCAGTAGTTTTCTCGCCCTCATCGATCTTCCTCTCTACCATTTCTGCCCACCTGAAAACTCCCCCGGCGATCGGAGCTGCCGACCAGGACCTCATCGAGGTGGCACCGCCCGGGTTGTCTCCCGTCGACTGGCGCTTGGTCCGGCTCGCTCGGTCACATCACGGTCGACCTTGGCGTGACCCAGGCCACCGACGGCCAAAACGGTCGCAGACTTATCCGAAAAAAACAAGACACGTTTCCGAAACTTCCAAGGCTCAGGCTCACCTGCGTAGATCAGGCTGGCGAGCCGGGCATTTCGGCAGCCCACCCCGGTCCAGCACGAGGTGGCTCTGCGTGACCAGGTGTTTGCGTTAACAATCCTCCGGACGCTTTCTGGCCCGAATCGTCCGGTAGGTGGGTCGGTGCCGATGGCGGGGGTGCCTGCCGTACCCGTCGGTCACCCTGCAGTCCCGGAAAACTCCCGGTAGAAGTCTCCGCGTCGGCCGCCGGCCCTTGACGGGACGGTTCGTCCCGCTCCTTGGACACGACGGCGATGCGGCATCGCGGACGCGGGCTCGGGCGGAAACCGGAGGTCACGGTTGATCACGCTTACAATCGGTTGTCTGAAGGACCGTTCATCCTTGCCCGATGGCTGAGCCGAAACGCCTGTCCGCCGCTCCGCGGAGCCATTGCCGCGTCCTTACTCAAGGGTGGCGGCGATCGTCTCGGCCTCGACCATGGTCAGCTCGCCCTCCAGGCGGTAGGTGACCTCGGCGTACTCCCAGATCAGGGTCGCGGCCGCAAGTCGAGCGCTCTCCTGGCGGACGACCCCGTCGCGGTCGACGTAGGAGACCGGGTGCGGGGCGTCGATCCAGATCGCCTGCGCCCCGCCGACCTGCGTCCACTGCGCCACCGACCCGCCGGCCTGCTTGAAGAAGACCGGATCGAGTCGGCCGTCGAAGGCGTCCAGGCGCACCGCGCCGGCACGGTAGAGCAGGGTCGCCACCCGGTATCTGCCGGTGCCGTCCGGGTCGGCCAGCAGGATCTGCTCCGGCGGGCCGAGCGCGGCCGGCGCGCGGATCGGGAAGCGCACCAGCCGTCGCGCCTCGTCCAGGGCGGCGGGTCGCTGTGCCGGCAGCGGTGACGGGGAGTCGGTCGGCGGGGTGGGGGTGGGGGAGGAGCTGATGGTGACTCCGGCGAAGCGCAGCAGGCCCGCCACCGCGTCGGCGAGCGCCGCCCGGCCGGGCGGAAGCACCGCCACCAGCAGCGCGGCCAGCGCCGCCGCGAGCGCGTACCGCCATCGCCGCCGCAGCGCGACGCGGCGGGCGGGCGGGGCGACAGCCAGTCGGGCGCGGACCTGGTTCGTGACGTCCGGTGGCTCGGGGGTCTCCAGCCACGCGGACAGTTCGCGCAGCTCCCGCTCGAGGTCATCCACGGCTGACCTCCTCGACGGCGAGCAGACCGCGTAGTTTGACCAGCGCCCGCGAGGTGCGCGACTTCACGGTGCCCCGGGGCCAGCCCAGCATGGTGACCGTCTCGTCCTCGCTGAGGTCCAGCAGGTAACGGCAGACGATCACCTCCCGGTCCCGGGAGGGCAGCGACCGCAGGGCCCGCACGAGGGCGGCGCGCCGTTCGCCGGCGAGGACCGCGCCGACCGCGTCATCCTCGACGATCTCCGTCCCCGGCTCCACCCGCGCCGCACGCAGCACCAGCCCGTTGCGTCGTTCCCGGCCACGGTGCAGGTTGCGTGTCTCGTTCGCCACGATGGCCAGCAGCCAGGAACGGAACGACGACTCGCCGCGATAGCGGTCGAGCTTGCGGTACCCCTTCACGAACGCCTCCTGGATGACGTCCTCGGCATCGGAGCCCGCGCCGAGCAGCACCGCGGTCCGGTACGCGGCCGCGGTGTGCCGGGCGACCAGGGACTCGTACGCCTCCAGGTCACCTGCCTGCGCGCGGGTGACGAACTCCTCGTCGTCCAGTGCAACCTCCGGTGGGATCACCCCTACTGACACCGCTCGCGGCTGCCGGGTTCCATTCCCGGGTCGATGGAACCCGGGACGGTCCGGCGGTGTCACCGGGTCATGATGGCGAAGACGACTATCTCGCGACGTACCCTGCTCACCGCCCTGGCCGGTGCCGGTGCCGCCGCCCTGGCCGGCTGCGAACCGGCCGCCCCACCCACCGCCGACCCGGTGCCGGATCCGCTGATCGTCGCGGTCGAGGACGGCCTGGCGGTGCTGCGCGGCACCGACCGCCAGGCGATCGGATCCGGGGTGGCGACCGCCGACGGGCGGCTGGTGTACGCGGCCGCCCCGGACGGCGCCGACACCGCCCTGTGGCGCGTCGACGCCGGCCGGGGCGACGCCTCCGAGCGGGTACGACTGCCGGGCCGGTGGGTGCCGCAGACCGTCTCCACCGACGGCACCCGACTGGCGCTGACCACCGAGTCGCTCAGCGCCACCGGGGAGCGTCCCGCCGGCCGGGAGGAGACGCTGGTGCTGATCGCCGACGCGGGTGGGGTCCGGCAACGGCTGCGGCTGCCGGGCAACATCGTGCCCGAGGCGTTCACCCACGACCTCGCCGGGCTGTTCGTGCTGGAGTGGCTGCCGCCGGCGGCGCCGGACCGCTACCGGGTGCGTCTGGTCGACCTCGCCGACGGTGTCGCCGGACCGCTGCTCACCCGCGCCAAGGCACCTGTGCCGGAGGGGGCGGAGGAGGAGATGCGCGGCGACGGGCGACAGGCGGTGCTGGCCCCGAACCGCAGGGTGCTCTACACGCTCTACACCCACCAGCCCGACCACCAGCACACCCGCGACCGGATCAGCGGCCGACCGGGCAGCGACGTGCACGCCTTCGTGCACACGCTGCACCTCGAGGAGCGGTGGGCGTACTGCGTGGACCTGCCGCACCCGTTCGGGGAGGGCGGTGCCGACGGCCACGCCATGGCGATCACCCCGGACGGCGGGCGGCTCTACGTCGCCGACGTCGGCTCCGGCGCCGTCGCCGAGATCTCCACCGAGGAGCTGACCGTACGCCGCATCGGCACGCTCGCCTCCGGTGCGGGACCGGCGTACGCGGCGGCCTCCGGTGAGCGGTTGTTCCTCGGTGCCGGCACCGCCGTGCGGACGGTGGAGCTGGCCAAGCTCACCCTCGCCGCCGAGCGGACGGTGGGCGAGCCGGTCACCGGGATGGTGCTCAGCCCGGACGGCGAACGTCTCTACCTGGGCCAGCGGTCAACGGTGGCCTGGCAGGACGCGGTCACCGGCGGCGAACTCGGCCGCGCCGCCGTGCCCGGCCTGGTCGGCCTGCACGGTCCCGCGCCGTCGGTCTGACCCGGAGGCGGTCAGCGGGCGTGCGCGGCGGCCAGATCGGCGAGCAGGCCCTCGCAGCTGCGGGCCACGACCTGCGCGCCGCGCCGCTGGGGCAACGCCAGCGCGGGGTCCTCGGCGCGTTCCCGCCACCGCCAGCGGGCCTCGGCGGCGGCCTCCCACAGCCAGGCGAGCGTCGCGTCGGGCCCGATGCCGAGCCGGGCCGCCGGGTCGTCGCCGTCCCCGCCGATCAGCCGCCGCGCCTCGGCCGCTTGGTCGGCGTCGAAGCCGAGCCGGCCGTCGCGCAACGCCGCCAGCAGCCGCGACTCGGAGAATTCGTGGGCGCCGGCGAGGAGCTGTTCCAGCGCGGCGAGCAGGTCGGCGGTGGCGGGACCCGGCTCGGCCCGCAGCAGCGCCTCCACGGCCACCAGCGCCGAGCGCGCCTTGAGCACGTGCCGACGGTCGACGAAGAGGCGGTTGATCGAATCGCGCAGCTCGCCCAGTCCGCTGCGGCGCACCAGCTCGGCGGCCAGCGCCACCCGGTTGTCGCAACCGGTGCGTACGAGGGTGATCGCCAGGCGGATCCCGACCACGCCGAGCCGGTCCAACAGCGCCGCGCGGGTCGCCGCGTCCAGGCCGGCGGGTGGCTCCCCGCGGGCGAACCGCTCGGCGGAGAGGAGGTACGGCTCCAGCTCGGGGCGCGGCACCCGGGCCAGCGCCGCCAGCGCGGCGAACTCGGCCTCGCCGAGGACCCGACCGGCCAGGCCGAGCAGCCCGCTGCACGGCACGACCGTGGCGCACAGCGCGTCCACGTGTGGGTCGCGCAGCGCTCGTCGGGCGAGCTGACGAGCGCTGAGCAGTGCATCCACGCGTCCTCCGCCGGACTCGTCCACCCGGGACAGCACCAGGATCGTGTGTACCGGTGCGGCCTGCCCGACGAGGCCCTCCCGGGTCGCCCCCAGCACCCGCAGATCGGTACCCCGGGCGTCGCGGGTCAGGTACAGCAGCGCGTCGGCCTCCCGCAGCACCCGTTCCAGCACCGGATCCGGTGCCTGCTCGTCGGCGGTGCCGACCGCCGGCGCGTCGAGCAGGGTCATCGGCCGCAACGAACGGGCCGGCCACCGCACCACGATGTCGCGCAGCTCCCCGGCCCGCCACCCGGTGAGGTCGACCCGCATTCCGGTGCCCGAGCGCAGCACCGCCAGGCGCTGCGGCGGATGGCTGGTGGAGTACCCGGTGGCGTCCGGCTGTGGCCCGTCCTCGTACCAGGTGAAGGCGCTCCCGTCGACCGGGGCCACCTCCTCGCCCATCAATGCGTTGAGCAGGGTCGACTTGCCGCTGCGCCACCCACCCACGACGGCGACCCGCAACGGCTGCTCGTAGCGGGCCAGGTGGTGCCGCAGGAGGTCGGTGGCCCGTGGGTGGTCCCGGTAGGCGTGCAGGGTCCGGTGCAGCAGTTCCCGTACCGCCCCGTCCAGCCGTACGCCGGTCATGCCAGCGGCGCCAACGGCGCCGGGCGGGCGGCGGTGACCTGCTGCGCCTGTTCGTAAAGTTCGGCCAGCCGCATCATCCGCTGCTGGATCTCGCGGTGGCGCCGCTCGCGTACCGCGGCGTCGGTGTCGGCCGCCTGTTTGGCGGTACGTAGCGACTCGATGATGCCGGTCTGCAACTCCTCGGTCAGCGCGGCGAAGTGGTCACGCAGCACGCGCTGCGCCCGGCGGGCCGCGTCTCGGCTGTCCTTGCTGATCTGGATGAAGAAGTCGTCGACGTGCCGCTGCACCGCCGCCTTGACCGTGGCCTGCCGGCGGCGTAGCAGCTGTTTTCCCTCGTCCCGGATGCTCTTGCCGCCGAACAGGGCGCCGGCGCCGATCGAGATCGGATTGATCATCGGCATGCCGGCCAGGGTCAGCGCCAGGCCGAACATCAGCAGTCCGCCGTAGGAGCCCTTCATGCCGGTGAACACCTTCTGGCCGACGGTGAACCGGTCGACGGTGGGGCGTTCCAGCTCCGGTACCGGGGTGCCGTACCCGAGCGAGGCCGTCAGCGGCCACGGCGGTAGCGTCCCGTGGCCGTACCGGGCGAACGACTCGGCGACCCGCCGGGCGATCCAGTCGCACCGCTGTACCAGCCACCGCCGGTTCGCCTCGGCCGCCTCGGCCAGGCTCTGCTCCAGCCACTGCGCGACGGCGTCCCAGGCCACCAGCGGGTCCGCGGTCTCGAACGCCTCGTCGACCAGGCGCAGGATCTGTCGGGTGCGGTCCCGCAGGTCGTGCTCGATGTCGGAGATCAGGTCGGCCATCTCGTCGGTCAACGTGTTCTGCCAGCGGGTGGCGCAGCGGCGCAGTTCGTCGACCTCCCGTTGCGCCGCGTGCAACCGGGCCATCGGAGCGGACTCCTCCGCCGAGCGCTGGTCGGTCAGTTCCGCCCGCAGCGGTGCGGCGAGCTGTTCCACCACGGTGCGTGCGGTCAGCACCACCGCGGCGCGGGCCAGGGTGTCGGGCTTGGCGGCCAGATGTCCCTGGAGCAGGGCGATCAGCGCGGGGAAGCCGGACTCCGCGTTCAGCGTGTGATCGGCGGTGGCGGCGGCGTGCAGGCGCAGGGCGGCCGACACGGGGACCAGCGGTGCCGGCACACCAGCCTCGGCCAGGTGCCGACGGTTGCGGTCGGCCACGGCCCGCCAGTCGGGCACCAGGTCCGTCTTGGTTTGCACCACGGCCACGTTGGAGTGTGACCGGGTCAGGTGCAGCAGCATGTTCAGCTCGCTGACCGACAGGTCCCGGGTGGAGTCGGTGACCAGCAGGACGGTGTCCGCGCGGGTCAGGGCCGCGACCGGGGTGCTGGCGCCGCCGGCGGTGACGTCGCCTCCGCCGGGCATGTCGACCAGCACCACACCGGCGCCGAGCAACGCCCGGGGCAGACCGATCTCGATGTAGGCGGGGCCGCCGCCGGGTAGCCGACCGGTGCTGCCGGCGACTCCGGCGGCGATCTGGTCGGTGGGCACCGGAGTGCGCTGCACGGCCGGCGGGTCGGCGGCGGGCGGCGTTCCCGGCCTCGGCGTCGGCGTCTGCACCACCGTCGCCGCGGCCACCTCGGCGTGGCGCAGCACCGTCGGCAACACTGTCGTGGGCCCGTCGCCGACCGGGCAGACCGGCGCGTTGACGATCGCGTTGACCAGTTGGCTTTTACCCTGGTTGGGCTCGCCGACGACCAGCACGGTCAGCGTCGGGTCGAGCAGGTGGGCGCGCTTGAGCCGGACGGCCTGGAGAAGGTCACCTCGACCGTGTTCCTGGCACGTGCGGGCTATATCGTCGAGCGCGTCGAGCCAGATTCCCGCCATCACCGCACCAAGTGTGCTGATTTCGGGTCAATTATCAAGAGCCGAAAAGAAGGCGGGGCCGGTGCCGACGGCACCGACCCCGCCCGCCGGCGGGTGTCAGAGCAGACCGTCGGTGAGGCCCAGCACCCCGCCGGTCGAGGTGGAGGCCTCGCCGTGGATTGCCGTGTCCCCGCTCACCGAACCGCTGGCGCCACCGCCCAGCACCCCCGTCGCGCCACCGGTGACGGTGCCGGTCACACCGGACAGCAGGCCGTCGACCTGCCCGGTTACACCTCCCACAGTGGACGGTACGTCCAGCGACGGCACCACGCCGCCCGCGCCGCCGGTCAGGCCCAGCCCGCCCAGAGTGTCGCCGACACCGAGCGAACCGACCAGGTCGCCGACCTGGCTGGTGGTGCCGGGAAGCAGGCCGGCCGTGGTGTCGAGCAGCCCGGAATTGGTGTCGTTCACGACGGACACGGGGTCACCCACCGCGCCGGTGACGTCACCGAGCGCGGGTTCCGTGGTGCGGTCGATCGGGGCCACGACGTTCGCGTCGAGGGTGTCGGCGACATCGTGCACGCCGGACAGGTCGACACCGACCCCGGTGGGGGTCACGCCGACGCCGACACCCGGGAAGACACTCGCGCCAGCGGTGATCGTGGACGGGTCGACGGCGATCGTGCCGAGCACGCCGGCCTTGACGTCCACCCCGGAGTAGGAGCTGCTGACGGTGATCTGCTGCGCCACATTCTGCAACTGGCTGATCGCGTCGGTGGCGTCGCCGAGCAGCGGGTCGACGCCGAGCTGCCCGGTGACCGGGGCGACCGGGGCGAGCCCGTGCACCGGGGCGTAGTCGACCACGAGGGGCACCACGTCCTGGACGTCGGCGGCCGTGATGTCGCTCAGTCCCGCGGCGCGCAGCGCTCCCTCCGGGTCGAGGTCGAACGCCGACCGCGCGTCGGCGTCGGTCAGCAGGTTCAGCACGAAGTCGTGCAGGGTCTGATCCATGTGGGGTTCTCTCCTCGGCGAAACGTCGACGACCGGTGATCGCCGACGACGCTACGGGCGGTGCCGCGGACCGGTCATCGGGGACGATCCCGCAATCCGACCCGCTCGATTAGGGGCCTCGGGGCTCTCGTACGTTAGGGGGAGTGGGGGACCGGCTCTCGCCGAAGTTGGGGCTCCTGATGCGGTAGTGATCTCTGGTACGAACGTAGGAGCCCACGGGGTCCCCCGGGGTGGTCCGCGTCGGCGGGCCTGTCCGGCCCACCCTCACGGCCGACGCGGTCAAGGAAGAAAGCAGATGGCCTACGTGCTCGGGATCGACATCGGCAACACCAGCACCGTCGCCGCGGTCGCTCGCCACCGTGACGGGCAGTGGGGCCACCCCGAGCCGGTCGCCCTGCACCAGGGTCCGGGACCGCTGCCGTCGACCCTGCTGCTGTCCACCGACGGCACGTTCACCCTCGGTGAGAGTGGGGAGGCGGAGCGTACCGCCCGGGGGGTCCTTGACCGGGTGGGTGACGACGTGCCGTTGCTGCTGGCCGGCGAGCGGTACCGGCCGGAGACCCTGGTCGCGTTGCTCGCCGCGCACGTCGTCGACCAGGTCCACGGCGGACAGGGCGGGCCGGCCGAGCTGATCGTGGTCAGCCATCCCGCCTCGTGGGGGCGGTACCGGCGCGACCTGTTGCACGGCGCGCTGTGGGAGTACGGCCTCGGTGAGGTGACCCTGCTGCCGCGTACCGTCACCGTGGCGGAGGGCCATGCCGCCCGCGGCTTCGCCGGCGGGGTGGCCGCCGTGTACGCGCTCGGCGGCGGCACCTTCGAGACCGCGCTGGTGCGACGCAACTCCCGGGACCGCTACGAGACGCTGGGCGTCCCCCGCACGCTCGCCCGGCTCGGCGGCGTCGACTTCGACGAGGCGCTGGCCGCGCATGTGCGGAGCGTGCTCGCCCGCGACCTGTCCGCCGCCGGCCCCGGTGCGCGGGCCGCCCTGCGCGGGCTGCCGGCCGAGTGCGAGCGGGCCAAGCGGGAGCTGACGGTCGGCGCGCAGGCCGACGTGGCGCTGCCGTTGCCGACCGGCTCCGTCCGGGTGCCGGTGACCAGGCTGGAGTTCGAGGAGCTGATCCGACCGACGGTACGGACCACGGTGGAGCTGCTGTCGCAGGCCGTCCGCGGTGCCGACCTGACGCCGGGCCAGCTCGACGGAGTGCTGCTGGCCGGCGGTGCCAGCCGGGTTCCGTTGGTCACGGAGCTGCTGGCCACGGCCGGATTTCCGGTCGAGACCGCGCCCGACCCGCAGACCATCGCCGCCGCTGGCGCGGCCGCCGCCGGCACCCGGATCCTGTCCCCACGTCCGCTGCCCGCCGGTCCACCCCTGCCGGCCGCTCCACCCGCGACCGTCGGAACATCCGCGACCGTGGGCCCGTCGCCCCGCGGCGTCACCCCACCCGTACGGCCGGCCGACGACCCGGCACCCGGCGACGAGCCGCCGCCCCGCCCACCGATCCGCTACTCGCCCCTTGAACTTCCGAAACGATCCCGCCGGAAGCTGGTACGCAGCCGGGGGCACGAAGGATGACCGCCATGATCACGAGTGGCGTGGCGGACAGTCCGCTGGTCCTCGACGCCGAACCGACCGACCTGCTCGACGCGGTCACCGCGGAACCGGCCGCGCCGCTCGCCCTCGGAGTGACCGGTCCCGGTGGCCACGGCCGTACCACCTACCTCCAGGAACTGGCCGGCCGGTACGCGCGGGCCGGGGTCGCGGTCCACACCGAGGTGCCACCCACCGACGTCGCGTACGACCCCGGGACGGTGCTGCTGGTCGACGACGCGCACCTGCTCGACGACGCCCGGCTGTGGACGCTGCGGCGGTTGGTCGCCGCCCGTCGGCACCGCATCGCGATCAGCTACCGGCCGTGGCCCAGGCCGGCGGCGCTGCTCGAACTGGCCGACGTGCTCCGCCGCGAGGGACGCCAGCTCCTGCTCACCCCGTTCACCCGGGCACGCACCGCCGCCTACCTCGCCGCCGTCCCCCGCCTGGGCCGGCGTCCGGACCTGGTCGACTTCGTGCACACCCAGACCGGTGGGGTCCCCCGGCACGTGGGGTGGCTGGTCGACGGGCTGCGCGAGCACGAGGTCGCCGCCGGCGTACCGACGGAACCGCCCCGCCCGGTGGTCCTGCAACTCGGTCCCGACCTGGAGAACCTCTCCTCGGACGTGCGACGGCTGCTGATCGCCCTGGCCGCCGGGGTGCCGCTGCCCGTGGAGGCGCTGCGCGCGCTGCTGAACCGGGAGCCGGCGCAGATCGACGACCTCGTCGCCGAAGCCCGGGCCGCCGGTCTGCTCGGGGCCGACAACCGGCCGACCCCGCTGGTCCGACGGGCGGTGACGGCGCTGAGCCCGGCCACCGACCGTACCGCCGTCTGGCATCTGCTCACGGAGCTCGCGCTGAGCCGGGGCGCGCCGGTGCTGCCGCTGGTCCGCTCGCTGCTGGCCGCCGGTGTCGCCGGTGACTGCCCGGCGGCCACCCTGGAGGCGGCGGCGGAGGAGGCCCTCGGCGACGAACCGGCGCTGGCGGCGCGGTTGTTCGCCGCGGCGGCCGCCGCCGGCCGACCCACCGGCGGTCGGCAGGCCGTGGCCGCCGCCCTCGCCGGTGACCTCGACCTCGCGCTGCGGCTGGCCGATCGCCTGCTCACCACCGCCGCGCCGGCCGACCGGTCGGAGGCCGCGCTCGTCGCCGCCACCGCCCTGGCCCATCGCGGGCAGACCGATCGCAGCGTGGAGCTGTACCGGTGGTCCGGCGGAGCCAGCGCAAACGCCTTCGCCACGGTGGGCGCGCTCGCCACCGCCCGGCCGGCCGTCGACCATCCCGACCCCGACCGGAACGGCCCGCCGACGTTGCAGGCCGGCGCCGCGCGACTGATGGCCGACGGGGTACGCGAGAGCGTCCACGGCACACCGTCGACCGCCCTGTCCACCCTGGTGCAGGCGGCCGCCCTGCTGGAACCCGACGGGCGCGCGGTCCTGCTGCCGGACAGTCCCGCCGCGCTGGCGGCGTTGACCGCCGTGCACTGTGGTGAGCTGGACATCGCCGAACGGGTCCTCGACCGGGCCCTGGCCAGCGGGATCGGCGGGCCCCTGCTGGCCGCTCGACACCGCCTGCTGCGGGCCTGGATCCTGATGGCGCGGGGTCGGATCGCCGCCGCGAGTGGGCAGCTCGCCGAGGCGACCGACGGGCGCGTGTTGGCCCCCCGCGACCTGCTGTTCGCCGTCGGGCTGAGCATGGGCATCGCGCGACGCGCCAGCGACCTCGGCGCGTTGCAGCGCGGCTGGGTCCCCGCGCTGGAGGCGGTGGTCCGCCATCCGGTCGACCTTTTCACGCTGCTGCCGTTGGGCGAGCTGGCCATCGCCGGTGCCCGACTGGGCGACCTGGGGCGCCTCCAGCCCTACCTGCGGGCCGCCCACGAGCTGCTCGGCCGCCTGGACGATCCGCCCCTGTGGCGTACGCCGCTGCACTGGAGCGGGCTGCACGCGGCGATCCTCACCGAGGACCCGACCGCCGCCGACGAACACGTCCACGCCCTGGTCGCCGCCGCCGGACACAGCCGGTACGCCGCCGTGGTGGCCGCCGCCGCCGAGTGCTGGCTGGAGGTGCTGCGCGGCACCGTCGACCCGGTCCGGGTCGAGGCCGCCGCGCGGGGCCTGCACGACACCGGCCTGTGCTGGGACGGTGCCCGACTGGCCGGGCAGGCGGCCATCCGTACCGCCGACCGGCGAGCGATGACTACGCTGCTGGACTGTGCGCGGACACTCCAGAGTGGATCCGCCGACGAGGACCGTAGGCCGGCGGCGGGAACCGTCTCGCACCGGCTCAGCGACCGGGAGCGGGAGGTGGCCGAGCTGGTGGTCGCCGGTCTCACCTACCGGGAGATCGGCGACCGACTGTTCATCTCGGCCAAGACCGTGGAACACCACGTCGCCCGAATGCGTTCCCGGCTCGACTGCGCCAACCGCACCGACCTGTTGGCCCTGCTTCGAACCATCTTGGCTGACCCGTCGTACACCACGAACGGACAGCCCTGGCCCCGACGGGCCGTGACCTGACCGCGGACCGGCCCGCACCGGTTCGCTCAGCGAGAGGACATTCCATGACTGCTGCGGTGGCCACCGCCGACAACCTCGGCCGCGCGCTCGACAACATCGTCGACCGTGTTCCGGGTGCCCAGTTCGCGGTGGTGCTCTCCCCGGACGGGCTCCTGCTCGGCGCCTCCCGGGGCATCGACGATGAACTCGCCGGCCAACTGTCCAGCATGGTCTGTGGGCTCCAGGCGCTGGGTCTGGCCGCCGCGCGGGTCTGCGGGGACGGCGAACTGCACCAGGTGGTGGTGCAGATGTCCCGGGCGTTCCTGTTCCACGCCACCACCGGAAACGGTGCCGTCCTCGCTGTCGGCATCGACGGCGACGCGGAGGTCGGGGACATGGCGTACGAGGTGGCGATGTTCGTGGCCCAGGCCGGCGACCATCTGCCGGTGTACCTGGAGCCGGTCGTCGACCGCGCCGCGCTCCGGTGACGTCCGGCGGCGGCGCGGTCAGCCCCGGTCGCGCTGTGCGTCGTACTGCGGAGCCGGGTTGGCCACCTGCCAGAACTCGGCGGGCAGGAACGCGATGACGTCGTCGTACTGACCGGCGGCGACGGCCTCGCGGATGGTGTCCAGGACCGCTCGGACACCGGCGGCGGCCAGGTCGGGATCGACGTCGGCCCGCCCACTGACCCGCTGCACGAACACGTCGAGTCCGAACCGCTCGGCGGCCTCATGCGGACCGAACGTGTACGCCCGCAGCCCTTCGGGCAGTTGACCGGCGAGGTCGCGTGCCTCGCCGCCGTCGATCCGCTCCGCCAGGGTGGTCAGCGTGGCCCGCGCGATCGCGGTCGCCTGCTCGGCCGAGGTCCCTGTGCGGTTCGCCACGGAGTCGATGAACTGTTCGTCATCCACCTCGCCGTTCCCCTCTCGCCACGGACCCGGCGTCTACCCGCCCCCCGGCGTCCCAAACGGGGGCGTCGTGTGCCGACCCGGCAAGCCGATGACGTCGCGCCCCTGCGGGCCGGCATGATCGGATCGGGCCAGGATGATCGGGCGCGGTCAGGGTCGCGCGGGCCAGGCTTGACGTCGAAAGGAGGCCTCGTGATCTCGGCACTCAACCGGCTCGTTGATCTGGTCGAGGAGCACCTGACCGGAGAGTTCGACGTCACCGCGTCGGCGCGGACGCTCGGCACGACCGAGTACCACCTGCGCCGGATGTTCTCGTCGCTGGCCGGCATGCCGCTGTCGGAGTACGTGCGACGGCGCCGCATGACCGTCGCCGCCGCCGACCTCGTGCGCGGCGGGGACGACCTGCTCAGCATCGCGATCCGGTACGGGTACGGCTCCACGGAGGCGTTCGGGCGAGCGTTCCGGGCGGTCCACGGCGTCGGTCCCGGTGAGGTACGCCGCGACGGAGGCCCCCTTCGCACACAACCGCAGCTCAGGTTCCGCCTGACCGTCGAAGGGAGCACACCCGTGGACACCCGCATCGTCGACCGCCCCGCGTTCCGGCTCATCGGACACGCCGCCCGGGTTCCGCTCGTCCACCAGGGCGTCAACCCGCACATCCAGCGGCACATCACCGCACTACCGGCCGAGGAGCACCAGCGGTTGAAGGAGCTCAGCGACACCGAACCGGGCGGTCTGCTCCAGGTCTCGGACGACCTTGACCCCGACGGCACCGAGGGCACCGAACTGACCTACCTGCACGGGGTGGCCGTCACCCGCGACACCGTGGTCCCCGACGACCTCGACACCATCGAGGTGCCGGCCGGCCGGTGGGCGGTCTTCCGCACCGCCGGGCCGCATCCGCAGACCCTCCAACAGGCCTGGGCGGCAACCGCGACCGAATGGTTCCCGGCGAACCCGTGGCGGCTGCGCCCGGGACCGTCGATCGTCACGATCCTCCAGCACGCGGCCGATTTCAGCACCGCCACCTGCGAACTGTGGCTGCCCGTCGAACCGGCCTGACGGGTACGGCCCGCGTGCCGTGGCCGCTGACCGGTGGGCACGCCAGACCTGGCGCGCCCACCGGCCGGCCGAAACTTCCGGAACTGTCTTGACGCGTTTGGCGAGATCGTTACGATCTGCGCAATGACCCGCCCCGCTCCGGCCGACGTCCACCCCGCCTGGCTGCCACCCGACGTGTTCCGCGCGGTCGGTTCCCGGCACTGTCTCGTACTCGGCGACGGCGGGCTCGTCGACACGGTCGTCGCCGAGATCGAGCGGGCCTGCGCCGAGTACGGCGGCAGCCTCCGGCGGGAGACCGAGGGGTCGCCGCCGAGCCTCGTGCTCGCGCTGGTCCCGGCGATCGGTGACGGCGGCCCCGCCGACCTGGACGCCGTCCGCGCTGCCCTGGCCGACCTCGACGCGGCCGGTGGTGGCCCGCTCGGCGCGGAGGGATACGCGCTGGCCCGACCGGGTGCGGTCACCGTGCTGCTCGCCGACCAACCGGCCGGGCTGCTCTACGGTCTGTTCCACCTGGCCCGCCTCGGCGAGGCGGCGTTCGGCGCACCCCAGGCCGTGCAGGCGTACCGGCCGGCGATGCGTCGTCGGATGCTCGACCACTGGGACAACGTCGCCGTGCACCCGGTGATGGGGCAGGTCGAGCGGGGCTACGCCGGCGGGTCGATCTTCTGGCACGACGGCCAGCCCCGCCACGACCGCGACCGGATACGGGCGTACGCGCGGCTGCTGGCCGCGTGCGGGATCAACGCGGTGGCGGTGAACAACGTCAACGTCCACGCCACCGAGGCGAGACTGCTGACCGAGCGACTCGACGACGTCGCGCAGATCGCCGACGAGCTTCGCCCGTACGGCATCAGGGTGCACCTGTCGGTCACCTTCGCCGCGCCCGTCGTCCTCGCCGGGATGCCCACCGCGGACCCGCTCGACGACGCGGTGCGGGCCTGGTGGGCCGCGACCACCCGAGCGGTGTACGCCCGCATTCCCGACTTCGGCGGCTACGTGGTCAAGGCCGACTCGGAGGGGCAACCGGGTCCCTTCAGTTACGGCCGCGACCACGCGGACGGGGCGAATATGCTCGCCGGGGCGTTGGAACCGCACGGCGGCGTGGTGCACTGGCGAGCCTTCGTCTACAACCACCGGCAGGACTGGCGTGACCGTTCGACCGACCGGGCCCGCGCCGCCTTCGACCATTTCGCCCCGCTCGACGGCCGCTTCCGCGACAACGTCATCGTGCAGGTCAAGCACGGCCCGATGGACTTCCAGACCCGGGAACCCGTATCGCCGATGATCACTGCGATGCCGGGCACCCGGCTGGCGGTGGAGTTCCAGGTGACACAGGAGTACACCGGCCAGCAGCGGCACGTGTGCTACCTGGCTCCCTGGTGGAGCGAGCTGCTGCGGTTCGGCTGGGGCGACGACGGGCGTACCGTCGCCGACGTGGCTGCCGACGGCGGCGGGCTGGTCGCCGTCTCCAACGTGGGCGACGACCCGTTCTGGACCGGTCACCCGTTGGCCCAGGCCAACCTCTACGCCTTCGGCCGGCTCGCCTGGGATCCGCGGCTGCGGCCGGCGGAGGTGCTCGACGAGTGGATCGAGATGACCTTCCAGCCGGAGGCCAGCGCGGAACCCGAGCTGCTCCGCCGCACACTGCACGAGATCATGGACGACTCGTGGCGCACCTACGAGCGGTACACCGCCCCGCTGGGCGTGGGCTTCATGGTGCGGCCGCAGCACCACTACGGCCCCGACGTCGACGGGTACGAGTACACCCCGTGGGGCACGTACCATTTCGCCGATCGCGACGGCGTGGGGGTGGACCGGTCCCGGGCCACCGGCACGGGTTTCACCGGCCAGTACCCGCGGCCGTGGTCACGCGTGTACGAGTCGCCGGACACCTGCCCGGACGAGCTGCTGCTCTTCTTCCACCACGTGCCGTACGAGCATGTGCTGCACAGCGGACGCACCGTCATCCAGCACATCTACGACACCCACTTCGACGGGGTGGCCGAGGTGGAGGCGGCCTGCCAGCGATGGAAGTCGCTGGCCGGGCTGGTGGACGCGGACGTGCACGCCCGGGTCACCGAGCGGCTCGACGAGCAGCTGCGTTGCGCGCGGGAATGGCGTGACCAGATCAACGCCTACTTCCACCGCAAGTCCGGGGTGCCCGACGCGCATGGCCGCCCGCTGCACTGAGCCGGCCACCGGCCGGCCGCCTCAGGGTGCCTCGGCACGGTAGAAGGCGAACCGACCGAACCACGCCCTGCCCCGGCCGTTCTCCGAGACCCCGCTCAGGCCGGCGTCGACCAACGCGTCCAGCACCCGCTCGGGGAGGCTGGCGGCCACCCGGGCGTTGTGGTGAGCCAGTCCGCCTTTTCGCCCGGACGGCGTGCCGTCGACGTCGAGCACATGCAGTTCGCCGCCGGGACGCAGCACCCGTCCGACCTCGCGCAGCGCACGCGTACGCTCGTCGGCGTCCAGGTGGTGCAGCATGAACGCGGACAGCACCCGGTCGACGCTGTCGTCGGGCAGTGGTAGCGCGCCGGCGAACGCCTGCTCGTAGCGGATCGGGAGTCCGCTCCGGGCCGCCTTGCGGCGGGCCCGGCGCAGCGCGGCCGGGTCCGGATCGATGCCCAACGCGTCGGTGTCCGGCAGGCGACGTCCGAGCGCCGTCAGGAGGTTGCCGGTGCCGCAGCCGATTTCCAGGATCCGCTGACCGGCCCGGAGGTTCGCCCGGTCCATCAGTTGCCCGTGGAGACGCCCGACGCCCGCGAGGCGGGAGAACGGGTCGTAGAGCGGTAGCAGCCAGTGCTTGCCCATGCCGGGCAGGTACTGCTGCGAAGTGGCGGGGTGGGGTAGTTCGGTCATGCCACGCTCCGATATCAGATGGAGTTCGGTCGTACTCTCAGCCTCATGGAGCGAGGCACCGTGGACAATGGCGAAACTGTGGGCCGGATGCGACGAAGTTCGGTTCCGTCGCCCCGCACTGTCGGGGTGACCGGGCAGGGCGTGCCGGTCATCGGGTTCGGTCGGGTGCCCGGACTCGCGCCGGTCGCCGTGGCCCGGGTGCCCCACGGCACGCCGATCGTCGACCCGCCCCCCGCCGGTCCGCACACCCACGACTTCCTGGTGCTCTTCTACGCGCATCGGGCCCACGGGAGGCTGCTGATCGACGGCCGGAGGTGGACGGTGACCGACGGCGACCTCTTCGTCATCGCGCCGGGGCAGGTCGTCTCCTTCGTCGACGCGGTCGAGGAGACCGTCGCCGACGGTTGGGCGGCGTGGTTCCCGACGGACGTGGTGCGGCCCGGCATGCCCGGGGCCTACTCGTCGTGGCGGTCGCATCCGTTGCTCCTCCCGTTCGCCCGCGGCACCGACCGGGCTCAGCGACTGTGCATCCCGCCCTCGGAGCGGGCGGACTGGGTGGAGCGTTTCGTCGTGCTCGACGCCGAGTTGCGGGCCAGACGCGACGGTCACCAGGAGGCCGCCCTCGCCCACCTGACCCTGTTGCTGGTGGCCGCGGCCCGGCTGTCGACCGGCGTCGCCGATCAGCTGCGATCCGCGGATGAGCCGCTGCTCGCGGCCGTCTTCGACGCCATCGAGCGGCGTTACCAGGAGCCCATCTCGCTGGCCGATGTCGCCGCCGAACTGGCGCTCACCGCCGGGCACCTCACCACCGTCGTACGTCGCAAGACCGGCCGGACCGTTCAGCAGTGGATCGCGCAGCGCCGCATGCAGCAGGCCCGCCTGCTGCTCACCGACACCGACCTGACCGTGGCGGCGATCAGCCGCCGGGTCGGCTACCCCGACGTCAGCTACTTCATCAAACGCTTCCGGGCCGAGCACGGGGTGACACCGACCCGGTGGCGGGACGCTGGTCGGCCCGCCACAGAGTTCACCGAGCCCGAAGCAGCCCGCGGTCGGCCATGAACGCTCGCAGTGCCTCGTCGTCGTCGGCGGACATCAGCCGCCGCGGGATCACGGTGGCCGGCATCCGGCCGACGTACACGATCCAGAACTCACTGGTGTCGCCGACCCGGGTGACCCCGTCCCAGGCGATGCCGCCGGACTCCGAGCCGCTGCGCATCATGATGTTGTCGTCGGTGATGTCGTAGGCACCCTCGACGGCGTAGCCGCCGGAGCGGCGTCAGGCGCGTAGCCGCACCCAGGGCCAGTACAGCATCGCCAGCAGACCACCCATGATCATCGTGATCCAGAGCGGCGAACTCTGCTCGCCCCACGCGAATGCGCGCGAGACAGCGAGACCGATTGCCCCGATCGTCGCCAGGGCCACCCCGATGTAGCTGTACTTGCGCAGCTGAGCACCGCTGAGCGCGGCGGCCACCCGGCCCGGATAGGCGGGATCGGCTGGGACGTCGAAGCGGATGTGCACGCCAGCACCATAGTCTCCTCACCCGCCCTCGGTCGCTCTAAGCTCTCCGGAAGGCCGTCGAGGAGCGTGATGACGCAGAAGACCGACTTCAAGAAGACCGTCGACGCCTACCGGGCGCAACGGGGACGGTTCCGGATCGTGGACGTGCCCGACATGCGGTACCTCATGGTCGACGGCGGCGGCGACCCCAACACCTCGCCCGCCTTCACCGCGGCCGTCGAGACGCTCTACCCGGTGGCGTACAAGCTCAAGTTCGCCAGCAAGCGTGACCTCGGGCGCGACTACGTCGTCCCGCCGTTGGAGGGCCTGTGGTGGGCCGAGGAGATGGACGCCTTCACCACCCGGCGAGACAAGTCGCGGTGGCAGTGGACCCTGCTGCTGATGGTTCCGGACTGGATCGACCAGGCCATGTTCCACACCGCCGTCACGCAGGCCGGGGCGAAGAAGCCGCCAGCGCGCCTCGACGACCTCCGCCTGGAGAACCTGTCCGAGGGGCGATGCGTGCAGACGCTGCACGTCGGCTCCTTCGACGACGAAGCGGACGTGCTCGCGACGCTGCACCACGAATTCATCCCCGGCCAGGGGCTCCGCCTCGCCGGCAAGCACCACGAGATCTATCTCAGCGACTTCCGCCGGGTCGCCCCCGAGAAACAGCGCACGATCCTCAGGCAGCCGGTCACCGGCGTATGACGTTCGGGGAGGTGGTCAGGTCTGCGGTTCGACCCGGTCGCCCTCGCGGATCACGACGACGCCGCCGGGGGCGAGTCGCAGCGGGCCACCGGGCTCGACCCGGGCACCGGTGAGCAGATCAACGCCGGACACGGTGGCGGTCACCTCGACCGCGCCGGTGTCGTACCCAGGAGACACCGCGCTGATCGAGCGCGGTGCCGACGTACCAACCGTGGCCCGCGGCGTCTCCTGTTGCTCGCTACTGCGGGCTCGGCACGCTCACTGCTCGCGCTCGTGGGTGAACTCCATCCGGATGAGGTCGATCATGGGCGCGCCGCCGCGGACCAGCGCCAGCGCCAGCACCGAGCCGAGCGCGGCGAGCGCCGCCTCCGAGGCGACCACGGTGAGCGCCGTCGCCGCGACCAGCAGCAGCGCGGTGCCGACAGCGACGACCGGGGTACGCAGCACGAAGTACCCGGCCAGCCGGAACACGTCGCGCAGCCGGAACGTGAACAGCGACGTGATCACCAGTGCGTTGACCCCGATCACGGACACCGCGGCGCCGATCAGCACCAGCGGCACGGCCCACCATCCGGGCACCCCGGCCGCCGGCAGGTTGACCAGGTTGACCGCGATGACGGTCAGCCACAGCAGCGTCGGCACCCAGACCAGCAGCGAGCCGCTCAGGTTGGCCCGGTAGCCGCGCCAGTACAGCCGCCACGGGTGCAGTTCGGTCAGGTCGAGGCGCTGCCGGTGCAGGGTGTACAGCGCGGCGGAGAACGCCGGGCCGAGTGGCACCGCACAGACGGCGACCAGCGGCAGGTTGCTGACGTGCCGTTCCAGCGCGAAGAGCGCGACCAGGCCGGGGGCCGCGCAGACCAGCAGCAGCAACTCGACCACGAGCAGCGTGTAGATCAGCGCCGCGCCCCGCGACAGCGGGCCGGCGCCGAACTCCCGACGGGCCGCGGTGCTCACCTGGGCTCCCCGCCCAGCAGTCGTCGCTCGTCCCACCACGGCGGAGTCTCGTCGATCACCGGGGTCACCTCGGCCAGGGTCACCTCGTGCCGGCCCAGGTGCAGGTCCAGTTCGACGCGTCCGGACGTGACGGGCAGCGAGGCGTGCCCCCGGGCCGGCTCGGCCGCCTGCCGCAGGACGTCCAGTTGGCCGGCGGTGGGGGAGGGCGGTCGGCCCAGCTCGCACCACGCCCGCCACGCGTTGCCGACCTCCTCGCTGACCGAGGAGCGCAGCAGGAAGGCGGTCCGGGCGGTCGCGTCGGCGACCGGCAACGACAGGCGTACGGTGTGGCCGTCCACCGGGTCGCGGCCGGTGACGTCGACCGGCGCCCAGGCCAGCACGGCGATCCGGCCGGCGTCGTCGCGGGTGACCAGGTGGTCCGCGCCCCGGGCCAGGATCTGCCCGCCCAGCCGGTTCATGAAGGCGTACAGGTGAAAGGTGGGCTTGCGGATCTGGCGATGGGTGAGCAGACCGAAGCCGCCGTGGAACAGCGTGGTCGGGACGCCGACCTCCTCGAACACGTCGCTGAAGGTCCAGTACGCGAAGGAGTCGACAAGGTCGCCACCGCCAGCCAGCACCGGGGCGAGGTAGGCGGCGTGGAAGGCGGTGTCGTGGATCGGATTGTCCGGCCGGTAGGAGCTGTTGAACTCCGTCACGTGCACCGGCAGGTCCGCCAGCGCGGTGCCGGCGAGCAGCCGTCGAGGGCTGGCGAACTGGTCGAGCAGCCGCTGCGCCGGGGCGAGGGTCTGGTGGACGCCGAACGGCACGTGCTGAGCCGGGCCGGAGGTGTACGCGTGCCGGCTGACGAAGTCGATCGGCACCGAGCGGTCGGCGACGAAGTCGGCGAACCGGGGCAGCCACCCGTCATCGGCGCCGGGGGAGAGCGCCGGACCGCCGACCTGGAGGTCGGCGTCGACGTCCTTGACCGCGTGCGCGGTCACCTCGTACAGCCGGTGGTAGGCGTCGGCGTCGGCGTCCTGCCAGAACTCCTTGAGGTCCGGCTCGTTCCACACCTCGATCGGCCAGCCGCGCACCTCGTCCAGGCCGTACCGGTCGACGAGGTGGCCGACGGTGGCCCGGACCAGGTCGGCCCACTCGGTGTGCGACCGGGGCGGGGTGACGTTGCCGCGCCACCAGAACACGGTCTGCTCGCCGCTGGCCAGGCCCGACGGCATGAACCCCAGCTCCACGAACGGCCGGATGCCCAGGTCCAGGTAGGCGTCGATCACCTGGTCGACGTAGCCGAACGCGTGCCGGACGTGCCGTTGTCCCCGGTACTCGTACGGCCGGTGCACCCCGACACCGTCGCTGAGCAGGCCGTGCCCCCGGATGTGCCGGAAGCCGATCTCGCGCTGGACCAGGGCCAACGAGTCCTGGTAGTCGCGCCGCAGCGCCAGGTCGAACCGGCCGGTGCCGACGGCGAAACGCCACGCGTCGGAGAGCCGCCCGCAGGGCTGATCGGCAACGGTGATGCGCATCGTCGTCCTCTTGCTCGGTGCGGTGGTGGAAAGGGTGGCCGGTCCGGTCGCGCCGACACGACCGGACCGGCCACGTCTGCTAGTTGTTCTTTTCCTGGTAGCGCTTGTACGCGTTGTTGACCGTCTCCAGGTAGGCGTCCATGTTCTTGCTCTTCAGCTCCGCCACGTACGCGTCCCACTGGGCGAAGTCACGCTGCCCGAGGATGAACTGGAGCGTCGCCTGGTAGACGTGGTCCTTCAGCGGGGTCTCCCAGAGCGACACCTGCTCCCGCTCCTCGTCGGTGAGCGGGTACGGCGGCGGCGGCGACTTCGGCGCCCGAGCGTTCATCACCTGCTGGAACTCCTGCTCCTCGGGGGAGAAGAACGCCTGCACCAGCTCGGGCTTGCCGCCGTAGGCGAACACCCCGTTGCCGAAGCCGAAGTCCTTCTGGAGGTGCTTGGGCGCGCCGGGGTTGAGGCCGATCATGTCGACGTCGGATGCGAGGGTGTGCTTGCCGGAGCCGTCCTTGACGAAGGTAGTGCCCTCCACGCCCCACTTGGCGAACTCCTGGCCCTCGTCGGAGTACCAGAGCCAGTCGACGAACTGCATCATCGCCACGAAGTTCTTGCTCTCCCGGGCCTTCGAGGAGATCATCATGCCGTTCTCGAGCCGGCTGGCCGGGTTGATCTCGCCGGCCGGTCCGACCGGCAACGGGATCTTGGTGATCTTCGCCTTCGGGTTGGTCGCCGCCAGATCCGGCCGGTAGTCGTTGACCAACGTCTGCGCGTTGGTGCTGATCACAAAGGACTTGCCGTTGGCGAGCTTCTGCCGGGCGAGATCATCGGCCTGGGTGAAGCTCTCCGGGTCGAGCAGCTTCTCCGCCACCAGCTTGTTGAGGTACTCGAGCATGTGCCGGTAGTGCTCGGAGGCGCCGGTGTACTCGAACTGCTGCGCCTGCGCGTTCCAGCTGACGTGCTGGAAGTTCCAGCCCGCGCCCTCCAGGCCGTGCGAC
The DNA here is from genome assembly GCF_056150025.1 of Micromonospora aridisoli. NCBI lineage: Bacteria > Bacillati > Actinomycetota > Actinomycetes > Micromonosporales > Micromonosporaceae > Micromonospora > Micromonospora aridisoli. The sequence continues at coordinate 8,046 of NZ_JAXCFK010000009.1, read as the reverse complement.
ACGGCCAGCAGGTTCAGCAGGTTGCCGGCGGGGTTGGGCTGGCTGAACCGGTCGGAGAACGGGTAGACGTTCGGGTACTTCGCCTTCATCGCCTTGAGCATGGTGTAGACGTCGTCCCAGGTCTTGGGGACCTCCAGGTTCAGCTCTTCGAGGATGTCGGTGCGGACCGCCAGCGAGTAGTCGTGCCAGGGCTTCTCGTGCAGGCCCGGCAGCAGGTAGAACTTGCCGTCCTGCTGGCGCAGCGTGTCCATCTCAGCCTTCAGGTTCCACTTCTCGATCTTGTCCTTGAAGTTCGGCATCAGATCGAGGTAGTCGCTGACCGGCAGGATCGCCCCGGACGAGACGTACGCGTGCACGTCCGGCGGATACGTCTTGGGGATGAGCAGCGGGGCGTCGCCGGCACCGATGAGCAGGCTGCGCTTCTGGTTGTAGTCGCTCAGCGGCACGGAGACCTTTTCGAGGCTGACGTTCGTCCGGGACTTCAACTCCGTCCAGAACAGCCAGTCCTCCTTGAGCGGATAGTTCGGGTGGTTGTTGTAGAGGACGGAGAAGGAGAGCGGTTCGGTGGCCTTGAACTGGGTGCCGACTGCGTAGTTCTCCATCGCGCCGGCCCGGTTCTCCGACAGGTCCTCGGCGTCGGAGGGGTCGTCACCACACGCGGTGACGCTGGTGAGGGCGAGCAGCGCGGCAGCGGCTGCCGCCGCGTGACGCCACGATCTGCGGAACATGGCGGGATCCTTTCAACTTGGTGGTGGCAGGGGTGGGTGCGCTGGTCAGCCCTTCACCGCGCCGAGCATGATGCCCCGGACGAAGTACCGCTGGACGAAGGGATAGACCAGGAGGATCGGCAGGGTGGTGAGCACGATGGTGACGGCCTTGAGCGTCGCCTCCGCCTGCACCTCGTTGGCCTCGGTGATCGCCCCGACGTTCTCCGCGCCGGTGGCACCGGCGATCAGGTTGCGCAGGTACACGGTGACCGGCCACAGCTCCTGCCGGTCCATGTAGAGGAACGCGGCGAACCAGGAGTTCCAGAAGGCCACGGCGTAGAAGAGCACCATCGTGGCGACGATGGCCTTCGACAGCGGCAGCACGATCCGCAGCAGGATGCCGTACGTGTTGAGCCCGTCGACGGCGGCGGCCTCCTCCAGTTCCACCGGCAGGCTCTCGAAGAACGCCTTCATCACCAGCAGGTTGAACACGTTGATCGCGTTGGGCAGGGCGATGGCCCAGACGCTGTTCTTCAGCCCCAGGCTGGTGACCAGGACGTAGTTGGGGATCAGCCCACCGGTGAAGAACATGGTGAAGACCGCGATGCCGACCAGCGCGCTGCGACCCTTGAGCTGTTTCTTGGACAGCACGTAGGCGTAGCAGGTGGTCATCACGATTGAGATGACCGTGGCGGTGACCGTGTAGAACACGGTGTTGCGGTAGTTCGTCCAGAACATCGAGTCGGACATCAGCAACTGGTAGGTGTCCAGGGTGAAGCCGCGCGGTACGAGGTTCACCTGGCCGGCGATGATGTACGACTCGTGACTCATGGACCGGGCGACGATGTTGACGAACGGGTAGAGCGTCACCACCACCACGAGGGTCAGGATGATCCCGTTGACGACGCGGAACGCCCGGTAGCCGCGGGTCTCCTGGATGCCGCGTCGACGGGGACGGGGCGCGGTCCCGGTCGGCCGCTGGCCGGCGTCGATGGTCACCACAGGCTCGTCCCCACCGTGCGGCGGGCGATCAGGTTCGCCGACAGCACCAGGATCAACCCGATCACCGCCTCGAACAGCCCGATCGCCGCGGCGTAACTGAAGTTGCTGGACGCGAAGCCCATCCGGAACAGGTAGGTGGACAGGACGTCGGCGGTCGGATAGGTCAGCGGGTTGTACAGCAGCAGGATCTTCTCGAACCCGACCGCCATGAAGGTGCCGATGTTGAGGATCAGCAGCGTCACCATCGTCGGCCGGATGCCGGGCAGCGTGACGTGCCAGGTCTGCCGCCAGCGACTCGCGCCGTCGATCCGGGAGGCCTCGTAGAGGTCCTCGTCGATGGTGGTGAGCGCGGCCAGGTACAGGATCGTGCCCCAGCCCACGGTCTGCCAGACCTCGGACGAGACGTAGATGGTGCGGAACCACTCCGGTCGTTGCAGGAACGGGACCGCCTCGCCGCCACCGGCGCGGACGAGCTGGTTGACCGTGCCGTCCATGGACAGCAGCTGCATGACGATGGCCGCCACGATCACGATGGACAGGAAGTGCGGCAGGTAGGAGACGGACTGCACGAACCGCTTGAGTTTGCGGGCTCGCACCTCGTTGAGCAGCAACGCCAGCACGATGGGCAGGGGGAAGCAGAACAGCAGGGTGAGCGCGCCCAGCACCAGGGTGTTGGTGAAGACGTTCCAGAACGTCGGGTCGTTGAGGAACATCTTGAAGTAGCGCAGCCCGACCCAGTACTCGCCGAAGATGTTGCCGCCGGGCTGGAACCGCCGGAAGGCGATCACGTTGCCGAGCATCGGCAGGTACCGGAAGATCAGGAAGAACAGCAGCGGCAGGATCGCCAGCGAGTAGAGCTGCCAGTCCCGCCGCAGTGCCCGACGCCAGGTCTGGCGGGTGGCCCGCGGCGGCGGGTTCGGTGTCGCCGCGTCGGGGGCGGACGCCGACGGCGTCAGCGTGGTCGTGCTGCTCATGGCCGGCTCCGCGGCGCGGGCACGGCGACGGGCTCGACGCGTACCCGGGACACCAGCTCACGGTGGTGACCGACCTCGCGCTCGTCGCCCACCAGCCGCAGTGCCAGGCTCGCCACCACGTCGTCGCTGGAGCGGCCGAGCCGCAGCTGCACCTCACCGGGTTCGACCACACGCCGGCCGTGCACGCCGGTGAACGAGGTGACGTCGGCGGGGACCACGAAGCTGACCCGCGCCGCCTCGCCCGGCTCCACCGGTACCCGGGTGTAGCCGATCAGGCGGACCACCGGGCGGGTGGTCTGCGCCACCGGATCGTGCAGGTAGAGCTGAACGACCTCGGTGCCGGCCCGGGCCCCGGTGTTGCGGACCGTGACGCCGACCGTCACCTCACCGTCGACCGGCCAGGCCGCCGGCTCACCGGGGATGATGCCGTTCGGCGTCTCGGCCACCTCGGCGTCACTCCACTCGAAGGTGGTGTAGCTGAGACCGTGACCGAAGGGGAACGCGGGTGTCGGGTCGACCGACGACACGTCCGTGCGTCCACCCAGGATGGGAGTGAGGTAGGTGCCGGGGAGACCACCGGCGTGCCGGGGCACGCTGACCGGCAGCCGTCCTGAGGGGTCGACCGCGCCGGTCAGAATCTCCGCCAGCGCCTCGCCGCCGAGCTGGCCGGGGAAGAAGGCCTGCACGATGGCGGCGGCGCCGTCCACCTCAGCGCCGAGGGCGTACGGCCGACCGGAGAGCACCACCAGGACCACCGGGGTGCCGGTGGCCAGGACCGCGCGTACCAGTTCGCTCTGTACCCCGGGCAACCGTAGGTCGACCGCGTCGCAGCCCTCGCCGGAGGTGCCGCGGCCGAACATGCCGGCTCGGTCGCCGACGGCCAGGACGCAGACGTCGGCGTCGGTGGCCGCGCGGACCGCCGCGGCGATACCGGTGGTGTCGTCCCCGGTGATGCCGGTCCCCGGCACGTGGATGAGCTGCGGATGCCGCCGCTTGAGCGCCTCGTGCAGGGACGGGATCTCGACCCCGACGCCGTGCTCGGGGTACTGCACGCCCACGTGCAGCGGGAACGAGTAGCAGCCGAGCATCGCCATCGGGTCGTCCGCGACCGGACCGACCAGGGCGACCCGTCGCCCGGCGGCGAGCGGCAGCAGCCCGTCGCGGTTGCGCAGCAGGACGACGGACTGGCGGGCCAGCCGTAGGGCGGCGCCGCGACCGGCCTCGTCGTCGAGTCGCAGCTCGTCGACGTCGGCGGGCAGCTCCCGCCAGTCCTCGTCGAGCAACCCCAGTTCGATCTTCTGGATCAGCACCCGCCGTAGGGCGCGGTCGACCAGTGCCTCGTTCACCTCGCCCGAGCGCACCGCCGCCGCCAGCGGCGCGCCGTAGGCGTCCACCGTGGGCAGTTCCACGTCGATGCCCGCCCGCAGGGCCAGCCGCGCGGCGTCGGCGGCGTCGGCGGCGACGCCGTGCAGGGTCTCCAGGAAACGGACGGCGAAGTAGTCGGCGACCAGCACCCCGTCGAAGCCCCACTGCTCGCGCAGCGTCCGCGTGAGCAGGTCCTCGTCGGCGGCGGCGGGCACGCCGTCGATCTCGGCGTACGAGTTCATCACCGACCGCGCCCCACCGAGCCGCAGGGCCATCTCGAACGGCGGCAGGATCACGTCGGCAAGCTCCCGGCGTCCCATCGCCGTCGGTGCCAGGTTCCGCCCTCCCCGGGAGGCCGAATAGCCGGCGAAGTGCTTCAACGTGGCCACCACACCGGCCCGCTCCAAGCCGCGCACGTACGCCGCGCCGATCGTGCCGACCAGGTAGGGGTCCTCACCGATCGTCTCCTCGGTGCGCCCCCAGCGGTAGTCGCGGGTCACGTCCAGTACCGGAGCCAGTCCCTGGTGGACGCCGGCGGCCCGCATCGACCGGCCGATCAGCCCGGCCATCTCCTCCACCAGGTCCGGGTCGAAGGCCGCACCCCAGCTGAGCGGTGCCGGATACACCGTGGCCCGCCAGGCGGCGAACCCGGTGAGGCACTCCTCGTGCACCTGGGCCGGAATACCGAACCGACTCGCCGCGACGATCTGCGCCTGGGAGGCGGCCAGGGACCGCGCGCCGAGCACCGGATCGACCGGCGCGGTGCCGAACGGCCGGGTCAGCTGCCCCAGACCATGCCGGATCGCGTCCGGCCATGGCGGAGTGTGCTCCACCATGTCGGTCTGATGAGGAGCGACGCCCTCGCCGGAGGCGTCCGCGCCGACCCAGAGACCGACCAGTTGAGCGAGCTTCTCCTCCAGCGACATCAGCGGGATGAGCGCGTCGGCCCGTTCGTCCGGTCGCAGCTTCGGATCACGCCACCGATCGGCGTGGGGGAACGCCAATCGGTCGTCGACGGGCAGCTGACTTGTCATGCGAACCCCTCCGGCCGGGTCCGGGAGGTCCTCCCGGCAGGCCACGCCGACCGCCGTGGAACACGGCGATTATCGAAATTTTCGGAAACCAGTTCGGCACCTGTGTCGGGAACCTAAGGGCGACGACAGAGCATGTCAAGGGCCCTGGAAGAGACTGTTCAAGCCGTGCTTGTCGCGCTGGTAAGCGATTGCCTACATTCATGGGGGCGAGTCGCCGCCATCGACTCAGGTCACCTTCAACCGGTCCGCGACGTGTTACAGTCTCCGAAATTTTCGGGCCCTTGTTGCAGAGGATCGGATGGCAGAGAAGCGTTCGCCGGCAGCGCTCGGCTCCGCGACCATTGCGACCATCGCGAGAGAGGTCGGTGTCTCTTCGGCGACGGTCTCCAAGGTCCTCAACGGACGATCGGACGTCGCCGCCGGAACCCGGGCGCGGGTCGAGGCGAGCCTGCAACGGCACCGATACCGCCGTCGTGCCCGCCGTGCGCCCGGCGAGGGACAGATCGACCTGGTCTTTCACGAGTTCGGCTCCGACTGGGCCCTGGAGATCATCAGGGGCGTCGAGGCGGTCGCCGCCGTGACCGGGGTGAACGTGGTGCTGTCGCAGCTCAGTGCCGCCCGCCGGCCGCCACAGTCCTGGGTCGACGCGGCGATCGCCCGGCGCCCGCTCGGGGTGGTGCTGGTCATGTGCAACCTCACCGACCAGCAACGGCAGCAGCTACAGCGCCAGTCGATCCCCGTCGTCGTGGTGGACACCGACAGCGCCAGCGTGGCCTCCGTACCCACGGTCGGCTCGAACAACTGGAACGGCGGGCTGATCGCCACCCGGCACCTGCTGGATCTCGGGCACCGCCGGATCGCCGTCATCTCCGGCCCACGGGACGTGCTCTGCGCCCGGGCCCGCACGGCCGGCTTCCGCTGCGCCCACGAGGAACTCGGTGTCCCGGTCGACGCCACGCTGGTCCGGCACGGCAACTTCCACCTCGACGCCGGCTACACGCACGGCATCGAGTTGCTGAGCCGGCCGGACCGGCCTACGGCGATCTTCGCCGGTTCCGACCTGCAGGCGTTGGGGGTGCTGCGGGCGGCCCGGCAGCTAGGCGTCGACGTCCCCGGCGAGCTGTCGGTGGTCGGCTACGACAACCTTCCGCTCTCCGCCTGGGTCGGTCCGGCCCTGACCACAGTGAACCAGCCGCTGCGCGACATGGCCGGCACCGCCGCCCAGATGGTGCTCGATCTCGCTCGCGGCAACGCCCTGCCCACCAGCCGGATAGACCTGGTCGCCGAGCTGGTGATCCGGGAGAGCACCGCACCACCCCGACATCCCTGACCGAGCCGTTGCGAGGAGCCATGCCTCTGTTCGACCTGCCGCTGGACCAGTTGCGGCAGTACGCACCCGCCGTGACCGAGCCTGCCGATTTCGACGAGTTCTGGCGGTCGACCCTTGACGCGGCGGCACAGTCACCGGTGCTGCTCGACGTCCGACCCGAACCCACCGACCTGCCTCTGGTGGACAGCTGGGACGTCACCTTCGCCGGCTTCGCCGGTGATCCGGTGCGGGCCTGGTACAACCGACCCGCCGGGGTGGACAGCGCACTGCCGGTGATCGTGGAGTACGTCGGCTACGGTCGCGGCCGAGGGTTGCCGCACGAACGCCTGACCTGGCCGGTCGCCGGGTACGCGCACCTGCTCATGGACGCGAGGGGACAGTCCGGCCAGTACGGCACCGGGGACACCCCAGACCCGCACGGCGAGGCACCCGGCGGGCCGTCCCCGGTGACCCGGGGCATCCTGACCCCGCAGGGCTACTACTACCGCCGGCTTATCACCGACGCGGTTCGCGCGGTGGATGCCGCGCGTGCCCTGCCGGGAGTCGACCGGCACGGCGTGATCGTCGCCGGCAACAGCCAGGGCGGCGGGTTGGCCCTGGCGGTCGCCGGGCTCGACACCGAACTCGCCGCCGTGCTCACCACCGCGCCGTTCCTCTGCCACATGCAACGGGCCATCGAGATCACCGACGTCGGCGTGTACGGCGAGATCGTCAACTATCTCGCGGTCAATCGCGAAGCGGAGCCGGCCGTGCGGCGAACCCTCTCCTACGTAGACGGGGTCAGCTTCGCCCGGCGGGCGGTCGCGCCGGTGCACTTCGGCGTGGGGCTGCGCGACCTGGTCTGCCCCCCGAGTACCGCGTTCGCCGCCTACAACCACTACGGCGCCGCCACCGGTGGTCCGCTGCCCGAGCGGGCGATGCACGTGTACCCGTTCAACGGGCACGAGCACGGCGACGCCACCCACGTGCGACGACAGCTGCGCTGGCTGGCCGACATCATCGGCGAGGCGATCCCGCACCGGTCGGGGCGGCCGAAACTTTCGGTGACCGCGATCTCGCCGGCATGACCGCATTCCCCGTGGCGCGCCGCGGGCACCGGAGACGGACCGTGACCCGGTCGACGGGTGAAAGTGTGCCTTGCCGCGTTGAGCTTTCGGGCCTGTTTCGATACTGTTTTCGATACAACAGCCTCGATCTACTCACGATGGTCGGCTGAAGCACCGGCCGACGCGGCATCCGGGCGACCGCGTCGGTGACGGTAGAGCCATCGTGTTGGGCAGTAGTCGGGGCCGGCTTCTCATCAGCACGGCTTCGTCGAAAGGCTCATGCCATGAACAACGCCCTCGCCCGCGCCAGCGGGCGTCCGGCTTCCCGACTGCGATCGCGTGCGGCGCTGGTCTCGGCCGCGGTCGGTCTCGCCCTCGTCGCCACCAGCGTGGTGGTGACCTCCAGTGCCCAGGCTGCCGAGACCACGCTCGGTGCGGCTGCCGCTCAGTCGGGTCGGTACTTCGGTGCCGCGGTGGCGGCGAACAAGCTGTCCGACTCCACCTACGTCGGCATCCTGAACCGTGAGTTCAACTCGGTCACGGCCGAGAACGAGATGAAGATCGACGCGCTTGAGCCGCAGCAGGGGC